>NZ_AP025490.1:2634225-3292782 GCF_024347495.1 Vibrio gallaecicus | reverse complement strand
GATGCACTCACTCTATTTAAGTTATCTGAAATGACTGGCAATTTTACCTGTTGATAAAACAGATCACCAGCAATTGATCACAGATCCAGTGAATAAGATCGAAGTTATTCACAATATTTAAGGGTAATTCCCGTGGATCCACACATATTGCCCTTACTTTACTCACATAAGGATCCACTTATGCTCAGATCTTCGTTAGTTATCCCCAAACCTCGAATACCATCTAGTTATGGTTAATAACATCTGGTTATTTATTCTATTGAGCATTTTCCCAGTAACATCCTGCTCTATAAATATAAGGAGTTACCAAATGAAAAACTGGATTAAAGCTGCAATTGCAGTAATCGCACTTTCTGCTGCAACAGTTCAAGCTGCTACCGAGGTTAAAGTTGGTATGTCAGGTCGTTATTTTCCATTCACTTTCGTAAAGCAAGACCAACTGCAAGGCTTTGAAGTTGATTTGTGGGATGAGATTGGTAAACGTAATGACTATAAAGTGGAATACGTAACAGCAAACTTCTCTGGTTTATTTGGTCTACTTGAAACAGGTCGTATCGATACGATTTCAAACCAAATCACCATTACTGAAGCGCGCACGGCAAAATACCTGTTTGCTGACCCATATGTAGTCGATGGTGCACAAATTACAGTACGTAAAGGTAATGACAGCATTCAAGGTATTGAAGACCTTTACGGTAAAACAGTTGCGGTTAACCTAGGTTCTAACTTTGAACAACTGGTTCGTAGCTATGATAAAGAAGGCAAGATCAACGTAAAAACTTACGATACAGGTATCGAGCATGATGTGGCTTTAGGTCGTTCTGATGCGTTTGTTATGGATCGCCTTTCTGCTCTAGAACTAATTAAGAAAACAGGTCTACCTCTACAACTCGCTGGTCAACCTTTTGAAACCATCGAAAATGCATGGCCATTCGTTAACAACGACAATGGTAAGAAACTACAAGCTGAAGTAAACCAAGCACTCGCAGCAATGCGTGAAGACGGCACACTAGCGACTATTTCTATCAAATGGTTTGGTGCGGATATTACTAAGAAGTAATTACTCACTTATCTAGTTAAAGCCCACTGCTTATAGTTTGCGGTGGGTTTTTGCGTTTTACTTCTAGCCATTTATACAAAATAACAATAAGAGAGCCGTTATGGGTTTTGATTTCAATTACATGCTGGAGCTATTGCCAATACTTCTAAAGTATTTAGGTACCACCATGGAGATGGCTGTGTGGGGGTTATTTTTCTCCTTAATTCTTTCACTGATCCTAGCCAATATTCGTGTATTTAAAATTCCGGTATTGGATCAGCTCAGCCAGCTTTACATCAGCTTTTTCCGTGGCACGCCACTCTTAGTACAATTGTTTCTGCTTTATTATGGGTTGCCGCAAGTATTTCCAATTCTCGTCGGTTTAGACGCTTTCAGTGCAGCTGTCATCGGCTTAACCCTACACTTTGCCGCTTATATGGCTGAAAGTATTCGTGCTGCGATTATCGGCATTGATCGTAGCCAAATGGAAGCTAGCCTATCTGTGGGAATGACTACCCCGCAAGCAATGAGACGAATCATACTTCCACAAGCAACTCGTGTTGCCCTACCTTCATTGATGAATTATTTCATCGATATGATTAAGTCGACATCTCTCGCCTTTACTCTAGGCGTAGCTGAAATTATGGCGAAAGCACAGATGGAAGCATCATCAAGTTTCCGTTTTTTCGAAGCTTTTTTAGCCGTAGCACTGATTTATTGGGGAGTAGTAGTCATACTGACTCGCGTTCAAATATGGGCAGAAGCCAAGCTCAATAAGGCGTATGTACGATGATCAAATTAAAAAATATCCACAAGCAGTTTGGTAACACAGAAGTACTCAAAGGAATCGACCTAGAAATACGTCAAGGTGAGATAGTTGTCGTCATAGGTTCTAGTGGTACTGGTAAGTCTACATTACTACGTTGCGTGAACTTTTTAGAGCAAGCCAACCAAGGTTCGATCTCTATCGACGACATTACTGTTGATACTCAAAAGCACACCAAATCAGAAGTGCTGGCTTTACGCAGGAAAACAGGATTTGTTTTTCAAAACTACGCACTATTTGCGCACCAAACGGCCAAACAAAACATAGCCGAAGGCTTGATTACCGTTCGAGGATGGAAAAAAGCACAAGCTCATGAAAAAGCACAACAAATACTAGATGATATTGGTCTTGGAGATAAAGCAGACAGCTACCCTGCCGCATTATCAGGCGGACAACAACAACGTGTTGGAATCGGTCGAGCAATGGCACTTCAGCCCGAGCTTTTACTGTTTGATGAGCCTACATCAGCCCTTGATCCTGAATGGGTTGGAGAAGTACTTAACTTAATGAAAAAGCTCGCAAATCAACACCAAACTATGCTGGTGGTCACTCACGAAATGCAGTTTGCTAAAGAAGTCGCGGATAAAGTGATCTTCATGGCTGACGGACACATTGTTGAGCAAGGCTCTCCACAGGATATATTTGGTAATCCACAGGATCCAAAGTTAAAAAAATTCTTAAATAAGGTCGGGATCGAGTAAGGATCCTTGTGATTTAACTCATAGTACGTATAATCCCCCGACCGGAATTTTAGTTAACCCAATCATTGACACTTTTTGTGACAGTGATTACAATTCCGCCTCTTTGTTGAGAGGCGTCGGTTTTCCTTTCTTATATAAGAAGAGAAAAAATGCCCACGCCGGGTTTAACAAAAACCTAAAACTACTGATCAGTAAGGTAATTACAATGAAACGCACTTTTCAACCTACAGTTCTAAAGCGTAAGCGCACACACGGTTTCCGTGCTCGCATGGCTACTAAGAACGGTCGCGCAACAATCAATGCACGTCGTGCAAAAGGCCGTAAGCGTCTTTCTAAGTAATCTTTGATTATTTTGAATAAGCTAGCCTTCGGTCGGGAGTTACGCTTGTTAACTCCCGAGCATTACCAAACCGTCTTCAAGCAAGCTCATAGAGCCGGCTCCCCTCATTTCACCATCATTGCTCGTAATAACTCTCTTTCTCATCCTCGTCTTGGATTAGCTGTTCCGAAAAAGCAGATTAAAACTGCTGTAGGTCGTAATAAATTTAAACGTCTTACGCGTGAAAGCTTTCGTAACAATCAACATCAGCTTCCTAACAAAGATTTTGTTGTAATAGCCAAGAAAAGTGCGCAAGATTTAAGCAATGAAGAAATGTTTAAGCTCTTAGATAAATTATGGCTTCGCCTGTCTCGCCCTTCGCGTGGATAGCGCTAATACCCATCTATTTTTATAGATGGTTTATTAGTCCACTCATCGGCCCACGCTGCCGATTTACTCCAACCTGCTCTTTATATGCGATAGAAGCGTTGAAAGCTCACGGTTTTGTAAAAGGGTGTTGGTTATCAGGCAAACGTCTATTAAAATGCCATCCTTTGAACGAAGGGGGCTTTGACCCCGTTCCACCAGTCCAAAAACAAGACAGAGATTAATAACGATGGATTCTCAACGTAATATCCTGTTAATCGCGCTGGCATTGGTTTCTTTCCTACTTTTCCAACAATGGAACGTAGCTCAGAACCCAGCACCTCAAGCGGTTGAGCAGGCACAATCTAGCAGTACTTTACCTGCACCATCTTTTGCTGATGATTTAGATCCGGCTCCGGGTCAAATGGCTTCTGCAAAAACAATCACAGTAACAACTGATGTTCTGACTCTGTCAATTGATACGGTTGGTGGTGATGTCGTTACAGCAAACTTGAATGACTACTCTGCTGAGTTTGATTCTGAAGATACTTTTGTTCTTCTTAAGAATGAACCAGGTCACCAGTTTATCGCTCAAAGTGGTTTAGTTGGTCCTCAAGGTATCGACTTAAGCAGCACAAACCGCCCGAGCTACACGGTTTCAGCTGAAGAATTTACACTTGCTGATGGTCAAGATGAACTACGCATCCCAATGACTTATCAAGCAAACGGTCTTGATTACACGAAAACATTTATCCTAAAGCGTGGCAGCTACGCAATGGATGTTGAATATGATGTCGTGAATAACTCAGGCAATAACGCAACATTTGGTATGTACGCGCACCTACGTCAAAACGTTATGGATGACGGCGGTAGCCTTACAATGCCAACTTACCGTGGTGGTGCTTACTCTACGGAAGATACGCGTTACAAAAAATACAGCTTCGACGACATGCAAGATCGCAACCTGTCTCTTAACCTAGCAAACGGTCAAGGTTGGGCAGCGATGATTCAGCACTACTTTGCAAGTGCTTGGATCCCGCGCGACGAAGCAGGCAGCAACCTTTACACTCGTGTCATTGGTAACCTTGGCGACATTGGTGTTCGCATGCCGAACAAAACCATCGCAACGGGTGACCAAGCGAGCTTCAAAGCAACGCTTTGGGTTGGTCCTAAACTTCAAGATCAAATGGCTGAAGTTGCACCTAACCTAGACCTAGTTGTTGACTACGGTTGGTTATGGTTCATTGCTAAACCACTTCATACTCTGCTTTCATTCATTCAAGGCATCGTTGTGAACTGGGGTCTGGCAATTATCTGTCTAACTTTCATCGTTCGTGGTGCTATGTACCCGCTAACGAAAGCTCAGTACACGTCTATGGCGAAAATGCGTATGCTTCAGCCTAAGCTGACAGCAATGCGTGAGCGTATTGGCGATGATCGCCAACGCATGAGCCAAGAAATGATGGAGCTTTATAAGAAAGAAAAAGTAAACCCACTAGGTGGCTGTTTACCTATTCTTCTGCAAATGCCTATCTTCATTTCGCTTTACTGGGCACTAATGGAGTCAGTTGAACTGCGTCACTCACCGTTCTTCGGTTGGATTACTGACCTTTCAGCACAAGACCCGTACTACATCTTGCCACTTCTAATGGGTGCTTCAATGTTCCTAATTCAGAAGATGAGCCCGACAACAGTAACGGATCCAATGCAGCAGAAGATCATGACCTTTATGCCGGTTATGTTTACTTTCTTCTTCTTGTTCTTCCCTTCAGGTCTAGTTCTATACTGGTTAGTATCGAACATTGTAACTCTGATTCAGCAAACTCTAATCTACCGAGCGCTGGAAAAGAAAGGCTTACACTCTAAGTAAGACTGACTTGATAAAGACATAAAGAAAGGCGACCAAAAGGTCGCCTTTTTGTTTTGGGCTGATTACAATTCAGCTAATTGAATTAAATGTTGGGTAGCAAAGCGCTCCAACTTCTTAGCAGGCACAACTATGACTACAGATACGATTGTTGCTCAAGCTACCGCGCCAGGACGTGGTGGTGTCGGTATTATCCGAGTATCAGGACCTAAAGCCGCACAAGTTGCTTTAGAAGTAACAGGCAAAACTTTGAAACCTCGTTACGCTGAATATCTTCCGTTTAAATCTCATGATGGTATTGAGTTAGACCAAGGCATTGCCTTGTACTTCCCTAACCCACATTCTTTTACTGGTGAGGATGTCTTGGAGCTTCAAGGACACGGTGGTCCTGTAGTTATGGACATGCTTATCAAGCGCATTCTGACCATTGCAGACGTTCGTGCCGCACGCCCCGGAGAGTTCTCTGAACGTGCATTTTTAAACGACAAGATGGATTTAACTCAAGCAGAAGCCATTGCTGATTTAATTGATGCTAGTTCAGAAGAAGCGGCAAAGTCAGCATTACAATCACTGCAAGGTGAGTTTTCAAAACGTATCAATACTTTAGTTGAATCTCTTATCTACCTTCGTATCTACGTTGAAGCCGCAATCGACTTCCCTGAAGAAGAAATTGATTTCTTAGCCGATGGTAAAGTAAGTGCCGACTTACAAGCCATCATTGATAATTTAGATGCCGTTAAGCGCGAAGCAAACCAAGGCTCTATCATGCGTGAAGGCATGAAAGTCGTTATTGCAGGTCGCCCTAATGCAGGTAAATCGAGCTTATTGAATAGTCTATCGGGCAAAGACTCTGCGATTGTGACCGATATAGCCGGTACTACCCGAGATGTGTTGCGAGAGCATATCCATATTGAAGGCATGCCACTGCATATTATTGATACTGCAGGTCTACGTGAAGCGTCCGATGAAGTAGAAAAAATTGGCATTGAGCGAGCTTGGGAAGAAATAGAACAAGCTGATCGCGTTTTATTTATGGTTGATGGCACCACAACCGATGCTACCGACCCTAAAGATATTTGGCCTGATTTTGTTGATCGTTTACCAAGTAACATTGGCATGACAGTGATCCGAAATAAAGCGGATCAAACCGGTGAAGACCTAGGGATCTGCCACGTAAATGATCCAACCCTAATTCGTTTATCCGCAAAAACAGGGGAAGGCGTTGACGCTCTGCGTAATCACTTAAAAGATTGCATGGGCTTTGCGGGTGGTAATGAAGGAGGCTTCATGGCACGCAGACGACACCTAGATGCCCTAGACCGAGCATCTCATCATCTTGATATTGGACAGCAACAATTAGAAGGTTATATGGCCGGAGAAATTTTGGCAGAAGAACTGAGAATAACTCAGCAACACCTTAATGAGATAACCGGAGAGTTCAGTTCAGACGATCTACTTGGGCGTATCTTTTCTTCTTTCTGTATTGGTAAATAGTATTTGGGAGATGGCTAACATCATAACCATCTCCTCTAAAAGGGAATTATATGATTCAAATAATTACAGGTAGCACTCTTGGCGGTGCCGAGTATGTCGGTGATCACCTCAGTGAACTTCTTGAAGAACAAGGGCACCAAGTTACAATTCACAACCAACCCGACTTTCATCAAATAGCAGCTGAAGGCTCTTGGATAATTGTAACTTCGACTCATGGAGCAGGCGAATTTCCAGATAATATCAAACCTTTTATTCAAGCTATCAAAGATACAAACTCTGATTTCTCCGCAATAAAATTTGCTGTTATTGCGCTTGGTGATTCGAGTTACGATACCTTTTGCTCTGCAGGCAAAGAAGCATTTACGCTAATGGAAAAGATGAAAGCTCAACCACTAACACCATGTTTCACTATTGATGTACTTGAAGTACCTGTACCGGAAGATGCGGCAGAAGAGTGGTTAAATAGCTGTATTAATCAGTTCTAAGTGTGAATTACGAACAAAAGAGTGGCTGATCGCCACTTTTTTTATACCTAAAATTTATTTTGTGCATAACTTTTTCTTAAAAAACTCTACAAATTTCCTTAATTCCTTCATTTTTCTTGTGGATAAATACATACTTAATCGGTGATTAACCTATAGTTATCCAAATAACAACTTTATCGGTATTTCTCCCTTGTGCATAAGTAGCTATTTTGATCCCAGGAAACCCTCAGCCTGATCAAAGTTAGATCACATCATTTGATCTAAAAAAGATCCATGATCTTGTTGATCATTTTCTAGTTATCCACAGAAGTCATCGATCCTAATAATAGATCCAATAAAAGATCTCTATAAAGATCTTATATATATTAATTAAAAAAGAGCTTGTTTAAAAAATTCAAAAACGTTTTCTCAAGCTATGAAAACAGGTAGAATATCGCTCCTTTTCACTCTCCAGAATCATTTGAATACCTGAGGTCGGTCCATGCTTTATCATGAAAAATTTGACGTCATCGTTGTCGGCGGTGGCCATGCAGGAACGGAAGCCGCACTCGCATCTGCACGTACTGGTCAAAGTACGTTATTACTCACTCATAACATCGATACTCTGGGGCAAATGTCTTGCAACCCTGCGATTGGTGGTATTGGCAAAGGTCACTTAGTCAAAGAAGTGGATGCGATGGGTGGATTAATGGCACAAGCCATCGATCATTCTGGTATTCAATTCAGAACGTTAAATGCATCAAAAGGTCCTGCAGTACGTGCAACACGTGCTCAAGCTGACCGTGCTTTATACAAAGCGTTTGTTCGAAATGTTCTAGAAAACACACCAAACTTAACTTTGTTTCAGCAATCGGTGGATGACTTGATCGTAGAACAGGATCAAGTTGTTGGTGTGGTTACTCAGATGGGGCTTAAGTTCCATGCTAAAGCCGTTGTGCTCACGGTGGGTACATTCCTTGGTGGTAAGATCCACATTGGAATGGAAAGTTCTTCTGGAGGACGCGCTGGTGATCCACCATCGATCGCACTAGCAAACCGTTTACGTGATCTTCCATTCAGAGTTGATCGCTTGAAAACAGGCACACCGCCAAGAATTGATGCGCGCAGTGTCGACTTCTCAGAACTAGAAGTTCAGCATGGTGATAATCCAACGCCTGTTTTCTCATTCATGGGTAATCGAACTCAACAGCCAAAACAGATTCCGTGTTTTATTACGCATACCAATGAAAATACACACGATGTTATTCGTGCAAATCTAGATAGAAGCCCGATGTATGCCGGTGTTATCGAAGGTATTGGTCCTCGCTATTGCCCTTCAATTGAAGACAAAGTGATGCGTTTTGCTGATAAAAACAGTCACCAAATTTTCATTGAGCCTGAAGGTCTCACAACTCACGAATTATACCCTAATGGGATTTCGACTAGTTTACCTTTTGATGTTCAAGTTCAAATCGTTCGCTCAATGAAAGGTTTTGAAAATGCCCATATCGTCCGTCCTGGTTATGCTATCGAGTATGATTTCTTCGATCCTCGAGATTTAAAACAGACGTACGAGACAAAATTTATTCAAGGCTTGTTCTTTGCTGGACAAATTAACGGTACGACAGGCTATGAAGAAGCAGCAGCACAAGGCTTGATGGCTGGTTTAAATGCGAGTTTATTCACACAAGGTAAAGAAGGTTGGAGCCCACGTCGTGACCAAGCCTACATGGGCGTACTTATTGACGACTTATCGACAATGGGTACTAAAGAACCTTACCGAATGTTTACATCTCGTGCGGAGTACCGTTTATTGCTTCGTGAAGATAACGCAGATATACGTTTGACTGAAAAATCCCGTGAGTTAGGGCTGGTTGATGATGCTCGATGGGCTCGTTTTAACGATAAAGTTGAGAACATAGAAAAAGAACGCCAACGCCTTAAAGAAACTTGGGTAAATCCAAAATCTGAAGGTATTGAATCGCTTAATCAGCTTTTAAAAACCCCTATGGTTCGTGAAGCTAGCGGTGAAGATCTTTTACGTCGTCCAGAGCTAAACTACGCACAGTTAACATCTTTGGATCTTTTTGGTCCTGCATTGGATGATCAACAAGCGGCTGAGCAAGTTGAAACACAAGTTAAATACGAAGGTTATATTCAGCGTCAGCAAGACGAAATTGAAAAATCTCTTCGTCACGAAAATACCAAACTGCCTGCTGACTTAGATTACAGCCAGATTAAAGGCTTATCTAACGAGGTGGTTTTAAAGCTTTCAACTTCAAAACCTGAATCAATAGGTATTGCCTCTCGTATCTCGGGTATTACACCTGCTGCGGTATCTATTTTATTGGTTTACCTAAAAAAACAAGGCTTATTAAAAAAGGGTGAGGACGCATAATGTCGGCATTACGAGAAAAACTTGATCACCTACTGAGCCAAACAGACTTAGAAGTATCAGATAAACAACGTGGTCAACTTGTTGGTTACGTTGAGTTGCTGAACAAATGGAACAAAGCGTATAACTTAACGTCAGTTCGTGACCCTATGGACATGTTAACGAAGCATATCCTAGATAGTGTTATTGTTAGTACTCACTTACAAGGTAAGCGTTTTATTGATGTTGGAACTGGACCAGGTTTACCAGGTATTCCTCTTTCTATTATGAATCCAGATTGTGAGTTTTTCTTGCTAGATAGCTTAGGCAAACGTATTCGCTTTATTAAGCAAGTTACTCATGAGCTAGGTATTAAAAATGTGACACCAGTTCAAAGCCGTGTTGAAGAGTTCCAACCAGAAGAAAAATTTGATGGTGTTCTAAGTCGTGCATTTGCTTCAATGACAGATATGGTGGAATGGTGTCATCATTTACCTAAAGAGCAGTCTGGTGTATTTTTAGCTCTTAAAGGACAGCATCCAAGAGGTGAAATCGACCTGCTACCTGAATGGTGCTCTGTGGTTGATATTCAAGTTTTGGATGTCCCGGAGCTGGAAGGCGACCGTCACTTAGTAACTTTATCGCGTCAGGGATAATCAGCGAGGTCATAGTGGGTAAAATTGTAGCAGTTGCCAATCAAAAGGGCGGTGTAGGGAAAACAACAACTTGCGTTAATTTGGCAGCATCAATGGCTGCAACAAAGCGTAAAGTATTGGTTGTTGATCTCGATCCTCAAGGTAATGCCACTATGGCAAGTGGAGTCGATAAATATCAAGTTGAAGCAACAGCTTATGATTTGTTAGTCGAAGATACCCCATTTGATGAAGTGGTGTGTCGTAGTCCATCTGGGAACTACGATTTAATTGCAGCTAATGGGGATGTAACCGCAGCCGAAATAAAGCTGATGGAAGTGTTTGCCCGTGAAGTGCGTTTAAAAAATGCGCTTGCATCAGTTCGCGATAACTATGATTTCATCTTTATTGATTGCCCTCCTTCTTTAAACCTCCTTACAATCAATGCAATGGCTGCAGCTGACTCTGTGTTGGTTCCAATGCAATGTGAGTATTTTGCATTGGAGGGTTTAACAGCTTTGATGGATACAATTAGTAAGCTGGCAGCGGTAGTAAACGAGAACCTTAAAATCGAAGGTTTACTTCGAACTATGTATGATCCTCGTAATCGCTTATCAAATGAAGTATCCGATCAATTAAAGAAACATTTCGGTAGCAAAGTTTATCGAACTGTTATCCCTAGGAATGTACGTTTAGCTGAAGCTCCAAGTCATGGCAAGCCAGCAATGTATTACGATAAGTATTCTGCTGGTGCTAAAGCATACCTTGCTTTAGCTGGTGAGATGCTGCGTCGTGAAGAAGTTCCTGTTTAAACCCAACCAAAGGAATTCGCTCTATGTCTAAGCGTGGTTTAGGAAAAGGGCTAGATGCATTACTTGCAACTAGCTCATTAGCTCGTGAAAAGCAGCAGGTAGCATCGCATAGCCAAGCATTATCTGCAGATGGTGAACTGGTTGAGCTTTCCGTTACTAGTTTAAAGCCTGGTGTGTACCAGCCTCGCAAAGATATCGCTCCAGAAGCTCTAGAAGAGCTGGCGGCTTCGATTCAGTCACAAGGTATTATTCAACCAATTATCGTTCGTCCTATCTCTCAAGATCATTTTGAGATTATAGCTGGTGAACGCCGCTGGAGAGCTGCTCGTCAAGCGGGTTTAAAACAGGTGCCTTGCTTAATCAAAAAGGTTCAAGATAAAGCTGTAATCGCGATGGCTTTAATCGAGAATATTCAGCGTGAAGACTTAAACGTTATTGAAGAAGCGCAAGCATTAGAGCGCTTACAAAATGAGTTTAAATTGACGCATCAGCAAGTTGCCGAAGTTATAGGTAAATCTAGAGCTACAGTAAGTAACTTATTACGTCTAAATCAGCTCGAAAATGAAGTAAAAGGTTTAGTTTCTAATAAGCAACTGGAAATGGGGCATGCTCGTGCATTATTAGCCCTCAATGGTGAGCAACAAGTTGAGGTTGCTACCACCGTCGCAAATAAAAAATTGACGGTGCGCCAGACAGAGAATCTTATTAAAAACTGCCTAAAACCAGAAGTTGAAGAAAAAACAAAGGTTGAAGACCAAGAAGCTCTAGCTATTTCGCATAGATTAGCTGAAAAATTGCAAGCAAACGTTTCAATTGTTCGAAATAACTTAGGGAAATCAAAGGTTACGATTACTCTTGATGAGCCTCACAAATTAGAGCAATTGATTGCCAAGCTAGAGCACTAAGTGAGATAATTGATTTAGGTCAATTATGTTATAAACTCGGTCTTTTGTTTAAAAGTTGTCGGATTGTATACAAAAATGTAAAAAAATAATGCATTTTAATTGCATTCAATCTGACTGACCGTATAATTTTCGCCAATTTCTCTACACACTTTTAAGCAAGTGTTAGTGGGCTTAAAAGAGGAAGAATACATGGTAGCGGCGTTAGCAAGACCAGGACGAGTGCTTGCAAAGCAAATGTTATTGATCGAGCTTAGCGCGGTTATATTAGTGGCAGTAGGGTTAGGTATCACGGTTAATCCTGATTGGGGTTTTGCCTCATTGATCGGTGGCGGCATTTTTGTCATTGCCAATGTGGTGTTTTGTGTTTGTGCTTTTCTATTTTGCGGAGCTCGTGCGACTAAGTTAGTTGCTGCGTCCTTTTATGCAGGTGAAGCATTAAAAATCTTAATCACAGTTTTACTATTCTCTATTGTCTACATGTATATGCAGGTGGAACTCGTTCCCCTCAAACTGACCTATTTACTGGCTCTCGGGATTAATATCTTTGCGCCAGTGCTTTTCATTAACAATAAAAAATAGGATGAGTTATGGCTGCGCCAACAGCATCCGGATACATTGAACACCATTTACAAAACCTTTCTTTAGCTAAGTTTGGTCTTGTAGAGGAAACAAGTTTCTGGAACGTACATATAGACAGCCTGTTCTTTTCTGTACTAACTGGTGCGATTTTCCTTTGGGTTTTTCGTTCAGTTGCGAAGAAAGCAACAGTAGGTGTTCCTGGTAAGCTCCAGTGTTTTGTTGAAATGGTAGTTGAATTCGTTGGTGACAACGTTAAAGAAACTTTCCATGGTCGCAATCCTCTGATCGCTCCACTAGCACTGACTATATTCTGCTGGATTATCATAATGAACTTGATGGACTTAGTGCCTATCGATTTCTTACCGTATCCTGCAGAGCATTGGCTAGGTATCCCTTACCTTAAAGTGGTTCCTACTGCTGATGTAAATATAACCATGGCAATGGCTTTGGGTGTTTTTGCTCTGATGATCTACTACAGCATCAAAGTAAAAGGCTTAGGCGGGTTTGCTAAAGAATTGGCACTGCATCCATTTAATCACCCAATCATGATTCCATTTAACTTGGTACTTGAGGTAATTTCGTTATTAGCGAAACCACTATCTCTAGGTATGCGTTTATTTGGTAATATGTTTGCGGGTGAGGTGGTGTTTATTCTTATCGCGGCAATGCTACCGTGGTACTTACAATGGGTAGGTGCACTACCTTGGGCTATCTTCCATATCTTGGTTATTTTGATTCAAGCATTTGTTTTCATGATGTTGACAATTGTTTATCTCTCAATGGCCCATGAAGATAGTGATCACTAAAAATTTTTAAGCTTTATTCTAACTATTAATGTTAATCGGAGAACGTAAATGGAAACTGTACTAAGTTTTTCAGCAATCGCTGTTGCTATCATTGTTGGTCTTTGTGCCGTAGGTACTGCAATTGGTTTTGCTATTCTTGGTGGTAAATTCCTAGAAGGCGCTGCGCGTCAACCTGAAATGGCTCCAATGCTACAAGTTAAGATGTTCATCATCGCTGGTCTACTGGATGCTGTTCCAATGATCGGTATCGTAATCGCACTACTATTCACGTTTGCTAACCCATTTGTTGGTCAACTAGCAGGCTAATTAACTCTTAATAGTTAATTAATTTTTTGTAGTTGATTCTTAACGAGGAGTAGCTGTTGTGAATATGAACGCAACTCTGTTAGGTCAAGCAATTGCTTTTTCATTGTTTGTTTGGTTCTGCATGAAATATGTATGGCCACCAATCATGCAAGCAATTGAAGAGCGTCAGAAGAAAATTGCTGATGGTCTTGTAGCCGCTGAGCGCGCTGCGAAAGACTTGAACCTGGCACAAGCCAACGCTTCCGAGCAAATGAAGGAAGCGAAGCGCACTGCAACTGAGGTTATTGAACAGGCAAATAAACGTAAAGCTCAAATTATTGATGAAGCTCGCGAAGAAGCTCAGGCAGAACGCCAGAAAATCTTAGCGCAAGCTGAAGCTGAACTTGAAGCTGAGCGCACACGTGCCCGTGATGACCTGCGCAAACAAGTCGCAACTCTGGCTATAGCTGGTGCTGAGAAAATCCTTGAACGTACTATCGATAAAGATGTACACGATGATCTTCTTAACAACATTACTGCAAAACTTTAAAGCAAGGGGCTGTATATGTCTGATTTGACTACAATCGCACGCCCCTATGCTAAAGCAGCCTTTGACTTTGCGGTAGAGAAAGGTGAGCTAGACCAATGGGGTCAAATGCTTACTTTTGCTGCCGAAGTGGCACAAAATGATGATGTTCATAATTTATTAAGCGGTTCTATGACTGCAGAAAAATTAGCGGAAGTATTCATTGTTATTTGTGGCGAACAATTTGATGAATTCGGTCAGAACTTGATTAAAGTGATGGCAGAGAATGGCCGTTTAATGGCTTTTCCTGATGTTTGTAAACAGTTCTTATTGCTTAAACAAGAGCATGAGAAAGAAATCGACGTTGAAGTTACTTCAGCTGTTGAACTTTCAAAAGAGCAACACGCAGAGATCAGCAGCAAATTGGAACAGCGCTTAGCGCGCAAAGTTCAGCTGAATTGCAGTATAGATGAGACTCTACTTAGTGGAGTTATTATTCGAGCCGGAGACCTAGTCATCGATAACTCAGCGCGCAGTCGTTTAGACCGCCTGAGCGATGCATTGCAGTCTTAATGGGGATTGGAGCATGCAACTTAATTCCACTGAAATTAGCGATCTAATTAAACAACGTATTGAATCTTTCGACGTTGTTAGTGAAGCTCGCAATGAAGGTACTATCGTTTCTGTAAGCGATGGCATCCTTAGCATCCACGGCCTAGCGGACGTGATGCAAGGTGAAATGATCGAACTACCGGGTGGCCGTTACGCGCTAGCACTAAACTTGAACCGTGATTCGGTTGGTGCTGTTGTAATGGGCCCGTATGCTGACCTACAGGAAGGCATGAAAGTTACAGGTACTGGTCGTATTCTTGAAGTACCAGTAGGTCCTGAAATGCTTGGTCGTGTTGTAAACACGCTAGGTGAGCCAATTGATGGTAAAGGTCCAATCGAAGCTAAATTGACTTCGCCTGTAGAAATTATCGCACCAGGTGTAATCGACCGTAAATCGGTAGATCAACCTGTTCAAACTGGTTACAAGTCAGTTGACTCAATGATCCCTATCGGTCGTGGTCAACGTGAACTAGTAATCGGTGACCGTCAGACTGGTAAAACAGCAATGGCGATCGATGCGATTATTAACCAAAAAGATTCTGGTATTTTCTCTATCTACGTAGCTATCGGCCAAAAAGCGTCGACTATTGCTAACGTAGTTCGCAAACTAGAAGAGCATGGCGCACTAGCAAACACTGTTGTTGTTGTTGCATCTGCTTCTGAATCTGCAGCGCTGCAATACCTTGCACCATATGCTGGTTGTGCGATGGGCGAATACTTCCGTGATCGCGGTGAAGATGCACTGATTGTTTATGATGATTTATCTAAGCAAGCTGTCGCTTACCGTCAAATCTCGCTACTACTTAAGCGTCCACCAGGTCGTGAAGCGTTCCCAGGTGATGTTTTCTACCTTCACTCTCGTCTACTAGAGCGTGCTGCTCGTGTAAGCGAAGCATATGTAGAAAAATTCACTAACGGTGAAGTGACAGGCAAGACTGGTTCTTTAACTGCTCTACCTATCATTGAAACGCAAGCTGGTGACGTATCTGCATTCGTACCAACGAACGTAATCTCGATTACTGATGGTCAGATCTTCCTACAAACTGAGCTATTCAACGCGGGCGTACGTCCAGCTGTTGACCCTGGTATTTCAGTTTCTCGTGTAGGTGGTTCGGCGCAGACTAAAATCATCAAGAAGCTATCTGGTGGTATCCGTACTGCTCTAGCTCAATACCGTGAACTTGCAGCATTTGCTCAGTTCTCTTCGGATCTTGATGAAGCGACTAAGAAGCAACTAGACCACGGTCAAAAAGTTACAGAACTGATGAAGCAGAAGCAATACGCTCCTATGTCTGTATTTGACCAAGCTCTAGTAATCTTCGCTGCAGAGCGTGGATACCTTCAAGATGTTGAACTTTCTAAAGTTCTAGACTTTGAAGCTGCTTTACTGTCGTTTGCTCGTGGTCAATATGCCGATCTAGCAACACAGATCGACACAACGGGTGCTTTCAATAAAGAAATCGAAGCTGAGCTGAAGAAGCTTGTTGACGATTTCAAAGCAACCCAGACCTGGTAATTGGTAGGTGGTCTTAGGGCCACCTCATACCATTAACGGAGAGTAACGATGGCCGGCGCAAAAGAGATACGTAATAAAATCGGTAGTGTTAAAAGCACACAGAAGATTACGAAAGCAATGGAAATGGTAGCAGCTTCAAAAATGCGTCGTTCTCAAGACGCAATGGAAGCTACTCGTCCATATGCAGAAACAATGCGTAAAGTGATCGGTCATTTGGCTAATGGTAGCCTCGAGTATAAGCATCCTTATCTTGAGGAACGTGAAGCCAAACGTGTTGGTTACATCATCGTTTCTACAGACCGTGGTCTTTGTGGTGGTTTGAACATTAACTTGTTCAAAAAAGCTATGAATGACATGAAAGATTGGTCTGAGAAAGGTGCTGATGTTGAGCTTGCAATTGTAGGCTCTAAAGCAACAGCATTTTTCAATAACAGCGGCGCGAAAGTAGCAGCTCAAGTTTCTGGTCTGGGCGATCGTCCAAGCCTTGAAGACTTGATTGGCTCTGTAAGCGTTATGCTGAAGAAATATGATGAAGGCGAATTAGATCGCCTGTTTGTAGTGTTCAACAAGTTTGAAAACACTATGGTTCAAGAACCAACGATCGATCAATTACTTCCTTTGCCTAAATCAGACAGCGAAGAAATGAAACGCAGTCATTCTTGGGACTACATTTATGAGCCCGAGCCAAAACCACTCCTAGATGCACTATTGGTTCGCTATGTCGAATCTCAAGTGTACCAAGGTGTGGTTGAGAACCTTGCTTGTGAGCAAGCGGCTCGAATGATTGCAATGAAATCAGCAACAGATAACGCTGGTGACATTATTGATGACTTAGAACTTGTGTACAACAAAGCCCGTCAATCGGCGATTACACAAGAACTTTCTGAGATCGTTTCAGGCGCAGCTGCGGTTTAAGCTTAGGTAAAACTAAATAGTTAGAGGATTAACGATGGCTACAGGTAAGATCGTACAGATCATCGGTGCGGTAGTCGACGTAGAGTTCCCACAGGGCGAAGTACCTCGTGTATACGATGCTCTGAATGTTAATGAAGTGAAAGAGCGTTTAGTTCTTGAAGTTCAGCAACAACTTGGCGGTGGCGTAGTTCGCGCAATCGTAATGGGTAGCTCTGATGGTTTACGTCGTGGTTTGACAGTTGAAAATACTGGCGCTCCAATTTCAGTACCAGTAGGTACTAAGACATTGGGTCGTATCATGAATGTCCTAGGTGACGCGATTGATGAGTGTGGCGAGATTGGTGCTGAAGAGCATTACGCCATTCACCGTGAAGCTCCAAGCTACGAAGAGCAGTCTAACGAGACAGCTCTTCTAGAAACTGGTGTTAAAGTAATCGACTTGATTTGTCCATTCGCTAAGGGTGGTAAAATCGGTCTATTCGGTGGTGCTGGTGTAGGTAAGACCGTTAACATGATGGAACTTATCAACAACATCGCACTTCAACACTCAGGTCTATCTGTATTTGCAGGTGTAGGTGAGCGTACTCGTGAAGGTAACGATTTCTACTTTGAGATGCAGGAAGCTGGCGTTGTAAACGTTGAAAACCCTGAAGAATCAAAAGTAGCGATGGTTTACGGTCAGATGAACGAGCCACCAGGTAACCGTCTACGTGTTGCACTGACTGGTCTAACAATGGCAGAGCGCTTCCGTGACGAAGGTCGTGACGTTCTACTATTTGTTGATAACATCTACCGTTACACACTAGCAGGTACTGAAGTCTCAGCACTTCTAGGTCGTATGCCTTCTGCGGTAGGTTACCAACCTACACTAGCTGAAGAAATGGGTGTTCTACAAGAGCGTATCACGTCAACTAAAGCTGGTTCTATCACGTCTGTACAGGCGGTATACGTACCTGCGGATGACTTGACTGACCCGTCTCCAGCAACAACGTTCGCTCACTTGGATGCAACGGTTGTACTTAACCGTAACATCGCATCTATGGGTCTATACCCAGCGATCGACCCGCTAGATTCTACTTCACGTCAACTGGATCCATTGGTAGTTGGACAAGAGCACTACGACATCGCTCGTGGCGTTCAGTCTACTCTTCAGCGCTATAAAGAGCTGAAAGATATCATTGCTATCCTAGGTATGGACGAGCTATCTGAAGAAGATAAGCAAGTTGTATCTCGTGCTCGTAAGATTGAGAAGTTCCTAACTCAGCCTTACCACGTAGCGGAAGTATTTACAGGTGACCCAGGCGTTTACGTACCTCTTAAAGAGACTCTACGTGGCTTCCAAGGTCTTCTATCTGGTGAATACGATGACATTCCAGAGCAAGCGTTCATGTACTGTGGTGCAATTGACGAAGCTATCGAGAATGCTAAGAAGCTATAAGGCTAACTAGGAGGCGATATGGCAGCAATAACCTTTCACCTAGACGTTGTAAGTGCCGAGAAACAACTTTTCTCTGGTCTTGTTGAAACGTTTCAGGTGACCGGTAGTGAGGGTGAGCTTGGTATTTTCCATGGTCACACTCCACTGCTGACCGCTATCAAGCCTGGTATGGTGCGTATTGTTAAGCAGCACGGCCACGAAGAAATCATTTATGTTTCTGGTGGTATGGTAGAAGTTCAACCTGGTACAGCGACTGTACTGGCTGATACAGCTATCCGTGGTGAAGAACTAGACGCAGCAAAGGCGGAAGAAGCTAAACGCAAGGCTGTGGAGAATATCCAAAATCAGCATGGCGACATAGACTTCGCACAAGCGGCCGGTGAACTGGCTAAAGCCATTGCTCAGTTACGAGTTATCGAACTGACAAAACAGCGTCGTTAATCTTTATAAGATTATAGACTCTGAGATAAAGGCGACCTAAGGGTCGCCTTTTTGCCTTTTTGGATTCTCAAAAGTGTTCCTTTTCCATATCAATATCGGTTAAATGGTTATTGCGATTTAATTTTTTTTCCAAAAACGGTTACAATATCGGCTTAATAAAAAATAATGTTGGATAGGTTTACAATGAAGTTTAGCGCGGTAATTCTCGCAGCGGGAAAAGGCACTCGCATGTATTCAAACACACCAAAGGTTCTGCATACGCTTGCAGGTAAGCCGATGGTGAAGCATGTTATCGATACTTGTAATGGTTTAGGTGCTCAAAATATTCATCTTGTTTACGGCCATGGTGGTGAACAAATGAAATCGACACTTGCACAAGAATCGGTTAATTGGGCTCTACAAGCTGAACAGCTAGGTACCGGCCACGCGGTCGACCAGGCATCTGCACATTTCGCTGATGATGAAAAAGTACTTGTGCTATACGGTGATGTTCCACTGATCTCGCCAGAAACCATTGAAAACCTATTAGACGCTCAACCAAACGGTGGTATCGCGCTACTTACTGTCGTTCTAGATAACCCTATGGGTTACGGTCGTATCATTCGTCGCAATGGCCCTGTTGTGGCAATCGTTGAGCAGAAAGATGCAACCGATGAGCAGAAGCTTATCAAAGAGATCAATACTGGCGTTATGGTCGCAACAGGTGGCGATCTTAAGCGTTGGTTATCAGGCCTAAGCAATGACAACGCACAAGGTGAATACTACCTGACTGACGTTATTGCAGCAGCTCACGATGAAGGTCGTGCTGTTGAAGCCGTTCACCCAGTAAGCCCTATTGAAGTTGAAGGCGTTAATGACCGTTCTCAACTGGCTCGCTTAGAGCGTGCTTATCAAGCTGAGCAAGCAGATAAATTATTGAAGCAAGGTGTCATGCTACGCGATCCAAGCCGTTTTGATTTACGTGGTGAATTACAATGTGGTATGGATGTCGAGATTGATACGAATGTTATTATTGAAGGTACTGTTAGCATTGGCGATAACGTAGTTATTGGTACTGGCTGCGTACTGAAAGACTGTGAAATTGATGACAACACAATCGTTCGCCCTTACAGCATCATTGATGGTGCGACAGTTGGTGAGGATTGTACTGTAGGTCCATTTACTCGCCTTCGTCCTGGTGCAGACATGCGTAATAACTCTCATGTGGGTAACTTTGTTGAAGTGAAGAATACTTGCTTAGGTGAAGGTTCTAAAGCTAACCACTTAACTTATCTTGGGGATGCTGAAATCGGTCAGCGTGTGAACGTTGGTGCAGGTGCTATTACTTGTAACTACGATGGTGCTAATAAGTTTAAGACTATCATTGGCGATGACGTATTCGTTGGTTCAGATAGCCAATTAATCGCGCCTGTAACGATAGGTAATGGTGCTACCGTTGGTGCTGGTTCGACAGTAACTCGTGATGTTTCTGAAAATGAACTTATTATTAGTCGTGCTAAAGAGCGCAAGATCGCAAATTGGGCACGTCCAACTAAAAAATAGATTAAACATAAATCTGGCTAGAGCTAAAACTTTAGTCATTGAGTGTATTAAGAGCCAGTAACTATGTTGCTGGCTTTTTTGTAGGCGATTTGTGATAGGAAAATAATCAACTTCGGAATTGTATTTTGTTGGTAGATTGATATTATTCAGATCGATGTTCTGTAAGTTAAAATGGTTACGTAGTGAGATTAGTCGACAAAAAATGGCAAACTTTGCCAATCGTTATTTTATCTTTTTCAATGCTGGTGGGCTTATATGGTTTTTACATCACATTAGAGAAGTTAGTTGTAGAGAACGAACGTAACCACCTTATTTCGTTGATGTCTGATGTGGTATATGAAATGCGTGAAGACAGTCATTCATTTACCACAGATCTCGATGTCGATGATTATATCGGTGATTTAACTCAGGCTAATACCAGCTTGAGAATTCAAGTTATTAATCCAGATGGTGTTGTTGTTGGTGATACCGATCTGTCTGATCACGCACTCGCCAGCGTAGAAAACCACAGCGACCGCCCTGAGTTCCAGCAAGCTTTAGAGCTCGGTATTGGTAGTGATGTTAGGTTTAGCACCGTGACATCTGTAGACCGAATTTATTACTCCCGCCAAGAATCGATCAATGGTCTGAATTTCGTTATCGTCATTTCTTCTCCTATGCATCAATTAAAGCAAATGAATTTCCAGTTGATGGGAATTTTGATTGGTATGGTGCTACTGAGTTTAAGCTTCTTGATCGGTACATCTTATGTGAGCAATCGCCAGATCACTCATAAGGTTGAAGAAGAACAGAAAAAACAAGACGAGCGTATTCGTCAACGAACCCATGAGATCGAGTTGATGCATCGCTTAGCGAATATGCTGGCGGCGTGTAATAACATGGTTGAAGCGCAGCAAATTGTCTCTGATATCCTGCCTCGAATCCTTGGTAACGTGAACGGCAGTGTTTCTCTGATGCGAGCATCGCGTAACCAACTAATAACACAATTGGACTGGGGAGAAACATGGCCGGGCAGCGCAAGCTTTGCACCAGAAGAATGTTGGTCATTGCGTAAGGGGCGAGCACATCAATCGAATGATGATTTCCATTCTTTAACTTGTGGTCACATGCATGAGATGGATAACAACCAAACCCTTTGTATTCCGCTGACTGCACATGGTAATACCATCGGTATCATGCACCTTTACTTCGGTGTCGGTGATATAAAAATTGACCCAATCATAGAGCAACTGGCTTTCAGTGTTTCAGAGCACCTAGGTTTAGCATTGGCTAACTTGAGTCTCCAAGAGAAGCTACGTTCACAAGCTCTAAGCGATCCATTAACGGGTTTGTTCAACCGTCGTTTCTTTGAGCAGAAACTAGAAGAGCATTCGATGAACTCTGCCACCAGCGAACAACCATTGTCGTTGTTGATGCTCGATTTGGATCACTTCAAACGTTTTAATGACAACTTTGGTCATGATGCTGGTGACTTCGTATTGAAAGAAATCAGTGCGTTGCTTAAGCAGAGCGTAAGTGAAGATGAGATTGCTTGTCGACTTGGAGGAGAAGAGCTAGCTGTGCTGCTTCCTCATTACACCATGCAAGAAGCGACAGAATTTGGTCAGACGCTGTGTGATGCGGTGCGTTCAATGCACTTAGAATACAAGGGATTATCATTAGGTCAGTTGGGTGTGTCGATTGGCGTGTCAACCTACCCGAAGCCAGCTTCTGATACTGAGTCTCTGGTTAAGATGGCCGATAATGCGCTTTATCTAGCTAAAGATATGGGGCGTAGTCGAGTGGTTAATTATAATGAATATAGCCGGAAAAAAGCTCCAACTTTAGAAGTCATTGAGTCGGACTCTAAGTAGAAATAAAAAGAGCGAGTAATACTCGCTCTTTTTATTTCCGATAGAGTTTATTTAAGCTCTAGTCTTGGTTTTCTTCAAGTACAACTCGAGAGTTATCTGGTGTTGTGAAGTGCTGTGATAATTCACGGTTTGCAACAATGTAGCCAATCCATAATCCCATTAAACAAATCACAATTGTCACACCAGTAACCTGTAATGCGCTGCTTGCCATTGCAGCAACTAAGCCACTTGCAAAGCTACTGATACAGATTTGTAAACTGTTCTGAAGACCTGCAGCCGTTGCTGGGCTTTGTTTTGCGCTAGATAGCGCTCGGTTTACAACGATTGGGTAAAGAGCACCATTCGCCACTGCGATTAAGCAGAAAGGAGCAAGCAAAGGCCAAATTGAAGTTAATTCCCATTGTGAAGCGACAAAAATAAGCAGTGTTGAAACGCTAAATAGCCCGACTAAGTGTTTAAGTACGCGAGAGTCACCAAACTTCTTAACGCCAACTTTACCTAAGTAGCCACCTACCATGAATGCAATCGTCTGTGGAATGAAGCTCAAACCAATATCTTTTGCTTCATACCCTAGCTTAGCCATAATTTCAGGCATTCCCGTTAGGTACGCAAAGAACGCAGCCGATGCAGAAGCAAACATTATTACATTGCCTAGGTAAGATTTAGACTTCAGAAGCGACTTAATGTCATTACCAACGGATGTTTCTCTTACTTCAGGTTTCTCTTGGGGCTGAGCCATTGTAGTGGCGATTAGAAGAGCACCCATTAGCGTCAATACAATGAAGATACTATGCCATCCGAAAGTATCGGCTAACACAACACCTAATTGAGGTGCTAAAGCTGGAGATAAAGCCACAAGGGGCATGATGGTTGCAAAAATTTGTTGGCTGCTAGACGCTGAATAGCGCTTGATCACCATCGCTTGCCAGATAACCGCTGGAGCACATACTCCAATAGCTTGTACAAAGCGTAATGCAAGGAGTTGCCAGACTTCAGTACTAAACGCTAATCCAAATGATGCCAGAGTGAATAGCGCTAAACCGGCTGCAAGTGTATTCCTGTGACCATATTTATCGCTAGCAAGTCCCCAAAGCAGTTGACCTAAAGCCATACCGACTAAAAAGACTGTTAAAGAAAGAGCAATTTGTTCTGGGCCTGTAGCAAAATCAATTTCCATGATTTTAAAAGCAGGAAGGTACATATCAGTGGCGATAAAACCGAGCATAGATAATGCAGCAAGATAAACGAGTTGAAACTTGGAGATATTCATAAGGTGCCATGAGCTTAGATAACTTAGCTTGTTATCAAATTTATTGTTTAAACAAAGTGGTATTAATCCCTTTGTATTCTGTGTTTCGTATTCTATTTTTAGCATTAAATAAAATAAAACGTTAAAATGTGTAGTTATCAATCAAAAAATTTGAAGGCTTATGTTTTCTAAATCCTCTCTAGAAATGCTCGATACTGTGGCTCGGCTGGGTAGCTTCACTGCGGCAGCTGAACAATTGCATAAAGTTCCCTCAGCGATCAGTTATGGTGTCAGGCAAGTTGAGCAAGAACTCGATGTGATTCTATTTCGACGCTTACCAAGGAAAGTGGAACTGACACCGGCCGGTGAATTGTTTATTGAAGAAGCTCGTTCTTTACTGAGGCAAATGGAAGAGGTGAGGGCGCAAACAAAGCGTGCTGCTAAAGGATGGAAAAAGACACTAAGGCTGACTCTAGATAATGTGGTTAAGCTCGATAAGATGAAACCACTGATAGAAGAGTTTTATCAGACATTTGATTTTGCTGAACTACAAATCAACATGGAAGTATTTAACGGGTCCTGGGAGGCTATAGCGCAAGGAAGGGCGGATATTGTTATTGGAGCGACATCTGCTGTACCTGTTGGTGGAGATTTTGAGGTCAAAGATATGGGGCGTTTAGATTGGGCATTTGTTATGTCACCAAGTCACCCTTGTGTACGAGAGCAGCAATTGACTGAGGAATTTGTGAGTCAATTTCCAGCTATTTGTTTAGATGACACCTCAAGCGTATTGCCTAAACGTCATGCTGGTCATTATGCTTCCCAAAGAAGGCTCCTATTGCCTAATTGGTATAGCGCGATTGAGTGCCTAAAGAATGGTGTCGGAGTGGGTTATATGCCAAGACATATTGCGGCACCTATCATTCAACAAGGTTTGCTGGTGGAGAAAATACTCCCAGAAGACAGCCCTCAAAGCCAATGTTGTTTAGTGTGGAAAAAAGATGATAATCATAAGCTTATTGAATGGATGGTTAATTATTTAGGGTCAAGTGAGCAACTTCATCAAGATTGGTTAGAGCACCGAAAGGTTGTTTGAAGTAAGAAGCGTTATCCATAAAAATCAGTTAAACGAAAGAGCACACAAAAAGAAAAAGAGCGACATAAATTCGCTCTTTTGGATGCTTATAAAGATTTTATTGACCAGTATTATGACAGGAAGAACTGATAAGAAGGGTTATCGGTTTCGTCTTTACATTGGTAGCCTAACTCACGTAAGTGGCTAGAAAAAGTGATCAAATCATCATCACTCAGCTCAAAACCACACAGCACTCGACCATAGTCAGCACCATGGTTACGGTAATTGAAAAGGCTAATATTCCAGTGCGTACCTAGAGTATCTAAGAATTTTAATAATGCTCCAGGGTATTCAGGAAATTCAAAACTGTATAATCGTTCTTTTATTGGTTTCGAGGGTTTGCCGCCAATCATGTAACGAACGTGCAGTTTTGCCATTTCATCATCAGACAAATCAACAACTGGGTATCCACCATCGCGAAGATCGGTAATGATACCATCTAGCTCTTCTTGCCCGCCTTGTAAGCGTACACCGACAAAAATATTCGCTAGGCTGTCATCGTTATAGCGATAGTTAAACTCAGTGACAGCTCGCCCACCAATGATATTGCAGAACTCTAAGAATGCCCCTTGGCGCTCTGGAATAGTCACTGCCAGTAAACCTTCACGTTTTTCACCAAGCTCACAACGTTCAGAAACATAACGCAACCCATGAAAGTTGGTATTTGCGCCTGACAATACAGTACTAAGCTGTTTGTCTTTTAGTTGATGTTGCTCTGCAAATTTTTTCAAACCAGCTAAAGCAAGTGCACCAGAAGGTTCTGCGATGGCACGAGTGTCTTCGAAGATATCTTTTACGGCAGCACAAATTTCATCGCTGGATACCGCAATGTGTCCATCTAAGTATTTCTGACAAAGGCGGAATGTCTCTTCACCAATACGCTTAACCGCTACACCGTCAGCAAACATACTGACTTGGTCTAAAACGACAGGTTCACCAGCATCTAATGCTGCTTTTAGGCATGAAGAGTCTTCAGGTTCAACCGCAATGACTTTAATTTCTGGCATTAATTGCTTAATAAGAACAGCAACCCCAGCCGCCAAACCGCCACCGCCAACGGGCACAAAAATGTAATCCAGGTGCCCATTTTGTTGAAGCATCTCCATACCGATTGTACCTTGCCCTGCGATCACTAGAGGGTGATCGAAAGGAGGAACAAACGTGTAGCCATGCAATTCAGATAAACGTTCAGCTTCGGCTTTTGCTTCATCAAAGTTATTGCCGTGTAAAACGACATTACCACCAAAGCTGCGAACCGCATCCACTTTGATATCTGGCGTCGTTTTCGGCATTACAATCGTGGTTTGAATCCCCAGTTTTGTGCCGGATAACGCCATACCTTGAGCATGATTGCCTGCTGATGCTGCAATCACGCCAGCCGATTTTTGCTCATCAGATAAGCTCGAAACCATGTTGTAAGCGCCACGTAATTTAAACGAGTGCACAGGCTGGCGATCTTCACGCTTTATCTGGACTTGGTTACCTATACGAGCCGCTAAACGTGGCATCTCTTGAAGAGGTGTCACGATAGCTGCTTCATAGACAGGAGCGCGTAAGATCTGGCGCAGATAATCTGCACCAGTTTGTTTGAGCTCCTTTTTAGGGAAAGCGTCGGTCATTGGCTAGCCCTCTAATTTGGACTTATCACGTACCGCGCCTTTATCTGCACTGGTTGCCATGCTTGCATAAGCTTTTAGTGCAAATGACACTTCACGTTGACGGTTAACTGGCTTCCAACCTAGTTCATCTTGTTTTGCACGACGTGCTGCTAGCTCATCGTCAGAAATATCTAGGGTGATTGAACGGTTTGGGATATCGATAGTGATGATGTCGCCAGTGTTAACTAGACCAATCACACCGCCACTTGCCGCTTCAGGAGAGGCGTGACCAATCGATAGACCAGATGTACCACCAGAGAAACGACCGTCTGTTAGAAGCGCACAAGATTTACCAAGTCCCATCGATTTCAGGTAAGTCGTAGGGTAAAGCATCTCTTGCATGCCCGGACCACCCTTAGGACCTTCATAACGAATGACAACGACTTCGCCGGCTTTCACTTTGCCAGCTAAGATCCCATCTACAGCGGTATCTTGGCTTTCAAAAACAACCGCAGGACCTTGGAACTTAAGGTTTTCTTCATCAACACCAGCAGTCTTTACGATACATCCATCAACAGCGATGTTGCCCGAAAGAACAGCTAGACCACCTTCTTGGCTGAATGCGTTTTCTTTAGTACGGATACAACCTTCTTTACGGTCGTCATCAAGACGATCCCAGCGGCAATCCTGTGAGAATGCTTTGGTTGTACGAATACCAGCAGGACCTGCACGGAAGAACTTAAGCACAGCTTCATCTTCTGTTTGCATGATGTCATATTGAGCCAACTGTTCTTGCATGCTTAAGCCAAGTACAGTACGAGTTTGGTTATTAAGAAGACCTGCACGGTCAAGCTCACCAAGGATCGCCATTACACCACCAGCACGGTGAACATCTTCCATGTGGTATTTAGGTGTTGAAGGAGCAACTTTACACAGGTGTGGAACACGGCGTGACATCTCATCGATATCGCTCATGTCAAAGTCAATCTCACCTTCTTGAGCAGCCGCTAATAGGTGAAGTACGGTGTTACTTGAACCACCCATTGCAATATCAAGCGCCATTGCATTATCAAATGCCGCGCGATTAGCGATGTTACGTGGAAGTGCTGATTCGTCATCTTGCTCGTAGTAACGTTTCGTTAGATCAACAATGCGTTTACCCGCATTGATAAACAACTCTTCGCGGTCTGCGTGCGTTGCTAACATAGAACCATTACCTGGTTGAGATAGACCAAGAGCTTCAGTTAAGCAGTTCATTGAGTTCGCAGTAAACATGCCAGAACATGAACCACAAGTTGGACATGCAGAACGCTCAACTTGCTCACTTTGCTCATCTGAAATTGTAGGATCGGCACCTTGGATCATTGCATCAACAAGATCGAGTTTAATTATTTGATCAGAAAGCTTAGTTTTACCCGCTTCCATTGGACCACCTGAAACAAAGATCACTGGGATATTAAGGCGCATTGCAGCCATCATCATTCCCGGAGTGATTTTGTCACAGTTTGAAATACAAACCATGGCATCCGCACAGTGCGCATTAACCATGTATTCAACTGAGTCTGCGATAAGTTCGCGTGACGGCAGTGAGTACAGCATGCCGCCGTGACCCATTGCGATACCATCATCCACTGCGATGGTATTGAATTCTTTGGCGATACCGCCTGCTTTTTCGATTTCACCCGCAACCAGTTGACCCATATCTTTAAGGTGAACGTGACCAGGTACAAACTGTGTGAACGAGTTTACAACGGCAATGATTGGCTTACCGAAATCATCATCTTTTACGCCAGTTGCACGCCATAAAGCGCGCGCACCAGCCATGTTGCGTCCGTGAGTAGTTGTTGCTGAACGATAGATAGGCATTGCATTAAATCCTTATAAATTACTTGGCTGCTGGCTGTTGAGTGTCTTTAGCTTGGTTTTCTGGATAAACATAATCTAACCAGCCCCATTTATCTTCCGTTGTACCATTAAACAAACCAAAGTAAGCCGCTTGAACTTTAGTTGTAATAGGACCTCGTTTTCCTTCGCCTACCGTAATTTTATCTACGCTGCGTACTGGTACAATTTCAGCCGCTGTGCCAGTCATAAATACTTCGTCTGCAAGGTATAATGCTTCTCGAGCAATGTTTTCTTCACGAACCTCATAACCCATGTCTTTTGCAAGCGTCATGATGGTATCGCGAGTGATACCAGGAAGAATGGCACTGGTTGCTGGTGGCGTTGAAAGTACGCCGTTACGAATCACAAAGATGTTTTCGCCAGCACCTTCAGAAAGGTAGCCATCAACGCTTAGCGCAATACCTTCATCGTAACCATGACGACGAGCTTCACCACCAACTAGCAATGAAGAAAGGTAGTTACCACCAGCTTTAGCCGCTGTAGGGATAGTATTTGGAGCGGCGCGATTCCAACTTGAAATCATGGCATCAACACCGTTCTCTAAAGCTTCTTCACCAAGGTAAGAACCCCAAGGGAAAGCGGCGATGATTAGATCCATTTCAGTGTTTTCAGGAGGGCAAACACCCAACCCAACATTACCAACAAAGCCTAGAGGGCGGATATACGCAGACTTAAGTTTGTTCTGGCGTAATGTTTCACGCGTTGCTTCCATGATTTCTTCTTCCGTGTATGGAATAGGGAAGCGATAAATTTTTGCTGAATCTTTTAGGCGGCGTGCGTGTTCAGGGTGACGGAAAATAACCGGACCTTTTGGTGTGTTGTAACAACGAACACCTTCAAATACTGACGTACCGTAGTGCATAGCGTGAGTCAAAACGTGAACGTTCGCTTCAGCCCATGGAACCAATTCACCATTAAACCAAATAAAATCTGCTGTTTTAGCTGTCATGCTTGCTTTCCTTATGCACTAATTTTTTGTTGGAGGTTGTTGTTTGGTAGCTCATTACGGCTAATGGTAATGACATCAACGGTACGCACGTCCCATAGCTTTTCAATTTGATTAACTAAGAAAGAAATCGGGCGGTCACTGTCGACAATAATTTCAACGCTCGCGACTTTGCTTTCATGGTTTTGTGTTCCTGCTACTTGCTTAACAATAAAGCCACGGTGACGAATAACTCGAAGAACACGTTCCAACAGTACTGGCTTATCATCAGCCTTAATATCTAATAAATATCTTTCCATGTTATGTGTTCTCCAACATATCACTGTTCGATGCACCTGGCGGTACAAGAGGCCATACGTTTTCTTCTTCATCGATCAATACATGAAGTAAGTAGGCAGTTTTACTTTCCAACATTTCTTTCAATGCTGGCTCAACTTCTTCTTTACGTGTGATGGTTTTCCCAGGGATATCAAATGCTTTCGCAAGCATGACGAAGTCAGGGTTATCATCCAAAATTGTCTCACTGTGGCGGCCATCAAAAAACAGTGATTGCCATTGGCGAACCATGCCTAAACGTGAGTTATTCAGTAGTACCATTTTTACAGGAATTTGGCGGCGTTTCAGCGTGCCAAGTTCTTGTACGTTCATCATGAACGAACCATCACCTGAGATTAGGATTGATTGGTCATCTGGACGACCAACGGATGCGCCCATCGCAGCTGGTAAACCAAAGCCCATCGTGCCTAAACCTGCAGAGGTGATAAAGTTTTGAGGATCGCGAGGCTGAATATGTTGAGCTGCCCACATTTGGTGTTGACCAACATCCGTCGAAACTATTGAGCTTTCTGGCATCATGTCAGACAGCTGCTTTAGTAACTTAGGAGCAAAGATTAAGTCGCCAGGGTGATCGTAGCGCCATTTGAACGAGCTACGTAAGCCTTCAGAGTGATGCACCCAAGACGAAATATCTTGTGCCAGCTCTAGCTGAGGTAGCACTTTATTGATGTCGCCTCGAACAGGGGCATTAGCATGACGAAGCTTACCTAATTCAGCTGCATCAATATCGATATGGATAACTTTTGCGAGGGGAGCAAAAGTATCAAGCTTGCCGGTTACTCGGTCATCAAAGCGAGCGCCAACTACAATCAAAAGGTCACTTTCTTGAACAACAAGGTTTGCGGCTTTCGTGCCGTGCATGCCTAGCATTCCGAGGTAATGAGGGTCATCACGTTCAATCGTGCCTAAGCCTTTCAAGGTGCTGACTGCTGGCATAGGGTTTAAACGTAAAAATTCACGAACAGATTCAGTGGCTTTCGCTAATTGAACGCCACCGCCGACATAGAGTACAGGGCGAGTGGCTTGAGAAAGAAGGTGTTGAGCGGCATCAATCGCTTCTTGTGGGGCAACTGGAAGCGCTGGTGGTGTAAATTCAGGAAGAACTTCTACAGGAGTTTGAGCAAGCTGAACATCTTTTGCTATATCAACAATGACCGGACCAGGACGACCCGCTTTGGCTACTTCAAAAGCCTCTGCCAGTGTTGGTGCTAAATCTTCAATGTCAGTGACTAGGTAGCTATGCTTGGTACAAGACAAAGACATACCAATCACATCCATTTCTTGGAATGCATCAGTACCAATGTGAGTACTTGCGACTTGACCTGTGATAGCAACAAGAGGGATTGAGTCCATGAAAGCATCAGCCAAACCTGTTACTAGGTTGGTTGCACCAGGTCCAGAGGTTGCCATGCATACTGCTACATCTTGTGTTGCCCGAGCCATGCCGATGGCAGCCATAGCGGCACCTTGTTCATGGCGGCAAAGAATATGCTCAACTCCACCGTCGTATAGAGCATCATAGATAGGCATAATTGCGCCACCTGGATAGCCAAAAACGGTTTTAATTCCTTGTTGTTTTAATGCGGATACGACCAGTTCTGCGCCTTTCATCGTAAATCCTCCGAATTACCTGTGCTTTGGTAACTTTTTGCTTTTTCATTGCACATCTTGTGCTCCCATTCTTCCTGTCTAACGGCATAGCCGAAAATGCTTCAAAATAAAAAATCAAATATATAAATTACAAAAAACCCCCGGACTTTTCAGTGCGGGGGTTTTTAAAATTTGTGGTTACCTTCTAGCCACTCGCCCCCGCGTAGTCTTAATAATGACTACGATGACCAGGTTAATCAGTGCGTAAATGCGAGCGTTAAATGTCATAAATTGTTTGTTCTATCTTTTATTGTCTTATGTGAAGGTCTACATCTCTAGTGTTATCACACAAATCTGCTGTATGACAAGCAAAATGTCATTCTTTTTTCACATGAACACAGCATTCCACCACGCTATATAACATCTCTATAGCTTTGATCATCAATGAATATCAGAGTGAATACTTTTAAATCAATAACAAAGGAATTGTATGGGTCTCGCGATAATTCATAGTCGAGCAAGTGTTGGGGTGGAAGCACCAGAAGTGACGGTTGAGGTGCATATTAGCAATGGTATGCCAGGTTTTACTTTGGTCGGTCTGCCTGAAACTACCGTTCGAGAGGCTAAAGACAGAGTAAGAAGTGCAATCATAAACTCGCGCTTTGAGTTTCCGGCTAAGCGGATCACTGTTAACCTCGCTCCTGCCGATTTACCGAAAGAAGGCGGACGGTTTGATTTACCTATCGCATTAGGGATTTTGGTTGCTTCTGATCAGCTGCCCCATTCGACTTTAGCAGATTCAGAGTTTATTGGAGAACTTGCGTTATCAGGGGAATTAAGACCCGTTAAAGGCGTCCTTCCTGCTACTTTGGCGGCGGATAAAGTTCAACGTGTCTTAGTCGTTCCTCATGCCAATGGCGATCAAGCCGCCTTAGTTGGTAAAGGGCAGCACAAGTCTGCACAAAGTTTATTGGAAGTTTGTGCTGATATATGTGGTCAACAAGCTTTAGGTTTGCATCAAACCGCTCAAATGATGTTAGATGATATATCTTCACGAGACTTGCAAGATATTATCGGTCAGCAGCAAGGAAAGCGCGCCTTAGAAATTGCGGCAGCAGGTAATCATAATTTACTTTTTCTTGGTCCTCCCGGTACAGGCAAAACCATGCTTGCTTCCCGGCTATGTGACTTATTACCTCAAATGAATGATCAAGAAGCGCTAGAAACTGCTTCTGTTGCTTCATTAACTCAGCAAGAAATTAATCAGCATAATTGGAAAAAACGACCATTTCGATCTCCGCACCACTCTAGTTCTATGGCTGCCTTGGTAGGAGGCGGTTCTATCCCAAGACCTGGTGAAATATCTTTGGCTCATAATGGGTTGTTATTTTTAGATGAGATGCCTGAATTTGACAGGAAAGTTCTCGACTCTTTAAGAGAGCCATTAGAGTCTGGTGAAATTATTATTTCGAGAGCGGCAGGTAAGACTCGATTCCCTGCTCGGTTTCAATTGGTAGGCGCATTAAACCCCAGCCCTACTGGATACTATGAGGGGAATCAAACCAGAGCAAATCCGCAGATCATTTTACGCTATTTGAATAAACTGTCAGGACCATTGTTGGATCGTTTTGATATGTCATTAGAAATTCCATTGCTGCCTAAAGGAATGCTCGCGGAAGGTGGAGATAGAGGTGAAACCACAGAGGTTGTGAGAAAAAGAGTGGCGTTAGCAAGAGAATTAATGATGAAGCGCAGTAATAAGTCTAATGCATTACTGGGTAGCCGTGAAATTGATAAATATTGTCCCTTACAGCTCTGTGATGCTGAGTTTCTAGAAAGTGCTTTGCATCGTTTAGGTTTATCTATTCGGGCATATCATCGAATCATCAAAGTGGCGAGAACCATTGCTGATTTGGAAGGGTGTATTGATATTGAAAAGAAACATTTAGCTGAAGCGTTGGGATACCGCGCTATGGATAGATTATTGAAACAGTTAACGGCGCAGTCTGTTTGATAAAGAGCGATTAAAGCCTGGTAGAGCTAGGCTTTAATCGCAATGATTTATATCAAGACTGAACTACCTTAATTAGGGCTTAGAACTTGTAGTTGATACCAACAGAGACTAGGTATTCCGATTCATCATAGAAGGTAATGTTTGATTGGCTTGTGCCATAACCTGCTAATGAAATGAAAGCCCAATTTTCCCAATCCATAAAGTTATCGTACTCATAAGCCGCAAATAAATTGTATTTATTATCACTGCGTGTCTTGTCGTAAATAGGATTCGTAGCATCATAGCTTCTACGGCTATAGCCCGCAGTTAATGCTAATTTATGGCGGTTAATCGCTTTAAATAAGCTGACTTCAGCGCCTATTTCTTCAAACGAGCTTGCCTTACCATCCGCAGATGTGGATTGGTAAGTGATAGAAGGAAGCAAAAGGGTCGTTCTATTTAAAGGTTGTCGATATTGCCCTTTGAGGTAAACAGTATCGGCATCGCGCTTTAATTCATCAAAAGTAATAGCGTCATTTTCTACATCTTTGGTTGCATAAGCCATATCAAGGCTGAAATTGGAACCAGCGATACTCTCTAGTTTTAATCGGAATGCATTACCAGTTTCATCTGTTTCTGTTCTTGGGCCGGTTGTTAAATAAGGGTCAGCCCAAGTTTCTCCAGACATGATGGTTGGCAAGAAAGACGCATCGATCACCATACCTGACTCTAATTGATACTTATAACCAACTTCGAGCACAACAGTACCTGTAGCAACATCATCACGGGTGGTACCGGTATAAACTTGCTGATTGAGTTGCTCACCGAAGGTATAAGCGATATTACCGAGAGGAGCGACAAGAAAAGTGCTTTCTTCAGAGGCACTTTGATTGACTGATGTTAAGTTTTTATCGCCATCAGTGTTGAAGTTTGATGTTGAGGAAGCCATGCCGGCGTTGAGAGAAATTTCTCCGCTGAATCCTGCTTCATCAGAAAGCTGAGCAAGTGCTGGCATTGCCATTATACTCGTCGCTAGGATTGTGTATTTTAGTTTCACTCGTGATTCTCCTTGACCGAATGATTAGTGATAACACGTAGTGTTTATAGAGGTCACAGTAACAAAATGGTTCACTGTTTTTTACATTTAGAATACCTTTGAGACTCTATAATGAGACATTGGCGGTGACCAGCATTAAATGGCTCAATATGGCCCTGACTCAGTTTTAGGATAAGGATCTAAAAAGGGAGCAGTTTGGTGGCTCCCTTTTCTTTTTAAGCGGTGTACTTACATTATCGCGAGGTTTATTTCTTTAGTAAGAAGTTAACCAACTCAATGTATTCGCCCGTTGTTTTGATACCTTGAGCTTGAACTAGGTAGCGATTATTTACGAGGATAGCTGGAACGCCTGAAAGACCACTGTCTTTAAAGCCTTTGTCGAATCGACGAACCATAGAGTCGATGGCAAAACCGTTGAAAGCCGCATCGTATTTCTTTGCATCTACCCCTTCATCTAGGAAGATTTGGCGCAGTTCTGCATCGTCTTTTGGTGCTTTACGCATATTGTGGATGCGATTAAATAGCACAGGTGTCATTTTGTCTTCGACTTTAAGTGCGATAGAAGTTGCGTAAGCTTTACTCATCGACTTACCCATTTTACCGCCCATGAAAGATACATGGTTTTTTTGCAGTTTTACGCCTTCAGGCAGCTGTTGCTTTAGCTGCTGAATAATAGGTTCAAAGCTATGACAGTGTGGGCAATAGAAAGAGAAAAACTCGGTCACTACTGGCTTTTTTGAAGGCTCTAGATCTAACGTTTTGTAATGTTCGCCTTCATTAAACTTAGCCGCGTGTGCAGAAAGGCTAAGTAATACAAGTGAGAAAAATGCGAGCAGCTTTTTCATTATTCAATCTCCATTATTATTTGAATTTTGGTTGTTTTTTGAGTCTTGGTAACTGTAAGCAATGCTCAATTACCACTGTGGCATTAATGATAACGGTGGTTCTTGTAATGTTGCTAACTGTTCCTTACAAGCAAGAACTTGGCTCTCCCAGTATTTTGGATCATTAAACCAAGGAAAAGCGAGCGGGAAAGCAGGATCGTGCCATCGTTTTGCTAACCATGCCATGTAATGCACCATTCGTAGACCGCGTAGTGGCTCAATTAGTTTCAACTCAGCAGTATTAAAATCGCAAAACTCTTGGTAGTTTTCCAAAATAATATCGAGTTGCATGAGTTTATCTTGGCGCTCACCATTTAGCAGCATCCATAAATCTTGTACAGCAGGTCCATTTCTCGCATCATCGAGATCCACAAACATAGGCCCATCACGCCATAGTATATTCCCTGGGTGGCAATCTCCATGGAGGCGAATATTTTTATAATTATTATCCCATTGAGATTCTAGTGCTTTGATAAGTAAATCAAGATCGTTGAAGAATACGTTTTCTAGATGCGTTGGAATGAAATTAGAATTTTCTAGAATTTTACGCGGTTGATAAAGGTATTCATCTAAGCTGAGAGTCGGACGATGTTGAAAAGTTTTACCTGCGCTGGCTTTATGAATGCGCCCAAGGAAACGTCCAACGCCTTCCAATTGGTCTAGGTTATCCACTTCATATTGACGGCCACCCACACTGGTAAACAAAGCAAACATGTAGCCTTGGTATTCATGTAATGTTGCGCCATTAATTATCATTGGTGGTGCAACTGGTAACTCCTGCTCGATCAGCTCAAGAGCGAAGTCATGTTCTTCTTGAATTTGCTCTTTGCTCCAACGTTGAGGTCGGTAGAATTTTACTACATAGCGTTTTTTGTCTTCATCTGAGAATTGATAAACACGGTTCTCATAGCTATTAAGGGCCAGAAGACCAGACTCAGCGCGGACACCAATGCTTTCAAGGGCGTACCACATGAAGTCGGGCGTTAAGTTATCAAAGTTAAAGGCTTGCATAGTCATAAAATAAAAAAGGCTCATTACTGAGCCTTTTTCCGTTAATTGTGCAGTTACAGCTTCTTAATAAAGCGGCTTTCTACTTCAATGGTAAATTCTTCACTATCAGAGAGTATAAACTGAATTGTAGAAACCGGTGAGCTGAGTTTTTCAGGATCAGCCCCTAAGCTTATAGGTAAATTCAATACTTCACCTGGCTGCACTTCTACCGATTGTTTTCCGTACCAAGTAACATTAGGTATGCCTTCAACATTGAACGTGTATTCCTGAAGTTGCTGGGTTTTATTAATGATTTTAAGTGTGTAAGTGTTTTCAATAAAACCTTCATTGTTAACTCTAAACAATTGGTTACGGTCTCTTAATACACTCAAACCTGCAGGGTCGACACTGGCTATCTGAACGAAGAACAGACCAATCATAATTAATAATATAGCACCATACCCTAGCAGTTTAGGACGCATGACTTTTGTATCGTGGCCATCGAGTCGATGCTCAGTTGTGTAATTGATTAGACCTTTCTCGTAGCCCATGCGATCCATTGTTTTATCACAAGCATCAATACATGCGCCGCAGTTAATGCACTCATATTGCAAACCATCACGGATATCTATCCCTGTTGGGCACACCTGAACACATAAATTACAGTCAATACAGTCACCAAGACCAAGTGCTTTTGGATCAGCTTTACGAGAACGAGGTCCTCGGCTTTCACCGCGTTTAGGATCATAACCAACAATGAAAGTATCTTTATCAAACATTGCAGATTGGAATCGAGCGTATGGACACATGTGTAAGCATACTATCGAACGCATCCAGCCGGCATTTGCATAAGTACAGCCCGCAAAGAATAGAATCCAAAAGGCTGGCCAAAATGATGCATTAAAGGTAAAGAAATCGACGACCAGTTCTTTTACAGGGATAAAGTAACCAACAAATGTGAAGCCGGTGGCAAGGGCTATGGCTATCCAGGCTATGTGTTTAAGCGTTTTACGCATTAACAAGTTAGGGGTGAGCTTCCCTGAATCTTGTTTTCTTCGTTTGTTAGCTGCGCCTTCTAGTTTCTCTTCGAACCAAATATACATAAAGGTCCAAACGGTTTGTGGGCAAAGATAACCACACCAAACCCGACCTAAGAAGGTGGTTATAAAAAAGAGAGCAAAAGCCGCGATAACAAATAATATGGCGAGTAAAGTCAGATCTTGAGGGTATAAAGTAGTGCCAAAGAAGTTAAATTGTTGGCTACCGATATCCAATAAGATCGCTTGTCGTTCACCAAATGGTATCCACGGAATAAGGGCAAAAAGTAGCAGTAAGAACCAACCGCCATAACGACGTAATTGCTGGAATTTACCTTTACTTTCACGTACGTAAATACGGTTACTTGGGTTAAATCGATCTCCGTTACCTTTATGTGTCTTTGGGTTAAAGGTTTTAGGAGTCACATCTTTGATATCGATTTTATCCTGACTCATGGGATATCCTTTTTGTGGCATTTGGTGCCATTTCTTATTGATAGCACTCTACGACATTGCTTTGAAATAATGATTTTTAAGTGAATCGGGTAATAAAAACCTACAGTAAACATCGAAGGGTCGAAACTTAGTGCAGTTCATTATTACTATTTTAGAAGATTCTTATGGATGGCGATTATAACGGCAATATTGTTCTAATTTCTTTAACGCTATCAACCTTTAACAACAAAACTCATAACAGTTGTGATGAAAAAGTAGCGAACAGAAACAAAAAAGCGACCACTAAGGCCGCTTTTGAGTTTGATATCGTTTTAGATGATGAGCTTCGAAGGACTAAATAATGCCTCGAGCTTTTAAAATTGCAGTTTTAAAATCATCTTCTTGATCCTTTTTAAGACCAGGAATCATGTCGTCTTTTTGGCTGTTACGCATTTTTAGGTGGTAGATCAGCACGTCGTCGGTGAGATCTTCAAGTTTACCTTCGTAACCGGCCTCTTGTGATAGCTTGATGATAAATTCGAGCAAGTTCAGTTCTTGGTCTTTTTGCCATTCAGGCTCCATCAGTTCCAATAACTCTTCAATTCGATGGCACTTCATGCAGCTTTCTCCACAATATTTATAATGATTTTTGCTAAAGGTATCAAATCAGGTCGGGAATACCAACGTGGAAGAGTGAATAAAAGCAGAGTGGGAAAGTGAAGAAAAGAAAAAAGCGCAGTAAATACTGCGCTTTTTGTTAAGCGGCTTGAGTAACTTTTACTGAAGCAGGTGCTAATAAAGCAGCCTTTTCCACTAAAGTCATTGCAGGAGCCATTTTCTTTGCCGTTGGTGCAGTGACAAAGCCACTACGACGACGCATCGCACTACGGTTGGTGTGCGAAGACCTGACAGCTGTTGGGCGCATTTTTTACCTAACGGTCAGGCATATCCATTGCCAATCTAATGGCCTGACTAATCATGAGTTGAGCTTCAATTACTTGAAGTTTGGCTCTTCTGGCTTTCGCCAATCCAAACGATTAGTCAGGATAATGATATGCATGCATATCAAGAATAGATTATCACTATCTTACCCTTCGATCGACCGTTGGATAAGAAACGTTCACAAATCGAGCTAAAATAGTAAGAGAAATAGATTTGAGTTTGATCCTATTTAAGGCTTAAGATGATGTTTTAAAGGAGGTGCATATGTCGTTCTTCAAGAAAACGTTAGCCAGCTTTGGCATTGGATCTGCAAAAGTGGATTCAGTTTTGCAACAGGAAGTGCTTTATCCAGGCGAAAAAGCCAACATAACTGTACATGTTTATGGTGGTTCCCAAGCGCAAGAGATCGATAATATTGATTTGAACCTGTGCTGTCGCTACATAAAAGAAGTGCCGGTTGATTCAAATGGGCGCGAAAGTTCACAAACTCGCCGTATGCACCAAACTTACTCTTTGGTGAAGTGGAGCCTACCTTATGCGTTTACCATTCAGCCCGGCGAAACTCGTGATTTTGAGTGCGAGTTGGATGTCCCACTCAATACTCCTGTCACTATTGGTGATGCGAAAGTTTGGTTGGAAACGGGGTTAGATATCGCGATGGCGGTTGATCCATCAGATAAAGATATCTTAACGGTTCGACCTGATAAATTGCTCGACAGCATTCTCAGTGAGTTAGAAGAACAAGGTCTTCGTATTCGCCAGGTGGAATGTGAAGCGGTAGATGGTTTTGAGCTTCCTTTTGTCCAAGAGTTTGAGTTTGTTCCAACGACAGGTCCTTACCATGGGCGCTGGAGAGAACTTGAAGTTGTGGCTCATCGAAGCGAAACTGAGCTGCAATTATGGTTTGAGATTGACCGAAATCGTCACGGCGCCAAAGGTATGCTAGCCAGCTTACTTGGTATTGGTCAGTTAAAACGACAGTTAAGTTTGCCGCTTGATACTCCTCCTGAAGAAGCCGGTAAGCGAGTGATTGAATATCTAGAGTCGGTTTCTTAATTGGTTTCTAGTTTTTGGCTTAGTATTATTTGAAAGCATATCGTTAACTTTGAGCCTGTTATTTATTTAAGCTTACACGTGTAAGCTTAATGTGTAATACTAGATTAAATATTCTATTAATCTAGTTGGTTTTTATGTCCGCCTCATCTGCGAGTGAGTACTGTGAAAAAGAAGAACGCGCGAATGCTATTACTCATGGTTTAGGAGTAATACTGGGCGTTGTTGGCTTAGTTCTTCTACTGGTTAGGGCTTATACCTTCGAAGCTGATGCATTAACCATGATCAGCATGGCGGTGTATGGCAGTAGCATTATTTTATTATTCCTCGCTTCAACGCTTTACCATTCCATCACTACAGAAAAAACTAAGCGCTTACTCAAAACACTGGATCACTGTGCTATCTACTTGTTAATTGCAGGCAGCTACACCCCTTTCTTATTAGTTGGATTACGTACCCCTTTAGCTATAGGGCTAATGGCAGTCATCTGGTGTATTGCACTTTTTGGTATCATTATGAAAATTGCATTCGTTTATCGCTTCGAACGCTTATCTTTAGTGACTTACTTAACGATGGGTTGGTTATCTGTGATTGTGATTTACCAACTAGTGAAAAGTATTGATATTGGTGGGGTGATATTACTGGCAGTTGGGGGCGTTATTTATTCGTTAGGCGTTATTTTTTACGTTAAAGATCGTATCCCTTACAACCATGCTATCTGGCATTTGTTTGTTTTGGCTGGATGTTTCTGCCATTTCCTAGCGATCTATTTATACGTTGAACCTGTTTAAGTAGGGGTTAGCTCAGATAGGTAGATATCATTACTTCATTGCTATATACCTATATCAACGAAGTAATGAATAGAATTATGCGATTGGGGCTAGCGTGTTACTACGCTCTCAATATCCACTTCAATTCGATATTCTGGATATTGACCAACATCTACAATGAGATCTTTACCTTTAGCAGAAGTTTGAGGTCTCAAGTAAGTATCAGCCAAGCGTTTTATTGATTGCCATGTATCAAAGCTGCCCTCATGCAACAGTTCACCTGTTGGCGAATAAACCGCGAATGTTAAGGTAACCAATACAACCGATTGAGTGCTTTGGTTGGTCACGGATACAGGCAAGATTAGCTGCCCATCTTCATACGTGCTTGCTCCAATGAGTACATCTAATCCTGACTTTGATAGTTGCAAACTTGGCTTGTCATTACCTACAGCAATAGTGGTACCCTTCATTGCTTGCTGAACGACAGGAATCGCTTCAAACTTTTTCGTTGCTTGTTCCGTATTTGTGGGAATTTGTTCTGTGCTGGTGGAAATATATTCCCACGTAAAGTCATCTTTTAAGCGAACTTGCTTTCCATCTTGTAACGTTACTGTTTGTTCTGCCATCACTGAAGATGAAAGCAAAGTGAAAGCCAGTAATGTGTTCCAACGTGTCATATCAATTCCTTAGCGTCGCCAAAAGGCGGGGAAAAATAGTACCAAAATAGTTAAAATTTCTAAGCGACCCATCAACATTCCTACACTCAATAGCCACTTTGCAGCGTCTGGCAATGGAGCGAAGTTTCCCGTTGGACCAATAACGCTGCCCATTCCAGGACCAACATTTGCCACCGCGGTAATAGCACCTGAAATACTGGTTACTGGATCTAACCCCATCGCGCTGAGCCCGCCGGCGACTAATATTATGGTGATGAAAAACATTAAGCCGAAGGCTACGAGTGACCGAACAATATCATCGTTTACAGGTCGCTGATTATAGCGTTGCACAAAGACTCCTGAAGGATGAATGAGTTTCATCATTTGTTTGTGCAGTAATGTCATGGCTATCTGGAAACGGAAAATTTTGATGCCGCCAGAAGTCGAACCAGAACAAGCACCTGCCATCATTAAAAATGCAAAGAGAGTAGTGGGTAATGCGCCCCATGCTGTGAAATCTTCTAAACCAAAGCCTGTTGTTGTAACTACCGATACGATGTTAAACATCGAAACTCTCAGGGCATCGAGTACGCTGTAGCCATCTCTAATTACTAGCCATGAAGCTATAATGACGCTTGAGGTTAGGAATAAAATTGTGAAACCACGCACTTGCGCGTCTTTGTAAAGAGGCGCCATTTTTTTATTTCTAAGCACACTGACAAAGAGTAAAAACGGTAAACCACCTAAAAACATGAAGATTGTGCCTACCCAATGTGCACTATTGGAGAAGTGATTCATTGAGCCATCAGACGTTGAGTAACCACCAGTAGAAAGTGTGGTAAAGGCATGGTTTATTGCATCAAATAGGTTCATCCCAGCGAACAGATAACTGACTAGACAGAGCCCAGTTAGCACAAGATAAACCCCTACAATGTTCTTAGCGACGGTCTTGGCTCTTGGGCTGCTTTTATCTGACCAATCAGAAGATTCTGTTTGGAATAGCCTCATTCCTCCAACATTGAGCATCGGAAGTACCGCTACTGCCATTACGATGAAGCCGATTCCTCCTAACCATTGAAGGATGGAGCGCCACAATAAAATGCTCGGAGCCATGGCATCTAGCCCGCTGAGCACCGTTGAACCAGTTGTCGTGATACCAGACATGGTTTCGAAGTAGGCATCGGTAAAGCTAATATGGTTAATGAAAACAAAGGGTAATGCTGCAAATGCGCTGGCTATCGTCCATACAAAGGAGGTAATCAGGAACATATCGCGTACCCCAAGCCGGAACGTTGCGGTACGACCTAAACTGAGGCAGATAAACGCCACAATATGTGTAATGGCAACTGACTGTCCAAACTCAAGAAAGCCTCCTGTGCCGGTAAAGAAAGCAACAAGAGTGGGGATGTACATAAACAGGGCTAGTTTTGAAAGTACTAACCCGATGACTAATAATATGGGACGAAAGTTGACCATGTGAGCTCGCCGTAAAACGGAGTTTTACAAAAAGAATGGGCTTGGTTGGAAGAGTGACTCAACGTCAGGCACGTATTTTTTGTCGACTAAGAACATCACAACGTGATCATCTTGTTCGATGACGGTTCTATCGTGCGCGATCAATACTTCTTCCCCTCGAACGATGGCACCAATTGTTGTACCTGGTGGAAGTTTGATATCACCAATGGCTTTTCCTACTACCTTCGACGTTGTTTCATCACCATGAGCGATGGCTTCGATAGCTTCTGCCGCGCCTCGACGTAGAGATGATACATTCACAATATCGGCACGACGAACGTGAGTCAGTAAGGCAGAAATTGTCGCTTGTTGAGGCGATATTGCTACATCAATTACGCCGCCTTGTACCAAATCAACATAAGCACCACGTTGGATCAACACCATTACCTTTTTTGCCCCCATGCGTTTTGCAAGCATGGCAGACATGATGTTGGTTTCATCTTCATTGGTCAGTGCTATGAATACATCAACTTGGTCGATATTTTCTTCGGCGAGTAATTCTTGGTCTGCTGCATCACCACAAAATACGATGGTATTTTCTAATTCTTCAGACAGCTTTTCGGCACGGTTGTAGCTTCGCTCAATGAGTTTGATGCTGTAACTCTGTTCCAAACGTTTTGCCAAGCTGGCACCGATATTACCTCCTCCCACAATCATGATGCGGCGGTAAGGCTTTTCAAGACGTTGCAGTTCACTCATTACCGAACGGATATGGTTACTTGCCGCCACAAAGAAGACTTCATCATCGGCTTCAATGACCGTTGTGCCTTGTGGTCTGATAGGGCGACCTTGACGGAAAATAGCGGCGACTCGAGTATCAATATGCGGCATATGTTCACGTAAAGCAGACAGTGCGTTACCAACCAGTGGACCACCATAATAAGCTTTTACTGCCACTAGGCTGACTTTTTGTTCCGCAAAGCTAACCACCTGCAGCGCGCCAGGGTACTGAATCAAGCGTTCAATATAGCTTGTCACCAGTTCTTCTGGTGCGATCAGGTGATCGACAGGAATTGCGCCTGATTTAAAGAGGGCTTCTTTTTCTTCCAAATACTGTGGTGAGCGAATACGGGCAATTCGGTTTGGTGTATTAAATAAAGAGAAAGCAACTTGGCAAGCTGCCATGTTAGTTTCATCCATGTTTGTCACGGCAACCAACATGTCGGCATCTTGTGCCCCAGCTTCCCTCAGGGTTTGAGGGTGGCTTGCGTAACCATTGATGACTCGTAAGTCATATTTATCCTGAAGTTCACGTAGGCGATCGCTATCGCGGTCAACAATAGTGATATCGTTATTTTCGCCTACTAGGTTCTCTGCAAGTGTACCGCCAACTTGCCCAGCCCCAAGGATAATGATTTTCATAGCCTGTCTCTTTATCGTTGTAATTTAATTGCTCGTTTCAGTTGAAACGATTTGTGCATCATAACGAAACAGCGGCTAAGAAATGATTCTTAACCGCTGCGTTTATTTCTATGCTTGTTTTACTAAAACCGCGTAGTAGAAGCCATCCATATCTTCTTCACCAGGTAGAATTTGACGACCTGGATTTTCGATATCAGAACCAACTAAAGTGGCATTCGCTGTACGATCTAAAAATGCTTTTACTTGCAGCACGTTCTCTTGTGGAGTGATAGAACAAGTTGCGTAAACCATTGTGCCGCCTTCTTTTAGCTGGCGCCACATTGCATCCATAATTTCACTTTGTAATTCAGCAAGCGCATCAATATCAGATGCGCGGCGAAGCCATTTAATATCTGGGTGACGACGAATCACACCTGTTGCTGAACAAGGCGCATCAAGTAGGATACGGTCGAACTTATCGCCCATCCACCACTCTTCAGGGTAGCGAGCATCACCACAGATAACATCAGCACGTAATTGTAGGCGTTCAAGGTTATCGTAAACACGATCCAGACGCTTGATATCGCAGTCGATAGCGACAACTTCAGTGTCTTGAGTATGTTCAAGAATGTGTGCGGTTTTACCACCTGGAGCGGCGCAGCAATCAAGGATTAGCTCACCATTTTTTGGTGTTAGGTAATCGACAGAAAGCTGAGCAGCGGCGTCTTGTACTGAAACCCAACCTTTATCGAAACCTGGCAATAAGGTTACATCGCAAGGTGACGCTAATTTTATGGCATCAGCGGCTTCTGGGTGTACTGTGTATTCAATGTTTTCGTTATTCAGTAGCTCAACGTATTCGTCGCGAGTGTGGTGCTGACGGTTTACACGCAACCACATAGGCGCTTTGCTGTTGTTTGCTTCAATCAATTGCTCCCACTTATCTGGGTAGCTTTCTTGAAGCATTTTAAGGATCCAGCTTGGATGGCTGTATTTACCTGCATTATGGCTAACTGCTTTCTCGTCTAGCTCTTCTTGATCGCGCAGGTAGCTACGTAGTACTGCATTAATCAAACCGCTAAGGCTTGGACCGCGAAGTGTTTTGGTTGCTTCAACTGTTTCAGCAACGGCAGCATGCGAGGGAATGCGCATAAAGCTTAACTGGTAAATGCCGACTAAGATCAGGTGATGGAATACGCGTTTTTTACCTTTAAGCGAGTTTTCCATCAGCTCGTTAGCGATTGACTCTAAGCGAGGCAGGTAACGAAGTGCGCCGTAGCAAATCTCTTGCAGTAGAGCATGGTCTCGCGGGCGGATCGTTTTTTGAGCCGCAGGGAGAGCGTGTGAAAGAGAGTGGCCTTTATCGACAACTTGGAATAGGACATTTGCAGCAGCAGCGCGAACATTCATGAGGGGTACCGAATATTTATTGAATATATGAGGGCATCTCTGCCCTCGTAAAGGTTTTCTAGTGCCGCTTTTCAGCAGCGTGCTAACAAGTTAGCCAAAGCAAGGGTAACGAAATGATTACGAAAGTTGCGAATCGACTTCGAACCAGCTTGCTCTTGAATTAAGGATATCTTGTACTGACATCGCCTTTTTACCAGGTACTTGCAGCTGTTCAAGAACAAGTACGCCTTGCCCTGTCGCTACATAGATACCCGTTTTATCGGCTTTGATGATTGTGCCAGTTGGCTCAGATGCTGATTCATCATCAACACGTGTTTGCCAAACTTTAATGCTTTTCTCATCATTAGAGCTGCTATCCACAACTGCAAAGTGGCTCATTGGCCATGGGTTGAAAGCGCGGACACAACGTTCGATGTGTTCAGCACTGTCATTCCAATCAATCTTCGCTTCTTCTTTGCTCAGCTTCTTCGCGTAGTTAGCAAGTTCATCATTTTGCTTTTCAGCAACTGCTTTACCAGAAGCGATGTCAGCTAAACACTCAACAAGGGCGTCAGGGCCAAGACCTGCTAACTTTTCGTACATGGAAGCGCTGGTATCCGTCGCTTCGATTGGTAACGTTGCGATGCTTAGCATGTCACCCGTGTCTAGACCGATATCCATCTGCATGATGGTCACGCCTGTCTCTTTATCACCCGCCCAGATAGAGCGTTGAATTGGAGCTGCCCCACGCCAGCGAGGTAGGATAGAGCCATGCACATTGATGCAACCTAAGCGAGGCGTATCGAGAACAGCTTGTGGTAACAACATACCGTAAGCCACAACTACCATGATATCGGCATTGAGATCAGCCAACTCTTGCTTAGCTTCATCTGACTTGAAGTTCTCAGGTTGGAAAACCGGAATATCATGCTCAAGTGCCAATTGTTTTACTGGTGGCGCAGACAATTTTTTCCCGCGACCAGCTGGGCGATCTGGATTGGTGTAAACCGCAATAACATCATGCTCCGAAGACAACAACGCCGCCAAGTGACGGGCGGCGAAATCCGGAGTACCTGCAAAGACAATTCTTAAAGACTGACTCAAGGTAGGCTTCCTTCTAATTTAGTAAAACTAACGACTATTTAGCTTGTTTCTCATTGAAACGTTTAATTTTCGCTAGTTTATCTTGGATACGTTTACGCTTCATTGGTGATAGGTAATCAACAAATAACTTGCCTTCTAAGTGGTCAAGTTCGTGTTGAACACAGATAGCCAGTAGGTCGTCAGCGTCGAATGTGAATTCATTACCATCACGATCTAATGCTTTAACTGTTACTTCTGCTGCGCGAGGTACTAAAGCTCGTGCGCCAGGAACCGATAGACAACCTTCTTCGATGCCATCTTCGCCACGTTTCTCGGTAATTTCAGGGTTGATAAGCACCATTGGCTCATCGCGCGTTTCTGAAACATCGATAACGACGATGCGCTGGTGGAAATCAACCTGCGTTGCCGCAAGGCCAATACCTTCTTCGTCGTACATGGTTTCAATCATGTCATCAACGAACTTTTGAATTTCTGGGGTTACTTCCTTTACCGGTTTCGCCACGGTGCGTAGACGATCATCCGGTAATGTTAATACTTCTAATACAGACATATACACTCGAAATGTTGAACTGTGCCGAAACAGCATAAACCTTGTTGGCTCAATTCTAGACATTTTAGAAGCCAAATGACAGCATCCTGAAAGTAATTCTCGGATTAGATATCATATATTCAGCCCAAGGGACTCTGGTCATGCGTCAATTTTCTCGTACACTTTCTCTTCTTTGTTTGCCTCTATCATTGTCATTTTCGGCTCAAGCGACTGAAGATAAAGCCGCTGATAAACCTCTTAACATCAAAGAAGGGGCACCAGAGACGTATATTGTTGTTAAAGGCGATACGCTTTGGGATATATCTGAAATGTATCTAGATAGCCCATGGTTGTGGCCTCGTCTTTGGCAAGTCAACCCAGAAATAGATAACCCTCACCTTATTTACCCTGGTGATAAACTTTCTTTGGTTTGGGTTAACGGTCAGCCAGTCTTGAGCTTAAAGCCAGTTATTAAACTGAGTCCGAAAATTCGAGTATCAGAGAAGAAAGCCTTACCAACTGTGAATGAAGGTTTAGTTTTACCTTATTTACAATCGGACCGTTTAGTCAGTGAATCTGACTTGGCTTCTGCTCAAAGAGTGCTTGGAACCAGTGACGGACGCAAGTTCTTAACAGGTGACGATAGATTATTTATTTCTGGAAATCAGCAACACTCTAAATGGGGCATTTATCGCTCAGTCGAGACGTATAAACGAGAAGAACCTGCCTCTTCTATTATGTCATTGCGATTAGTTGCCACAGCAACACTAAAAGATGCTAATGATGAATTCAGCAGTTTGAAAGTGGATAAGCAGTTACAAGAAATTCAGCTAAATGATGTGGTTTTACCTGATCTTGATATAGAGACTGTTAGTTTATCTACGACTTTCTACCCGGCACCAGCTGCTGCGGGGCAATTTGCTAATATCGTTGGTTCATTAGAGGGAAGCCAGTACAGCGCTAAGAATCAAGTGGTTGTGATTAACAGAGGTGAACATGATCAGCTTAGACAGGGTAGTATGTTTACGCTTAATGAGCTGGGAGCAGTGGTTTATGATAAACAAGGTGAATACACCTATGAAAGTTCTTCAATTAATCAAAAACTACAGCTACCGAGTACTTCTGTCGGAAGCTTGATGGTCATTCGACCTTACGAGTATTTTAGTTTAGCTTTGATCACTAATAGCGCTAAACCCATTAATAGTCAGATTCTGGCGGTGTCACCCTTAACGCCTTCTATTATTCCGAAAACGGTAGAGTCTGAAACGGAAACGGAAGAGTGAATGAGCAGGAGCTTTCTGCTTGGCTAACTCTTAGCTTCATTCCTCAACTCGGCGGGAAGCGACTTTCCCGCCTGCTGGCATTTGACTCGCCTTTAAATATTGTTCAATCTTCCTCGCAACAGCTTCAAGCTTTTGGCTTATCACCTAAGCAAGTTTCTTACCTTTTTGAAAAAGCACCTAAAGAAGTGGATGATTGCCTTGCTTGGTTAAATAAGCATTCAAACCATCATATAATTACTTCGTCTTGTTCCCTTTATCCGAAACAGTTAGCAAATATTGCCTCTGCGCCGAGCGTACTATTTGTAAAAGGGCAGGCTGATAAATTAATTGAACCTCAAATAGCTATGGTCGGTAGTAGAAATGCCACTTTAGAAGGTCTTAATACTGCGAAGTTATTTGCTCAGGAGTTTGTGAAAAAAGGGTTGATAGTGACTAGCGGGTTAGCGTTAGGCATTGATGGCTATGCGCATGATGGAGCTTTAAAGGCGGGAGGAGAAACTTTCGCGGTTTTAGGTTCTGGTCTAGAGTCTATTTACCCCGCAAGGCATCGGAGTTTGGCCGAGAGAATTGTAGAAAGTGGTGCTTTAATTTCTGAATTTCGTCCTCACGCTAAACCTCGACCTGAACATTTCCCTCGCCGTAACCGTATTATTAGTGGCTTGTCTTTAGGTACGTTAGTGGTTGAGGCGGCTGAAAAGAGTGGTTCGCTTATCACAGCTCGGTATGCATTGGAGCAAGACAGAGAAGTCTTCGCGCTTCCTGGCTCTATCCACACTCCTACTAGTCGAGGCGGAAATAGTTTAATAAAAGCAGGTGCTTGCCTAGTTCAAAGTGCTCACGATGTTTTATTCGAATTAGAAAGCCTACTACATTGGTCAATAGAACAGCAGCCCAGCTTGTTTCCAACTCAAGAACCTTCCTTAACAGTCAGTCAAAATGAACAATTGCCATTTCCACAGCTGTTAGCTAACGTAGGAATAGAAGCGACACCCGTTGATATTTTGGCACAGAGAACCCATATACCTGTGCATGAAGTCATGATGCAGCTTTTGGAGCTTGAACTCCTTGGGCATGTTGTTGCAGTTTCTGGTGGCTATATTCGAAAGGGGAGAGACTAGCTATGATGATGGACATACTGATGTACTTGTTTGAAACCTACATCCATAGCGATTCTGAATTGCAAGTGGATCAAGATGAGCTGGAAGATGAATTGCTTCGAGCTGGTTTTAATCAAAGTGATATATACAAAGCTCTCCATTGGTTAGAAGAGCTTGCTGCATTGCAAGAAACAGATAACCAAGCAGCAATCGCGACATGTTCGACAACATCGATGCGAGTTTACACCGAGAAAGAAGTGTCTCGAATTAATTTGGAATGTCGTGGGTTTTTATTATTCCTAGAGCAGATCAACGTATTAACGACCGAAATTCGCGAGATGGTGATTGATCGCGTAATGGGTTTGGAAACAAACGAATTTGAGCTGGATGATCTGAAGTGGATTATTTTAATGGTACTGTTTAATGTGCCTGGTAATGAAAGTGCGTATACGCAAATGGAAGAGCTGCTGTACACCAAAGAGCAAGGTATCTTGCATTAATACAGGCGTAAGATGAGCAGTAAGATTGATAACCAACTTTTTTCAGCACATGAACATGCATTAGAGCATGATCCATGCCCTCAATGTGGTGGAGAGCTTCAGCTTCGCCATGGTAAGCACGGTCCGTTTTTAGGCTGTAAGCTTTACCCAAGTTGTGATTACATCAAACCATTACATCAAAATGATGGTCATGTGGTTAAGGAACTTGGAGTCCCATGTCCTGAATGCCAGAATGAGTTGGTATTAAGGCAAGGACGATTTGGGATGTTCATCGGGTGCAGTAATTACCCTGAATGCCATCATATTGAGTCGTTAGATCAGCCTAAAGAGCAGATTGAAGAAAAGCCTTTGGTTGGTTGTCCTGAATGTGGACGAGGCCACTTGGTTGAGCGTAAATCTCGCTATGGCAAAACCTTCTATGCTTGTGATAACTACCCTAAGTGTAAGTTCGCAGTTAATCAGCCACCCATTATAGGTCGTTGTGAAGAGTGTCAGTTCCCGTTGTTACTTGAGAAGAAAACAGCCAATGGTACCAAGAAGCAATGTGCTGATCGCAAGTGTCATCATATTCAATCTCAGTAGTAATATAAATCACAGTAAGCGAATGATCAGAAATATAAAAACGGCGCTCAATGAGCGCCGTTTTTATATCAAGTCGACGATGTAAATTTACTTCATCTTCTCTGCAAATTCATGCACAGCAGGGTAGGCTTGTCTGTCGAGAATGTCTGCCAGAGAGCATAACGCTCTTTGCAGCTCTGCATTGTAGTCAGCACTCACGTTTATGTGGCCCATCTTACGGCCTGCGCGCTTCTCTTTGCCATACCAATGAACATGACAACCACCTTGAGCCAAAATCTCTTCAGGTAGAGTATCTTCGCCAAGGATGTTGATCATTGCGGTTGGGCGAACCAGCTTAGTGCTACCTAGTGGCATTCCACATACGGCACGTAGATGGTTTTCAAACTGACAAGTCTCAGCGCCTTGTTGCGTCCAGTGGCCAGAGTTATGAACACGTGGTGCAATCTCGTTAACCAGCAGTGAACCTTGAACATCAAAGAACTCAAGTGCTAGTACGCCAACGTAATCTAAGCGTTCTGCAATGGCGGTGAACATGGTTTTCGCTTGCTCTTGCAGTTCAATGTCATCAATCGCTGTCGATAAGCTCAACACGCCATCGGTGTGAACATTTTCAGCCAATGGGTACACTTGAATCTCGCCATTAGCGCCACGAGCACCAACCAGTGATACTTCACGGTCAAATGGAACGAACTCTTCAGCTACAATCGCTTGGTTGTCTGTTGCGGCAATGCACTCAGCCATTTCTGTCCAAGTTGCGTCAACATTGTTTAATGTCTTCAAGCGCCATTGACCTTTGCCGTCGTAGCCACCAAGTGTGCTCTTCAATACCATTGGTAAGCCAACGTGAGCGATCGCAGCGTCAAAGTTTTCGCGAGAGTTAATCACGTAGTACTTAGCATTTTTCACGCTTGCTTCGTCTAACAGGGCTTTTTCAAGGCGACGGTCACCGCCGGCTTTGATTGCTTCTGTTGTCGGTAAGAACTTACCGCTGCGCTCACATACCTCAAGTACATCGTGAGGGATATGTTCGAACTCGGCAGTAATGACGTCCGCACGCTCAATCGCATTTTCTAAACCATTGCCTAGAATCGCTTGCGTTAATGGGTGAACAATATTTTTGCTGCCGATATCAAAAGCAGAAATTTCAATATTCAGTGGTGCCCCCGCTAGGGACATCATGCGAGCAAGTTGGCCCGCGCCTAACACAAGAACATGCATGGGAATTAGTCCTCTGCAGGGTTTGGATTAGCAAGAACCGTTTCTGTTTGCTCAGAGCGGAACGCTTCTACTTTCGCCATTATTTCTTCATTGTGTGTACCAATGATTTGAGCGGCTAGGATGCCAGCATTGGCAGCGCCAGCTTCACCGATAGCCAAAGTACCTACAGCGATACCTTTTGGCATTTGTACGATAGAAAGCAGAGAGTCCATGCCTTTTAGTGCTTTAGACTGAACAGGAACACCCAAAACAGGTACGCTTGTGAAAGCTGCAGCCATACCTGGAAGATGTGCAGCCCCGCCCGCTCCTGCAATAATTACTTTAATACCACGCTCTTTCGCACTGGTTGCGTAGTCAGCAAGCAATTGAGGTGTGCGGTGAGCAGAAACCACTTTTGTTTCGTACGCCACGCCAAACTGATCCAACATTTCTGCAGCTAGCTTCATTGTTGGCCAATCAGATTTAGAACCCATGATAATACCGACAGTCATCTCAAACTCCTTCAGGTACGATTTAATTAGTGATTAGATATTTTGCGCGCATTATACGGGTAAAATGGCTTAAGGAAAACGTTTGCGTCAGTCTGAGTTGTTAATTGATACATTTTATAAACAAATAGCTTTAGTCACAGTGAATGATAATTTGTACACTTACCGAGTTCGATAACTGAATTAATGAGGCAACCCGTGGATAACTTTCAACATACTTTGCAGGCATTACAACAAGGTGAAGTCATTGCTTACCCGACCGAAGGCGTTTTTGGGGTCGGTTGTGATCCTGATAATCCACAAGCCATCAAGAAATTACTCGAGTTAAAACAGCGCCCGATTGAAAAGGGCTTGATCTTAATAGCAGCAAGTTACGAGCAGTTATTGCCTTATATTGATGAAAGCCAACTAACCGATGACCAATTAGCGACGGTCAAAGCGACATGGCCTGGCCCGGTCACTTGGATTATGCCAACCAGCAGTAAAGTCACTGACTGGGTAAGTGGCCAGTTTGATTCCATCGCGGTACGAGTGACTGATCACCCTTTGGTTCAAAGGATGTGTAATGCATTCGGTAAGCCGTTAACCTCTACCAGTGCCAACCTGACTGGCGAGCCGCCTTGTATGACGACTGAAGAAGTTCAACAGCAACTAGGTCAACACTTAGTTGCGATTCTAGAAGGTCAAACGGGTGGCCGTGAGAAACCAAGTGAAATTAGAGATGCAAAAACGTCGAAAATATTAAGACAGGGTTAAACCCTGCAAAGGAAGTAAGATGTCAGCAATTGATAAAGAAGCAGTAAAACAGTTTTTACTGAGCCTACAAGATTCGATTTGCCAACAGCTTGAGCAAGCTGATGGCGCAGCACTGTTTGAAGAAGATGCATGGGAACGTGAACCTGGCGAACGTCTTGGTGGCGGTGGTCGAACTCGTGTGATGACCAATGGTGCGGTCTTTGAGCAAGGTGGGGTTAATTTCTCTCACGTCGCAGGTAAGGCAATGCCTGCCTCAGCCACAGCTCATCGCCCTGAGTTAGCCGGACGTAAGTTTGAAGCTATGGGGGTCTCATTAGTTATCCACCCTAAAAACCCATACATCCCAACTTCACACGCCAACGTTCGATTCTTTATTGCGGAAAAAGAAGGGGAAGACCCGATTTGGTGGTTTGGCGGTGGTTTTGACTTAACGCCATTTTATCCTTTTGATGAAGACTGCCAATCTTGGCATCAAACCGCGAAAGATCTTTGTGCGCCGTTTGGTGATGATGTTTATCAAGAACATAAAGAGTGGTGTGATAAATACTTCTATCTGCCTCACCGAGACGAAACACGCGGTGTTGGTGGTCTGTTCTTTGATGATCTGAATGAATGGGGTTTCGATAAGAGCTTTGTTTATATGCAGGCAGTTGGTGAAGGCTTTGCAGCTGCCTATCTACCCATTGTAGAGCGCCGCAAAGAAACGTCTTACGGTGAGCGCGAGCGTGACTTCCAACTTTATCGTCGTGGTCGCTATGTCGAATTTAACCTAGTCTATGACCGTGGTACCTTATTTGGTTTACAAAGTGGTGGTCGTACAGAGTCTATATTAATGTCGATGCCACCATTAGCCCGTTGGGAATATCGCTACGAACCACAAGCGGGTTCACCAGAAGCTTTGCTTTATAGCGACTACCTAAAGCCTCGAGTTTGGTAGTTCTTCCTTCCTTATTGGGATAGTGATAGGGTCATCTGTATAGATGACCTTTTTTATTTCTGTTAGGTAAGGATATGACACAGCAAGTAGATCGTTATGCCGTTTTCGGCAACCCCATTGTGCAAAGCAAATCGCCTTTTATTCATACCTTGTTTGCCCGTCAAACCAATCAGCAACTTACCTACACTGCATTACAGCCAGATAGTGGCCAATTTATCGCTGCTGCTAAAGCTTTTTTTAATGACGGTGGTAGGGGGTGTAACGTCACTGCGCCTTTTAAAGAAGATGCGTATCAGTTCGCTAACCGCCTGACTGAAAGGGCTGAACTAGCGGGTGCCGTAAACACACTTAAGAAGTTAGATGATGGAGAAATCATCGGTGATAACACTGATGGCGAGGGTTTAGTTCAAGACCTTCTTCAGCAGAAAGTGGTGTTAGAAGGAGCTCGTATTCTTTTGCTTGGCGCTGGTGGCGCTGCGCGAGGTGTAATTCAACCTCTTCTTGACCAAAAACCGCAACAATTGGTGGTCGCTAACCGAACCCGTTCAAAGGCAGAACTATTGGCTGAAATGTTTTTTTCGTATGGAAACATCAAGGGGGTGGGGTTAAGTGATGTTAATGAAGGGTTTGATGTGATTATTAACTCTACTTCGTCTGGTCTAAGTGGTCAGCTTCCTGAAGTTTCGGATGTGATTTTTAATACCAATAGTGTCGTCTATGACATGGTCTACGGATCTGGAAATACGGTATTCAATCAATGGGCTCTAGATAATGGAGTTCATGCTGCTTATGACGGATTAGGCATGTTAGTAGGTCAAGCTGCGGAAAGCTTTATGCTATGGCGAGGGTTACGCCCTGGTTCTAAACAGGTATTAAGAGAACTACGTAAAAATTTAGAGGTATAAAAGGTGAATCAATCAATCCTATTTCCAGATATTCAAGATTGGGATGAAGCGAGTCAATCTATTATCTTCCCTGCACAACAGTCAGGCGCTCTGATTGAATGTGTCATGGCTATTGAAGAATTATCACAATTGGCTGGTAAAGGGGTAGAAGGTGGAGAACAAGCTTTAGTTATCTTTTCAGAGCTACGTTTTGATATTGAAGAGCTGGTGGAAGAACTCATAGAAGAAGAGGAGTATGACTCCTCTAATCGGATTCAGATCAAGGTGCTTTAGACTGGAAGTACAGAGTCTAGATAGTCGTTTTTATTCTGAACATAGTTGTCAGCTGATTTCTGTAAAAAGGCACGCTCTTTATCATTTAATGGGCGTGCTTGTTTTACAGGGCTTCCTACATACAGATAACCGCTTTCAAGTACCTTATTAGGCGGTACCAAGCTACCAGCACCAATCATTACTTCTTCTTTAATAACGACACCATCAAGTACAATGGCACCCATGCCAACTAAAACGCGATCCTCGATAGTGCAGCCATGCAGCATTACTTTATGTCCAATAGTGACATCATTACCTATTAATAGAGGATAACCCTCAGGGTTTTCAGCATTCTTATGGGTAACATGTAATACACTGCCATCTTGAATGTTAGTTCTATCACCAATATGGATATGGTTCACATCCCCTCGGGCTGCAACTAAAGGCCATACACTCGAATCGTCACCGACTTTGATATCACCAACCAGTACAGAACTTGTATCTATATAGACAGCTTGCCCTATTTGAGGTGATATTCCTTTATAACTGCGTATTGAACTCATAAATCCTCCTTTATATAGGCACCATAAGCCCTTAATTAAGAGGAATACTAGTGAAAATGGGATGTTTTGAACAAAAAATGCTCGAACAATCAAAAAAGTAAGAAAAACTTCAAAAAGAACTTGCCAATGTGATCGCAATCTCTATAATGCGACCTCGTTGAAACGGGAAGGCTTCTTAGGAAACCAGAACGAATTAACCAGTCAAATTAGCCAAGCCAAGCGCTTGAAAGAGTTTTGAAAAAAGTGGTTGACACTAAAACTTAAATAGCTAAAATGACCGTCCGATTTGAGCGAAGCTCAAAAAGGAAAAGCTCTTTAACAATTTAAACCTATCAATCTGTGTGGGCACTCGTTGATGAATATCAAAATTTGTTTTGCATTAGCAAAGCAAGATTTCTTCGGAAATCAATTTGGTTTCAATGAACTGAGTGACCAATACAAAATTAAGTTTACTTAATTTTGGCACAGTCAATTCATTACCATTCTGTTGGAATGGTAATAGCTTTAGAATTACATGTTTACTTCGGTAAATATTAGTTTTGAAGTCAGTATTCATTGAGCCGACAAAATCTTAAATTGAAGAGTTTGATCATGGCTCAGATTGAACGCTGGCGGCAGGCCTAACACATGCAAGTCGAGCGGAAACGACAACATTGACTCTTCGGATGATTTGTTGGGCGTCGAGCGGCGGACGGGTGAGTAATGCCTAGGAAGTTGCCCGGTAGAGGGGGATAACCATTGGAAACGATGGCTAATACCGCATAATCTCTACGGAGCAAAGCAGGGGACCTTCGGGCCTTGTGCTACCGGATACGCCTAGGTGGGATTAGCTAGTTGGTGAGGTAATGGCTCACCAAGGCGACGATCCCTAGCTGGTCTGAGAGGATGATCAGCCACACTGGAACTGAGACACGGTCCAGACTCCTACGGGAGGCAGCAGTGGGGAATATTGCACAATGGGCGAAAGCCTGATGCAGCCATGCCGCGTGTATGAAGAAGGCCTTCGGGTTGTAAAGTACTTTCAGTTGTGAGGAAGGGGGTAAGCTTAATACGCTTATCTCTTGACGTTAGCAACAGAAGAAGCACCGGCTAACTCCGTGCCAGCAGCCGCGGTAATACGGAGGGTGCGAGCGTTAATCGGAATTACTGGGCGTAAAGCGCATGCAGGTGGTTCATTAAGTCAGATGTGAAAGCCCGGGGCTCAACCTCGGAACTGCATTTGAAACTGGTGAACTAGAGTACTGTAGAGGGGGGTAGAATTTCAGGTGTAGCGGTGAAATGCGTAGAGATCTGAAGGAATACCAGTGGCGAAGGCGGCCCCCTGGACAGATACTGACACTCAGATGCGAAAGCGTGGGGAGCAAACAGGATTAGATACCCTGGTAGTCCACGCCGTAAACGATGTCTACTTGGAGGTTGTGGCCTTGAGCCGTGGCTTTCGGAGCTAACGCGTTAAGTAGACCGCCTGGGGAGTACGGTCGCAAGATTAAAACTCAAATGAATTGACGGGGGCCCGCACAAGCGGTGGAGCATGTGGTTTAATTCGATGCAACGCGAAGAACCTTACCTACTCTTGACATCCAGAGAAGCCAGCGGAGACGCAGGTGTGCCTTCGGGAGCTCTGAGACAGGTGCTGCATGGCTGTCGTCAGCTCGTGTTGTGAAATGTTGGGTTAAGTCCCGCAACGAGCGCAACCCTTATCCTTGTTTGCCAGCGAGTAATGTCGGGAACTCCAGGGAGACTGCCGGTGATAAACCGGAGGAAGGTGGGGACGACGTCAAGTCATCATGGCCCTTACGAGTAGGGCTACACACGTGCTACAATGGCGCATACAGAGGGCAGCAAGCTAGCGATAGTGAGCGAATCCCAAAAAGTGCGTCGTAGTCCGGATTGGAGTCTGCAACTCGACTCCATGAAGTCGGAATCGCTAGTAATCGTGAATCAGAATGTCACGGTGAATACGTTCCCGGGCCTTGTACACACCGCCCGTCACACCATGGGAGTGGGCTGCAAAAGAAGTGGGTAGTTTAACCTTTCGGGGAGGACGCTCACCACTTTGTGGTTCATGACTGGGGTGAAGTCGTAACAAGGTAGCCCTAGGGGAACCTGGGGCTGGATCACCTCCTTATACGAAGATATCGTTGATGAGTACCCACACAGATTGATTAGGTTTAAAAAGTAAAAGAGACGAAGAACTCCCAAGTTCTTCAATATCCAGTGTCCCGTTCGTCTAGAGGCCTAGGACACCGCCCTTTCACGGCGGTAACAGGGGTTCGACTCCCCTACGGGATACCATTGGGTCGTTAGCTCAGTTGGTAGAGCAGTTGACTTTTAATCAATTGGTCGCAGGTTCGAATCCTGCACGACCCACCATTCTTTCTCCGCGAAGGAATTAAAACTATCGTGGGCGATTAGCTCAGTTGGGAGAGCACCTGCCTTACAAGCAGGGGGTCACTGGTTCGAGCCCGGTATCGCCCACCATTCTCTAAATATTCTTGGTTATATTCATATCCAAACCACTTCATTTGTCGTTGGTTGGTATGTTTGATTCTGAGAGTCTTTAGAAAATGTGAATTTTAGAACACTGGTTCTTAAAGTCTCATGCTCTTTAACAATTTGGAAAGCTGACTGATTGATTACTTACGAGTAATTCAATCAAATTTAAAAGTTCTCAATGTTTATCTTTAACTAGATAAACACAACAAACACATTCAAGTGTCTTGTATTCGAATCAAACCTAGTTTGATTCACAATTGAGTCCGGCAAACAGTTATCAAGAATTAACCCTTCTTGATGACAACCAAAACCTTGGTTAGTTGCCATACACAAGACCCTTTCGGGTTGTATGGTTAAGTGACTAAGCGTACACGGTGGATGCCTTGGCAGTCAGAGGCGATGAAAGGCGTAATAACTTGCGATAAGCCCAGATTAGGTAGTAATAACCTTTTGAGTCTGGGATTCCTGAATGGGGAAACCCACTTACATAAGTAAGTATCCTGTTGTGAATACATAGCAACAGGAGGCAAACCGGGGGAACTGAAACATCTAAGTACCCCGAGGAAGAGAAATCAACCGAGATTCCGAAAGTAGCGGCGAGCGAAATTGGATTAGCCCTTAAGCTTTTAATGATGCAGGTGAAGACTCTGGAAAGTGTCGCAACAAAGGGTGATAGCCCCGTAACCGACGCATCATAATCAGTGAAATCGAGTAGGGCGGGACACGTGATATCCTGTCTGAATATGGGGGGACCATCCTCCAAGGCTAAATACTACTGACTGACCGATAGTGAACCAGTACCGTGAGGGAAAGGCGAAAAGAACCCCTGTGAGGGGAGTGAAATAGAACCTGAAACCGTGTACGTACAAGCAGTAGGAGCACCTTCGTGGTGTGACTGCGTACCTTTTGTATAATGGGTCAGCGACTTAATTTTAGTAGCAAGGTTAACCGTTTAGGGGAGCCGTAGGGAAACCGAGTCTTAACTGGGCGTACAGTTGCTAGGATTAGACCCGAAACCAGGTGATCTAGCCATGGGCAGGTTGAAGGTTGAGTAACATCAACTGGAGGACCGAACCGACTAATGTTGAAAAATTAGCGGATGACTTGTGGCTAGGGGTGAAAGGCCAATCAAACCTGGAGATAGCTGGTTCTCCCCGAAAGCTATTTAGGTAGCGCCTCGGACGAATACTACTGGGGGTAGAGCACTGTTAAGGCTAGGGGGTCATCCCGACTTACCAACCCTTTGCAAACTCCGAATACCAGTAAGTACTATCCGGGAGACACACGGCGGGTGCTAACGTCCGTCGTGGAGAGGGAAACAACCCAGACCGCCAGCTAAGGTCCCAAAGTATAGCTAAGTGGGAAACGATGTGGGAAGGCTCAGACAGCCAGGATGTTGGCTTAGAAGCAGCCATCATTTAAAGAAAGCGTAATAGCTCACTGGTCGAGTCGGCCTGCGCGGAAGATGTAACGGGGCTAAGCTATACACCGAAGCTGCGGCTACGTACCTTAGGGTATGTGGGGTAGGGGAGCGTTCTGTAAGCCGTTGAAGGTGGTCTGTAAGGGCTGCTGGAGGTATCAGAAGTGCGAATGCTGACATGAGTAACGATAAAGGGAGTGAAAAACTCCCTCGCCGGAAGACCAAGGGTTCCTGTCCAACGTTAATCGGGGCAGGGTAAGTCGACTCCTAAGGCGAGGCCGAAAGGCGTAGTCGATGGGAAACAGGTTAATATTCCTGTACTTCTTATAATTGCGATGGGGGGACGGAGAAGGCTAGGTGAGCCTGGCGACGGTTGTCCAGGTCCAAGTACGTAGGCGGAAAGTTTAGGTAAATCCGGACTTTCATTAACGCTGAGATACGATGTCGAGCTACTACGGTAGTGAAGTCATTGATGCCATACTTCCAGGAAAAGCCTCTAAGCTTCAGATTATAAGAAATCGTACCCCAAACCGACACAGGTGGTCGGGTAGAGAATACCAAGGCGCTTGAGAGAACTCGGGTGAAGGAACTAGGCAAAATGGTACCGTAACTTCGGGAGAAGGTACGCTCTTATCAGTGAAGTCCCTTGCGGATGGAGCAGACGAGAGTCGCAGATACCAGGTGGCTGCAACTGTTTATTAAAAACACAGCACTGTGCAAAATCGTAAGATGACGTATACGGTGTGACGCCTGCCCGGTGCCGGAAGGTTAATTGATGGGGTTAGACTTCGGTCGAAGCTCTTGATCGAAGCCCCGGTAAACGGCGGCCGTAACTATAACGGTCCTAAGGTAGCGAAATTCCTTGTCGGGTAAGTTCCGACCTGCACGAATGGCGTAATGATGGCCACGCTGTCTCCACCCGAGACTCAGTGAAATTGAAATCGCTGTGAAGATGCAGTGTACCCGCGGCTAGACGGAAAGACCCCGTGAACCTTTACTACAGCTTGGCACTGAACATTGACCCTACATGTGTAGGATAGGTGGGAGACTATGAAATTGCGTCGCTAGATGTGATGGAGTCGTCCTTGAAATACCACCCTTGTATGCTTGATGTTCTAACGTCGGTCCCTGAATCGGGATTACGGACAGTGCCTGGTGGGTAGTTTGACTGGGGCGGTCTCCTCCCAAAGAGTAACGGAGGAGCACGAAGGTGGGCTAAACACGGTTGGACATCGTGTGGTTAGTGCAATGGCATAAGCCCGCTTGACTGCGAGAATGACAATTCGAGCAGGTGCGAAAGCAGGTCATAGTGATCCGGTGGTTCTGAATGGAAGGGCCATCGCTCAACGGATAAAAGGTACTCCGGGGATAACAGGCTGATACCGCCCAAGAGTTCATATCGACGGCGGTGTTTGGCACCTCGATGTCGGCTCATCACATCCTGGGGCTGAAGTCGGTCCCAAGGGTATGGCTGTTCGCCATTTAAAGTGGTACGCGAGCTGGGTTTAGAACGTCGTGAGACAGTTCGGTCCCTATCTGCCGTGGGCGTTGGAAAATTGAAAGGGGCTGCTCCTAGTACGAGAGGACCGGAGTGGACGAACCTCTGGTGTTCGGGTTGTCATGCCAATGGCATTGCCCGGTAGCTAAGTTCGGAATCGATAAGCGCTGAAAGCATCTAAGCGCGAAGCGAGCCTTGAGATGAGTTTTCCCTGACGCTTTAAGCGTCCTTAAGGGTTGTCGTAGACTACGACGTTGATAGGCAGGGTGTGTAAGTGCTGCGAGGCATTGAGCTAACCTGTACTAATTGCCCGTGAGGCTTAACCATACAACACCCAAGGGGTTTTGTGGACTCATAGAAATACCAGACCTTGAATGAGTTTGAAGAGAACAAAAACAGCTTTCCAGATTATTTTGCCTTCAGTTTTTAAAACTGGAAGTAAAAGCAAAATTTGCTTGGCGACCATAGCATTGTGGACCCACCTGATCCCATGCCGAACTCAGAAGTGAAACACAATAGCGCCGATGGTAGTGTGGGGCTTCCCCATGTGAGAGTAGGACATCGCCAGGCTTTAAATTATAATCTTTAGGTTGACCAACCTGGAGATATGGACGCTCACTTAGTGAGTTGACCACTGCGGAGTGGTAGTTCAGTTGGTTAGAATACCGGCCTGTCACGCCGGGGGTCGCGGGTTCGAGTCCCGTCCACTCCGCCACTATTTAGGAAAAAGCCTTGCTACATGCAAGGCTTTTTTCGAATCTAACTTATGTTAGAAAAATTTTAGGGGTGTAGCTCCAATTGGCAGAGCAGCGGATTCCAAATCCGCGTGTTGGGAGTTCGAATCTCTCCACCCCTGCCATATTAAAAAAGCTCATACTTTTCAGTATGAGCTTTTTTTCTATATGGAAGAAAATAGTTGATTCCTATCTTAATACTCATCCATTCCGTTTTACTCGCCAGCTGGATCCAACTCCTTGATCAAGAAACTTACTTATTACTGAAACTACGATTAACGTGACAGCTGTAACTTTTTAAATTATCTGAATAATCTTATGTTGTTTACTCGATTTTATTTAGCTAAAAGCTAGAATGTAGCAAGTAATTTAATGGGGGGAGCTATGGGACAATTATCAATTTTGGGCTTTATCGCTGTGGGTGGTGCATTTGGTGCATGCTCACGCTATCTAATATCAGAACTTTGCGTCGCATTATTTGGGCGAGGTTTTCCATACGGAACTTTAACGGTTAATGTTATTGGCTCGTTTATCATGGGGTTATTAATCGCTGCATTTGAAAATGAGCTACTTGCTACAGAACCGTGGCGACAGATTATCGGTTTAGGTTTCCTTGGTGCATTAACTACCTTTTCAACCTTCTCTATGGATAATGTATTACTGATGCAGCAGGGCGCTTTTTTTAAGATGGGTCTGAATGTTTTACTTAATGTCGTATTAAGTATCTCCGCAGCATGGATTGGCTTCCAGCTTTTAATTAAATCTTAACTTTAGTTACAACAAATCTAACAGGTCGCTTGGTTTATCTAAGTTGATTTTATATACTCGATATCACTTGTCGGAGTGCCATATGGCTGAGACCGTTAATACGGGATCCGTTGAACCTGATCAGGCTAATACCTGCGAAGGGAACAAGAGTAGATATCTAACTAGTTTCTAGTCAATCTATCCTTAGATCACAGCTGAATTATAGGCGCGTGATCCCTCTTGTAGCATCTAATCCGCCAAGCATTTTTATCCAAAATAAATATTTGTTTTAAAAAACAAACAAGGAAGAATGCTATGTCGAGCCGTAAACAATCAAGATTGGAAGCGAAGCAATTTATTGATTCACTTTCAGTACAACCCTACCCAAACTCTAATAAAACTTATATTGAAGGTTCACGCCCAGATATCCAAGTACCTGTTCGTGAAATATCTTTGGCTGACAGCTTAGTCGGAGGTACTAAAGATGCCCCTATATTTGAGCCTAATGAGCCTATTCAAGTTTATGACACCTCAGGCTTTTACACCGATCCAAGTCATGATATCGACCTTTACAGCGGTCTTTCTAAGCTAAGAGAGAATTGGATTGAGGAAAGAAGCGATACTGAATTACTTGATGACGTAAGTTCTGTATATACGAAGGAGAGGTTAGAGGATGAGACTCTCGATGACCTACGTTATGGAAATCTACCACGTATTAGGCGTGCTACTGAAGGTAGTTGTGTTACACAGTTGCACTATGCTCGACAAGGTATCATTACTCCTGAAATGGAATACATTGCCATTCGTGAGAATATGGGGCGTCAAAAGTTTGCAGATGAACAGCTAAACCATCAACATCCTGGACACAGTTTTGGTGCCAATCTACCTAAAGAAATTACCCCTGAGTTTGTTCGAAAAGAAGTTGCTGAAGGACGAGCTATTATCCCTTCAAATATTAACCACCCTGAATCAGAGCCAATGATCATTGGTCGAAACTTCCTAGTGAAAGTGAATGCTAATATTGGTAACTCTTCAGTGAGCTCCTCAATTGAAGAGGAAGTTGAGAAGTTAGTATGGTCAACTCGTTGGGGCGGCGACACTGTGATGGATCTGTCTACTGGACGTAATATTCACGAAACTCGAGAATGGATACTACGTAACAGCCCTGTGCCGATTGGTACCGTTCCAATGTACCAGGCCCTTGAAAAAGTTAATGGCGTTGCTGAAGATCTTAATTGGGAAGTCATGCGTGATACGCTGATTGAACAAGCAGAGCAGGGTGTTGACTACTTTACTATTCACGCTGGCTTACTACTGCGCTATGTTCCAATGACTGCTAAGCGTGTGACAGGTATTGTCTCTCGTGGCGGTTCTATTATTGCGAAATGGTGTCTTGCTCACCACCAAGAAAGCTTCCTTTATACCCATTTCCGTGAAATCTGTGAAATCTGTGCAAAGTACGATGTTGCTCTGTCATTAGGTGATGGTTTACGCCCAGGCTCTATTGCAGATGCCAATGATGAGGCTCAATTCTCAGAGTTACGTACTTTAGGTGAGTTAACTAAGGTGGCTTGGGAGTATGATGTTCAAGTGATCATTGAAGGTCCTGGTCATGTTCCAATGCATCTGATTAAAGAGAATATGGATGAGCAGTTAGAGCATTGTCATGAAGCTCCATTCTATACGCTAGGTCCACTTACTACTGATATTGCCCCAGGCTACGATCATATTACCTCTGGTATTGGTGCTGCAATGATTGGTTGGTACGGCTGTGCGATGCTTTGCTATGTAACACCGAAAGAGCACTTAGGGCTACCAAATAAAGAAGATGTGAAGACGGGTTTGATTACATATAAGCTTGCTGCACATGCTGCAGACTTAGCAAAAGGCCACCCAGGAGCACAGATTCGTGATAATGCACTATCAAAAGCACGCTTTGAATTCCGTTGGGAGGACCAGTTTAACTTAGGTCTAGACCCTGATACGGCAAGAGCATTCCATGATGAAACCTTACCTCAAGAGTCTGGTAAAGTTGCGCACTTTTGCTCTATGTGTGGTCCTAAATTCTGCTCAATGAAGATATCTCAAGAAGTTCGTGAGTATGCAAAAGATTCAAAGCAAGTAGCGGCTGATCAAGCGATTGAAATCAAAATGCTGGATAACCCACTAAAAGGTATGCGTAAAAAATCGCAGGAATTTAGAGAGACAGGATCTGAGCTATACCATCTCGCAGTTTCCGACAAAGAGGCTCAGCTAGAGGACTAATCACAGTGAAAATATTAATCCCTACTCAAATTGTTGAGCTAACGGGAGAGATACAACACTGTTTATTAATTGCGAAGCAACAAGACTTTGCAATTAATCATGTTGAGTTGGGTGTAAGTCCAACTCCGTATTTCTCTTTAGTTGAAGAAGATAGCACCACTAACATTGGATTCAATGACGGTGGATTTGAGCTTAATCGCTCCGTAGAAGATTTTGTCCTTGAGTACAATCAAACAATACCCTTTGATGTGTTATTAGAGCGTCTAAGTTCAAGTGAGCAAAGTATTTTTGTTGGCTTGAAAGATACGGATAGAAGACTGGATATATGGTCGACTCTTGATGGTAACCGAGCTATTCATACATCTAGAAAACCGAATGACGTAGATACCTATAGACATATATCTTGGTTTGTTACTTTACTCGCTTTAGATTTCCCCATTGAAGATGCTTTGGTCATTGCTAACGCAGCTTCTAATGTTCCACGTGAAACATGGCCAAATAGTTTCGACGTATTCCCAGTTCCTATTCTTGAAGATAAGAGGCTAGGAATACATGTTGGTTGGGCGCACTCGAACAATCCGCTGACTTTCCCAAGCCTGATTAAATCTAGCTTAGGGCTATACCCCGTAGTAGACGACGTAAGTTGGATTGAAACGTTGCTGAAGTTAGGTGTTAAAACTATTCAGCTCAGAATAAAAAATCCGAATCAAGCCGATCTTGAAAAACAAGTCAAGCAAGCGATCTGTCTGGGTCAAAAGTATCAGGCTCAAGTCTTTATTAATGACTACTGGAAGCTGGCACTTAAACACCAAGCATTCGGAGTGCATTTGGGGCAGGAAGATATTGAAGAGTCAAACTTATTACAGCTGAGTGAGGCTGGAATTAGACTGGGGCTTTCTACACATGGCTATTATGAGTTACTTCGGATTATACAAATCAACCCAAGCTATATTGCCCTTGGTCATATCTTTCCAACTACTACAAAGCAAATGCCCTCGAAGCCACAAGGTCTCGTTCGTTTAGGTTTATATCAACAGTTGATTGATACGATCCCTTATTCACAAACTACATTGGGTTACCCGACTGTCGCCATTGGCGGTATAGATCAACATACAGCACCTGAAGTCTGGGACTGTGGTGTATCTAGTTTAGCTGTGGTTCGAGCGATAACTTTGGCTGATTCGCCAAAAGACGTCGTCAATTTTTTTGATGATCTGATCAATAAAAACCCTCGCCAAGAAATCCAGAAACCAACTTTTGTTCATCAACCTTTGGAGATCAGTCATGCTGAGTGATGAGCAATTCACTCGTTATCAAAGGCAAGTATCCTTAGTTGAATTTGGTGAGAGTGGGCAAGAAAAACTGCTGAAGAGTCATGTTCTTGTTATTGGATGTGGTGGGTTAGGTAACGCTGCAGCGCTTTATCTTGCAGCTTCAGGTATTGGAAAGCTGGTTTTGATTGATGACGACGTAATTGAATCATCTAACTTACAGCGACAAGTTGCTTTTCAGGATGACGATATTGGTCAAACGAAAACACAGGCGTTGGCTAATCGTATCCAAAAGCTTAACTCTGACTGCAAAGTTCGGGTGTTGACTAAGAAGGCTGATTATCAGCAATTATCCTTAGAAGTCATGCTTGCCGATGCAGTTCTTGACTGCACTGATAATTTCCCTTCAAGGCAGCAAATCAATCGCGCTTGCTTTCGAAATCAAACACCACTGATTTCTTCCTCAGCAATAGGTTGGAATGGCCAGTTTGTTGTTTTCGATTTTGAGCATTCAAGAGACTCAGGTTGCTACCGCTGCTTATTTCCATTTGATGAAAATGTGGAAGGGCAGCGCTGTTCAGATTCTGGAATTGTAGGACCTGTAGTAGGAACTATGGGCAACCTCCAAGCACTTGCCGCGATACAGAAGTTAGCGATGGGCGAGTTCATTGTACCTAGCCATGAACTTAAGCTGTTTGATGGCAAAACGATGAATTGGCAGAACCTGTCTATGCAGAAAGATGTAAGTTGCCCAGTATGCAATGAACAAAAAAGCTTAGCTGAGAAAGAAAGTGAGGTTATTGAGTGAATCAAATAACAATTAAAATAAACGAAAAGTTCGAAACGGTAGAAAGCCATTCGTCACTTGCTGACATCATTAAAGCTTTATCTCTTCCTGATTTTGGCTGCGTCTTTGCAATAAATAATACCGTTATTCCACGTAACCAATGGCAACAAACGGTCATGAATGACGGTGATTCAATTTCTCTTTTTCAAGCGATCGCAGGCGGATAAACATGTTAACTATAGCGGATAAAGTTTTTGAATCTCGCCTGTTTACGGGCACGGGAAAGTTTTCAAATAACCAAGTAATGGCAGAAGCGATAAAAGCATCGGGGTCTCAGTTAGCTACAATGGCACTCAAGAGAGTAGATATTCATTCCCAAGATGATGATATCTTACGCCCGATTTTGGATGCTGGAGTAAACCTTCTTCCAAATACATCAGGTGCTAAAAATGCGAAGGACGCAATTTTTGCTGCGCATCTAGCTCGTGAAGCTTTAGGTACTAATTGGCTTAAATTAGAGATTCACCCAGATCCAAAATATCTACTACCAGACCCTATTGAAACATTAGCTGCGGCTGAACAATTGGTTAAAGATGGTTTTGTCGTTTTGCCATATTGCCATGCAGACCCTGTTCTATGTAAACGTTTAGAGGAAGTAGGCTGCGCAGCAGTGATGCCTCTTGGTGCACCTATTGGTTCAAACAAAGGTGTTGTGTCTTCAGATTTCATCGAAATTATTATTGATCAAGCAAACGTACCAGTCATTGTTGATGCTGGTATCGGTGCGCCTTCACATGCTGCGAAAGCGATGGAAATGGGGGCGGATGCCGTTTTGGTTAACACTGCTATTGCTTCTTCGAATCACCCCGTGGAAATGGCTATTGCTTTTAAGTTAGCAGTGGAGGCTGGACGAATGGCATATCAATCTGGCTTAGCGGGTCAAGTTTCCCATGCTGTAGCATCAAGCCCACTGACCTCATTTCTGAATGAGTAAGGACCAACATGAGTTTTGTTGATCAGTTTAAAAAGCTGAATTGGGATGATATTGGGCTTTCAATTTATAGTAAAACAGCAAAGGATGTAGAACGCGCGCTCGCTTCTCCAAAGCGAAGTCTTGAAGACTTTAAAGCTCTGATTTCACCAGCAGCGGAACCTTACTTAGAGCAGATGGCACAACAGTCTTTGGCATTAACACGTCAAAGGTTCGGTAATACAATGTCTCTGTATATTCCGCTTTATCTATCAAACCTATGTGCGAATGCTTGTACTTATTGCGGCTTCTCAATGGAGAACCGTATTAAACGTCGCACGCTTAATCTTGATGAAATTAATGCGGAAATTACTGCGATTAAAGGGATGAAGTTTGACAGTGTTTTGCTCGTCACGGGTGAACATGAAACAAAAGTAGGGATGAAGTATTTCAGAGAAGTCCTACCAACGATTAAAAACCAGTTTAACTATTTAGCGATGGAAGTTCAGCCGCTTAAGCAGGATGAATACGCAGAACTCAAAACGTTAGGCTTGGATGCAGTGATGGTGTATCAGGAAACTTATCATCCTAGTACTTATGCTGAACATCATCTACGTGGTAATAAGACTGACTTTGATTTTCGTCTTGATACACCAGATCGATTGGCGAAAGCAGGTATAGATAAGATTGGCATTGGTGCTCTTATTGGTTTGGAAGAATGGCGAACAGACTGTTTTTATGTCGCCGCGCATTTAGATTATTTAGAGCGTACTTATTGGCAAACTCGATACTCAATTTCTTTCCCTCGTTTGAGACCTTGTGAGGGTGGGTTACAGCCTAAGTCTGTCATGTCAGACAAGCAGTTGGTTCAGTTGATTTGTGCTTATCGCTTATTGAATCCTGAAGTAGAGCTATCTCTTTCAACACGAGAATCTGCTCACTTTAGAGATAATGTATTGCCCCTTGGCATCACCAGCATGTCAGCAGCCTCAAAGACTCAACCTGGAGGGTATGCATTAGAAGATTCCGAGCTTGAGCAGTTTGAGATAAGTGATGAGCGTAGTGCTGCTTCGGTAGAGTCAATGATTAGACAGAAAGGCTTTGATCCAGTTTGGAAGGATTGGCATAGCGGTTATTCAGGATAACGAGATCAATTATTCAGTCGCTAAATTTGTATAAACGTAGTGGTTTGGTATTACTAGTAATATATTCTCAGCGACAAGTTATCTGTCATTAGCAACGATAGTTACCTGTAATGTTTCACGTGGAACATTGTTACCCAAATAAAACGGCTACCAATTGGTAGCCGTTTTTGTATCTGGTTCAATATAGACTTTCAAACACTTAAAACCTGATCGAATCTAATAAAGCTTGAACGTATTAAATAAAGTCTAAGCGCATTAAGTAATGCTGCTTGTTATATTAAATTGGTATTCACTAGATTATGAATGCTCAACTGGTGAGGTCGATTGGTGTAGCCATTCTAAAGTATCACCTTCAACAAGCGGGCTTACATCATTCCATACTTTTTGGTGGTATTCATTTAACCATGCAAGTTCCGGGCGAGTCAGCATATCGACATTGATATTGCGTTTATCGATAGGACAACGAGTTAAAGATTCAAAAGCAAGGACAGAAAAGTCGCCGTTAGTCGGTAGTTCTACAACAAGCTCCAAGTTTTCAATTCGAATACCAAACTCTTCAGCTCGGTAGTAGCCTGGTTCGTTTGAAAGAACCATACCTTTCACAAGAGGGACATCGATAAGCTTTTTCGAGATGCTTTGAGGCCCTTCATGAACACTTAAGAAGTGACCAACTCCGTGACCTGTTCCATGGTCATAATCAAAACCTTCTGCCCATAGGTGCTGACGAGCAAGAATATCAATTTGGTAGCCACGAGTGCCTTGAGGGAAGCGAGCGCGAGTAATACCTATGTGACCTTTCAAAGCCAGAGTGAATTGCTTGATCATTTCCTTAGTTGGTTGACCTATTGCGATAGTACGAGTGATGTCTGTTGTGCCATCTAGATACTGACCGCCTGAATCAACAAGGTAAAGCGTGTTCAGCTCTAGCTTACCTGGTTCAGGTTGGTTCTCATGGTTGTAGTGGCACATTGCAGCATTACCGCCAGCAGCAGAGATAGTGTCGAAGCTTAAATCTTTTATGGTTGGGTCTTGGAAGCGAATTGCTTCTAGCTTGTCTGAAAGTACCGCTTCATCATGAAGGTTACCTGCAGCAACCTCAGCATCTAGCCAAGAAAGAAACTTAACCATAGCAGCGCCATCTCTAATGTGACACGCTTTCATACCTGCAATTTCCACATCATTTTTTGCGGCTTTTGGCATTAGGCATGGGTCTGCAGCTTCAATGATCTCTGCGCCTGCATTTTGAAGTACTAGTGTATACCAAGCGTTACTTGTACCTGCATCTACAGATACTCGTTTACCTGCTAGCTTTTCTAAGCAGCTTTGAAGTTCAGATGGGTGAGAAACTCGAATACCTTGACCAACGTGCTCTTCGAATCCTGCTGGAATGCGTGCAGGATCTAGGAAGAAGTCCACGCTTTGATCGGCATGGATAATCGCGTTAGAAAGAACAACAGGAAGACGTGATACATCTAAGCCACGAATATTCAATAACCAACAAATAGAATCAAGTTCCGTTAGCACTGCAGCATCTGATTCTTTGGTTGCTAATAGCTCTGCTACTTCTGCACGTTTACTTGTACTTGACTGTCCAACTGATTCTGTCGCCATTAAGCGTACATCAGAAACGATAGGAGCAGGGCGATCAGCCCAAAGCTCATCAATTGGGTTTGACGCTAAAGTTGCGAGTTCAAGTTTACCTGCGAGTTTCGCCTGAGCGGCTTTCAACCAAGCGGCAGTGTGCATTCTTGGATCAAAGGCTACTTTGCTATTTGCTGGCAATGTTTGGACTGCCCAATCGAGAGCGGGTTCTTCAATAAGATGACGATACTCAAATACTTCTGCTGGGACTTGTTTACGAACTTGAACCGTATAGCGACCATCAACAAACATCGCAGCAGTATCACGAGTGATGATTGCAGCACCGGCTGAGCCCGTGAACCCTGTTAACCAGTGAAGGCGTTCGTTGTGTGCAGGAACATATTCCCCTAAATACTCATCTTCATGAGGAATAATTAAAGCATCGTATTGATTGGTCTCAAGCCAAACTCGAACCGCGTTAACGCGTTCAGCAGTGATAGTGTGCATTGGTATCTTATCCTTGTTGTTGAGGTCCTTGTTAGCACCTTCGCTGTATAGCGCTATGTGACTCGCTATACAGCGTAATATGAATCGGTGTAATGGGCATTAAGCTATCTTTTTTGTTCCAAAGCTGCAAATGCTAAGCGCTATTTTTACCTAAGATGTAATGTTTTTTCTTTGATGATATTTCGTAACCAACTCAGAGCAGGGTCATTTTCTCTGTCTCTATGCCAGAACAAAGTATATGCCATTGGTGGGAATTCCATAGGTAAAGGCACGACAACCAAATCTAATTGTTTTGCGACAAGATCAGTAAAGTGGCTAGGAGCAGTAAAGACAAAGTCAGTATAAGTACACAAGCTAGCAGCGCTGTTGAAATCAGGGACTGAAATGGCAATATCTCTTTGGTGACCAAGATCCGCCAGTTTGTAATCTAAAAGCCAGCGATCACTCCCATCACATCTCACTTGCACATGTCTTTGTGCTAAGTAGTTTGCCAGATCCCATTTTTGCTCTAGAGCTGGATGGTTGCGCCTTAATACGCACATTTGAGCATCGCGATAAATTTCTTGTTCGCAGATATCGTCAGGAGGGAGCATGGTTAACCTTGCATCATTGATGTCTATATCTTTACCGGTTAAGCCAATGTCCAATTCACCCATTTGCAATTTTCTGAACGTTTGTTCGTTCCAAGCATGGGTATTAATATTTACTTTAGGTGCTTGTCGGAAAATAGCGGGTAAGAAGTGAGGCAATATTAATGGGTAAACACTCTCGACTGCTGCAATGTGAAAGCTATGGTCGCTATTGTATGGAGTGAAAGTTTCTGGTTGAGTCAAAACCTCGAGTTGATTGATAAGTGTCTCTAGTTTTGGTTTTAGAAATAAGGCTTTCGGTGTTGGGCGTAACCCATGAGCACTCCGAGTAAATAAAGGATCATTAAATTGTTCTCGAAGCTTCGCAAGTGACTTACTAACTGCCGACTGGCTTAGGCATAAACGATGCGCTGTTCTAGTAACACTAAGTTCCTCAAGTAGAACCTGCAAGCACACTAATAAATTGAGGTCGATACGAGCCAGTTTCTCAAGATTCATGCATATTTCCATTTTGGAATAATACTAATGAGTATATGCCATTTTCATTCATATCAGTACTAGCGTATTCTCGCCGGACTTAAACGAATTCGGGAGAATCTTGTGTCAACCACTACGCCTCAGACTAACAGTAAATTACAGGTCGCTCTGCTTGCAATGCTAGTGCTATTTAGCCCTCTAGCTATTGATATTTACTTGCCAGCGTTACCTCAAATATCAGCGGCGTTTCACGTGGAACATGCATTGGCTCAAGATACGATTACTTGGTTCTTATTTGCTATGGGCGTAGGGCAACTCTTTGCTGGTCCATTGGCAGATAAACTCGGTCGTCGAACTGTTGCATTAGGAGGGATCAGTATCTATGCACTGAGTGCTTGCTTGGCGTGGGCCGCTCAGTCAATTGATATGATGCTGATTGCTCGGTTGCTGCAAGGCTTAGGAGCTTGTGCGACTTCTGTAGCTGCTTTTGCAACAGTTCGCGATATTTTTGGTCCAGAGAAAAGTGGCAAGATGATTAGCTACTTGAATGGTGCTATCTGTTTTATCCCTGCACTTGCTCCCATTCTGGGAAGTTGGTTAACTCAAGAATTTGGCTGGCGTTCTAACTTTAGTTTCATGGCTGGTTTTGCTGTAGTGGTCGGTTCAATCTTATTCTTCCAAATGAAAGAGACTAACCCAGCAACAGAAAAAGTGGCGGTGTTCAAACTTGAGCGCTATTGGTCTGTATTAAGAACGCCATCATTTATCTTCCATGCAAGCTTATGTATGTTGGCTATGGCAGTGATACTGGCTTACGTGACTTCAGCCCCTGTGGTTCTGATGGAACAACTAGGCATGAGTATGAATGAGTTTACTTTCTGGTTTGGTATTAATGCACTTATTAATATTATCGCAGCATTCTCGGCACCTAGATTCATGGATAAGTTTGGTACCTATGGAGCGCTAATTGTGGGTATTAGTACTCTTGGTTTTGCAGGTATTCTCATGTTGGTTCTAGCGAATGAAGCAACAGCCATAGCGTTTATGCTACCTATCTTTTTGTCTTCTGTTGGCTTCGCTTGGATTTTAGGCGCGGCAGCTGGCAAAGCGCTTGAACCATTTGGTGACAGAGCGGGTACTGCAGCAGCGCTTCTAGGTTTATTCCAAATGAGTGGTTCTGGCTTCTTAGTTGGCACAATGCAAAGAATGAACCTTGAGCCACCAATTATGATTGCCATGCACATGCTTATCATTGTCCCAGCACTATTCATACTGCTTAGTAAAGTGGGCAAAACATGGCATGCGACTTTGGCTAAAGTATAATGTCCGTTTGACGGTAAATATGTGAATGCCTGTTTTACCAAAGGCGAAACAGGTGTATATTTGTCGTTCGATCAAATGTGTAAATCACAACGGATATTACAGTAAATGTCATTAACAACTTATGAAATGGCTCGTGTTTTAGAGCAGATGGAAGATGCTCCTGAAAAAATCATGTTTGGTAAGCTTCTTGCTGAACTTGGTAACCAAAGTGAAGAGCGTATTCGCAGTGCCGCAAAACAGGTGCCGATCGACACGTTAAGAGATATTGTGTATCAATTTCAGCGTGTGATTGAAGCTCGTAAGGGCGAGAAGGTTCAGCTGCTAGCAAAGCAGTTGGCTGAGCAAGGTATTTCAGCAGAAGAGCTGCAAGCATTCTTAAATAAGTAGTTAAACTAGATTTAAAAAAAAGCCACTCAATTGAGTGGCTTTTTTTGTAGAGTTAGTCTTTAAGTAGCGTTGCTAATTTATTACTTTGGATTTGATTAGCTTATCGGCGGATAAAGGACCAGCTCCCCAGATGACAACGATTAATATCATTAACCCCCATAATTGGTGGTCATAAAAACCTTGTTCCCACAATACAGGGTAAGAAACAACGGCAATGATATTGAAGACAAAGAGTATGGCTGCCATTGGTCTGGTTAATAACCCAAGAACCATAAATACAGGCAAAATGAGCTCGGCGGCGGTGCCTAGGTAAGCCGCTAACTCCCACGGAATAATAGGCACCTGATATTCAAGCTCAAATAAATACAAGGTGCTATCCCATGAGGCAATTTTGGTTAGCCCTGAATTGAAAAAGACCCAGGCAACCCATACCCTACAAAAGAGTAAAAGCAGCGGGACAAATAATGCCTGTAAGCGGCCGATTAATGAATCATATTGAGTGACTAGGTTTATTATCTTCGGACTATTCATATATTTTCTCCTTAGTGGCGCTAACGGAGAATCCTGCCACGATACCAAGCGAAATAATTGAATCTAAATGTGGTAGAAGGTGTGGGTCTATTTCGCTAAGGGAATTGCCATCGTTGATTGCAATGACGAGTTGGTAGGCTTCATTTGTCAGTGAGTGACACACAATTTGTTCATCATTTGTATGTTGGGTGTTTGCTAAAGTGATGACACCAGTTTCACTTTGCTGAATATTAAGTTGCTCTATATTGTTATCAAGAATGGCTTGTTGGAGAGAATAAAGCGCATATGGTGAGTCAAATAAACTTACTCCATCTTTTAAATGAAGCATTAAACGATGGTGCATCTCGGGTGCAACATGAACTAACTCAGTTAAAGGTTGGATAGTTTTAAGCGTTAATTCGCATTGTGCTGAGCGAAAGGTTTGGTCACAACACCACTCAAAACGAGCCACTTCACTTAGGTAGGGTGCGGCTTCGATAACACTTGGGAAAAGCTGGATAGTCTCACTAAACCCTTCACCATACTCACTTACATCAGCCGAGTGGAGTGGGGTACTCAGAACATACTGCCTTGCTAATTGAGTAAAACATTCTTCACCCACGAGTGCTTCAACCATAGGGTAGGTAGCACTCATGACTTCACTTAAGCTGATAACAAAATTATTGCGATAGATTTGAATTCGCAGTGTATCAGATAAGTGATCACTCACAATGTCACAGCGCTCCCCATCGCTCTCATACTTTAAAGCGCGAGCAAATTCTTGTTGAATCTTAGCAAGAGAGTCGCTCATGATGCTTTCCTCCCTGCAGATGTGTATTGATCATTAAGACTAATTTGGCGAAGCTGTTGGCTTGCCTTTATCGCTTCGTCTAGCAGTACTTCTGGCTTTGGTAAATCTAAATCCCATTCGATAAGGGTATGCCTTTCACCATGTTGCGTGGTCCAAGTTTTAAAAAGATCCCACACCTCTTTACTCACCGGTTTACTGTGAGTATCAATCCAAATTTCACCTTCATCTAACTGCTTAATCGTAAATCCTGCTAAATGAATTTCATCAACGGCTTTGGCAGGTATTCCTTCTAGGTAGGTTTTGCAATCAAACCCGTGATTAAAAGCAGATACGTGCACATTGTTCAGGTCGAGTAATAGCCGGCACTCTGTTCGCTTTTGGACTTCAGCTAAAAAATCCCACTCAGCGATGGTTGAGTGATTGAATTTAAGATAGCTCGATGGGTTCTCTATTAGGATGGCACGCTGAAGGTACTCTTGAACCTCGATGACGTTTCTACAAAACACATCAAGAGCTTCTTCTGTATAAGGAAGGGGTAATAAGTCATTAAAGTGATGCCCACCAGATTGGCTCCAGCTTAAATGATCGGAAATCAAAAAAGGTTCGATTTCATTAATTAAATGCTTCAATAAAGAAAGGTGATGGTGACTGACTCTTTCTACTGAGCCTAATGATAAACCTACCCCGTGACAGCTAATTTCATGATGTTGTCTGATGGTATTAAGCTGATGACGGTGCGGAGAGTTTGGTTGAAAGTAGTTTTCACTGTGCACTTCTAACCAGCTGACTTGCTCAGGGTTTTGATTAAAAAAATCCAAATGGGGAGTTCTTAACCCTACGCCAACTTTTGGGTGAAGAGGATGTGTCAAAGTGGCTCTCCTTTAACTTCAGTGAATATAACTACCATAGACCTAAAATACTAAACGATGAGTTGGTGAGCCCATATAGAATGGGCTCACAGAATCAAACTTAAGAAGATTGAGTACTACCGCCTGAAAGCTTCCCACATAGTCCTTTAGGTACCACAACAAATGCATCACTTTGGTTGTCTTCTTTTGCTGTACCCGCACATGAGCTTGTTTTGGTCGCACAGTCATTTTTACCAGCTTTCGCTACGCCGTAGCACTTTTCTTTTGCCGCGGCTTCAGCGGGTGCAGAAGTTAAAACAGTACCACCAAAGGCAAGTAGGCTCGTGATCGCAGCAGTTACAGCAAGATTTGAATTTTTCATAGTCATTCCCTCTAGGACTTTATTTATATTTGTGTTGGCTAGTTAATGAAATGTTAACCAGCTTATTAGAAAGGATAGGAAGAACGGATAAATAATTTCATTAAAAAATGATTTTTATGAATGAATTCGTGGGATTTTTATTCAAGTGATTGATTTTTAATGATAATTAATTGATGTTTTTTTCTGCTTATTACTCTAAACGGAGATGGGTGTTTAGGTTATAATCAACTTTTATGTATAAAAACCCAGTAGTGAGCCCATTCATGATAGATCCTTCGCTTTTACTCGATGGCCTGAACGACAAACAACGTGAGGCGGTTGCCGCCCCTTTAGAACATCGACTTATTCTAGCGGGGGCTGGTAGTGGTAAAACTCGAGTTTTAGTACACCGCATTGCTTGGCTTCAAGCGGTTGAGCAAGCATCTCCTTTTTCGATTATGTCAGTGACGTTTACCAATAAAGCGGCGGCAGAAATGCGTGGTCGTATTGATGAGTTGATGATGGGCAGTTCATCTGGAATGTGGAATGGTACATTCCATGGTATTTGTCATCGAATTTTACGAGCTCACTACTTAGATGCAAAATTGCCAGAAGACTTCCAGATCATAGACTCCGATGATCAGATTCGATTATTGCGCCGCTTGATTAAAGCTCAGAATTTAGATGAGAAGCAATGGCCTGCGAAACAGGGCTCATGGTGGATCAATGGGAAGAAAGATGAAGGCTTACGACCTAGCCATATTGATTCTTACAATGATCCCGTCACCCAAACATGGTTGAAGATTTACTCGGCGTATCAAGAGGCGTGTGATCGTGCCGGATTAGTCGACTTTGCAGAAATTCTTTTACGAGCTCATGAATTACTGCGTGATAAAAAGCATATCCGAGAGCATTACCAAGCTCGATTTAAACATATTCTGGTGGATGAATTTCAAGATACCAACAACATTCAATACGCTTGGTTGCGAATGATGGCGGGTCCTGAATGTCGCGTTATGATCGTTGGCGATGATGATCAATCTATCTATGGATGGCGTGGCGCGAAGATAGAGAATATTCAGAAATTCTTAGATGAATTTATTGGTGCAGAAACTATCCGTCTTGAACAAAATTACCGTTCAACGAAAACCATTCTTCAAGCTGCGAATGAGCTGATTGCCAACAATACGGAGCGTATGGGCAAAGAATTATGGACTGATGGTAATGATGGCGAACCTATTTCGGTGTACTCAGCGTATAACGAATTAGATGAAGCGCGCTTCACGGTCAGTAAAATCAAAGAGTGGCAGGAGAAAGGTGGAGCGCTAGAAGATACTGCGATGCTTTATCGTAACAACGCCCAATCTCGTGTGCTTGAAGAAGCGCTTATCCAAGGTGGTCTTCCTTACCGAATCTACGGTGGCATGCGATTCTTCGAGCGTCAGGAAATCAGAGATGCCTTGAGCTACCTACGCTTGATGAATAATCGTAGCAATGATGCTGCCTTCGAGCGTGTCGTTAATACGCCAACGCGTGGCTTGGGTGATAAAACGTTAGAAACGATTCGTCTTGCGGCACGTGATCGTGGTGCAACGATGTGGCAAGCAAGTGTTGCTCTGATAGAAGAACAAGTTTTACCAGGTCGTGCTGCAGGGGCTTTGAGCCGTTTTATTGAGCTTATCAATGCACTGGAAGATGACACGATAGAATTGAGGCTGCATGAGCAAACCGACCACGTGATTAAATCGTCTGGCTTGTTTGCGATGTACGAGCAAGAAAAGGGCGAAAAATCGAAGGCTCGTATTGAAAACTTAGAAGAATTAGTCACAGCGACTCGCCAATTTGAAAAGCCAGAAGAAGCTGAGGAAATGAGCATGCTGACTGCTTTCTTAACGCATGCAGCACTTGAAGCAGGTGAAGGGCAGGCCGATGAGTTTGATGATGCAGTTCAGCTGATGACATTACATAGTGCGAAGGGCTTGGAATTCCCTATGGTATTTATGGTAGGTGTTGAAGAAGGTATGTTCCCAAGCCAAATGTCGGCAGAAGAAGCGGGACGTTTAGAAGAAGAACGTCGCTTATGTTATGTAGGCATGACTCGAGCAATGGAAAAGCTCTACATCACTTATGCGGAAATGCGTCGTTTATATGGTCAGGAAAAGTACCATAAGCCATCTCGTTTCATTCGTGAGCTGCCTGAAACGTGTTTAGATGAAGTGCGCATGAAGGCACAAATTAGCCGACCAGCTTCTAGTGGTCGCTTTAGCCCAACAGCGGTTAAAGAAAATTTCAATGAAACTGGGTTTAGTTTAGGGTCGAGAGTCAAACATCCTAAATTTGGCGAAGGCACTATTATTAACTTTGAAGGTAGTGGTCCTCAGAGCCGAGTTCAAATCGCATTCAATGGTGAGGGCATTAAGTGGTTAGTGACGGCTTATGCAAGGCTAGAGAAGTTGTAAGCGAGTAGAATTAATAAAGGTTAATCGAGATTAAGGAAGAGTAGCTAAACGGCTGCTCTTTTTTATAAGCTCCCATAGCTCTAAGCTTATTAAAAAATAAGGTGAGTCGACCAAAGTGCGCAGATAAAGAAAAACCCCGAGAGCTTGCGCTCATCGGGGTCTATAGTCTTACTCGCAGCAATCCGGCTACTAAGTGTGCTCCATGCATCAAATCCATGATAGTGTGCTGTTATCCTTCAGCGTATTCCTTTCGTCGCCATCCTAGCGGTGTCCTTGATCTTATCCTGATCTGCCAACAGTCCTCGTTAGCGCGCTTCACTTGTTCCTTGAGCGGTGTCCTTTACATCATCCTGATGTTCAGTCCTTTCCTCATCCAGAGGTGTCCATTGCCTTCCTTAGTAGCAACCATCCTAGTTACTATTGTATCCGTACAATGTCCTTTCGCTTTCCTTGCTGATTGTTCATCCTGAGCAACCAAATCTTCATCCTGAAGATAACCAATTCCGTGGTGTTTTCCTGTTCCGTGTCAGCATCCTTCCGACACCTTTAATATTACCCATATCGAAATTATCGGCAATGCAGAAAAGCGATAATTCTACAGATAAAATCGTTTGCTAAATGAACGTATCTTTATATTTCAGATGGTTACTGTTGGGTGTTACTGTTTGTCGTAAGTAAATATCGATATTTACTCACTTGCTTGTGAGAGATCTCTTACAAGCAAGCGAGTAAAAAGGGGAGTGTTAACGGCTATTGCCCGATTGCAGCTCCTTCACGTCTTGGGTCTGCTGCTCCTTCTAGCCCATCTTTTGTGATCCTGATCGCATGCAAACCTGAATTTAGATCTCGAACGTTCACCTTAAAGCCCATTTTTTCTAGTTTTGGTTTAAATAATTCGGCTTGAGTTCCTTGCTCTACATCTAGTGTGCCAAATCGGTTTAAGAAATGAGGGTGGTTAATGGCTTCTTGAATATCCATATCCCATTGAGTGTGGGCGATAATCGCTTGAGCGACGTAACCAATGATGCGGCTTCCACCTGGTGATCCTATTGCTATATAAGGTTTATCGTCTTGCATGATAATTGTGGGTGCCATTGAAGAGCGAGGTCGTTTCCCAGGTTCAAGCCTGTTCGCAATAGGTTTACCGTCATTATGAGTTTTGAATGAAAAATCGGTTAACTCATTATTTAGCAAGAAACCTCTGACCATTAAACGAGAGCCAAAAGCATTTTCAATAGTGGTTGTCATCGATATCACGTTGCCATCGCTATCAACAATATTGAAATGGCTGGTGGAAGGAAGCTCAATAGAGATGTCTTGGCTGCGTAGCATCGCATGATCCCAAGGTGGTGAGCCTGCTGATACGGAATCTAATGCTTTGCCAGCCGTAATCAATTGAGCTCTTTCTTTCAAATAGTCAGTACTGACTAACCCTTGAGTTGGCACTGGCACATAATCTTGGTCTGCCATGTACATCCCGCGGTCTGCAAAGGCTAGAAGAGAAGCATCAGCTAACACCTGCCATGATCTTGCGTCATCTGGCCCCCATGATTTCAAATCAAATTGTTCGGTCATTGATAAAATTTGACCTACGGTAAGAGCACCTGAACTTGGCGGTCCCATTCCGCAGACTTGATAACTTTCGTAGGCTGAACAAACCGGAGTTCGCTGCTTAATGGTATAGGTATCGAAATCTTTTTGGGCTAAGACGCCTGGGTTACCTTTAGCATTTTGAACAGTAGCAATAATGTCGCTAGCGATATTACCTTGATAAAAGGCTTTAGCGCCTTGGCTTGCTATAGATTGGAGTGTCTCTGCGTATTCCGGGTTTTTAAGTAAAGTACCTGCTGTTTTTGGTTGCCCATTAGCATCAAAAAAATACGCTTTTGTTGTTGGGAAGCGGCTTAAACGTTGTTGATCATTATTAATTAGAGTGGCTAGGCGAGGGCTAATGGTAAAGCCATCTTGAGCCACTTTTATGATCGGAGCGATTAAAGACGCCCAATCAAGCTTTCCATATTTTTGATGAGTATCCCATAAGAGTTTGACCGTTCCTGGTGTGCCAACAGAGCGACCGCCCACAACGGCATCATAAAACTTCAATGGTTGCCCGTTGTTATCTTGAAAGAGTTGTGGAGTGGCGTCTAATGGTGCCGTTTCGCGCCCATCATAGGTTTTGAGCTGATTACTTTTGGCATCCCAATAGACAAGGAACGCCCCGCCACCAATACCTGATGACTGAGGCTCGACTAAGCCAAGCATAAGTTGAACTGCAACCATGGCATCGACAGCATTGCCGCCTCTAGCTAAAACATCGGCCCCTGCTTGAGTGGCTATGGGGTTAGCGGCGGTAACCATCCAGTCTTTCGCTTTAACGAGTTGTTTGGTTTCAATTCCACTACTGTGTTCAGGCGCAACTGAATCTGCGGCTTGGTTTGCCCAACTGACGTGAGAGGCAAAAATTAGGGTAGAGGTGGCGATTGTTGAAAGTTTTGTTTTCCACTGCATGCTCTTCTCCTTTAAATATGCAGAGCTAGATTGGCAGTGGATTCGAGAGAGATCTAGTTTATTGTTAACAAAATGTAACCTTGATTCGAATTTAAGACACGAAGACCATGGCAGATTGCCAAATAATACTGATGCCGATTATGGTGAAAACCGCGCCACATAATCCATCAATATAAACGGTCGCTTCATGTAACTTTTTCTGTAAGGTTTTAGTTGAAAGCATCCAAGCTAATAAAGAGAACCAAAATAAAGAAAGCCCCCATAAAATAAGCATCGCTGCGCCTTTCCCTGCCGTCGACATATCTGCTGGCACTAAGCTCGACATCAGGCTGATAAAGAAAACTAAAGCTTTTGGATTAAGAATGTTGGTTGCGAAACCTTTAGAGAAGGCTTCTCGTTTATTTGTCAGGATTAGATCTTTGGCTTCAGTGTCTGGTGATTCATCATCGTGGTGGTTGATGGTATGCCAAGTCGCTTTTAATGCCCCATACCCCAAGTACAGTAAATAACTACCACCAGCTAATTGTAGCAGAGCAAAAACGGTCGGTTGCTGATGAACGAGGTAACTGATACCTGTTAGGCTAAATATTGAATGAAGTAGGATTCCGAAAGACAAGCCTAGGGCGATAAATAGCCCAGTTTGTCGACCGTGACGAGTGGCATTTTGCACAACTAGAGCAAAATCAGGGCCAGGGCTCATCAAGGCAATAAAGTGAATAGAGGCAAGGGTAATTAGTATTGTGACTTCGTTCATTAGTCGCTCTCAAGCTAGAAGATAAGCTTCTTGTGTGTATTGAGCGTAGCCTACCGTATTTACTATGGGGCAAATTGTAAATAATCAACACTCAACGAATTAATGATGGTGGAACGCCAAAAACTGTTTTAAATGCTTTAGAGAAATGGGCTTGATCGTAAAATCCGACTTGTAATGCGACTTCTGTCCCGCACACGCCTGACTTAATTAAGCGCATGCTTTGTTCCATTCTTAAACGGCTTAACCAAGCATAGGGTGTGATGCCCATTTTGTTTTTGAAATGCCTTTGGAATTGAGTTGTGGTCAGGTCACATAACTCTGATAAGTGATTGAGCCTTACCGGTTGATCTAAGTTTTCCAGTAAATAACTTTTTAATGAATCGACATCCTTGTTACCCAGCTGCACATTTACTTTTGATCCAAATTGCGCGTATCGATCTACTATTGTCGAAAATCCCTCATAGGGGAGGCAGTCTTGAGCAAGCTGGCTGATGTTTGGCTGTATTAATAGCTGGTGTAAGTTGCGTAATTGTAAAAATGAAGCTTGATCGGAAAGGATCAGCTCTGAAAAGCTTAAGTTGTGAGCATTTTTGTTGGGATCTGCAAGATCTTGAAACCATTGAGGGGAAACGGAAAATACACGGACTTCGTAACCTGAATCCAGCTTTGAGTGCCCATCATGAAGTTCATCGGGTGGCATTATGACGACTTGCCCGCTGCCAACATGGTGGCTGGTGCCTTTATAGATAAACTTTTGTTGTCCTTGGGTAATCAGACCTATGTGAAAATCTAGGTGGTAGTGGCGTTGGAAAGCGAACTCTTGGTATTGAGCCTGAATTAAGCTGATTTCTTTAGTTGGAGTCGAATAGTAGTGAACGTTATCCATAATGCCAAAAGCTTGGTTAAATTATCATCAATTCAACCAAGCTTAACTTTGTCTTTCTAAGTTGTCTTGTAAAAAACCAGCAGAGCTAGCTTTTAGCTTGTTTACTTTTCTTATTATTACGAAGCCCATCAAAGCTAAAGACGACTAAAGCACCCCAAATAAAGGCGAATGTGATGGCTTTATCTGTACTAAAGGCTTCCCCGTAGATAAGTACAGCCAATAAGAACATTAAACTAGGGCCGATATATTGGAAAAATCCCAACGTTGAAAGCTTTAAGCGAGTCGCAGCACCAGTAAAGCAGAGCAAAGGTAAAGTTGTGATAACGCCCGCCGCCACTAGTAGTAGATTTAGTTGAATAGGGTTTGCAGTGAAGTGAGAAGTTGGCGAGTCGGCAATAAACAGCAAATAGCCCGCAGCAACCGGCAGTAAGATTAAGGTTTCAATGAATAAGCCTGTCTGTGCTTCTAAGTTGAGTTTCTTACGCATCAGTCCGTAAAAACCGAAACTACAAGCTAACGCAATCGCGACTACAGGAATTGACCCAAAAGCAATAAGCTGGATAAGTACACCAACGGCAGCAAGAGCAACGGCAAACCACTGTAATTTCCTTAAACGCTCACCAAGAAATAGCATTCCAAGTAACACGTTAATTAAGGGGTTGATGTAATAGCCTAAGCTGGCATCGAGCATGTGGTTTGAATTGACTGCCCAAATAAAGATAAGCCAATTTGCTCCAATTAATATCGAAGTCGCGATAAGAAGCAAAACTTTTGGTTTCGAAGTCAGAGTGTCGCGAACATTGCGCCAGCGACGGCCGAGGTGCAGTAAAAATGCGAGCAAAAAGAATGACCACACTACGCGGTGACTGATGATCTCTAGCGGTGAAACGTCACTTAAAGATTTGAAATATATAGGGGCAATTCCCCACATTGTGTATGCACCAATGGCAAGCAAAATTCCTTGGCGTGTACGTTGTTGTTCTTCTGGAGTCATGAGACTTTCTCTGGTACTGAGTACCTAGTAATTAGATTTATAAAGAGAGTTGGTCAGTATAGGAGCGTTAAACCATTTAGCCTAATAATTTGCGGTTTTATTCGCCAGCATTCCCCTCTACAATGTGTCGCCTCGCTTACCACGCAAGTGAGCTTATTAAACCCTCGATTAGGATACCCAATGACCGCCACTTTGATTGCAGAGCAAACGTCGACGCCCACCGCTGATGCCCAAACCATTTTACAAGATGTATTTGGCTATCAGGAGTTTCGTGACGGTCAAAAAGAGGTCATAGACTTAGCGGTTGAAGGTCAAGATAGTTTAGTTATTATGCCGACCGGTGGTGGTAAATCGCTTTGTTACCAAATCCCAGCGCTAGTGCGTGAAGGGCTAACTTTGGTTATCTCTCCATTGATCTCTTTAATGAAAGATCAGGTAGACCAATTAAAAGCAGATGGTGTAGCGGCTGAGTGTATTAACTCCTCTATGCCACGCGATGCTTTAATTAGCGTATTCAACCGTATGAATTCAGGTCAGCTGAAGATGGTGTATGTTTCTCCTGAGCGAGTTCTCATGCGTGACTTCATTGAACGTTTACAGGGTTTACCCCTTTCGATGATTGCGGTAGATGAAGCGCATTGTATTTCTCAATGGGGTCATGATTTCAGACCTGAATACGCATCGTTAGGTCAGCTAAAACAGTACTTCCCTCATGTGCCCTACATGGCGCTGACAGCAACGGCTGATGACGCTACTCGAAATGATATTATCCAGCGTCTTCAGTTGGTGGACCCTCATACTTACCTCGGCAGTTTTGACCGACCAAACATTCGATACAACTTAGTTGAGAAACATAAGCCTGTATCACAAGTGGTTCGCTATCTTGAAACTCAGAAAGGCAACTGCGGCATCATCTATTGTGGTAGTCGTAAGAAAGTCGAAATGGTTACGGAAAAGCTGTGTAATAACGGCATTCGTGCGGCAAGTTACCACGCAGGTTTAGATACCGATGAACGTGCTTATGTGCAAGAAGCTTTTCAGCGTGATGACATCCAAATAGTTGTCGCAACCGTCGCCTTTGGTATGGGAATCAATAAACCCAATGTACGCTTTGTTGTGCACTTTGATATTCCGCGCAACATTGAGTCTTATTACCAAGAAACAGGCAGAGCAGGGCGAGATGGGTTACCGGCAGAAGCAATGATGCTATTTGACCCGGCTGATATTGGCTGGCTTCGCCGCATGTTGGATGAGAAAGAAGAAGGCCCGCAGAAACAAGTGGAGAGCCATAAGCTCAATGCAATGAGTGCGTTTGCGGAAGCTCAAACATGTCGACGTCAAGTGCTATTGAATTACTTTGGCGAATATCGCGACAAGCCTTGTGGCAACTGTGATATCTGCTTAGATCCGCCGAAACACTTTGATGCTACTGAAGAAGCGCAAAAAGCACTGTCATGTGTTTACCGAGTGAACCAGTCGTTTGGTATGGGTTATGTAGTAGAAGTAATGCGCGGAATGCAAAATATTCGAGTGCGAGATAATGGACACGATAAGCTCTCAACCTATGGGATTGGTCGAGATCATAGCCATGACTATTGGATCAGTATTTTTAGGCAGCTTATTCATAAAGGTCTGCTGTTCCAAAACATCACTCGCAATTCAACATTGCAGTTAACCGAAGAAGCACGCCCTTTGCTGCGTGGTGAAATGAATTTAGAACTTGCAGTGCCTAGATTAGATACCGCAGTCAGAAGTGCGAAAGCCGATAAACTGACGAGCAAGAATTACGATAAGAAACTCTTTGCCAAACTTCGTAAGCTGCGTAAATCTATTGCCGATCAAGATGGTTTACCACCTTATGTGGTGTTCAGTGATGCAACATTGATTGATATGGCTGAAGTGCTGCCAACCTCTTATGGAGAAATGCTTGCTGTAAATGGTGTTGGTCAACGTAAGTTAGACAAGTACGCTGATCCTTTCTTGGATTTGATTCAAGAGCATATTACGACTCACGGTTAATCTGCCTTTTCTTCTCTAGAATGCACTCTAATAAAGAAGCTCAATAAATAACGGTTACGATAAATGACAGTACAAACGGAATTTGGTCTACGAGAATACTTAGCTGATGAAGGTCGATTACTTATCACTGCCCCTCGTTTTGATTTTGACTCTTACCCTAAGCTCGGTGACCGTTTAGTCACATTACTTTCAGCTTCGATTGTTGAAAAGCAGTGGGACGCGGACATGCATTCTTGGTTGATTGACTTTGAAGGGTGTAAGTTCTTCTTAAAGTCGGAACATTACAGTGAATCTATTTGGTTAGAGTCATTAAATGCCTCCGAAAGCCGAGAAGAATTTGATTACTTAGCAACACTGTTTGAACGCGGTTTTTAAAAACGTTGAGTCGTCACAAGCAAGATAAAAATAATTTATAGGGGATAAACGTTTGCGTTTTTCTCCATTATTGCAGCCAATATTGATTAATGTATAATCGCTCGCCGCTCAGTAGAGCGATTTATTTTATACATTTGTCTTTCACATTATTGGTAAGAGCCTTATTCATCACTGACTAAGAGACTCGATTTGGGTTCCCTCACCCCCAAACCAAACTAAAAAGGTTACAGCATGAGTAATTTTACCCCTGCGCAACAGCGCAAAGCCCTAGCACTACTAGTTTTGTTCCATTTGGTGATCATTGCATCCAGCAATTATTTGGTTCAACTTCCCTTTACCGTCTTTGGAATGCATACCACTTGGGGCGCATTCACTTTTCCGTTTATCTTCTTAGCGACTGATTTAACTGTTCGTATTTTTGGCGCCAAGCTTGCCCGTAAAATCATTTTCTTAGTGATGTTACCTGCACTTGCTGTGTCGTACTTGCTGTCAGTTGTGTTTTTTGAAGGTCAATTCCAAGGTTTTGGTCAACTGTCTGAATTCAACTTGTTTGTTGCCCGCATCGCTGCTGCAAGTTTTATGGCTTACTTGCTAGGTCAAATCTTGGATGTGCATGTGTTCAACCGATTACGTCAGCTAAAGCAGTGGTGGGTCGCCCCAACTTGCTCAACGTTGATTGGTAATGCTTTAGATACGATTGCCTTCTTTGCGATTGCTTTCTACCAAAGCCCTGATCCTTTCATGGCTGAACACTGGACAGAAATTGCGCTGGTGGACTATGGGTTTAAGCTAATTATCAGTTTAGGTTTGTTTGTTCCGATGTACGGTGTGCTTCTTAATTTTGTAGTAAGAAAATTAACAGCCGTAAATCCTGACTTTAAAGCAACGGGTGTGAATGCTTAATTTGGTTTAAAAATTTCTGGTTTAAATGCTATACACTTTGTGCGTGATATAAGAAAAAGCCCAAGCGAGTTGCTTGGGCTTTTTTGTATTCGATAATTACTTAATTCGAATGCACAATTCTTTCAATTGTCTGGTTCTTCCAACCAAACTTACGATGTCTACTCACTCGCGTTTATTACGAGCGGCCATCCAATATCGCTTTGTCGGTTGGCTTCAATTTCCAGTTCAGCAGCTGTGAGTGGGTTATCCACTAACCATTGCTTAGAAATTGAAAGAGTAAGGTTATCGCCATTGACCTCAAGAGATACTTGCGGCTCAAGCTGCGTATTACGACGATGCGTCAGTAATGTCGCTAAGCGTAGAAGACGTAAAATACGTTTACTGCTAGTACCAGACACCGCATGTTGCTCTGGTAATGAAGTAAGCTGCTCTCGGTAGCGTCGCACAATTTCACCTAAGCAAAATTTTTGAGCACGAGTAAAACCAGGAAGGTCGAGGTTTTGTAGTAAATATGCCCCGTGTTCACCACCTTTCTTAAAGTCGATGGTTAACCCAATTTCATGCAGTTTTGCAGCCGTGGTTAATAATACCGAGGCTTGAGGTTCACTTATCCATTCGTCACCACCGGCTTGCAACAATAGATTCTGGCTAAGTGTTGCAACTTGTTCACCGTATTCAACATCCATTTGGTAGCGAGATTGTACGCTAGCAATTGTGCGGTTATGAATGTTGTCATGACGAAGCTCATCGACCATTTCGTAAGCTAAGCCTTCACGAAGAGCGCCGCCAGCAAGGGTCATAGATTCGATTTTAAGTGACTCGAATATCGCAATCAGTATTGATAGCCCACTAGGGAATACTAAAGCGCGTTCTAGTGTTAAGCCCTCAATCTCTAATTCTTCTAAACGCTCAGCAAGCATGGCTTGTTTTTGTAAGCGCTTAAGTTTAGTAAGAGTGATTACCTCATCCATACCTTGCGCAAGCATGATTTCTTGTAAGGCTTGTACAGTACCGCTCGCCCCTACACAGACATCCCAACCAAGTTGGTTATAGTTATCAAGGATAGGAGATAGAGTTGCTTTAGCTGCTTCTATAGCATTATCAAAGTTGCTGGCATTCAATTGGCGATCTTTAAAGTGGCGTTCAAGCCAAGTCACACAGCCCATTTTTAAGCTAGTTAATGCTTTTGCTGTGAAACCTTCACCAATTATAACTTCGGTACTTGCTCCGCCAATATCAACCACTAAACGGCGACCACTGCCTCCAGAAGTATGAGCCACACCTTTATATATAGTGGCGGCTTCTTCTTCCCCAGAGATAACGTTGATCTTTTGCCCAAGAATATCATTGGCTTTCTTTAGAAAAATATCCACATTGGTTGCGGTACGCAGGGTTGCGGTACCGACAATACGGATATTTTCTGGTGGAATATCTTGTAATCGCTCTGCAAAGAGACTCAAACAGTCCCAACCGCGCTGCATGGCTTCAGTACTAAGCGCATTATTTTCATCTAAGCCTGCGGCTAAACGAACTTTGCGTTTAATTTTTGCCATGGTTTGTACGCTGCCATCGATATGACGCACAACGAGCATATGAAAACTGTTCGACCCGAGGTCGATTGCAGCATAAAGCGGAGGTGACACTGTTTGACTCATAAGCGACTAAGCTTCCTTGTTATGACGCGGTTGGCGTGGGCGACGGTTTTGGTGCGGCTTACGGTTACCGTTACGTGGACCATTGTTGTTTGAGCGACGTTGTTGCGGGTTACGTGGGCGTAAGCGCAGTGGAGCTGGTAGGTCTTCTAATAATGCTGATGCATCATAATCAGAGACTGGAATTGCATGCTCGATGTATTCTTCGATTGGTGGAAGATTGATTGCGTAATCTTCACAAGCAAAGCTAATTGAATGACCACTTTCACCTGCACGACCCGTACGACCGATACGGTGAACGTAATCTTCGCAATCGTCAGGTAGGTCGAAGTTGAATACATGCGTTACTTGTGGAATATGTAGACCACGTGCTGCAACATCGGTTGCAACGAGTAAGTCGACATCACCTTGAGTGAATTGCTCAAGAATCTTCTCACGTTTTTTCTGTGGTACATCACCGTTTAGTAAACCAACACGGTGTCCATCAGCGGCTAGGTGACCCCAAACTGATTCACATTTGTGTTTTGTGTTTGCAAAAATGATTGCGCGATCTGGCCATTCTTCTTCAATAAGTGTTTGCAGAAGTGCCATTTTGTGTTCGTTAGAAGGGTAGAACAGTTCTTCTTGAATACGGTGACCCGTTTTGCGCTCAGGCTCAACAACAACATGCTCTGGGTTGTGCATGTGTTCAAAGGCAAGCTCTTGTACACGGTAAGAAAGCGTCGCAGAGAACAACATGTTCAGGCGATCTTTTGGCTCAGGCATACGGCGGAACAAGAAACGAATGTCTTTAATAAAGCCAAGATCGAACATGCGGTCTGCTTCATCAAGTACAACGGCTTGAATGTGGTTAAGGTTAAACACTTTCTGCTTGTAGAAATCGATAATACGGCCAGTCGTACCAATTAAGATATCTGCGCCTTCTTCGATTTTACCTAGTTGCTTGTCGTAGCTTTCGCCACCGTAAGCGAGTGCTGCTTTGATACCTGTGCTTGCAACCAGAGAGTCAGCATCGTTGTAGATCTGAATCGCTAGTTCACGCGTTGGTGCCATAATAATCGCACGTGGCTGGTTAGGCTTACGCCCTTCATGCTCAGGTGTTTTTAGCAGGTGGTTAAAAGTAGCAGTAAGAAACGCAAGCGTTTTACCAGTACCCGTTTGGGCCTGGCCTGCAATGTCTTGGCCGGTGAGCAGTACCGGGAGCGCCAAGGCTTGGATAGGGGTACAATAGTCGAACCCTTTTTTCTCCAATCCTTCAATGACTTGCGGAAGTAAATCCAAGTCGGCGAACTTTTGCTCTGTGATATGCGTCTTTTTCATCGCTATAGAATATCAGCTTAAGCTTGCAATACGAAAGTAAATACATTCCAATAGGGCATCTATTTACTGGTTATCATCCAACCAGTTCTAAAAAACACATTGGAGTGGAAGATGAGTGATAAGATTTTGCAGCTAACTGATGACGGTTTTGATAACGATGTAATCAATGCTGCAGGCCCTGTTCTTGTTGATTTTTGGGCAGAATGGTGCGGTCCTTGTAAGATGATTGCCCCGATTCTTGATGAAATCGCAGATGAGTACGAAGGCAAGCTCACTATCGGTAAACTAAATATCGACCAGAATGCTGGAACGCCACCAAAGTTTGGTATCCGCGGAATTCCAACACTGCTTCTTTTTAAAGATGGCGGTGTAGCAGCAACTAAAGTTGGTGCATTGTCTAAGACTCAACTAAAAGAGTTTTTAGACGCTAACCTTTAATTAGGTTTGTATTAGAAAAGAAACCGCGCAAAGAAAAATGCGCGGTTTTGTTTTTTGTAATGCTAGACTAGGCTAATAATTAGTGCTAATTTATCGCACGTTAATTGAACAACATTCCTCTTCTTGGTCGATCCTGAGACCAAATCCTTCTTAACTTAAGAAAACAGATCCTATTTTGACTAAACAAACTTCCACCACTATGAATCTTACTGAACTGAAGAACAGACCTGTGTCTGAACTTGTTAAACTTAGCGAAAGCTTAGGTCTTGAAAATCAAGCGCGTCTAAGAAAACAAGATATTATCTTCTCCATCCTTAAAGCGCATGCAAAAAGTGGTGAAGACATTTTTGGCGACGGGGTACTGGAAATTCTTCAAGACGGTTTTGGTTTCCTACGTAGCGCCGACAGTTCGTACCTTGCTGGTCCTGATGATATTTATGTATCACCGAGTCAGATTCGTCGTTTCAACTTACGTACTGGCGACTCAATTGCCGGAAAGATTCGCCCACCAAAAGATGGCGAACGTTACTTTGCACTACTGAAAGTAAATACGGTTAACTACGATAAGCCAGATAACGCACGTAATAAAATCCTTTTTGAAAACCTTACACCACTTCACGCGAACGAGCGTATGGTTATGGAAGCAGGTAACGGTGCGACTGAAGATATTACAGCTCGAATCCTAGATCTCGCTTCACCAATTGGTAAAGGTCAGCGTGGTCTTATCGTTGCTCCGCCAAAAGCGGGTAAAACAATGCTGTTACAGAACATTGCTCAAAGCATTGCTCGTAACCACCCAGAATGTGAGTTGATGGTTTTACTTATCGATGAGCGTCCTGAAGAAGTAACTGAAATGCAGCGTCTAGTTAAAGGTGAAGTTGTAGCATCAACATTTGATGAACCAGCATCTCGCCACGTACAAGTTGCAGAAATGGTTATCGAAAAAGCGAAACGTTTAGTTGAGCACAAGAAAGACGTTGTTATCTTACTTGATTCAATTACTCGTTTAGCTCGTGCTTACAACACTGTTGTTCCATCGTCAGGTAAAGTTTTGACTGGTGGTGTAGATGCAAATGCTCTACATCGTCCAAAGCGTTTCTTCGGTGCAGCTCGTAATGTTGAAGAAGGCGGAAGCTTAACTATCATCGCAACTGCATTGGTTGATACTGGTTCTAAGATGGATGAAGTTATCTACGAAGAATTTAAAGGTACTGGTAACATGGAATTGCACTTAAACCGTAAGATTGCGGAAAAGCGTGTATTCCCGGCTATCGATTTTAACCGCTCTGGTACTCGTCGTGAAGAATTGCTGACGAAGAAAGATGAACTGCAGAAAATGTGGATTCTACGTAAGATTGTTCACCCAATGGGCGAAATCGATGCAATGGAATTCCTTATCGACAAGCTAGCAATGACGAAGACCAATGATGAGTTCTTCGATGCTATGCGTCGTCAGAAGTAACGTGAGTTATCTGAAGTAATGAAACGCTGCCCAAGGGCGGCGTTTTTTATTTGCATTTTTTCTGTACTGCTTGCAGAATGAACAAAAATGTTACAAGGAAGTTAACATGCAACACGGACTGTTGTCGTCATTACTCCTGTCTACCTCTTTGCTCGTATCTTCTGTAGGTATGGGGCATGCAACTGAAATGTCTTCACAGGCAGTAGAAACTTGGCTTGAGAATGAGCAAATACAATCAAAAACCGCAGAGCTTCTTGAGCTTGTCATGCGTGATGAAGTTGATTCACTGCGATTTTCTTTAGAGCGTTTAGCTTTCCCTCAACAAGAAGTTGCTCGATACCAGCTGTTAAAAAAGCTTGAACAGCAGAACGTTGTTTTAACAGCGAAGATGTCTATTTTCATTGAGCAGCAACGTGCAATCGTGCCCACGTACCAAGTCTTGGAGCGAGGGGATGGTTATGAATTCACAACTCCAGCATTTAATTTTCCTTCAATCGCAAGCCGACTAATAAAGCAGTGGCGACAAGATCAAACGACGCTTGTCTTTGTTTTAGATGCTGAGAAAAAGCAACTCGATTTACAGAAGTGGTTATCGGGATCAGATCATCAAGTACAGGCACGTGAAGCTTTACTGATCCGCGAACTGGATAGCTTGTCACCTGAAGCCGTGGACTTCTTATCTAGCCAATTTGCTGGCTCGACTATTGTGAGTTGGTTACCGTCAACACAAGTGGTGGTTCGGTTTGCCCAAGTCAGTGAAGACGCATCTGTATATCAGCTACTATGGAAAATGAGAGCGGACTACCATAGTCAGGCTGAATTAGAGAGGTTGGCAAAAACGCATCAGCCTTTCGCGCTACAGCAAGTTATGGAGGCAACTAAAAATCCTAGATTAAAAGATGAAGCGATCACGTTGCTAACAAGAGTTAATCCTCTACCTGATGATGTTAAAGCATTTCTTGTGTCTCGAATGGCAATTGCGGAAGAGGCTCCTTTAGTGGCAAGGGAGCTAGCTAAACAAGGTCATACCCTTTGGTTACAAGACCTCGTTGATGATAACCCGACAGTGAAAGGCTCTTTGATACAAAAATTCATTCCTTAACTGAGATCCAAATGCCAGATAACCTTACTAAAAAGGGGGACCGATGCGTTTCCCTTTTTGTTATACTGTTTGTAGATTAACCAGCCATTTAGAAGCCCTATGAGTTTTAAGGATTTACGAGATTTTATTGACCATCTAGAAAAGAATGGTCAATTGAAACGCATTGCTCACCCAATTGACCCTCACTATGAAATGACGGAAATCAGTGATCGTACTTTACGAGCTGGTGGTCCTGCGTTGTTGTTTGAAAACCCTATCGGTTATGATTTTCCTGTTTTAACCAACTTGTTTGGTACGGCACAGCGTGTCGCGATTGGTATGGGAAGACAAGACGTAAAAGAGCTCCGAGAGGTTGGCAAGCTGTTAGCTTATTTAAAAGAGCCTGAACCGCCAAAAGGTTTTAAAGATGCTTTAGATAAGCTACCAGTATTCAAACAAGTTCTGAATATGCCTGCTAAACGTTTACGTAAAGCGGCTTGCCAACAAGTTGTATGGCAAGGTGATGATGTTGATCTTGATAAGATTCCTGTGATGAGTTGTTGGGCGGATGATGTCGCACCGCTTTTAACTTGGGGTCTTACTGTTACGCGTGGTCCGAATAAGAAGCGCCAAAATCTTGGTATCTATCGTCAACAGAAAATAGGCAAGAATAAAATCATCATGCGCTGGCTTGCTCACCGTGGTGGTGCACTTGATCTACGAGAGTGGATGGAAACGAATCCAGGAAAGCCATTTCCTGTATCTGTTGCTTTTGGTGCTGACCCAGCAACAATCTTAGGGGCAGTGACCCCAGTTCCTGACTCATTATCTGAATATGCTTTTGCTGGTTTATTACGTGGTAGTAAAACGGAAGTGGTCAAATCCATCAGCAATGATTTAGAAGTTCCTGCTAGCGCTGAAATAGTAATGGAAGGCTATATAGACCCGAATGAATTCGCAGACGAAGGACCGTATGGAGACCATACTGGTTACTACAATGAGAAAGAAAAGCATCATGTGTTTACTATTACTCATGTAACTATGCGCGAGAACCCTATCTATCATAGTACTTATACTGGGCGCCCACCTGATGAACCCGCAGTTCTAGGTGTTGCACTTAATGAAGTGTTTGTACCTATTCTTCAAAAACAGTTCCCGGAAATTGAAGATTTTTATCTGCCACCAGAAGGTTGTTCATACCGAATGGCGGTGGTGACAATGAAGAAGCAATACCCAGGTCACGCGAAACGCGTAATGATGGGAGTTTGGTCCTTTTTACGTCAGTTCATGTATACCAAGTTTGTTCTAGTATGCGATGAAGATGTGAATGCTCGGGATTGGTCATCCGTGACTCAGGCTATGGCGGAACACATGGACCCAGTACGCGATAGCCTCATGATCGAGAATACTCCGATTGATTCATTAGACTTTGCTTCTCCCGTTGTAGGTTTGGGTTCTAAGATGGGGTTGGATATTACTAAAAAGTGGGAGGCTGAATTAGCGCTTTCTACTGAGATTACTCCGCTTCTTCTCAATAAAGAAGAAACCGAAAAGCACCTGGCTGAATTAGCAAAAGTCTTCCCAGAGATAATCGATATCCACCTGCAAAATGAAAACCAAAGCATGGTGATTGTTTCTATTAATAAAACATCAGCAGGTCATACAAAGAAAGTCATCAATGGTATCTGGGCTCAGTTCACTGAAAACAAATTCGTTATCGTATGCGATGAAGATGTAAATGTCCGAGATTGGAACGATATTATCTGGGCTATTACAACTCGTATGGATCCATCAAGAGATACTTTATTTTTAGAGAGTAATTCAGAACCTTCTAAAATGGGTTTAGACGCAACGAATAAAGTTCAAGGTGAAGAGTGCCTACGTGAGTGGGGTACTCCAATAACTAAAGATCCTAAAGTTGTACAAAAAATTGATAGTATTTGGGATCAACTAGGAATTTTATGAGCTACCAAGTAGTCTTGTATCCAGAAAATATTAGTTTCGATATAGAAAGCGGGCAAACGGTTTTGGAGGCTGCGCTCAACAGCAATATTAACTTCCCAAACCGTTGCCAAGTAGGTGCATGTGCTATGTGCCTGTGTAAAAAATTAGAAGGACAAGTCAGTTATCACCTTGAACCTATGCTCACAGAGAAAGAGCAAGCACAAGGTTGGGTTTTTGCTTGTCAGGCATTTGCAGAAAGTAATTTAGTTTTAACCTTTGAAGATTAAAGGTTAGCGAGAGGAAAACATGACAATTAAATGTAAAGTTAAGTCTATTGAACCATTAGCCTGTAACACGTATCAAATATTGCTTCACCCAGAAACTCCCGTGACTTTTAAAGCAGGGCAATACTTGATGGTAGAAATGGGCGAGAAAGACAAGCGTCCATTTTCAATTGCGAGCAGCCCTTGCCGCCATGAAGGTGAATTAGAGCTTCATATTGGTGCTGCTGAACACAATGCCTATGCTCTAGAAGTTGTAGAAGCGATGAAAAAAGCATTAGCAGAAGATGGTGATATTGATATCGATGCGCCACATGGTGATGCATGGGTTAAAGAAGAAAGTGAACGTCCTCTTTTACTTATTGCTGGTGGTACTGGTTTTAGCTACGTACGTTCAATCTTAGATCACTGTATCGCGCAGAGTAAGTCGAACCCTATCTATCTATATTGGGGTGGTAAAGACGAGCGCCAGTTGTATGCACAATCTGAACTACTGAAAATAGCCGCAAGCAATGATAACGTTCACTTTGTGCCTGTAGTCGAAGAGGTACCAGCTGGTTGGGGTGGCAAGACAGGAAACGTTCTTCAAGCAATTAGTGAAGACTTTGATTCTTTAGCTGATTACGACATCTATATTGCTGGTCGTTTTGAAATGGCTGGTGCTGCACGTGACTTGTTTACCCAAAATAAACAAGCAAAGAGCGATCATATGTACGCAGATGCTTACGCTTTTATTTAGTAAAAAGTCGGATGTTAGAGTAAAAAGAGAGCAGAAATGCTCTCTTTTTTAATGTTTGGTGATCTATTGAGCAGTTAACCTCTATTTATTCATTTTTTATGAAAAAGTAGTTGCTATGTTTCGAGAGCTCCCTATAATGCGACCCCACTGAGAAGGCATACGCCATAAGGCTTCAAGCGTAATCGGTAAGACGGAATCAGGTAAGAAATTAAATTTCAAAAAGTGTTTGACACTGAATGCTAATTCGCTAGAATGACCGTCCGCTTTGAGAAGAAGACTTCGAAAAGCAAAGCTCTTTAACAATTTAAACCTATCAATCTGTGTGGGCACTCGTTGATGAATATCAAAATTTGTTTTGTATTAGCAAAGCAAGATTTCCTCGGAAATCAATTTGGTTTCAATGAACTGAGTGACCAATACGAATAACTTCGGTTATTTGGCACAGTCAATTCATTACCATTCTGTTGGAATGGTAATAGCTTTAGAATTACATGTTCCTATTTTTTTCGAAAGAGTGGTGAATATTAGTTTTGAAGTCAGTATTCATTGAGCCGACAAAATCTTAAATTGAAGAGTTTGATCATGGCTCAGATTGAACGCTGGCGGCAGGCCTAACACATGCAAGTCGAGCGGAAACGACAACATTGACTCTTCGGATGATTTGTTGGGCGTCGAGCGGCGGACGGGTGAGTAATGCCTAGGAAGTTGCCCGGTAGAGGGGGATAACCATTGGAAACGATGGCTAATACCGCATAATCTCTATGGAGCAAAGCAGGGGACCTTCGGGCCTTGTGCTACCGGATACGCCTAGGTGGGATTAGCTAGTTGGTGAGGTAATGGCTCACCAAGGCGACGATCCCTAGCTGGTCTGAGAGGATGATCAGCCACACTGGAACTGAGACACGGTCCAGACTCCTACGGGAGGCAGCAGTGGGGAATATTGCACAATGGGCGAAAGCCTGATGCAGCCATGCCGCGTGTATGAAGAAGGCCTTCGGGTTGTAAAGTACTTTCAGTTGTGAGGAAGGGGGTAAGCTTAATACGCTTATCTCTTGACGTTAGCAACAGAAGAAGCACCGGCTAACTCCGTGCCAGCAGCCGCGGTAATACGGAGGGTGCGAGCGTTAATCGGAATTACTGGGCGTAAAGCGCATGCAGGTGGTTCATTAAGTCAGATGTGAAAGCCCGGGGCTCAACCTCGGAACTGCATTTGAAACTGGTGAACTAGAGTACTGTAGAGGGGGGTAGAATTTCAGGTGTAGCGGTGAAATGCGTAGAGATCTGAAGGAATACCAGTGGCGAAGGCGGCCCCCTGGACAGATACTGACACTCAGATGCGAAAGCGTGGGGAGCAAACAGGATTAGATACCCTGGTAGTCCACGCCGTAAACGATGTCTACTTGGAGGTTGTGGCCTTGAGCCGTGGCTTTCGGAGCTAACGCGTTAAGTAGACCGCCTGGGGAGTACGGTCGCAAGATTAAAACTCAAATGAATTGACGGGGGCCCGCACAAGCGGTGGAGCATGTGGTTTAATTCGATGCAACGCGAAGAACCTTACCTACTCTTGACATCCAGAGAAGCCAGCGGAGACGCAGGTGTGCCTTCGGGAGCTCTGAGACAGGTGCTGCATGGCTGTCGTCAGCTCGTGTTGTGAAATGTTGGGTTAAGTCCCGCAACGAGCGCAACCCTTATCCTTGTTTGCCAGCGAGTAATGTCGGGAACTCCAGGGAGACTGCCGGTGATAAACCGGAGGAAGGTGGGGACGACGTCAAGTCATCATGGCCCTTACGAGTAGGGCTACACACGTGCTACAATGGCGCATACAGAGGGCAGCAAGCTAGCGATAGTGAGCGAATCCCAAAAAGTGCGTCGTAGTCCGGATTGGAGTCTGCAACTCGACTCCATGAAGTCGGAATCGCTAGTAATCGTGAATCAGAATGTCACGGTGAATACGTTCCCGGGCCTTGTACACACCGCCCGTCACACCATGGGAGTGGGCTGCAAAAGAAGTGGGTAGTTTAACCTTTCGGGGAGGACGCTCACCACTTTGTGGTTCATGACTGGGGTGAAGTCGTAACAAGGTAGCCCTAGGGGAACCTGGGGCTGGATCACCTCCTTATACGAAGATATCGTTGATGAGTACCCACACAGATTGATGGTTTAGATTTAGTTAAAGCCAGAGCTTTAATTAATAACGCGAGTTATTGATTAAAGCTTTTTGCTTTATGCTCTTTAACAATTTGGAAAGCTGACTGATTGATTACTTACGAGTAATTCAATCAAATTTAAAAGTTCTCAATGTTTATCTTTAACTAGATAAACACAACAAACACATTCAAGTGTCTTGTATTCGAATCAAACCTAGTTTGATTCACAATTGAGTCCGGCAAACAGTTATCAAGAATTAACCCTTCTTGATGACAACCAAAACCTTGGTTAGTTGCCATACACAAGACCCTTTCGGGTTGTATGGTTAAGTGACTAAGCGTACACGGTGGATGCCTTGGCAGTCAGAGGCGATGAAAGGCGTAATAACTTGCGATAAGCCCAGATTAGGTAGTAATAACCTTTTGAGTCTGGGATTCCTGAATGGGGAAACCCACTTACATAAGTAAGTATCCTGTTGTGAATACATAGCAACAGGAGGCAAACCGGGGGAACTGAAACATCTAAGTACCCCGAGGAAGAGAAATCAACCGAGATTCCGAAAGTAGCGGCGAGCGAAATTGGATTAGCCCTTAAGCTTTTAATGATGCAGGTGAAGACTCTGGAAAGTGTCGCAACAAAGGGTGATAGCCCCGTAACCGACGCATCATAATCAGTGAAATCGAGTAGGGCGGGACACGTGATATCCTGTCTGAATATGGGGGGACCATCCTCCAAGGCTAAATACTACTGACTGACCGATAGTGAACCAGTACCGTGAGGGAAAGGCGAAAAGAACCCCTGTGAGGGGAGTGAAATAGAACCTGAAACCGTGTACGTACAAGCAGTAGGAGCACCTTCGTGGTGTGACTGCGTACCTTTTGTATAATGGGTCAGCGACTTAATTTTAGTAGCAAGGTTAACCGTTTAGGGGAGCCGTAGGGAAACCGAGTCTTAACTGGGCGTACAGTTGCTAGGATTAGACCCGAAACCAGGTGATCTAGCCATGGGCAGGTTGAAGGTTGAGTAACATCAACTGGAGGACCGAACCGACTAATGTTGAAAAATTAGCGGATGACTTGTGGCTAGGGGTGAAAGGCCAATCAAACCTGGAGATAGCTGGTTCTCCCCGAAAGCTATTTAGGTAGCGCCTCGGACGAATACTACTGGGGGTAGAGCACTGTTAAGGCTAGGGGGTCATCCCGACTTACCAACCCTTTGCAAACTCCGAATACCAGTAAGTACTATCCGGGAGACACACGGCGGGTGCTAACGTCCGTCGTGGAGAGGGAAACAACCCAGACCGCCAGCTAAGGTCCCAAAGTATAGCTAAGTGGGAAACGATGTGGGAAGGCTCAGACAGCCAGGATGTTGGCTTAGAAGCAGCCATCATTTAAAGAAAGCGTAATAGCTCACTGGTCGAGTCGGCCTGCGCGGAAGATGTAACGGGGCTAAGCTATACACCGAAGCTGCGGCTACGTACCTTAGGGTATGTGGGGTAGGGGAGCGTTCTGTAAGCCGTTGAAGGTGGTCTGTAAGGGCTGCTGGAGGTATCAGAAGTGCGAATGCTGACATGAGTAACGATAAAGGGAGTGAAAAACTCCCTCGCCGGAAGACCAAGGGTTCCTGTCCAACGTTAATCGGGGCAGGGTAAGTCGACTCCTAAGGCGAGGCCGAAAGGCGTAGTCGATGGGAAACAGGTTAATATTCCTGTACTTCTTATAATTGCGATGGGGGGACGGAGAAGGCTAGGTGAGCCTGGCGACGGTTGTCCAGGTCCAAGTACGTAGGCGGAAAGTTTAGGTAAATCCGGACTTTCATTAACGCTGAGATACGATGTCGAGCTACTACGGTAGTGAAGTCATTGATGCCATACTTCCAGGAAAAGCCTCTAAGCTTCAGATTATAAGAAATCGTACCCCAAACCGACACAGGTGGTCGGGTAGAGAATACCAAGGCGCTTGAGAGAACTCGGGTGAAGGAACTAGGCAAAATGGTACCGTAACTTCGGGAGAAGGTACGCTCTTATCAGTGAAGTCCCTTGCGGATGGAGCAGACGAGAGTCGCAGATACCAGGTGGCTGCAACTGTTTATTAAAAACACAGCACTGTGCAAAATCGTAAGATGACGTATACGGTGTGACGCCTGCCCGGTGCCGGAAGGTTAATTGATGGGGTTAGACTTCGGTCGAAGCTCTTGATCGAAGCCCCGGTAAACGGCGGCCGTAACTATAACGGTCCTAAGGTAGCGAAATTCCTTGTCGGGTAAGTTCCGACCTGCACGAATGGCGTAATGATGGCCACGCTGTCTCCACCCGAGACTCAGTGAAATTGAAATCGCTGTGAAGATGCAGTGTACCCGCGGCTAGACGGAAAGACCCCGTGAACCTTTACTACAGCTTGGCACTGAACATTGACCCTACATGTGTAGGATAGGTGGGAGACTATGAAATTGCGTCGCTAGATGTGATGGAGTCGTCCTTGAAATACCACCCTTGTATGCTTGATGTTCTAACGTCGGTCCCTGAATCGGGATTACGGACAGTGCCTGGTGGGTAGTTTGACTGGGGCGGTCTCCTCCCAAAGAGTAACGGAGGAGCACGAAGGTGGGCTAAACACGGTTGGACATCGTGTGGTTAGTGCAATGGCATAAGCCCGCTTGACTGCGAGAATGACAATTCGAGCAGGTGCGAAAGCAGGTCATAGTGATCCGGTGGTTCTGAATGGAAGGGCCATCGCTCAACGGATAAAAGGTACTCCGGGGATAACAGGCTGATACCGCCCAAGAGTTCATATCGACGGCGGTGTTTGGCACCTCGATGTCGGCTCATCACATCCTGGGGCTGAAGTCGGTCCCAAGGGTATGGCTGTTCGCCATTTAAAGTGGTACGCGAGCTGGGTTTAGAACGTCGTGAGACAGTTCGGTCCCTATCTGCCGTGGGCGTTGGAAAATTGAAAGGGGCTGCTCCTAGTACGAGAGGACCGGAGTGGACGAACCTCTGGTGTTCGGGTTGTCATGCCAATGGCATTGCCCGGTAGCTAAGTTCGGAATCGATAAGCGCTGAAAGCATCTAAGCGCGAAGCGAGCCTTGAGATGAGTTTTCCCTGACGCTTTAAGCGTCCTTAAGGGTTGTCGTAGACTACGACGTTGATAGGCAGGGTGTGTAAGTGCTGCGAGGCATTGAGCTAACCTGTACTAATTGCCCGTGAGGCTTAACCATACAACACCCAAGGGGTTTTGTGGACTCATAGAAATACCAGACCTTGAATGAGTTTGAAGAGAACAAAAACAGCTTTCCAGATTATTTTGCCTTCAGTTTTTAAAACTGGAAGTAAAAGCAAAATTTGCTTGGCGACCATAGCATTGTGGACCCACCTGACTCCATGCCGAACTCAGAAGTGAAACACAATAGCGCCGATGGTAGTGTGGGGCTTCCCCATGTGAGAGTAGGACATCGCCAGGCTTTAATTTCGACTTTGTCTAGTTTCTAGACAAGTCACCATAGAGTTCTAAGTTTTCTTAGTATTTTATGTTGACTTTCAAAGTAGAAAGCGTATTATACGCGTCCTGCTTAAGTGCTAAGGCACTGAAAGCAAAGCTCTTTAACAATTTAAACCTATCAATCTGTGTGGGCACTCGTTGATGAATATCAAAATTTGTTTTGCAATAGCAAAGCAAGATTTCTTCGGAAATCAATTTGGTTTCAATGAACTGAGTGACCAATACAAAATTAAGTTTACTTAATTTTGGCACAGTCAATTCATTACCATTCTGTTGGAATGGTAATAGCTTTAGAATTACATGTTTACTTCGGTAAATATTAGTTTTGAAGTCAGTATTCATTGAGCCGACAAAATCTTAAATTGAAGAGTTTGATCATGGCTCAGATTGAACGCTGGCGGCAGGCCTAACACATGCAAGTCGAGCGGAAACGACAACATTGACTCTTCGGATGATTTGTTGGGCGTCGAGCGGCGGACGGGTGAGTAATGCCTAGGAAGTTGCCCGGTAGAGGGGGATAACCATTGGAAACGATGGCTAATACCGCATAATCTCTACGGAGCAAAGCAGGGGACCTTCGGGCCTTGTGCTACCGGATACGCCTAGGTGGGATTAGCTAGTTGGTGAGGTAATGGCTCACCAAGGCGACGATCCCTAGCTGGTCTGAGAGGATGATCAGCCACACTGGAACTGAGACACGGTCCAGACTCCTACGGGAGGCAGCAGTGGGGAATATTGCACAATGGGCGAAAGCCTGATGCAGCCATGCCGCGTGTATGAAGAAGGCCTTCGGGTTGTAAAGTACTTTCAGTTGTGAGGAAGGGGGTAAGCTTAATACGCTTATCTCTTGACGTTAGCAACAGAAGAAGCACCGGCTAACTCCGTGCCAGCAGCCGCGGTAATACGGAGGGTGCGAGCGTTAATCGGAATTACTGGGCGTAAAGCGCATGCAGGTGGTTCATTAAGTCAGATGTGAAAGCCCGGGGCTCAACCTCGGAACTGCATTTGAAACTGGTGAACTAGAGTACTGTAGAGGGGGGTAGAATTTCAGGTGTAGCGGTGAAATGCGTAGAGATCTGAAGGAATACCAGTGGCGAAGGCGGCCCCCTGGACAGATACTGACACTCAGATGCGAAAGCGTGGGGAGCAAACAGGATTAGATACCCTGGTAGTCCACGCCGTAAACGATGTCTACTTGGAGGTTGTGGCCTTGAGCCGTGGCTTTCGGAGCTAACGCGTTAAGTAGACCGCCTGGGGAGTACGGTCGCAAGATTAAAACTCAAATGAATTGACGGGGGCCCGCACAAGCGGTGGAGCATGTGGTTTAATTCGATGCAACGCGAAGAACCTTACCTACTCTTGACATCCAGAGAAGCCAGCGGAGACGCAGGTGTGCCTTCGGGAGCTCTGAGACAGGTGCTGCATGGCTGTCGTCAGCTCGTGTTGTGAAATGTTGGGTTAAGTCCCGCAACGAGCGCAACCCTTATCCTTGTTTGCCAGCGAGTAATGTCGGGAACTCCAGGGAGACTGCCGGTGATAAACCGGAGGAAGGTGGGGACGACGTCAAGTCATCATGGCCCTTACGAGTAGGGCTACACACGTGCTACAATGGCGCATACAGAGGGCAGCAAGCTAGCGATAGTGAGCGAATCCCAAAAAGTGCGTCGTAGTCCGGATTGGAGTCTGCAACTCGACTCCATGAAGTCGGAATCGCTAGTAATCGTGAATCAGAATGTCACGGTGAATACGTTCCCGGGCCTTGTACACACCGCCCGTCACACCATGGGAGTGGGCTGCAAAAGAAGTGGGTAGTTTAACCTTTCGGGGAGGACGCTCACCACTTTGTGGTTCATGACTGGGGTGAAGTCGTAACAAGGTAGCCCTAGGGGAACCTGGGGCTGGATCACCTCCTTATACGAAGATATCGTTGATGAGTACCCACACAGATTGATTAGGTTTAAAAAGTAAAAGAGACGATATTGGGTCTGTAGCTCAGCTGGTTAGAGCGCTCGCCTGATAAGCGGGAGGTCGGTGGTTCAAGTCCACTCAGACCCACCAATATCGATTGCAACACAGATGGGGCTATAGCTCAGCTGGGAGAGCGCCTGCCTTGCACGCAGGAGGTCTGCGGTTCGATCCCGCATAGCTCCACCATCTTTAAGCACATTTACTTAAGTGTTTTTAAAAATGGTTCAATTTATTGAATCAAGCTCTTTAACAATTTGGAAAGCTGACTGATTGATTACTTACGAGTAATTCAATCAAATTTAAAAGTTCTCAATGTTTATCTTTAACTAGATAAACACAACAAACACATTCAAGTGTCTTGTATTCGAATCAAACCTAGTTTGATTCACAATTGAGTCCGGCAAACAGTTATCAAGAATTAACCCTTCTTGATGACAACCAAAACCTTGGTTAGTTGCCATACACAAGACCCTTTCGGGTTGTATGGTTAAGTGACTAAGCGTACACGGTGGATGCCTTGGCAGTCAGAGGCGATGAAAGGCGTAATAACTTGCGATAAGCCCAGATTAGGTAGTAATAACCTTTTGAGTCTGGGATTCCTGAATGGGGAAACCCACTTACATAAGTAAGTATCCTGTTGTGAATACATAGCAACAGGAGGCAAACCGGGGGAACTGAAACATCTAAGTACCCCGAGGAAGAGAAATCAACCGAGATTCCGAAAGTAGCGGCGAGCGAAATTGGATTAGCCCTTAAGCTTTTAATGATGCAGGTGAAGACTCTGGAAAGTGTCGCAACAAAGGGTGATAGCCCCGTAACCGACGCATCATAATCAGTGAAATCGAGTAGGGCGGGACACGTGATATCCTGTCTGAATATGGGGGGACCATCCTCCAAGGCTAAATACTACTGACTGACCGATAGTGAACCAGTACCGTGAGGGAAAGGCGAAAAGAACCCCTGTGAGGGGAGTGAAATAGAACCTGAAACCGTGTACGTACAAGCAGTAGGAGCACCTTCGTGGTGTGACTGCGTACCTTTTGTATAATGGGTCAGCGACTTAATTTTAGTAGCAAGGTTAACCGTTTAGGGGAGCCGTAGGGAAACCGAGTCTTAACTGGGCGTACAGTTGCTAGGATTAGACCCGAAACCAGGTGATCTAGCCATGGGCAGGTTGAAGGTTGAGTAACATCAACTGGAGGACCGAACCGACTAATGTTGAAAAATTAGCGGATGACTTGTGGCTAGGGGTGAAAGGCCAATCAAACCTGGAGATAGCTGGTTCTCCCCGAAAGCTATTTAGGTAGCGCCTCGGACGAATACTACTGGGGGTAGAGCACTGTTAAGGCTAGGGGGTCATCCCGACTTACCAACCCTTTGCAAACTCCGAATACCAGTAAGTACTATCCGGGAGACACACGGCGGGTGCTAACGTCCGTCGTGGAGAGGGAAACAACCCAGACCGCCAGCTAAGGTCCCAAAGTATAGCTAAGTGGGAAACGATGTGGGAAGGCTCAGACAGCCAGGATGTTGGCTTAGAAGCAGCCATCATTTAAAGAAAGCGTAATAGCTCACTGGTCGAGTCGGCCTGCGCGGAAGATGTAACGGGGCTAAGCTATACACCGAAGCTGCGGCTACGTACCTTAGGGTATGTGGGGTAGGGGAGCGTTCTGTAAGCCGTTGAAGGTGGTCTGTAAGGGCTGCTGGAGGTATCAGAAGTGCGAATGCTGACATGAGTAACGATAAAGGGAGTGAAAAACTCCCTCGCCGGAAGACCAAGGGTTCCTGTCCAACGTTAATCGGGGCAGGGTAAGTCGACTCCTAAGGCGAGGCCGAAAGGCGTAGTCGATGGGAAACAGGTTAATATTCCTGTACTTCTTATAATTGCGATGGGGGGACGGAGAAGGCTAGGTGAGCCTGGCGACGGTTGTCCAGGTCCAAGTACGTAGGCGGAAAGTTTAGGTAAATCCGGACTTTCATTAACGCTGAGATACGATGTCGAGCTACTACGGTAGTGAAGTCATTGATGCCATACTTCCAGGAAAAGCCTCTAAGCTTCAGATTATAAGAAATCGTACCCCAAACCGACACAGGTGGTCGGGTAGAGAATACCAAGGCGCTTGAGAGAACTCGGGTGAAGGAACTAGGCAAAATGGTACCGTAACTTCGGGAGAAGGTACGCTCTTATCAGTGAAGTCCCTTGCGGATGGAGCAGACGAGAGTCGCAGATACCAGGTGGCTGCAACTGTTTATTAAAAACACAGCACTGTGCAAAATCGTAAGATGACGTATACGGTGTGACGCCTGCCCGGTGCCGGAAGGTTAATTGATGGGGTTAGACTTCGGTCGAAGCTCTTGATCGAAGCCCCGGTAAACGGCGGCCGTAACTATAACGGTCCTAAGGTAGCGAAATTCCTTGTCGGGTAAGTTCCGACCTGCACGAATGGCGTAATGATGGCCACGCTGTCTCCACCCGAGACTCAGTGAAATTGAAATCGCTGTGAAGATGCAGTGTACCCGCGGCTAGACGGAAAGACCCCGTGAACCTTTACTACAGCTTGGCACTGAACATTGACCCTACATGTGTAGGATAGGTGGGAGACTATGAAATTGCGTCGCTAGATGTGATGGAGTCGTCCTTGAAATACCACCCTTGTATGCTTGATGTTCTAACGTCGGTCCCTGAATCGGGATTACGGACAGTGCCTGGTGGGTAGTTTGACTGGGGCGGTCTCCTCCCAAAGAGTAACGGAGGAGCACGAAGGTGGGCTAAACACGGTTGGACATCGTGTGGTTAGTGCAATGGCATAAGCCCGCTTGACTGCGAGAATGACAATTCGAGCAGGTGCGAAAGCAGGTCATAGTGATCCGGTGGTTCTGAATGGAAGGGCCATCGCTCAACGGATAAAAGGTACTCCGGGGATAACAGGCTGATACCGCCCAAGAGTTCATATCGACGGCGGTGTTTGGCACCTCGATGTCGGCTCATCACATCCTGGGGCTGAAGTCGGTCCCAAGGGTATGGCTGTTCGCCATTTAAAGTGGTACGCGAGCTGGGTTTAGAACGTCGTGAGACAGTTCGGTCCCTATCTGCCGTGGGCGTTGGAAAATTGAAAGGGGCTGCTCCTAGTACGAGAGGACCGGAGTGGACGAACCTCTGGTGTTCGGGTTGTCATGCCAATGGCATTGCCCGGTAGCTAAGTTCGGAATCGATAAGCGCTGAAAGCATCTAAGCGCGAAGCGAGCCTTGAGATGAGTTTTCCCTGACGCTTTAAGCGTCCTTAAGGGTTGTCGTAGACTACGACGTTGATAGGCAGGGTGTGTAAGTGCTGCGAGGCATTGAGCTAACCTGTACTAATTGCCCGTGAGGCTTAACCATACAACACCCAAGGGGTTTTGTGGACTCATAGAAATACCAGACCTTGAATGAGTTTGAAGAGAACAAAAACAGCTTTCCAGATTATTTTGCCTTCAGTTTTTAAACTGAAAGTAAAAGCAAAATTTGCTTGGCGACCATAGCATTGTGGACCCACCTGATCCCATGCCGAACTCAGAAGTGAAACACAATAGCGCCGATGGTAGTGTGGGGCTTCCCCATGTGAGAGTAGGACATCGCCAGGCTTTAAATTATAATCTTTAGGTTGACCAACCTGGAGATATGGACGCTCACTTAGTGAGTTGACCACTGCGGAGTGGTAGTTCAGTTGGTTAGAATACCGGCCTGTCACGCCGGGGGTCGCGGGTTCGAGTCCCGTCCACTCCGCCACTATTTGAAAAGCCCTAGTCTTACGACTAGGGCTTTTTTACGTTTCAAGGAATATGAATTTAGGTCAGTAGTGAGATCAGCTAACACTTCGGTATCTAGCCTGAATAGCATAGCTTGTAACAAAAGAATTAGAGTTCTTTGCGTGGTCCGGAGTGTTTCTTTCATATTCTTCTCATATTAAATTCTTCCCTAAGCTGTCATTTCTTTATTACTATTAAGACTAGCCTTTATCACGAACTAGGAATTTAGTGTCGTTATATACGTTAGATGATGAATGCAATACTTTCCCTGAGAGCCAAGCTATACCTTGATTTCCATGAGCATACCTGAATAAGACTGTATGGTTACTTTCATATTTCCTTATGTTTATTCATTTGTGTAGGCATAGTTTGCCATCGATAGACAGAGTTAAATTTATGTTTGATTCAGCTATTTGAATACTTAGTGAATTTTAGGTATTAAAAAGCCGACGTATAACGTCGGCTTGATGTTCTTGTAGCTTAGTGATTTTAGGCTGGTTGTATCAGCTCAAGTGCTTTACGAGATACCTCGTGAGCCGCTTTAGTTAAGTTCTGCTTTTCTAGTGCATCTGATAAGTAACCGTAATCAGAAACATTTGCACGAATCTCCAGTGCCTTCTCAAGGTGATTCTGCGCCTCGGTCCACTTCTCTTCGCGTAAATAAAATTGAGCCAGTGCGCTATGAGCTCCTGCATTGTTTGCTTCTTTCTTCAGGGTATTTTGTAACATCACGACTACAGGGTGATGATCGGGTAAGTTCATCTCTGGTAATAGAGCGTACAAAGCAGGAATATCAGACTTCTTCAGGCTTTCCTTTATTACAGTAAATGCTTCGGAATCCGCTTTACGAGCAATCAGTTGTTTTACAAAGCAAGCAATCAGATGGTCGCTTTGTTTTTGCTTCTTAGGTAGCTTATCCCAATGGCTGATTAACCCTTCACTTCCTTGCTGCTGAGCTATTTCCGATAACAAGCCACATTGAGCTTTTTGGTTGAGTTCAGCATGTTCTTCATTTGTTAGTTGATTTTGCTTCACTAGCTTAGGAGCTAAATCAATAAGAGGCTGCCAGAGGTTCAACTTAATGTACGTTGTTTTAAGTAAGTTAAGAACGACAGGGTTATTAGGGAAACTGCTTTTTAGTGTTGAAAGCGTATCAAATGCGAGCTCAAAGTTAGCCTCAGCAATTTGTTGTTTTGCTCTAGTTAGCTCGACCGCTAGCAAGGAATCGTCTTGCTGACTCGCGAGAGAGAGGTAGTGATCTCGCTTGCTATTGTTACCTTGACCATGAGCCGCTTCAGATGCGACTAGATAGCATAGTAGCGGCATATCATGGTGGTTGGCCCAGCGAGTAACTTTCTTCTCAGCTGCTTTCCAGTCACCCTCAATTAATTTAATAATACCTTCATTTGTATAGCGTCTTGAACGTTTTAGTTTTCTTACGCTAAACCAATTCCAAGTGGTTGTGCTTGCATAAACAGCTTTCTTTAATAAGTACTCTAAGCCAAAGAGCGCTGCTAATAGCGCAATTATGAAGATCACCATAGTAGTGACGCTCATTTCTATCGTTTGATTAGCGATAGAGATTAAGACATAACCTTGCTGACCAGAAAATTGAGTGCCAGCAAATAAGCCAGCCCCAAGAACTAGAAAAAGAAAAATCCAACGAATCATTATTTCTCCTCCGAAGTCATGGTTGTTACTTCACGGCGTAAACGTTCACGAATAACATTTGAAAGGTCTTTCTGTGATTCAAGTTTAACCGGGTATTTAACCGAAATATTTTGCTTACTTAATTGGTTAAGCGTCTTTTCGAACTCTATAACCGCGTGATCATTTTGATTTAGATACGCCGTAGACCACTCATTAGCTGTAGCTAGAGCGGTTGAATAGATGTCACCCTGCTCTTTATAGACAGCGCGAATAGCCGTTTCTAATTTACCTTTTATATTTTCACGTAAGTAAAAGTGTTGTTCAGGCGAAAGTAGAGGGATTACATTGCCTTCCCGGCTGCGGAAAGTAATAAAGTTTTCAGAGAAATCCTTCATTGATGTCATTAAGTTACTTTGCCAATCATTGATATCTTGTGATACTGCTTGTTTAGCTTCTTCTTGAGCATCTGGGAGAATCGCGTTTGCTAGTGGCAACTCATCAATTTGTTGTTGAAGGCTAGTAATTCGAAGTACTAAGCCATCTCTATCAATAAGTGGGATGGTGCGTAATTTAGTGATGTCGTTAGCCATTGATTGGCGAAGGGTAACTAAGCTTGGGTCATTTAATGCTGCGATACGTTGGTCGGCACTTTCCATTAGCTTTGTTGCGCTTACAGCATCATGCTCTAAGAATAATTTGCGTCCTGCGAGCTTTACTAGGTAATCGGCTTCAGCAAGTAACCAATCATTTGGTCTACGTCCTTTTACATCTGCAACAGCAACTTGAAGACTTTCGATACTTTTTTGCTGTTGAGACAAAACAACCTGACTTTTTTCTACAGTGGCTGATGCTTGTTGAATCGTTTCTTGCTTTGTCTTTTCTAATTCTTGAGTCAGAGATGACTGAGTAGTTTTTAGCTGATTCTGTAATGCTGTAATTTGTTCAGCTTGAAGGTTATTTTGTTTCTGCATCTGGAAAGCAATACCACCACTAAATATGATTGAGATTGCTATGGCGATAGCCCCGAGTTTCACACCTCGCTTACCTTGCTTTTCTGCTTTCTCAATTTGCTCTGAATCTTGTGGCTTTTGGCTCTTTGGTGTTGATGTACTATCAACTTTAGTTTCTTCTGTTGTTTCAGATGAAGAGGGCTCTACAACATTTTCAGCAGAATTTTTTTCTGATGAATCTGTAGAACTTTCCTTTACTGTTTCTGAAGCTTCGCTCTTTTGTTCAGGGACAATTTGGTCATTATTTTTTTTGCTTGTCATACTGATTTCCTATTCTAGCTATGGCTGGAGAGCAGCCAGTAATATTTGATTAGTTGCGCTTAAAGTATTTTCGACTTTAGAGAAGCCTAATTGTTGAGCTCGATTAGCAATGCGTTGGCTGGGTACGAATAAATGGCAACCTTGCAGCCAATGAAAGTCATCGTCAGGAGTTATGGACACTAAATACTCCAACTGCTCTTGACTAGTGATGACTATTTTTGAAATACCACATTGAATCCAGTCTTTAAAAATATTGTGATCAGTTATTGGAATATATTCTCGATGATAAGTCTCACTATAAGTGACGGTCGCTCCTCTGCTGAGAAGTGAGTCTCTTATTAGTTCTCGACCTCCATTTCCTCTAAGGATGGTAATTCGTTTACCTTCGATATCTTGGAGTTCTTTGAGTTGGAGAAGATGTTCACTATCACTGACTTCTGGATAGTTTACGGGTTGCTCGCAAAGTTTGCTTAAAATCTGTGCGGTTTTTTGACCAACGGCAAGATATATAGGGTGTAGAGGCCATATATCAGCAGATAAGGAGAGTATATTATGTGCGGAAGTTGCCGCATGTTGACTGACTGCGATGATTAGATCGCTTGTTTTTAACTGGAGGTGAAAATTATCTACTTTCTGATTATCAGCAATACGAATAAGCGGATGATGGATCGCCTGGATACCTTCATCCGCTAATTGTTGGCAAAGTACTTGCCCTTGTTTCCCTGGGCGCGTTACCAACACCGTCATGATTAATCGTGATCTGCGTAAAGTTTAGTTAGAATCTCTTTTGCGCCATCATCGAGTAATTGGTTCGCCAGTGTCACACCTAAAGATTCAGCATCTTTACGCGAACCACGGATTTCACCTCGAACGATTTTTGAACCGTCAGGCTCTCCAACTAGAGCTCGTAGCCAAATATCGTCTTCACCTTCAAGTAAAGAATAGCTACCAATTGGAACCTGGCAGCCACCTTCTAAAGTAAGGTTCATTGCTCGCTCGCATAGTACGCGGTCTGCTGTGTCTGTATCGTTTAGTGGTTCTAGTAGCTTGATTAAGCGTTCGTCGTCTAAGCGACATTCAATGCCAACAGCACCTTGACCAACAGCTGGAAGTGACTGCTCTGGCTCAATAAAGCTGCGAATACGCTCCTCTAGCTCTAAACGTTTCAAACCTGCAGCAGCTAAAACGATAGCATCGAATTGACCGTCATCCAGCTTACCTAAGCGAGTTCCAACGTTACCACGCAGTTCTTTGATGATTAGGTCTGGGCGAGCTTCAAGTAACTGACATTGACGACGTAAACTGCAAGTTCCGACAGTTGCGCCTTGCGGAAGTTCATCGATGTTGTTGTAGGTATTTGATACAAAAGCATCACGAGGATCTTCACGCTCACAAATGGTGACAAGCCCTAAGCCTTCAGGAAAGTCGACAGGCACATCTTTCATTGAGTGTACGGCTAAATCGGCTCTGCCTTCTAACATGGCTACTTCCAGCTCTTTTACGAAAAGCCCTTTACCACCAACTTTAGCTAATGGTGTATCAAGAATGATGTCGCCTTTGGTCACCATAGTGACTAACTCAACCTCTAAACCAGGGTGAGCGGCTTGAAGCGCGTCTCTTACATAGTAAGCTTGCCAAAGGGCTAGCGGGCTTTTTCTGGTTGCAATGCGGATAGGTGCTGAATTTGTCATGGTGTGTCCGGTATGAGTTCTTTGATAGCCTAATCCTACCATTGTGAAGTGAAAATTCTTACTGTTTGATCGATGCTGACTTTGATAGATATATGATTTGCAGAAGTTCACCAAAATAGTGTGATTGGTATCTCATTTGAAACATGGGCTATTATTAGAAATAGAGAATTAAGAGGACACTACGAGGTTGTGAAATCTCATTCTTTATGGTGAAAAGGCTCGTTATCATGAGGGTTCCTTTGCTTTACCGATAAGCTTAAAAGTGTTAGATTGATCACGTTTTGTTGCTGTTTTTGATTGGTAACTAAACAGAAAGTGTATTTACTCTCAAACCAAGGACTTACCTTGCAGGCTTACATTCAGACTTTAATTCAACGATTGGATAATCTAAATCAACAATGCATTGATCGTGCGTTGGCATTGATGGATTTACAAAGTCAGCGTGTATTCAATTTGATACCAGCACTTTTCCACTTCAACCACCCGATGATTCCTGGTTACTACGACCAAACAGTTCCTTTTGGAATTCACAACTTCGAATTAAATGAATTCCAAAAGCAATTTGTAGAAGATGCGGAACTGACGTTAGGCGGAAAGCTAAATACTGCTAGTCAGCCTGAAATTCTCGGTCTTTATACCATGGGTAGCACGTCATCTATTGGTCAAAGCACATCGAGTGATTTAGACATTTGGGTGTGCGTCTCTCCTACGATGGACAGCGCGACTCGCGACAGTCTAACCAATAAATGCCTCTTGATTACCGATTGGGCTCAAACCCAAGGTGTTGAAGCTAATTTCTTTTTGATGGATGAAGAGCGTTTTCGTTCAAATTATTCAGAGGAAATGACGGGCGATAATTGTGGGTCTTCGCAACACTTACTCCTTTTAGATGAATTCTATCGTTCAGCTGTACGTTTAGCTGGTCAGCGTTTGCTATGGCAAATTATTCCGCCTGAAATGGAAGAGTGCTATGACGAATACGTTCAAGATCTCTGTAGTAACAATTACATCGATTGTTCACAATGGATAGACTTTGGAAAGCTCAATCAAATTCCAGCTGAAGAGTACTTTGGTTCGAACCTATGGCAGTTGTATAAAAGTATCGACTCTCCGTACAAGTCTGTATTGAAGGCAATTTTATTAGAAGCTTATTCTTGGGAGTACCCACAAACTCAATTACTGAGTATTGATACTAAGCGTCGTTTTTTTGCAGATGAACCGGATCTGTATGGTATGGATACTTATTATCTCATGCTAGAAAAGGTGACTCGTTACCTAGAAAGAATTAATGATCACACTCGTTTAGATTTGGTACGACGTTGTTTCTACCTAAAGACTCATGAAAAACTATCACGTGAAGCTGGTATTGGTTCGGTACCTTGGCGCAGAGAAGCGTTGATTGAAATGACGCGCTCTTGGAATTGGGATTCTGAAACTATTATTGAGCTTGATGACCGAAGAAATTGGAAAGTGGAACAAGTTAAAGTGGTGCACCATGCATTGCTTGATGCATTAATGCTGAGCTATCGTAACTTGATTCAGTTTGCACGTCGTAATGACATCACTTCTGCTATTAGTCCCCAAGATATCAGTATTCTTGCACGTAAGCTTTATGCGGCTTTTGAAGTTCTGCCTGGTAAAGTGACCTTACTTAATCCGCAAATATCACCAGACTTACACGAATCAGATTTAAGCTTTATTGAAGTTCGCCAAGGGCAAACGAACAAAGCGGGCTGGTATTTGTATAAGCAGCCTTTGATTGCTCATCGTATTCTAGGGCAACCATCTTTAGAGCATCATGAGTATTTAAGTAAACTCGTGGCTTGGTCTTTCTTTAATGGGCTTATTACTGAGTCAACACGTCTTCATTCTGTTGTACGTGATGCTCAAATTGATATCGATAAGTTTTATCAAATGGTGAGTGACTTACGTAATACGTTCTCACTGCGTAAACGTCGTCCAAGCATGCAAGCCTTAGCTAGCCCGTGTGAAATAAGCCAACTGGCGATGTTTATTAACTTTGAGAATGATCCTACGTCAGAGCTAAGTGGTCGTTCGCTCAAAGTTGATTTGAAAAATGCTGATATTTTCTGTTTTGGTGAAGAAGGTAAAAGCTTAGTCGGAAGTGTTGATTTGGTTTATCGAAATTCTTGGCATGAAGTGCGTACGCTTCATTTCCAAGGTGAAACCGCAATGTTGGATGCTTTGAAGACGGTGCTTGGAAAAATGCACCAAGATGCTTTACCACCAGAATCCGTAGATGTTTTTTGTTACAGCAAAAATTTACGCGGTGTGATGCGTAATATGGTGTACCAGCTATTAGCAGAATGTATCGATTTACGTTTGAAGCCGATCGAGCAAGAAAAACGTCGTCGTTTTAAAGCGATCCGCTTAGCGAACCAAATGTTTGGTTTGTTCTTTGAGCGTCGTGGTGTATCGGTCCAGAAGCTTGAAAACTCAGTGGATTTTTATCGCAGTATTTCATCGAATAAGCTAAAAGGCTCTCCGCTGCTCATGCTAGATAAAGAGCAAGAATATCAGCTTCCTGACGTGGTTGATGGTTTTGCTAGTGAAGGATTAATTCAGTTCTTCTTCGAAGATACGGAAAAAGGCTTCAATATCTACGTGTTGGATGAATCTAATCAGGTTGAGGTATATCACCAATTTAGTGGCGAAAAAGATGAGATGATCGCGAGTGTTAACTCTTTCTATACGTCGGTAAAAGATGAATCGAAGATGTCATCTAAGTTGATTAATTTCAACTTACCTCAGTATTACCAGATTGTTCATCCAGAAGAAGGCAACTCTTATGTTGTGCCTTACCGTAATGATAATCAGGTGTGCTCACGAGCATCAAAAATCGTTAACGCGTAAATAAACTAAATTTTTCAATAAAAAAGGAGTGAATCAATCACTCCTTTTTTGTTTTTATAGTTTAGGTTTTTTAAGGCTTAGATTTAATGCACGGTCTTCCAGGTTTACACCCAGTCAATATCTTCGCCCGCATGCTTAACGCACTCTTCCTTCACCATCTCAAAAAGCTCCATCCCTGTTTTTGAACACGTCCATTTATCTTCAATAAGTTTGAAGTGGAAGCCTCCAGAACGAGACGCTAACCAAATTTCGTGCATCGGCTCTTGGCGGTTAATGATGATCTGGCTGCGGTCTTCAAATTCCAGCGTCATCACGTTACCTGTCACTTCGTAATCCACATCTGCCTCTGATTCATCGATAGCTTCTTCGATGTTTTGCATCTGTATATCGACCAGCTGATGAAATTCAGTATCGTTCATCCTTTCTATCCTATTGCTTTTCTTGAGTGTGGTGCGATTATAGGGGGCATTGAGTTAATAATCACGATATGCAAAATGAAAAAGTTAATTACAGCTCTGTTTATGGTGTCCGTTATCGGTCTTTCTGGGTGTGGTCAAACGGGAGCGTTATATCTTCCTGATGAACCGCAGCAAAGCGAACCATCGCAATAAATGCCTAATCGCAACAAGTGAATAAACGCAACAACAGCAATCGTATTTATAAGGGATAAGAATTTTGGATTACTTTAACTATCAGGATGATGGTCAGCTTTGGGCTGAGAACGTCGCACTTTCACAATTAGCCGAGCAATATGGCACACCTTTGTACGTATATTCACGTGCAACGCTAGAGCGCCATTGGAATGCTTTTGACTCTTCAGTTGGAGAACATCCTCATCTTGTTTGTTATGCAGTAAAAGCAAACTCAAACTTAGGTGTGTTGAATACTCTTGCTCGTCTTGGTTCTGGCTTTGATATTGTTTCAGGTGGTGAACTTGAGCGTGTTATTGCAGCCGGCGGCGAAGCGTCAAAAATTGTTTTCTCAGGTGTCGGTAAAACCGAGGCAGAAATGAAGCGAGCACTTGAATTAAACATTAAGTGTTTCAACGTTGAGTCTGAGCCTGAATTAGAGCGTCTAAATAAAGTTGCGGGTGAATTAGGTGTGAAAGCGCCGATTTCTTTACGTATTAATCCAGATGTAGATGCAAAAACTCACCCTTATATTTCAACAGGTCTGCGTGATAATAAATTTGGTATTGCTTTTGACCGTGCACCTGCCGTTTATCAGTTTGCACAAAGCTTAGGTAACCTTGATATCCAAGGTATTGATTGCCACATCGGCTCGCAATTAACCGATATTGAACCTTTCATTGATGCAACAGATCGCCTACTAGCATTAATTGATCAGCTACGAGACAGCGGTATTACGATTAAGCACCTTGATGTGGGTGGTGGTTTAGGCGTGGTTTATCGTGATGAATTGCCTCCTCAGCCATCTGATTACGCGAAAGCATTATTGGCTCGTTTAGATAATCATTCTGACTTAGAGCTGATTTTTGAGCCTGGAAGAGCGATTGCGGCGAACGCTGGTGTATTATTGACAAAAGTTGAGTTCCTAAAGCCAACAGAGCATAAAAACTTCGCGATCATTGATGCGGCCATGAACGACTTAATGCGTCCTGCATTATACCAAGCATGGCAAGATATCGTGCCTGTTAGCCCTCGTGAAGGTGAAGCAGTGACTTACGATTTAGTTGGTCCAATTTGTGAGACTGGCGATTTCTTAGGTAAAGACCGTGATTTGGTTCTTGAGCAAGGTGATCTATTAGCTGTTCGTTCTGCTGGTGCCTATGGCTTTGCGATGTCATCTAACTACAACACTCGTTCTCGAGCGGCAGAAGTGATGGTTGATGGCGAGAAAGCTCATTTGGTTCGTCAGCGTGAAGAGCTTGCGAGCTTATGGGAACTTGAAAACATTCTTCCGGAGTAATTTGAAGCGTTATGCATTTCCATTTTTCTAAAATGCATGGTTTGGGTAATGATTTCATGGTCGTAGACTGTATTACCCAAAACATTTTCTTTTCCCCTGATTTGATCCGTCGCTTGGCGGATCGTCATACAGGGGTTGGTTTCGATCAGCTGCTTGTTGTTGAAGCACCTTATGATCCTGAAACTGATTTCCATTATCGAATTTTCAATGCAGACGGCAGTGAAGTGGAGCAATGTGGCAATGGTGCACGTTGTTTTGCTCGTTTCGTTCGCATGAAAGGTTTAACGAATAAATACAGCATCAATGTCAGCACCAAAAAAGGCAAGATGATACTGAAAATTGAAGAGAATGACCAAATCACTGTGAATATGGGCATTCCAGAGTTCGAACCAAATAAAATTCCTTTCAAAGCAAAACAAACAGAAAAGACCTACATTCTTCGTACCGAATCTCACACTTTGTTTTGTGGTGCAGTAAGCATGGGTAACCCTCATGTTGTGACTGTGGTGGATGATGTTGATACTGCTGATGTTGATACGTTAGGTCCTCTTTTGGAGTCTCATGAACGCTTCCCTGAGCGAGTAAACGCTGGTTTCATGCAAGTACTTAATCGCAATGAAGTTCGCTTACGTGTTTATGAGCGTGGCGCTGGTGAAACTCAAGCTTGCGGAAGTGGTGCATGTGGTGCTGTTGCTGTGGGGATCTTACAAGGTCTACTTGATGAAGATGTAAAAGTCTCTCTACCTGGCGGTAATTTGCATATTAGCTGGCAAGGTCCTGGTAAACCTCTGTATATGACAGGTCCTGCTACACATGTGTTTGACGGTCAACTTTCTTGCTAGCTTCTTAGTAAGCTAGCATTTATGTGACTCATTTGTATCAATAAGCCAACGACGAAAATAAGTTGGTATTAATAAAATAAAGGAAAAGTTGTGTCTTACGTAGAAGCAGACGCACTAACGGCAGAAGTGGTCGCCGAATATTTACGTGATAACCCTGATTTCTTTCAGCAGCGTAAAGAGTTGGTTGATCACCTCGCGATTAATAATGTTGAGCAAGGTGCCGTTTCATTAGTTGAAATTCAACTGAAAAGGCAGCGTCAGCGAATTGAGGACCTAGAAGAAGAAATTACTAGCCTGATGTCTTTAGCGGCGAGTAATGACAAAACTTTCTATGAATTCATGACACTACAAGACCAGATCTTGAAATGTTCCGATTTTGTTGAAGTGATTACAGCTGTCGAGAAAAAAGCTGTAGAGTTAGGGCTAAAAGCCTATATTCGCTTACTTTCTCAAGATTCAGGCTATTATCATTTAAGTAAGACGGGATATTCTCGCTTCTCTACTAACCATCTAAATGGTAAAGAAGCGTATCTTGGTCGTTTGAGAAAAGCGGATAGAAGTGATCTCTTTGATGAGATAGCGGTACCCGAATTGGGCTCTTATGTTGTCTTACCGCTTGTTAAGCAAAGCCAGCTAGGTTTTTTAGCTTTCTCAAGTGAAGATGGTGGTCATTTTCAGCCTTATATGGATACGCTTTTCTTGCGTCACTTAGCCCTTGTTGTGGCTCATTTAGCCGCGACACTACCTTGGCAGAAACTTGATGAGCAACCAGCCCAAAATACCTCTTCCATCTAGCCTACAAAAGCCTCTTGAGCGCTTCTATGAATATCTAAGAAGTGAAAAGGGGCTCAGTTTACACACCCAACGCAATTACAAACAGCAACTAGAAACAATGGCATTCCATTTGGTGGATCTTGGTTTGAAAAGCTGGGACCAAGTAGATGCGGCTTGGGTGCGCCAATTGGCAAGTAAAGGTATGAGAGAAGGAATGAAAGCGAGCAGCTTAGCAACTCGCTTATCATCGTTACGCAGTTTTTTTGATTTCCTTGTATTACGCGGTGAGATGTCTGCTAACCCTGCGAAAGGCGTATCAGCACCTCGTAAACAGCGTCCACTACCGAAAAACTTAGATGTCGATGAAGTAGGACAGTTACTGGAAGTGAACGAAGATGACCCTTTGTCTATTCGTGATCGCGCTATGATGGAAGTTATGTATGGAGCTGGCTTACGTTTAGCAGAACTTGTTGGTATCAATATGAAAGATGTATTGAGCAGGCAAGGTGAGATTCGAGTTATTGGTAAAGGGGACAAAGAGCGCAAAGCACCCTTTTCAGGGCTAGCAAAAGAGTGGGTTGATAAGTGGCTGAGAGTTCGAAATGAATTAGCCCACCCGAGTGAGAAGGCGCTGTTTGTTTCTAAATTAGGAACACGAATTTCGCATCGTAGTGTGCAAAAAAGAATGGAAGAGTGGGGTAAAAAACAAGCTGTTGCTAGCCATATAAGCCCACACAAATTACGTCACTCTTTTGCAACACATGTGCTGGAATCTAGCCAAAACTTAAGGGCAGTACAAGAGCTACTAGGGCATGAGAATATCTCTACGACTCAAGTGTACACTCATTTGGATTTTCAACATTTAGCTCAAGCTTATGATCAAGCTCACCCGCGAGCTCGTAAGAAAAATAAAGAATAACGAGGTTTATTAGAATGCATGTGTACCGAGGCATTACTCCCATTAAAGCGATGACGTTCGATTTGGATGATACGCTTTATGACAACTGGCCTGTCATTATGAAGGTTGAGCGTGAGATGGTGCTTTGGCTACATCAACATCATCCTGTATCAGCTTCTATCAGTCTCGAACGTTGGCAACAAGTTAAACAAGACGTTGCGATCAAGAACCCCATGCTCAAGCACGATGTTACTTTATGGCGTCAAACCCAAATTGAGCAAGGTTTGATTATGCTGGGGTATGAGCGAGCTAAAGCTCAACATGCCGCACAAGAAGGCATTGCTCATGCGTTATGGTTACGTAACCAAGTTGATGTACCGCAAGAGACTCATCGTGTTTTGGCTAAGTTAAGCCAGAAAATGCCTTTAGTGGCTATAACGAATGGCAACGTGGATCCTCACAAAATTGGTTTAGGATCTTATTTCCAATTGATATTTAGAGCCGGTCCAGATGGACGAGCAAAGCCACATCCAGATATGTTTGACCGAGCTCAACAATTCTTAAACGTGAACCCTGCCGAAATATTACATGTTGGTGACCACCCAATTACGGATGTTTTAGGTGCAAAACGAAATGGTTATCAAGCTTGCTGGTTTAATGACCAAGGTAAAACGCCTTACCACACGTCAAAAATGCGAGCGTTACCTGATTTAGAAATCACCCAAATCAGTGATTTACTGATATTAATATAAAATATTCAGATTGCTTAATAATTCGCATTTATAAGACTGAGTTGATACATTGGTGATTAATTAGGAATCACCTAAAGGGTCACCACAGCATTAAAGATTAGAAACAGTGGTTGCCAACACGTTAATAATTATAAATTGTGAACAAGGCTTGGCATGCAAACGTATACTTTTTTAGCTCATACTGAGGAACTATTAGAGTCTCAGTTGATGGAACATGAATGGAATACTAATCATAGTTATCTCATTCAATTATTTTCTACTCAACCTGCTGATGTCGCCCAAAGCTTTGCTCGTGTTGCCCTTTCTAAGGTTCCTTCCCCTGTTATTATTGGGCAAAGTGCTTGTAATATTATCCGTGATAACCTGCTTCAAAATACTGGCACAATTCTTATAATCAGCGAGTTCTCACATACTCGTTTAACTTCAGCCGTACAAGTTTTTACGGAACTGCCGGAAAGAGATAGCCAATTCCTCGTTGAACAACTGCGAATATCCTCAGACACACAAGCTGTGATTAGCTTAAGCGATCAGCTGAATGCGCGGGACTATCCAATTTACAGCGCATTTGAACAGCTCCCTTATGTGGTCCCTGTTGCTGGTGGTTTGTGTCAAGAAAACAAATTTGGTCGTTGGGTCTTACATAATGCTGATGTTTACCAGCATGCTTGTGTGGCGGTCTCACTCACTAACCCTGACCTAAAAGTATGGTCGGACGCATACTCAGAGTGGAACCCTATTGGAATGAAGTTACGCGTGACCAAAGCTGAAGGTCGTCGAGTATACTCTTTAAACGACAAGCCAATCTTTGAAGTGTTTAAGCATTATTTGTCTGATGGTAAAGATCTACCGCTTAACCAGATGATGAGTTTTCCGCTGTATCGGGAGTCAGGCAAAGAGAAAGGTATATCAACGCCACTCCGGATTAACAGTGACGGCAGTATTGAGTTCGACAGTGTTTGGGAATCCGGTCAATATGCTCAGTTTTGTTATAACCACCCATCTCTCACCTCTGAAAAAGTACGTCATGGGGCAGAAGTTCTGTCTATTCATCAGCCCGAATCCGTCTTTATCTACAACTGTGCTTCTCGTCTAGAATTCATTGATGGCACAACAGAGCTAATGCCGTTTAAAGGAATTGCTGAAACGACAGGGGCGTATTGCATGGGGGAGTTATATTATGACAACGGAAAGCAAGAAATTTTGCACCATAGTTTAACCTACCTCGCGATACGTGAATCTCAAGACCTTAGAGAGTTTTATCGTTCTGAGCAAAAGTCAGAGTCAACCGTCTCCCCATTATTGAATTTAGTGCGAAATGCAGTGGCAGACCTGGATCAGATAAATGCTGAAATGGAAAAGAAGCTGCATCAGCAAGCAAGAAAGCTAACGGATAATTACCGCATTGATTCTAGGACTGGTTTGCCGAATCGGATGGCTTTAAAAGAGCGGTTGAATGAGCTCGCATTCAGTGAGCACTTGCTTACTTTAAAGCTGACTAATTTTAATCATGTGAACGAAAAATATGGCTATCAAGTTGGTGACCAACTGTTACTCGACCTATCTAGTCACTTCATTCGTCGCCTTGAAAAAAGGCTGAGCCAGATACCACTGAAGATAAGCTTGTTTAGTATTGGAGTTGGAGAGTGGGCGCTGATTTTCAACGCCAATACTGAAAGTCATCTTATTAAGCAAAAATTTGTTCAGTTTTCCGATGATATCGAACGAATTAACTTTGAGCCTTATGGTTTATCTGACGTAGATTACCTTTCTGTTTCTTTATGTGGTGGGTTTGCCAGCCGGTGTGATTTTTTAAATGAAACTGGTGAAGAGATATTACTCAAAGCCATCGAAGCAAGGCGTTATGGTGTTCGAAACAATACCCACATTACCAATGCAAAAGATATTCAGGTTAGTGAAGAGGATCGTAAAGAACGCATAGGTTGGTTAAGTTGTGTGAGCCGCGCAATCCTAGACCAAAAAATCATTACTTACACACAGCCGATTGTTTCGGCCAGAACCCATGAAGTGATTGCTCAAGAGTGTTTAGTGAGAATCATGGAGCCGGATGGCAAAATAGTCATGCCGGGTAAGTTCCTGCCTATTATTACTGATACGCACCTATACACTAGACTCAGCCGACATATGATAAAGAGTACTTTAGGGTATATGGCGGATAAACAAGGTTCATTTTCCATTAACCTATCCCCTCAAGATTTGTTTAGTGACAAAACGCTCGAAGTGCTAGAAAGTTCAATCCTGAATATGAATGATCCGACTCGACTTGGTTTGGAAGTCTTAGAATCAGAACAAATAAAAGACTATGGTCGTATGATTGAAGTGTGTAACCACTTTCGTGCACTAGGGGCTCGTATCATTGTGGATGACTTTGGTGCTGGGTATTCGAATATCGATGAAATCATTAAGCTTGAGCCACAAATTATTAAATTAGATGGCAGTTTGATTCGCAATATAGATCAAGATATTAAGCAGCGAAAAATTGCTTCACAGCTCGTGCGATTGTGTCAGGTTTTCAATGCGAAAACTGTGGCCGAGTTTGTTCATAATCAGGCAGTTTGTGATATTACAAAGGATATGGGTGTCGACTATTTGCAAGGTTATCATTTAGGTAAACCGAAACGCTTGTTTTAGCAAAAAACGAAAGAAATTAACTGTATATTGGTGGCGCATTCCATAAACTGGATGACACGGACCTCACATTATTAATAAAGCTATCAGTTTTATTACGTGCATAGCACTAGAAATGCGAGCAGAATAACAAGCCATTAACTTAAAGATTAATGTGAATATGCAGTCTATTTCAATCTTGGTACAAGATTTTGACCAACTTCAAACGGAGTTAAGTCAGGTCTCTTTTTTATCTAATGAAAAACTATTAATTCAGGTCTTTTCTTCATTTGAAAAGAGTCGAGTTGAATCTGCATGTCTGGAGATTAAAAAGACTTTCCCCAACGCTCAGCTCATTGGTGCAAGCGCAAATCATTTTATTCGTAAAGGTGAAATAGAGTATCAAGGCCTTTACCTTATTATCACTCGCTTCTCTTCAGTTTCCCTTTCTTGCAGCCTTGTCTCATATAGCGATGACTTAGCAGCCGACAGCGCGCAAATGTGGCACCAATTAGAATGCACTAAGCATACTCAAGCCATTATTTGCTTTGCCGACCGAATGAATATGAGCAAACAAGCTCTTTTTTCCTCATTCAATCACTCTCGATTACAAATCCCGATTGCTGGTGGTGCTTCAACGATTACTGATTACGGCCGCTGGGTCATGTTGGATGGTTGTTGTTATGAAAATGCTTATGTGATGGTGGCTCTGCATGGCTCCGATTTGGCTATTGCCAAAGGCTTTTATACCGAGTGGAACCCAATAGGTAAAACATTCCGCGTGACTGCCGCTGATGGGAAATTGGTTTATGAACTGGATGGTCGCCCAGTAAGAGAACTTTATAATCATTATTTAGCGGATGGTCTAGAAGTACCTTTAGAGCAACTGCATGATTTTCCATTAATGGTTGGTGAGCCTAAAGACCAAAGTATTTTTTTACCGATGAGAATTGTCGACGATAATGCGCTTGAGTTTAATGGGGAATTTAATGTAGGTGATGAGGTTCGCTTTTGTTACGACCATCCATCGCTGACCCTGGAGCAAGTGCGGAATGGTGTGCAGCAAGTCGCTAGTCACGCTCCCGAACAATTTTTTATTTATAACTGTACCTCGCGTCTTGATTTCATTGAAGGCAACCAAGAAGTTTCTGTGTTCCAAAATTTGGCAGACAGCTTTGGTGTTTATTGTATGGGGGAGCTATACAGAGATGATGACCAGCAGCGATTATTGCACCATAGTTTGACCTATATAGCGTTGAGAGAAGGGGTTCACTCTAGCGAACAAGCCACACCTCTCAATAAAACGGCAAGTGCAATATCGCCATTATTTTCTTTGATCCGAAATGCGCTTGTTGATGTTGATGGCATGAACCAAACCATGACGAGTAAAATACAAAAACAAGCGACGGAGTTGACGGCGAGTTATCGAGTAGATCGCCGGACTCAGTTACCCAATCGTAGTGTATTGAGAGAAAAGCTCGCGCAGATGAAGCCATCAAGCCATTTATTGAGCTTAAAGGTGAGTAACTTCAGCCAGATAAATGAAAAATATGGTTATCACGTGGGTGATCAGCTATTGAATGATTTAAGTGAGTATTTTCAAAAAGCTCTTTGGAAGCTATTTGATAAAGACTGCTTGTTGTACAGCATTGGTATCGGTGAGTGGGCGGTAGTATTTGAAAGCATGCAGAGTGAAGAGTTTATACAAATGCGTTTCTCTGAATTTGCAGATACAACAGAGCATGTAAACTTTGAGCCGATGGGGCTACCTGATATCGATTACTTGTCAGTGTCTCTAAGTGCTGGCTTAGCGAGCCGTTGCGACTTTCCTAATTTATCAACTGACGATTTACTGCTTAAGTCGATAGAAGCGCGCCGTGATGCGGTACGTAATAATAAACACCTAGTGAATGCTCGAACCTTAATTAAGTTAGAACAAGAAAGGCAAGAGCAACTTGGCTGGTTATCTTGTGTTAGCCGTGCGGTTCTACATAAAAACGTGGTCGCTTGTGCTCAGCCCATCGTGGCAGCTCATACCCATCAAGTGGAAAGCTATGAATGTTTGGTTCGTATTGAAGAAGATGGAGAACTCATCGCACCAGGTAAATTCCTACCTATTATAGAAGGTACTCACCTATACACTCGTCTCAGTCGACAGATGATTACTCGAACGTTTGAGTGCATGAGTGAAAGAACCGACTCTTTTTCGATCAATCTATCTCCTCAAGATCTAACCAATGAGAAAACCTTATATCACTTGGAAGATGCCATTGGATTGATAAGCCACCCGCAGCGTATTGGGTTAGAAGTATTAGAGACCGAACAAATTAAGGATTACAGCCGTCTGATAGAGGTATGTAATCACTTCCGCGATTTAGGGGTAAATATTATTGTGGATGATTTTGGGTCGGGGTACTCGAACATTGATGAAATATTAAAACTCGAACCGCAAGTCATCAAATTAGATGGCAGCTTGATTCGCAATATTGACCAAGATGAGAAGCAAAGAAAAATAGCACAACAACTGGTGAGTTTATGCCAGATATTGAATGCAAAAACGGTCGCTGAATTTGTTCATAATCAGCAGGTTTGTGAAATTGCTGAAGATATGGGTGTCGATTATTTGCAAGGTTTTTACTTTAGTGAGCCGAAGCGTTTGTTCTAAACACGTTGACTTGTGCTCAGTGGAGCTTGGCAGTCTGCTTATAATCATAAGGTTTAAAATGGATGAGAATAAAGGGGCTGACGTTCCACGTGAAACATCCATGCATATAATTTGCAATAAAGGGAAGCGCTAGCTTCCCTTTATTGTTTGTGTTGTTACCTTAGCTGCTTACTGCAGTTTATGCCCGCACTTATCCGCTTTATAGACTTGTAAATACTGTTCAAAGTACTGCTCAATTTGGTCTGCTTGCTGATCTTGGTTGAGCTCTCTAAGCAATTGGATACCGACTTCACAAGTGCATAAATGACCAGCCTCTTGATTTCGCCTTAGTGTATACAGGGAATCGTGAGTGGTTTGCAGATGAATCGCGGGTAATGATTTTAGCCATGGGCTTTTATTGAGCATCTTCTTTGCTTCTTGCCAGGTTCCGTCCAGCATAATAAATAGTGGCTGGATATGCTCTTGGCTCGCAGGCAGGCTTTTTATGATTTGCTGACAAGATTGGCTGGTTTCACTAGGGAAGAGAACAAACGCCTGAAGCTCAGGCTGCGCAATCTTTTTAAGCAACTCTATCGGAGGCTCTTTTCTCTGCCATGTATACACGTGGCAGTTTTCTAGGGTTTGGTTGAGCAGTTTTCCGGTATTGGTTTCGCGAGAATGCTCGTTCTTATGAGTTAATAGTACTAACTCAATCGAGCTGTCCACTTGTGGTGTTTGATCGCAAATGCATTGGTGCTTAAACCCACAACCAGTACATACTTTTAGCTCTTGCTGCTCTTGCTGCTCTTGCTGCTCTTGCATTACAGCATGACTCCGTCTTGTACTGGAGTGATTTTGTCAGCGAAGAGTATTACGTCAGTTACATTATTACCTTGAACAACCGGTGACACACTCGGGTTCATTGGATAGCTTACCCCGGTGTAGCTTAACTTGTGTTGAGCTGGCGTTGCCCCTCCACCTCGAACATTGAAGATAAGATCTTGCCAGCCATGATTTTGGTTTTTGCCTAATCTAATATCATCTTGTACTAGGGTGATACGACTATTGAAACGCCAATCATCATTATGGTTTTCAAAGATAAGCAATGTACACCCACCTGAGCCGCACCAATCTAACTGCGCTAACAGTTCATCATTTCCATCACCATTGAGGTCATAGGTCAGCCACCTATATTTGGTGTTGTCTGGGGAGGTTTGGTGGATCTTGAAATATCGACGAATGGCATTGTCGACGTCTTGATTAAAATCGGAGCTGGAGTTTATCTGTTTTGCCGATAAATCTACGGATGTATTTGATGCTTTTTCAACTTGAGTGCTTAGCGTTGATTTTGCTCTAAATAAGGTAAGCCCCCCATTCGAGATAGGGTAAACCACGTTACCAACTTTTTCTTTTTCTGCAGTTAACTGATAACCATCCCGAGTAAAAATTCTCTCTGATATTAAATATTGCTGTTGATGTTGTGTCATCACTACTTGCACTTGATCTTTATTTAACTGTTGCCAGAAGCCTTGCTCGATAATAGATGGCTCGCCAGAAGTATAAGAATAAGTGGTCGTTGCACTATGGTTGCCATGCAGCTCTAGTTGAACAGAAAACCCTATGTTATCCGTTGAGCTAGCAAAATATAGCCCAGACCAATCCAGAGTGGAGTCGACATTCGCTACAGTTGCGCACCCATCTAAGTCTTTACTCCCAATAGTAAGTTGAGATTTCCAACCGTATATTGAATCGCTCATACCGTCGTTACAGGTTTCTTTTTGTAGCTCAAGCTCACCGTCATTCAGGCTATATTGCCTTTTATCAGCGCTTACTCGACTTGATTGGATAGCCAGATTCTGTGGTTTATCACCCATTGGGGTATAAGTAATTTGGTCTTTGTTAAAAGATGCAGACCAAAAAGGTTCTGTACCAAAGGCACGAGTCGGGCGAAGCGGTTGAGAGCATCGTTCAGGGTTTTCTGTAGTCAGTAAATTGACTTGCTCAACAACAAAGCGAGCTGTGAAATCTGCGTTATAGCCTGTTTGGCTGGGAACACTAAGGTGACCAATCATCTCACCATACATGGTTTGATAAGGTCTTGAAGGCAGAGCCAGTGCTTGTTGAAGTGCGCCTTTAGGGAGATCTAACCAGTATTGTTGCTGGCTACCACAAGGAGTGAAGGTTCGCGTCTCATGTCCGACAACCACTTGCCCACGCATGATGAATGTTTGAGGTTGAATGCTCTTAGGTTCATCTAAAGTTGCTGGTGGTAACTCAGGTTCAGTGACAACTTCAGGTGCAGAGCTGCAGCCTTGAAGTGCCAGAATAGCCAGCCACGTTGCTGGGTTTTTAAATGCCTTCATGTAATATCTTCCTATGAGCAACCGTTAACTGGATTTATTATGGCATATTGGTTATTTAAAACAGAACCCGACACATTCTCAATTAACACATTACGGACACAAAACTCCTCCTGTTGGGAGGGGGTGCGCAATTATCAAGCAAGAAATATGATGCGTGATGATGTGAAGTTGGGTGATTTAGTGCTGATCTATCATTCTTCATGCAAAAAGGTTGGGGTAGCAGGGATTGCAAAAGTGACCCGAGAAGCGTACCCCGATCATTTTCAGTTCGATCCGGAAAGCGATTATTACGATCCAAAATCTACCCAAGAGAATCCTAGGTGGATCATGGTTGATGTCGAGTTTGTACGAGTAACAGAAAGGCTTATACCCCTTGCGACATTAAAAGCGATGCCTGAGCTTGAAAATATGCCTTTGGTCAAACGTGGAAACCGCTTATCAATCATGCCCGTTTCAGAAGCAGAATGGACGGCAATTTTAAGTAAAGAGACATTACCGAAGCGCAGTTAAACAGTCTGTTGGAAGGATAAAAAGCAACCGAGTGGTTGCTTTTTTTAGGTTAAATACAGCTCGCTAATCGCTTATAGCAAGTGCTCATGCAGATAATGAGCGACAGCGTCATCGGCATTACTACCAATCACTTCGTTATTTGGTAAAGCTTTCAATACTTTCTCATGAGATGTTCCCATCACTAACCCTTTGCCAGCCATTGAAAGCATCTCTGCATCATTCATTCCATCACCAAAGGCGATACAGTGCTCCAAGCCTAAATTCATAGATTTAGCCACGGCTTCTAAAGCGTGACCTTTAGATACTTCATCCGCCATCACTTCTAAACACCAAGGTGTTGAGAATGCGATGTTTAGCTTGTCACCCAATAGCTCATTGAGTTTGTCTTCAAACGGAACAAGGTATTCGTGTTCTTGGTTAGGGTGAGTGAAGAAAATTTTAGCAATACCTTCTTGAGGGGCATTGTTGATGTCAAATAAACGATAAGTGAATCCGGTTTGGTCATGGAAGTTCTTCATGCCTTCGTCATCACGGTTCATTAGCCATTCGTCATTCATGTAAATATGAATGAAAATTTCCGGATCACCTTTAAGGACATCAACAACTTGTTGAACTAGGTGAGCAGGAATGTTCTTTGCGTAGGTGAGGTTATCATTTAAGTCATGAACACGTGCACCGTTGGATGTGATCATGTAGGCAGGAATGCCGGTTTGCTCGCGAATGCCTGCAACATCTACATGGTGACGACCAGTAGCAAAAATGAAGGTATAACCTTGCTGGTGCAATTCAGTGAGGGTTTGCTTAGTAAAGTCGCTGAGCTGGTGGTTTGGAGCGAGTAGTGTGCCATCGAGATCTGACGCGACAATTTTAACGGTATCTTTTAATGCAGAAGTAGTCATTTAGCCCTCATTGCGTTGTTATGAATGCTAGTGATCTAGCATCGTTCTTTTGACCTACAAATTGTATGCGAAAACAGAGAAAGAAAAGAGGGTAAAGGTCACTGACTTCTCTTCCTCTTTAGCAAGTTTGCTATTGTTCAGCGCTTATCTTGAGCGCTAAAAAAATCACAAATGGCATCCAGTGTTTGGTTTCGATACTGATCTTTTTCAAAGAGCACTTCATGCTGCGCATTGTTAATGGTCTTAAATTGGCAGAAAGGGTTGGTTTTAGCCAGTTTTTTGATAAAACGAACTTGAGCTTCATTACTCACAATCCTCTCGCTTCCGGCTTGAACAATCAGTAAGGGGATTTGAATTTGGCGAGTTTGCTGAATACATTGCTTAGCAGCCATAAGACCTTGCCATACCCAGCGAGTGCTGGCGCCGCCCACTTTCAATTCGGGTTTTTCTTCATAGAGTTTACGAAACCATTGATAGCGAACGTTACTTTGTGTTAAAGGATTATCTTCAAATGGTTTTTGGAAGTATTCCTTTTGTCCTGGAGCATAGGTTGCTTTTGTACTAATGGCTGTTAGCAGTTGGCTTAGTATTAGTGCCACTGGTTTTAAGTACCATTCTGTATTTACACCATACATTGGGGCACACAGTGCGACTTTATCAAAAGTATGTTCCTGTGTGATTTGCAAGTACCGAGTTGATATCGTACTTCCCATAGAATGACCTAATAAGTAGCGTTCTTTATAGCGCTCTATCTGGAAGCTTTTCACTAAAGTTGCCATGTCAGCGACATAATCATCAAATTCTTGGATGTGCCCAATGTCAGAGTCTTTTACCAATCGTTCTGATAACCCTTGCCCTTGATGATCAAAGGAATAAATATCGTAGCCTTTTTGAAAAAGGTCGTAGAAAAGCTCTTGGTATTTCCAGCATGACTCAATGCGCCCATTAACAATGACAATGACTTTATTGTGTTCAGGATGGGTATAACTGCACCAGTATGATTTTCTTTTATGGGATGTTGTAACATAACCTTCATTTCTTTGTTGCCAAAGGTTGGCTATTGGGTGTTTAATCGCTTGCTCGAACTGATGCTCTTGCGTATAAGAAGGGTGCATGGCACCTGAATTTTCCATGATGAAAATGCCTAAGTGAAACAGTGAGAGCGTAGTCGCTACTAATGATATTAGATTAATGAACTCATAAGGAAATGCAATGGATACTCATGTTTGGTTAGCTTATGTTGTTACCGCTATTCTTTTTAGCCTAGCACCTGGTTCTGGTACCGTTAACTCAATCAGTAATGGTTTGAGTTATGGGACGAGGAAGTCATTAGCATCGATTATTGGCCTGCAACTTGGTCTTGCTTTTCATATTGTTCTCGTTGGCGCAGGTATTGGTGCTTTGGTCGCAAAATCAGCTCTTGCATTCTCTATTATCAAATGGGTGGGTGTGATCTATTTAGTTTGGTTAGGGATTCAAAAGTGGCGTGATCGCTCAAGTTTGATCGCACAAACCGGCGAAGGAACTAAGTCGAGTTGGGACCTCATGCGTAATGCAGTGTTGATTAATTTGACTAACCCTAAGTCAATAGTTTTCCTTGTGGCACTTTTCCCACAATTTATAAACCCAATGCAACCTCAGATGCCACAACTTTTGGTTCTGGGTGTTACGACAGTTGTTATTGATGGTATCGTAATGCTTGGTTACATTTCATTGGCGGCACAAATGGGTCGATTTATTCGTTCTGACCGCGTAATGGGCAAAATTAATAAAGTATTTGGTGGTATGTTTATGGGCTGTGGAGCTCTACTTGCTGCCGCGAAAGCATAATGATAATAACGGCTTAACGGATTAAAATAGAAAGACAATGACTTCAACGTACGTCGCGCGCCAACCGATCTTTAACCGAAAAAAGCATACATTAGGTTATGAGTTGCTTTTTCGGGATGGGGAGAAAAATGCTTATCCTTCGCATATTGGATCTAATCGCGCGACGTATCGATTAATTGTCGAAAACTTCCTGTCTGTTGGGATAAACCCTTCCATTCCTACATCTCGTTGTTTCATCAACTTTCCGTATCAAAGCTTGATTCGTCGCTTACCATTGAGCCTACCTAAAGATAAAGTCGTGGTGGAAGTGTTGGAAACATGTTCGCCAACAGATGAGTTATTTGAAGCCATTAAAGATCTGTACCGGCAAGGTTATATGATCGCGCTGGATGATTTCACGTTGACTGAAGAGTGGAAGCGATTTCTTAAATATGTTCACATTATTAAGCTCGACATCATGCAGATGGGGCTTGATGCTGCCTGTGAATTGGTTCGTGAGCATCATGGGCAAAAATACAGTTTTCTAGCTGAAAGAATAGAAACATTGAAAGAGTTTGAACAAGCGAAAGAGGCTGGTTTTAAATTCTTCCAAGGTTATTTTTTTAGTAAGCCAGAAATAATAAAAACGAAATACGTGAGTCCAGAGCAAGCCATTGCCATGGAGCTATTTCAAGAAGTCTGCCAAGCTAATGTGGACTTTAAACGTGTAGAAAGTATTGTTGCGAAAGATGTGGCACTTTCTTATAAGTTACTGCGCTTTGTGAATACCATGTCTCCTCGTCTTGAAGTGACGATATCCTCTTTTAGACAAGCGCTTGTTTATCTTGGTCAAGATAAGTTGAAGATGTTTGTTTCACTCGCTGTCGCTTCGTATATTGCAGACTCCAAGCCAAAAGAGTTGCTTAACTTATCTCTTCAGCGAGCTCAATTTTGCCAATTGATGTCACGCTACCAGCCCTTTCAAAACCATACTGAACAAGCCTTTATGATTGGCTTATTCTCCATGTTGGATGCACTACTTGATCTGTCGCTGGAAAACCTTGTCGATCAACTCCCATTATGCAAAGTCATTAAAGTCGCCTTATTGCGCCGAGAAGGACCCTATGGAGTGCTATTAGCATTAGAAGAGAGCTTTGAGCTTGCTGATTGGAAAAGTATTGAAGGTTATTGCCAGCAGTTAGGATTAAATGCTGAAGATGTACAGCATGAATTGGTTCAAGCTCAGCGTTGGAGCCAAACCATGCAGCTCTAACATTGAATATGAATATTTGATGACAAACTAACGCACGCCTTGACGTGCGTTTTTTAATAACTAATATATATGCATATCCATATATGAGTATGTAGTTATGCTTCCTCACCAATTCTTTAAATTACTATCTGATGAAACAAGAGTGCGCTGTTTAATGTTGATAGTACGCCAGACTTGTTTATCGGTTGGTGAATTAACACAGGCATTAGAAGAAAGTCAGCCAAAAATATCTCGTCACTTAGCACAATTACGTTCGAGTGGCATTTTGACTGATGTTCGCCAAGGGCAATGGGTTTTTTATCGCCTGTCACAAGATTTACCGGGTTGGATGCTAAAGTTGATCGACGACCTTATCGCATCAAACTGTTTGAAAACTGAATACCAGCAAGACATCACGCGTTTAGAAGCTATGAGCTCACGCCCTGTATGTTGCGTTTAAATCCAAATTTAAGTTTCACCACTAATTTAAATTTCACCACTAGCTGAGAGAAAAGACAATGACAGTTAAAGTAGGTATTAATGGTTTTGGTCGTATTGGCCGTCTAGCACTTCGCGCAGCATTCGACTGGGCTGAATTAGAATTCGTACAAATTAATGATGTAGCTGGCGATACAGCAACATTGGCACACCTTCTTGAGTTCGATTCAGTGCAAGGTCGCTGGAACCACGAAGTTGCTGTAGAAGGCGATGAGATGATCATCAATGGTCAGCGTATTAAAACCACTCAGGAGCGCGATCTTGACGCTATTGATTGGTCTGGTTGTGATGTAGTTATCGAAGCGACAGGTGTTCACCGTAAAACGTCTTTCCTAAATAAATATCTTGAGCAAGGCGTGAAGCGTGTTGTTGTCTCTGCACCAGTGAAAGAAGAAGGCGTTGCGAATATTGTTGTTGGTGTGAACGATGAAATCTTCGATCCAGCAGTACACAAGATTGTGACAGCCGCTTCTTGTACAACTAACTGTATTGCCCCAGTGGTTAAGGTAATTAACGAAAAACTAGGTATTGAACAGGCGGCGTTTACGACCATTCATGATCTAACCAATACGCAGACTATTCTTGATGCGCCTCACAAAGACTTACGCCGCGCTCGTGCATGTGGCATGAGCCTTATTCCTACAACAACGGGTAGTGCAACCGCTATTGTTGAAATTTTCCCTGAGCTAAAAGATCGAATTAATGGTCATGCGGTACGTGTTCCTCTTGCGAACGCATCACTAACCGACATCATCTTTGATGTGAAACGCGATACGACTGTTGAAGAAGTGAATGCGCTACTTAAAGAAGCATCGGAAAACGAGTTAAAAGGCATTCTGGGCTTTGAAGAGCGCCCACTGGTTTCTATTGATTACAAAGGTGACCAACGTTCAACGATTGTTGACGCGCAATCAACAATGTTAGTTGGTAAGCGCATGTTGAAAATCTACGCTTGGTATGACAATGAAATGGGCTACGCAACTCGCACTGCTGAGCTAGTTCGTACTGTTGGTCTGGCGTAAGCCTTGGTTTCTAGGAGAAAAATAATGACAAATTCTACTGCTCACCCAACGTGGGAACTTAACCTTGAAACTGGTGCTTTGGTACTGACTCCGTGCCCTGGTACGAAAGAATCGAACCTTGATGATTCTCTTGCTCAGCTTAAAGCGCAAGGTGTTGAAGCGATTGTGACTGCGCTTGATGACGCAGAACTAGGAAGCAAAGGCGTTTCTGATCTGGGTGAAAAAGCTCAAGCGCTTGGTATGCAATGGTTTCAAATTGAAATCGAAGATGATAGAGCTCCGGGCTCTGATTTTGATTCAAAATGGCAAGCTGCTAGCCCAGCACTGCATGATGTAGTGAACAATGGCGGCAAAGTGGCTATGCATTGTATGGGCGGTTCGGGCCGTACTGGTTTATTGGCTGCTCATCTGTTACTTGAAAAAAATTGGGACATTGGAAAAGTGGTTCAGGAAGTTCAAGCTCTTCGCCCAGGTGCTTTTACAAAACCAATTCAAGTTGAATACATTCATGGTGTTGCTGCTCAGTAATCATTAATGGTCTAGACCGAGTTAATAGCTCGTTATAGTAAGACTAAGTGATTAAGACTGGTTAAAGGGCTTTTGGGACACCATGATCCAAAAGCTCTTTTTATTTGAACCCATGGTTTGAATTTGTGAGAAACGTATGTTTTCAAACTTAAGTAAAAGTGTTCGCCAATATATGTTGGTGACATTCAATTATTGGAACTTCACCATTACTGATGGTGCTCTTCGTATGCTGGTGGTGTTGTATTTCTACGACCTTGGCTACAGTTCGTTAGAGATCGCCTCACTGTTTCTTTTCTATGAATTCTTTGGTGTGGTGACTAACTTAATTGGTGGTTGGTTAGGGGCTCGTCTTGGTCTCAATAAGACCATGAACATCGGGTTGGGGATGCAGGTCGTCGCCTTGGGCATGCTCGCAGTGCCAAGTGCAATGTTGACTATTCCATGGGTCATGGCGGCGCAAGCTTTATCGGGCATTGCAAAAGATCTTAACAAGATGAGTGCCAAAAGCTCAATTAAGACTCTTGTGCCGGATGAGCAGCAGGGGGCGCTTTATAAGTGGATAGCGATTCTGACAGGGTCTAAGAATGCACTTAAAGGCGCTGGCTTTTTCATTGGCGGCTTACTGCTTTCGACTATCGGCTTCCAATATGCAGTACTCGCCATGGCTGCGGTTCTCACATTAGTCTTCATTGGCAGCGTATTAAGCCTAGAAGCAGATATGGGTAAAGCGAAAACAAAACCTAAGTTTAAACAAATTTTTTCCAAGTCAGACTCAATCAATATTCTTTCTGCGGCGCGAATGTTTTTGTTTGGTGCTCGTGACGTGTGGTTTGTTATTGCGTTGCCGATTTACCTAGGTAGTGTGTTTGGTTGGGACCATTCATGGGTAGGCGGCTTTTTAGCGGCTTGGACCATTGCTTATGGTTTTGTGCAAGGCATCGCACCTAAGATTACCGGTAAGGCACAAGGTAAAGTACCAGATGGGCATGCTGCTTTATTATGGGCCGGAGCATTAGCGGTTGTAACTGCTGCTATTGCTTACGCTGTTCAAATCGGCTGGCAACCAGAAGTGGTTATCATCGGTGGTTTGATGATATTTGGGGCAATCTTTGCTGTGAACTCATCGCTACACTCATACCTGATTGTGAGTTATGCGAAAGGTGATGGTGTGTCTCTTGATGTCGGTTTTTACTACATGGCGAATGCAATGGGCCGTTTGATTGGTACTATTTTATCTGGCTTGGTATTCCAAATGGCTGGCTTGTCAGCGTGCTTATGGGTGTCTTTCGCTTTCTTAGCACTGACTACTTTGATTTCTCTTCGACTACCGAAGGTTCCGCAAACTTCAGCCGCCTAGCCTAAATAAGCGATATGTAACTCCTTTAACAATAAGCTGACTTGGCATGTATACCGGTCAGCTTTTTTATTGCTATAGTTTGATGATTGAATATTAATCAGATACTTAAATGGAATAGAAAGCTCTATGAAGCAACGAGTATTGTTTTTTGACTTAGCAAGATGTGTCGCTGCGGTTGCCGTAATTGCTATTCATGTATTGGCGCCTTATCGACATGAATTGAATAGTATTCCATTTGGAGAATGGTTTACCGCTATCACGATAAATGGTTTTAGCCGCTGGGCGGTTCCTGTCTTTATCTTGATCACTGGTGCTCTTATGCTGAGTGACCAGCGCCCGTTTGACGCTAAATATTATGTGCAGCGCCGGTTGGGGAAAGTTCTCATCCCTTTCATTGTTTGGTCTTTGTTTTATACCTATTTGTCAGGTTGGTCATTAGAAGGCTTTGATAGCGGCGTGAGCTGGCAAGTATTGGCTGAAAGCTACCATCATTACACTTATTACCATTTAGGTTTCTTTTATTACTTCATCCCTCTGTATTTCGTGATTCCTTTCTTACAAATCATGCTTCGAAATTATGGTGATAAAAGCATTTATGCCCTAACTGGTGTGTGGCTGTTTACAACGTTACTGTTTTTACTCGGTATTGATGGACCTTGGAGCCATGAATTATGGCTTTACACGGGTTACTTGCCGTTAGGCTACATCCTTTATAAAAAGGTACCGTTAACTAAAACCACTATGTGGTCGATTGTCACCCTTGGTGGGTTAGCATTATTTGCTACCGTATTTATGGTCGTGGATGCCAGTTTGGTCGCTGAAAAATACACGGTAGGTCGCTGGCTTTCATATAAAACGCTGAATACCGTGATTATTGCCAGCATGGTTTTTTTACTGTGTCGTTATTTCGGAGAAGGGCTCTCAGATAAAAGTAATCAACTCGTGAGCTTTGTTAGTAAATACAGCTTGGGTATTTATCTGTTACATCCGATTTTCCTATGGCCGATGAAAGAGTTTGGTTGGTATCAAGGTCATCCTGCTTGGGTTATACCTCTATGGGTATTGATTGGGGGGGCTGGGGCATTATGGATGAGTTGGTTGTTGGCGAAATCAAGTAAGACTCGCTGGTTACTGCCGTAGAGTATTGCAGCTATAGGTTAAATTATAGAAATGAGTTGCAGAGCAGCGTGGGAAGCGCTCTGCAGTTTTAATCGATAAACCTATCGCTTTAACGCAAAGTGCAAAAATTTATCACCTTGGTAGGTCATTGTGCCTTTATCTCCAGGAGATAGGGCATGGAAATAATGGATCCCCACTTGAAACTCACGTTTTGGACCAATGCGACCTTTTTGTACATATATCCAATACTCTTGGTCTTCTTGTCCTGGTTCAGCATCAGGAAGATCAATGGATTGTTTATCTAAAATAGTGACATCAGCTTTTTGTTCGGGTGCATTTTCACCTTGCATGTGTTTTCGATAAAAACTCACAAATACCCAACCAGCGAGTAGGGCAAGTGTAAAAATGGCAAAAAACAGTGTGCTAGGCATATAACCCTCCAAATAATCGTAGGTGATATTTTAGTGTTACGGGCGTTTATAGGCTGTGTGTTAAGCCTCTATATCGTTAATTCCCATATTGATAGATGGTTATTTTTCGGCTGATATCACATTTACAAACTAGTGAGGGATAAGGCATTGTTATTTATTGTCTCTTTCTCACGTAAAAAGATTAGGGTTTATAGAAGAATAGGCAAATGCTCAACTAGAATGATGAGTAGAGTAGGAGGGCCGAAATGACAGACATAGAACAAGTAGTGACAAGAACTCGAAACATTGAGAAGTTATTACGGCTTCAGTATCACGCTGAAGGTGAAGGATTACATGAACTCATTACAAGTTGCGAAGAGCGGCTGCCTCATGATGTAGTGAGTAAACTAAGATACGTTGCGACGTGTCGTAATAAAGTTGTGAAGGATGATAAATCTGAACTAGAAGATCAGGCTAAATTTATATTAATGTGTGATGACTGTGAAAAAGAGCTCACACCAAGGAGTAGCCGATTTATCTGGCGAGTGGCTATTTTATTGATGGTAGTGATGACATTAGCAGCAGCTGGCTTTTATTACGCCAATTGGGATGTACTCACGCATCATTTTTTATCTAAATAATCCGATTTCATAAAGAAAAAGGGACGCATTAGCGTCCCTTTTTCTTTAGTAACTTTATAAGTTGCTTAGTACATCATCGGCAGTGTCATTAGGCCAACAACTACTGCGATCATTACAAGCCCTTGTTTTTGTGAAGAAGAAATCATAACACTGCCCCTTGATTTGGTTGATACTCTTTATGCTTATTAGAATAGCACTGTTTTTGGTGTTTATTCAAGTATTACTTTTGAAGCTTCCAAAAGTAGCATTAAAGTTGGCTAAAACTAGGTTATTTTGCCCATGTTTAGATATTGTTTTGGTGTGGTCGCTAATCGATCTAAGTGCTTTTTAATTGAGCTTTGTTTTTTTAAGTATATGAAATTAATGTAATTTTCAATGTAATGAATAATGTTAATAGTTGTTAAAGTGTATTAATGGATTTCATGGTTTGGGATTTTGCACTGAGGCTTGTTTGTTGGTTTTTGATGGCTTTGTATGTGGGGTTTTCGTTCATCGGAGCATAACTTTGGTAATTATTAAGATATTTAATTTAAATTTCGTTGGTTTGAATGATTGGTGAAGTTATGAGTGCTATTAACTTTATAAGTTGTGATTTTTATTTTTAAGTTGTTGTTTTATATTTCTTTGTCTCTTAATTTTTTTCCAGTTTAAATGTTTTTTGTGTAAAGGTTTTCGAGAGGATGATTAATAGCGAACGTAAAGTTTGTAGACTCTGAAGGTTGAAATCGGTCTCGCGGTGAATAATTGACATAAAGTGGTCAAGGTCAGGAAACTAGAATAGTTCCTTATTAAATCCTCTTATCTAATTTTTGCCGTAGCTTTTTAGTGGAACCGTAATCAAGATCCAATTTTGAAGTGCTGGCTCTTTACATCAAAGCCAGTGTGCCTAGACTGACCGCGATTTGTAGTAATAAGGTAAGCGTATGTGGAGTTGGTTGGCGGTTTCATTAGCAAGTATTGGAGCTGTATCAGGTACGAAACATGGGTTTATCGCTCAGTCCTTACTGTATAAAATCTTTACCTTTGCCTTACTGATCATCATTGCTATGACTCAGGCTTCTATCTATGAGTATACATATTGGATTGTGGGCGGTTTAGCGGTGTCCGCACTTGCTGATACTTTGCATACCTTAAAGCGAAAACGTACCTTTCATTTCATTTGCTTCCTTGTTGCCCAGTTTTGTTACAGCAAAGCATTTTGGCTTCAATTGTCCGGAGAGATGGTTTGGTGGCTATTTGCCTTATTGCTTGCCGCAAGTATTGTTGCTTTCTTTTTATTGCTTCCTCAGCTAGATAAACTGGTATTCCCAGTCGTTATTATGGGCATCATGCTTATTCAACTGTCTTGGGCGTCAGGAGAAGTGTGGTTAACCTCACCAACGCTAGCGAGTGGTATTGGTTTTGTTGGTGCGTGTGTATTACTGCTTTCAGCTCTTGCCTATGCACTGAATAGCTATCGCAGCCCGATTCGCCGTTCCTATGTTTGGGTCACGGGCAGTTACTTCTTAGCTCATGGGCTAATAGTCTCGTCTCTGGTTCTTTAACTGCTAGCTCGTTACTCATTTACGGCTTTGCTTGTTAAATTCATGACTAGTATGGTTCGTAATTATTTTTCTTGCGCTGCCTAACAGTCTCTATTTTGAGTAGGCGTTATTTAAATCGCGTAGCGGAGTCAGGTACGCAGTTAATTAAATAAATCCTGTTTAGTATCAAACTGCTTTTTTCATACATCAGTATTCTAGGTCTTCGTTGATTAAAATGAGACTTATAAGATGACAACTGAAATTCATGCCCATAGTGTTTTAAACCTGCTGAATGAAACCCCTCTGACCCGAGAAGAACTGGAAGCAGTATTGGCAGAGCAATATGGAGAGGATGCACGCTTTCATACTTGTAAACTCAACGACTTAGATTTAGACCGTTTATTAACCTTCTTTCTTAAGATGGAAAAAGTGGTGTTAGTTGGTGACAAGCTAAGTACAAATACCCATCGTGTATGCAGTCATTAAGTTTCTTATTGCGTACTAGTTCGTTGATATACTTTGATTTTTTTGTTTTATAATCTCTGAAATAATAGTGTATCTAGAGTTCGAAAAGCGAGATTGAGGCTGCTATACTCCGCGCAACTTCGCTTTTCGAGACAAACTTATGGAAATCTTATCCGCAGCTACCATGCTGTTTCTTATTATGGATCCGCTTGGTAACCTCCCAATCGTCCTTTCTATCCTTAAGCATATAGACCCGAAGCGTCGTCGTATTGTTCTCGTTCGAGAGCTAATCTTTGCACTTATAATCCTGCTGCTATTTTTGTTCGCAGGTCAAAGCATCATGAACTTCTTACATGTTCAGCCTGAAACTTTAAGTATTTCTGGCGGCATAATTCTATTCATTATTGCCATTAAGATGATCTTCCCAAGCGCCGGCAGCATTACTGGGTTAGCGGCTGGTGAAGAACCGTTTATCGTGCCAATGGCAATTCCTATGATTGCGGGTCCATCGGTGATTGCTGCACTGATTCTGCTTTCGACGCAGCACCCGGATAACATGTTAGAGCTCTCTGGAGCAGTGATGCTAGCGTGGGGCGCGACTTTCTTTATCTTGATGTTTAATGGCTTCTTCCTACGAGTTCTAGGAGAAAGAGGCTTGAAGGCGATAGAGCGTTTGATGGGCTTGCTACTAGTAATGATCTCGACTCAGATGTTCCTAGACGGCGTGAAGGGTTATCTTGGATAGTTCTTACGCGAATTGAACAAACAAAAAGGCAGCTCAAGTGAGCTGCCTTTTTTGTGTCCCCTAAATAAGGCGTTGGCTACCTTAAATAGTTTTCCACGAATAGTGTTACATCATGTGCTTGCGTCGGATATCAAGCAAAGCAAAAATACCGAAAATAAGAATTGACCACTTTTCCCAACGACTCATCGATATCTTGTCGCCAAACGCTCCAATGAAAATCAACATCTGCAACCCATGCATGAAGAACAAAAATGCCGTCATGATGTATAGCGCAATCGCTGAGTTACCTGGGAAAGGGTTAAATATATTGATGATTAAAACTAGCCAAACAAAAGCAATCGCCGCTTTGGCTAAGGTAAGCAATATTTTCATTCTGTTGCCCTATCTATTTTTATGATTCTTCGGATTCAACGAGCGTTCTATTGAACAATCGATAGCTAGATTGACCGGTTGTTTTATCTCGGTACAGTTCCCAGTTTTCCGGCATGGATTCTAATGCGAGCTCTTTTTCTGTTTCCACGTAGATGATGGCATCATCAGTGAGCCAGCCATTACTCTCAAGTAGTTGAACTGTTTCTGCGAGTAAGCCTTTACGGAAAGGTGGATCGATAAACACTAGATCGTGTGGCGTACCTTGATTACGAAGGTAAGAAAGCGCATCAGTATTCACAACATTAATATTGTCTGCTTTCAATTCTTTCGCATTATCCGACAGTTGCTTTGCTGCCTTTGGGTTCATTTCTAGTAAAGTGACAAGCTTGGCTTGGCGTGAAGCCGCCTCAAAGCCTAAGCCGCCAGAACCAGAGAAAACGTCTAAGCAGGTAGAATGAGGTACTTCTTGAGCTAACCAATTGAAAAGCGTTTCTTTAACTCGATCAATGGTTGGTCGTAACCCTTCCAAGTCATGAACCGGAAGCTTTCTTCCTCTCCAAGAGCCACTAATGATTCGAACAAAGCCACCTGATGGCTTTTTTTGTGATGTGTTTTGCTGGCGACGTCTTACCATAGATTTTTTGACCGCTAATAAAGTGATACTATACCGAGCCCAAATTTAATTTGGCTCGGGTATTAAATAAATTTGCAATGACAAAGTGTAGCAAGCTAAACGAAAAGTTATCACTGCTTTGTCATTTTTCTTTACTATTCGCTTATGCAAAATACGAATTGTATAGGTAGCGTAAAGAGTCGCGTGTATTAGTCAATAAAGTTAATAAGTAGATCTAGGGAACCCCTCTGATGGCGGAAAAAAAGAAGCGCGGTTTATTATCGTGGCTTGGCTTTGGTGAAGAAGAACAAAGCCCACAAACGCAAAACGAATCAAAAGCAGAACAACCTGCAGAAATAGAAAAAGAGGCTGTTGAAACAGAAGAGTCTCAAGTTGAATCAGAGCAACAAAAACAGGTTGAGAAATCAGAAGCTGATCAGGAAATAGAAGCGAACCTGGAAGAAATTCAGGAACAAGAACCTAACACTGAGCTAGCAGAAGCAGAAGCAGAAGCAGAAGCACCAGTTGTTCCTCGTGTTCAAGAACAAGAAAAACCTACAGAAAGCTTTTTCACACGATTAAAGCGTAGCTTAAGCCGTACTAAAGCAAATATTGGTGCTGGCTTCTTTGGTCTATTCAAAGGCAAAGAGATTGATGAAGATCTTTTTGAAGAGCTGGAAGAGCAGCTATTGATTGCTGATGTTGGTATGCCAACAACCGTAAAAATTATTGAAAACTTAACAGATAAAGCAACTCGCCAAGATTTGAAAGATGGCGAGGCGTTATACGGTCTGTTAAAAGAAGAGATGGCTGAAATTTTAAGCCAAGTAGAGCAGCCACTGGTTGTGGATACAACGAAAACGCCTTACGTTATTTTAATGGTGGGTGTGAACGGTGTCGGTAAAACGACCACTATTGGTAAGCTAGCGAAGCAGTTCCAAAGCGAAGGCAAGAAAGTCATGCTTGCTGCGGGTGATACATTCCGTGCAGCCGCAGTTGAGCAATTACAAGTGTGGGGCGAACGTAATGATGTTCCTGTTATCGCTCAACACACGGGTGCTGACAGTGCTTCTGTAATTTATGATGCGATTGAAGCTGCTAAAGCGCGTGGTGTTGATGTGGTTATCGCAGATACTGCGGGTCGCTTGCAAAACAAGAGCAACTTGATGGAAGAATTGCGCAAGATTGTTCGCGTAATGAAAAAAATTGATGATTCAGCACCACATGAAATTATGCTGACATTAGATGCCGGTACCGGTCAAAATGCGATTAGCCAAGCGAAGCTATTCAGTGAAGTTGCGCCAGTAACTGGGATTACGTTGACTAAACTGGATGGAACGGCAAAAGGTGGCGTTATCTTCTCTATTGCAGATCAATTCCAAATTCCAATTCGTTTTATTGGAGTGGGTGAAGGTATCGATGATTTACGTCCGTTTGAATCTCAAGATTTCATCGAAGCGTTATTCAGCCGAGAAGAATAATTCTTGCCGTGAGTTTACGTAGTAAAGTGTTTTAAACGTTAAAGTACTACGATTTAAATTTGATATTAGTGATCGTAAGAGGAATGTTCGGTGATCAAATTTCAGCAAGTGAGCAAAGCCTATCGAGGCGGGCGCCAAGCGTTACAAAAAGTGGATTTTCACCTTCGACGTGGTGAAATGGCTTTTTTAGGTGGTCACTCAGGGGCGGGTAAAAGTACCTTGTTGAAATTGATCTGTGCGATTGAACGCCCAACCGATGGAAAAATTCGTTTTAACGATCACGATATCACTCGTATCCCCTCTAAAGATATTCCGTTCTTACGCCGCAATATCGGTATTGTTTTTCAAGACCACCGGCTGCTGATGGATCGTTCTATTTTTGACAATGTTGCACTGCCTATGCGTATTGAGTCTATCTCAGAAAGTGAGATTAAACGTAGGGTCAATGCGGCACTAGATAAAACCGATCTATTGGATAAAGCCCGTTGTTTACCTAGCCAACTTTCTGGTGGTGAGCAGCAGCGAGTCGGTATTGCGCGTGCTGTGGTAAACCGCCCAACATTACTTTTAGCTGATGAGCCTACCGGCAACTTAGATCCAGAGCTTTCGAATCGAGTCTTACGACTTTTTGAAGAGTTCAACCGTGCGGGTGTCACTATTCTTTTAGCTACACATGACGTGGGGTTAGTGAATACTCGCCCTCAATATCGCCATCTTGAGCTGAACCAAGGCTTCTTGAGTGAGGTTGAAGATTATGGCAGGTAACAAACGTCTCAAAAAGCCGGCACCGAAAGCGAGCAGAGCCAATAATCGACCTGCGAGTGATGGCTTTTTTAGAATCCACCTAAAACAAGCAAAATCCTCTTTTTCAGAATTATGGAAGAGACCAATTGGTAACATTTTAACACTTGCCGTTATTTCAATGGCACTGGCGATGCCCGCTTGTTTGTATCTATTGGGAAAAAATATCAGCGAAGTCGCAAAAGATGTCGCAAGCCCGTCACAAATCAGTGCTTATATAGAAGAGGGTACACCAGAGCCAAGAGTCATGGTGTTGAAAGATGAAATCGAAAGTTGGGAACAGGTTGCGCTAGTTGAGTATATTTCTCCGCAACAGGGCTTAGAAGAACTAAGCCAATATTCCGGCTTTGATGACGCATTATCGTTGTTGGATGATTATTCTCTGCCTGGTGTTTTAGTTATTACACCAAGTGTTGAAGATAATTCAGCAACAAAAAGTATATCGAGCAAAATTAAACAACAGCCTTCTATTACAGATGTTCGATTGGATGAAGATTGGTTAGCAAGGCTTGATGCCATTAAAGCATTAGCTGCGGTTATCGTCATCACTCTGACATTACTGATGCTTGGAGCAGTATTCTTAATTATTGGTAATACGCTGCGCTTTAATGTTCTGGCACGAAAAGAAGAAATTCAAACCATGAAGTTAATTGGTGCAACGGACAGCTTCATTTTGCGCCCTTATCTTTATTCAGGTATGTGGTTTGGTGTACTTGGCGCTGTGGCGGCATGGGTAATGACAGCATTAATTACGATATTACTGAATGGTGCGGTGGACGAGTTGGCTCAGTTATACGATAGCCACTTTAGATTGATTGGACTCAGCTGGGATGAATCCCTATTGCTATTAATAGTGGGCACCTTGTTAGGCAGTATCGCAGCTCGTCTTTCAGCACAGCGACACCTAAAAGAAATTGAACCAGTTTAGTTGAATGCGGTCATATTTAGACAAAAAATAGGCAAGTATTACCCAGTAATTGCCTTGTATAGACGAAATGATTATGCATAATAACTTCCCCCTCCTTGAATCCTGTTCATTTTAGGTTCAAGATTAGCGGGTTTTAATAGCAAAAATACTCCAGATCAGCGATTGATGAGGAACCGAATGGCAAACGCGTATCAAATGTCTCTAGTTACACAAGATAGTTTAGACAGCTATATCCGTTCAGCGAACAGCTACCCAATGCTGAAACCTGAAGAGGAACGTGAACTTGCAGAAAGACTACATTACAAAGGTGAGATTGATGCCGCGAAAGGCTTGATCCTTTCTCACTTGAGGTTCGTTGTGCACGTAGCGAGAGGTTACTCTGGTTACGGGTTACCAATGGCAGACCTTGTTCAAGAGGGTAATATCGGCTTGATGAAGGCGGTTAAACGCTTTAATCCTGAAGTTGGTGTCCGACTTGTTTCTTTCGCTGTTCACTGGATCAAAGCTGAAATCCACGAGTATGTATTACGTAACTGGCGTATCGTTAAGATCGCAACGACAAAAGCTCAACGTAAATTGTTCTTCAACCTACGTAAGTCTAAAAAGCGTTTAGGTTGGTTCAATAATGGTGAAGTTGAAACGGTTGCTCGCGAGTTAGGTGTTGAACCTTCTGAGGTTCGAGAGATGGAATCTCGCCTTGCTGCGCAAGATGCTACATTCGAAGCTCCAATGGATGATGATGACTCAAGTTCGGCGTATACCGCTCCTGTTTACTACTTAGAAGATAAAGCGTCTGATGTAGCTGATACAGTTGAAGCTGCGAACTGGGAATCACACACGAATAATCGTTTAGGCTTAGCGTTAGCAAGCTTAGATGATAGAAGCCAGCATATTGTGCGTTCTCGTTGGTTGGATGATGAGAAGTCAACACTTCAAGACCTTGCGGATACTTACGGTATTTCAGCAGAGCGTGTTCGTCAGCTAGAAAAAAATGCGATGAAAAAGCTTAAACAAGCAGTAGGCGACTTTTAGCCTTTTTCGCATGACATGCACTTAGTGCGTATAGTTTTATATAAAGCCGAGATCGAGAGATCTCGGCTTTTTTATTTGGATCGCAAAAGTAACAGAAGTGATCGATATTATTCCAATAAAAATGTGGATAACTCTGTGAGAAGTTTATTCATCACTTGTCGAAAAGCAGGGTGTTATAAGGCTAGAGAGCTATTTTTCTCGTGGGGATATGTTTCTATTAACTCACAGTTAGATCAGGATCATTACTACATCTAGTGGATCTATTTTAAGAAAGACACTTTATTCACGCAATCCACAGTTTTATCCACAAATGATGGAAAAGTGATCATTGGTGGATAACCTTAATAACTGGATGTGAATGTTCGTCTTGGGATAGGTTACAATGGCAGCAAATAAAAATAGTCATAAAAGAGAAGGTAATGGACCAATTTAAGCATATCGATGTTCAAGGTGCGCAAGCTTTGATTCAGCAAAAAGAAGCAAGGCTAGTGGATATTAGAGACCCACAATCTTTTGCTGTTGCTCACCCGGAAACTGCATATCATTTGACGAACGATACTATGGTCTCATTCATGGATGAGGTAGAGTTTGAACAACCGGTTTTAGTGATGTGCTATCACGGGATCAGCAGCCAAGGTGCCGCTCAATATTTAGTGAATCAAGGTTTTGAAGAGGTATACAGTGTCGATGGTGGCTTTGAAGCATGGCATCGAGCTGAATTACCCGTGATTACTGGCTAGAAAGCCGCAAGCGAGAGAAAATATGATTCGATTAATAGCAATAGACAACCCAAGACTTGCTCAAGCATTTATTGATTATATGGACTCTCGCCGCATCCCAATCCAATTGGCTCCTGATGGAGAGGGGAAGTTCGCTCTATGGCTAACAGATAATCAATATCAAATTGAAGCTGAATCCGAGCTACAACGTTTTCTTGCCGAACCCACTCATGCTCGTTATCAAGCGGCATCTTGGAATATGGCAGAAACTCGCAAGAATAAACTGCATTATCGTACTCCTAGTTTTATCAGCATGATCAAAGCGAAAGCTGGACCAGTAACTTTGAGCTTAATGGTTGTGTGTATTGTCATTTTTGCATTACAACAGGTAGGTTTTGGAAGCGAAATTTTTTCTGCTTTGCATTTCCCTGCTGTTGAAGGGCAGCAGTGGCAGCTATGGCGCTGGCTCAGTCATGCTGTACTTCATTTCTCTGCTATTCACATCGCTTTTAATATTTTGTGGTGGTGGCAGTTAGGTGGAGACATCGAGAAGAAGCTTGGTGGATTAAAACTTCTGCAAATCTTTGTTGTTTCTTCAGCTTTATCTGGCGCAGGTCAGTATTGGATAGAAGGGGCTAACTTTGGTGGTTTGTCTGGGGTTGTTTATGCTCTGGTCGGTTACTTATGGGTATTGAGTGTTAGAGCACCACAATTAGGCTTAGGTATTCAAAAGCAGGTTGTTGGCTTTATGCTTATTTGGTTGGCATTGGGCTATGTTCAACCATTTATGGCGATAGCGAATACGGCTCATTTAGCCGGTTTGGCTTCGGGCATTGCACTTGGTTGGTTGGATGCTGCTAAAACGGTTCAGCGCCGTTCATAGATTATGTATAGATAGTTTTCGTTTTTATGGTCGGAGCTCGATTGTTGACGTCACTGAGCAACCTATTTTTACGATAAACCAGTAATAAAAAAGCGGCTTGAAAGCCGCTTTTTTATGTATGAAATTTATTGATACAAATATTTAGTAAACAGTAAATCTGCAATCACCGTTTTGCCGGTTTCTGGCAGCAGAATTTTGTTCAAATGGTTGACTAAAGTTTTTCTTAAGTCTTCACGACCAGAAAGAGACTTGATAGTGTCTTCGCTTTGCTTACCAAGGAGCTCAATCACAGCATCTCTGATTAAAGGCTGGTGCAATTCAATTAACTCAAGGTCGATGCTATTCGCAACCATGATATCGATACGAACTTGAATGTAGCCAAGCTTCTTACCTTTTGTATGGAAATTAGTCGTTAGATCCGGCTCAAGCGTAAAGTATGCAAGTTGAGGCGTTGCATTTTCTTCTTCTGCAAAGCTTGGTACCGAAAAAAGTAGGCTAATCGCGAGAATTATTTGGGTTACATAACGTTTGTGCATATTTCTGACTTTTCTTTAGTTTAATCGCGATATTCGAAACGCGTTTGTCTTGTTACAATGAACGGTCTAAATCTAAATACGTTTATAACATAGCTGATGGTTAATTGTGGTCATTAGTTGCAGGTTTATTGTACGCGTAAAGCCACTTATTGAATACTAGTATGAATCAGTCAATACCGCTCTATCTGAATTTGTTAATGAATGTCGATTGGCAAAATACCGAAACATTCGCTTTTCCAAGCAAAACTGCACAGCGGTGGCTTATGGAGCAAGGGTCGCTTTCTCGTTTACTTGAGAAGCATTGCCAACACCTGTCAGTTGAGCTGCTACACAACCAAGTTATTGAAAGTTCGCTTTTGAAAGAAGATGAAGAAACTCTGCTTTCCTCTTCAGATTGTTTGCTACGTAAAGTGATTTTACAAGGTAATGATGTCGAGTGGGTGATCGGGCGAACGTTAATTCCACGTATCACCCTAGAAGATCAGAGCTATGATCTTTCCCAGCAGGGCAACATCCCTTTAGGTCTAACAGTATTTAGCGCTGAAAATGTTAAAAGAGATGCTTTGCAAGTCGGTTGGGTGGAAATGGACGGTGTTTGCTTATTAGCTCGCCGTTCTCGCTTATGGATGAACCATAAGCCTATGCTTGTCGCTGAACTTTTCTTACCTGAATCACCAATTTACGCCAAGGAGAATGTGTAAATGCTTGCCACCAAAGCGAAAGCGTATTGGCAATTAACGCGAATGGATCGCCCAATTGGTACGTTATTGTTGTTATGGCCAACCTTATGGGCATTGGTTATCGCCGCGGAAGGCATGCCAAGCATAAATGTACTGATTGTGTTTATCTTAGGCGTGTTTTTAATGCGCTCGGCTGGGTGTGTTATCAATGACTTTGCTGATCGTAAAGTAGATGGTCACGTTAAGCGAACCAAAAACCGACCTTTGCCATCAGGCGTAGTCACGAGTAAAGAAGCTATTGGGTTATTCCTTTTCCTTGCGGTGGTTTCATTTTTGCTTGTGCTGACAATGAATCCATTAACCGTGAAGCTTTCTTTCGCGGGAATTGGATTGGCATTTATTTACCCATTCATGAAGCGTTTTACTCATCTTCCTCAATTATTCCTTGGGCTTGCTTTTAGCTGGGCAATACCAATGGCTTGGGCGGCCCAAACCAATGAGCTACCTAGTATTGTGTGGTTTATTTTTGCGATCAATGCTCTATGGACGATCGCTTATGACACGCAGTATGCAATGGTGGATAGGGATGATGATTTAAAGATTGGTATCAAATCGACAGCTATTTTATTCGGTCGCTTTGACAAGCTAACCATAGGTTTACTTCAGTTAATTACTCTAGCGATGTTGATTGCTTTAGGTATGCATTACCAGTTAGGTGACAGTTTTTACTGGAGCTTATTGGTAGTCGGTAGCTTGTTTGTTTATCAGCAACATTTAATGCGCCATCGTGATAGAGATTTATGTTTTCAGGCATTCTTAAATAATAACTATGTAGGTATGGCAATCACAGCTGGCTTGCTGGTGGCATTCTGGTAGCTATGCTGACTTAGGTAACAGGTTAGATTAAGTTTTAGCCCGTTATTTGAAGTAACTTGAGCATATTAGGAATAAAAAGGCATCCAATAGGATGCCTTTTTTATTATTACTGATTACCTAACGCTATTCATTTTCACTAGCAATTTCAGCTTGGTGAATACTTTCTTGAATCGTTAAACGAACTTCTGGGTAAAGCATGGAGTAGAGTAGGTAGGCAAACGGCTTCGTTTTCTCTAAGTCGCAGTTACCATCTTCATCTAGATATTGTTGCTGTTTCAGTGTCGTGAACATTGCAGCAAAGACGCCTTTATCAAAGAACTCTGGAGCATTGATACCATGGAGGCGACCTAGGCGCTGTGCAATGTCTTGGCTCTTTTGTTCCAATTCAGCTTTGTCTAGTTCTGGTGTTTGAACCAGCAAGTTAAGCGCAATTGAGTAACGCTGCAAAGTTTCCGAAATTGTGCGACCTAATAGCATCAAAGGTTGGCTATTGGATTGGTTGATCGTGATTTCGTTTTCTTCGACAACAATCATCCCTTGTTGAGCCAGCTCGGCGATAATGTCCGCTACAACAGAATCCAGTTTGTTTTCTTCATAACTTAAGAACAGCTCTTTCTTAAGGAATGGATAGAGAGTTGCGATGTTCTTCTGGATAGTATCGATAGATAAACTGCGCTGGCGAATGAGCATCTGCGCAATCAAAGAAGGCAGAGCAAATAAGTGGATGATGTTATTGCGATAGTAAGTCATCAAAATGGATTGGTGACGGTCTAAAGAAATAATATCGCCCATAGAGTCTGATTCAATTAAGAATTTATCTAACGATTCAGCGTGTTTTACCAAGTCTTCTGCACTATCTGTTGGGATGGTGTAAGTCGACGAGTAAGGCACATTTTTCAGGATAGATAAATAACACTCAATTTGGGAGACAAGAGAATCACGTGACAATGCACGCTGACGAGAAGCAAGCAAAGCGGTCGCACATAATGTCAGTGCGTTAGTCGCTGCTGCATCATTAATGTGTGTCATCATTTTTGTTGCTAGGTCATTCACAACAGGCGTCATCCATTGTGGTTTGTTTGCGCCCATAGGATCGATATCTTGAGTCCACTCCGGAGCATGTTCATTTAAGTATTGGTTAAGTGGAATTGGCTCACCAAAGTTTACATAGCCTTGCCCAAAGTTTCTTAGCTTACGAAGGGTACGAATTACTAGGCTCGCATTTTCTTTCTCTTTGCGTTTTCCTCGTAATTCTTTTGCGTAAGTGCTTACTTCCATCACATGCTCATAACCAATATAGACTGGCACTAAGGTTACTGGGCGATCTAACCCTCGTAACATTGCCTGAATAGTCATGGCTAACATGCCTGTTTTAGCTTGCAGTAAACGACCCGTGCGTGAACGACCACCTTCACTGAAGTATTCAACGGAATAGCCTTTAGTGAACAGTTCCGCTAAATATTCGCGGAAAATGGTTGAGTAAAGTTTATTCCCTTTAAAGCTACGGCGAATAAAGAAAGCGCCGCCACGGCGGAAAATCGGACCTGCAGGGAAGAAGTTAAGGTTAATACCTGCAGCAATATGCGGAGGAACCATACCTTCGTGATACAAGACGTAAGAAAGCAGTAAATAGTCCATGTGGCTACGGTGACACGGCACATACACAATTTCATGACCATCTTGAGCAAGCTTACGAACCGTTGATGCATTGTTAATGTGTAAGCCTTGATACAGTTTATTCCAAAGCCAACCCAGTAATTTTTCACCGCGCTTGATTAACGAATAAGAAAAGTCAGCTGCAATTTCATCCATGATGTCTTGCGCTTCTTTGTTCGCTTTCTCAATCGAGATGTTTTTCGATTTTGCTTCGTCTTCAATTGCTTTTTTGATGGCTTCTGATTTTAAGAGGCGATCAAACAACGCTTGGCGGCTAGGAAGGTTAGGACCTGAAGCTGCAAGCTTTTGACGAGAAAAGTGAATACGCGCGACACGTGCTAATTTGTGTGCAATTGATGTGTCCGTGCCGTGAGAGTCAGCCATATAGCGCAAGGAAACGACTGGGCTGAAACGAACCAAACAATCTCTACCTGCAAGCAGTACAGCTTTGGCTTTTTCAGGACCATTCATTGCCTGTAAATACGGCTTTTGCTTGTTCTCTTTACCAGGTTTTCTACCCCAAAGCACGGTGGCGGGGATGACTTGAATATCTAGCTCTGTATCTTCACCGTGCTGCTTTAGTAACTCACTAAACAGTTCAATAGACGAGGTCGGTACGTACTCATCATTTTTCAGCAGTGTTGGACGTGATGAGATAAACACATAGCGTTGCAGTGTTTTACCATTTAGCTCTAATGGGCTAAGTGGGTCAGGTAAGCCTAATTCAAGTGCGTGTTTTTGTAGAGTCAGTAAGTCGACGCTTGAACGGAAAGGTAAGGCATACACAATCGGTTTATTTACATCAATGTTCAGCTCTTCAATCGGGTTAGAAGGAATAGATGTCCCTTTTACTAATACCGATAAAGGAAGTTTCATTAATGAACGTGAAAAAGATTGTCCAGAAGACATAAAGGTTCTCTGCCTCAAAAGTTAGGGAACAATAGTTATGTAGCAATGCTTAAGCGCATCTCTATTTCAAACTGTAGAAGGTAAAAACCAAAGGTGAAATGGAGATAGGCCTAGGCGCAAATTTTAAGCGGAGCAAGAATACCAGAAACTGGTCGAACCTTTTACTGGAATTAGTCATGTTGGCGTTAAGTTTAATCAAAATCATTCATCACCTGATTGATTATAGGTGGAGATTCATTAGTGATCTGCAAAGGAAATTCAAACAAGCTGGTGTTTATTCTTATAGCAGTTAGGGAGGTGGGCATTATTTAGTGAATATTTTCATGAGTTTTCACGCGTTACCTCTCTTGGGTTGGTTAAGAATTATTTAAAATGAATTAAAAACAACCAATTGCTTTGCTTTTACTCACTCACTGGATATACTCACAGTTAACTGTATAAAAAGACAGGTGACTCATGAAGCCGTTAACGCCCCGACAACAAGAAGTGTTCAATCTTATTAAGAATAAAATTGAAGACTGCGGTATGCCACCAACGCGTGCAGAAATTGCTCGTGAACTTGGCTTCCGTTCTGCTAATGCAGCAGAAGAACATTTAAAAGCGCTTGCTCGCAAAGAAGCCATTGAGATTATCCCGGGAGCCTCTCGCGGTATTCGCATCCTACTTGAAGATGCAGCTAATGATGATCAAGGGCTGCCCTTGATTGGTCAAGTTGCCGCTGGTGAGCCAATTCTTGCGCAAGAGCATGTTGAGATGCACTACCAAGTTGACCCTGGCATGTTTAAGCCTCAAGCGGATTTCTTACTTCGTGTAAATGGCGAAAGCATGAAAGACATCGGTATTATGGATGGTGACTTACTTGCCGTGCATAAAACACAAGATGTTCGTGATGGTCAAGTTGTCGTAGCTCGTGTTGATGATGACGTAACCGTTAAACGCTTAGAGCGCAAAGGCTCAACGGTGTTACTGCATGCTGAAAACGAAGAATTTTCACCCATTCAAGTTGATCTTGAGTCTCAGCACTTAGCGATTGAAGGGTTGGCTGTTGGTATTATCCGTAATACTGATTGGATGTAATCAGAGTACGCTTTGAGCAACAACTCATTAGTAATCATCAATTATGATACTGATATTCATTCTCAATAGCTTGATGTTGTAATTGATATTCATTATCATCTTCTCTATGGTGACATAAGGAAGATGATGATGCCCCGCCCAACGAAACCCGACTTACCCCGACCAACAGCGAAGAAATCGTCTAAGCAAGAATTTCAAGTTCCTGTTAGCTTAGTGCAACCTCTTTGGTTTCGTAGCCGTGAAAGCTTAGTCGATAATGGTCTCGTATATGATCCTATTGCGGCTCAAGCCTGCACTCGTTGCAAGCTCGCGCCTGAGTGTTTATCGGGTGATGTAGATCAACAGCAACTCCTTCATGCTACTTTAACTCAGCTGTGCGATCTTCAAGTTCGTCATTTTATTTCCCAACATCCTGATGCATGGATAATTAATGTAGGTGCAGGGCTCGATACTCGCTTTTATCGAATTGATAATGGCCGTTGTCATTGGGTTGAGTTGGATGTCACCGAAAATCTAGTATGGCGACAACGTCTGTTTCATAAGAATGAACGTTACCAATTAGAATGTGGTTCAGTGGAAGATATTAGTTGGCTCGATCATCTTAATATTCCAGAGCAATCACCCGTTATGATTGTGTGTGAGCATGCACTACTTGATTGTAATGATCAGCAAGCGGCGCACTTTATACAGAATTTAGGTCGCCACTTTGTTCATGCTGAAGCATGTTTAGTACTCGCTGGTGATAAAAGTTCGACGACATTGGGGCAAAAGCTTGGGGCTGGTCAGTATGCTCATGGTTTAGCTTCACCAGTAGACAGTATTTTAAACTGGTTACCTTGGGCTCAGTCGGTTAAATCATATTCTCCACTCGACCAGCAATGCAGTCGTTGGAAATTATGGCAACGATGGTTATGCAAGCTCTCTCAATTTAAAACGCGCTTAACGCCTCAGCTCATTCAAGTGAAGTGGTAATCTGCTTCAAAAGCTAAATAGATATAGCTATGTAGTCATGGACGACAGCTATTCCTCCGACTTAAAAGTAGTTCATAAAATAGGGCTAGGTTAGACTATCACCTCATTAAGAAGAGGTGCTCGTGAAGTCATTTAATTCCCAATTCCAATCCATTCTTCAAATCTTATTGGATCAAGCAATGCACAAAAAGGTGTTGTTGCTTGCGATTCCTATGGTGCTATCCAATATCACTGTACCTTTGCTTGGGCTGGTGGATGCGGCTGTGATAGGTCACTTAGAGCATGCTTGGTACTTAGGTGGTGTAGCTCTTGGCGGCACAATGATCAGTGTGACCTTTTGGTTACTTGGTTTCCTAAGAATGTCGACAACAGGGTTGGCAGCTCAATCTTTTGGAGCGAATGATACTAAGCAGTTAGCCCTTGTATTTGTACAAGGCGTAATGATGGCTTTAGGCTTTGCTGGCGTATTTTTACTGCTACACGGTGTCGTGTCTGATGCAATATTTTCATTTAGCCAAGCAAGTGAAGAAGTTAAACATTACGGGCAGCAGTACTTTTCTATTAGAGCGTGGAGCGCCCCAGCTTCATTAGTGAATTTTGTTATCTTAGGTTGGCTGCTTGGAACACAGAATGCGAAAGCACCGATGTGGATGGTCATTATTACTAACCTAACGAATATTATATTTGATGTGTTATTCGTGATTGGTCTTGGTTGGCAAGTGGAAGGCGCAGCTCTTGCATCGGTACTTGCTGATTACACCGGGCTTTTTTTTGGCCTAATCTGCGTGTGGCGTATTTGGACCAGAAAACAGTTACCGTCTTTATCTTCATTACTAGAACAAACGACCGAAGGGTTAGGGCGCTTTGTAAAACTTAACCGAGACATTTTTCTTCGTTCTTTGTGCCTGCAAGCCACTTTTACCTTTATGACTTTCCAAGGTGCCAGCTTTGGAGATGAAGTAGTCGCAGCCAATGCGGTACTTATGAGCTTTTTGATGATGATCTCTTATGGGATGGATGGCTTTGCCTACGCAATGGAAGCTATGGTCGGAAAAGCCATGGGTGCTAAGAGTAAGCATGAACTCAAGCAATCATTGGTCGGAACTTTCTTTTGGAGCCTCATTACGTGCATTTTACTGACCTTAGTATTTGGTGTTATGGGATCTAATTTGATCAATATGATCACTACTATTCCAGAAGTAAAAGCCGAGGCTTCCACCTATCTACCATGGTTGATTGCGATGCCATTAGTTTCTATGTGGTGCTTCTTATTGGATGGTATTTTTGTAGGGGCGACCAAAGGAAAAGACATGCGTAATAGCATGTTCGTAGCGACTTGTTCATTCTTTGCTATGTTTTACTTGGCAAGTGGTGCTGAAAATCATGCGCTGTGGTTTGCGATGCTGAGCTTTATGGGGATGAGAGGTATTGGCTTAGGAGTGCTGTTTATCCGACAATGGAAAAGAGGGGAATTTCTTGCCTGAACTCGACTTCCTTTGACCGTCTTACCATCATTCATAAACAAAACAGCAAGCCATATTTAGCTTGCTGTTTTTGTATAGGTTAGATGATTGAGCGTTAGAAGAGGCGATTTAAACCGTTCAGAGCTGCCACGCGATATGCTTCTGCCATGGTTGGGTAATTGAACGTGGTGTTAACGAAATACTCAATGGTATTGGCTTCCCCTTTTTGTTCCATGATGGCTTGTCCGATATGAATAATCTCTGCGGCTCTTTCACCAAATACGTGAATACCTAGAATTTCTTTGGTTTCACGATGGAAGAGAATCTTTAAACTGCCAATGTCTTTCCCTGCAATTTGCGCTCTTGCGAGATGCTTAAATGACGAACGCCCAACTTCGTAAGGGACTTTTGCGGCTGTCAGTTCTTGCTCAGTTTTACCAACCGAACTGATTTCAGGAATGGTGTAAATACCGGTTGGGATGTCTTCAATTAAGTGTCTATCCGCCTTTCCTTTTATAATCGCTTGTGCAACAAATCGACCTTGGTCATAAGCTGCGCTGGCTAAGCTTGGGTAACCAATCACGTCACCTACTGCATAGACATGATCAACAGAAGTTTGGTAATTGCTGTTAATTGCTACTTGTCCACGAGAATCAGCTTCTAGCCCAACCGCTCCAAGGTTTAGTTTATCAGTATTACCCGTTCTACCATTGGCGTACAGCAAGCAGTCGGCACGCATTTTTTTTCCTGATTCTAAGTGGATGATCACGCCATCATCCGTACCTTCAATTTTCTCAAAGGTCTCATCGTTACGAATTACGACACCACTGTTCCAAAAGTGATAAGACAATGCATCAGAAGTTTCGTTATCTAAGAAAGATAACAGACGGTCACGAGTATTGATAAGATCCGTCTTCACGCCTAAACCGCGGAAAATTGAAGCGTATTCACAACCGATAACACCAGCACCGTAAATGATGATGTGTTGTGGGTCATGCTTAAGAGACAAGATTGAGTCGCTGTCGTAGATACGGTCATGCAGGAAATCAACGTTATCTGGCTGGTAAGGGCGCGAACCTGTTGCGATAACAAACCTGTCGGCGCTGTAATGTTCTTCCGTGCCGTCACTTTGCATGACTGATACGGTATGTGAATCAATAAAGTGAGCCGTACCAAAGACTAGTGTGCACTGGTTACGGTCATAAAACCCCTGGCGTAAACGAGTTTGCTTATCGATAACGGATTTAGCGTGACCTAAGATGTTTGAAAAAGTGGAATGAATACTGGTGTTGTTGTCGCAGAAGAGTGGGTTACTATTAAATTCGATAATACGGCTAACGGCGTGTCGGAGAGCCTTAGACGGAATAGTACCCCAGTGAGTACAACCACCACCTACACTGCTTTCTTTTTCAATAATAGCGACATTCAATCCGGCTTTGGTTAATCCCATCGCTGCCCCTTCTCCTCCGGGACCACTACCAATTACGATCACATCAAAGTGGTTGGAATGTGGCATAGATATCTTCCTTGTTATATTTGATTAACATTGCTGTAGCGAGATTTTAACTGATTCTATTGTTTGGTACATGAAAAGCGCACTATAGAGTGGATGGGATCACGCAGAATTCAAGAAAAGCCTGATTTGGTATGCTGTATGTCTACAATTGACAGCGCAAAGATTGAAATTCGAGCTTCGAACGTATTAACTTCGATACCGTGAACAAAGAGGTGGATTGAATGTCTTATATAACAGCGAGTTTCGCGTTATATTGACTTAAGAATTAAACACACCTTTTTAGGCTGTAGACAGAAGATATAAATTAAGTATGAAACCTATGGGAATCCGCGCACAGCAAAAAGAAAAAACACGCCGAAGTTTAATTGATGCTGCATTTAGCCAATTGAGTGCTGATCGTAGCTTTTCGAATTTAAGCTTACGCGAAGTAGCAAGAGAAGCTGGAATTGCGCCGACCTCTTTTTATCGTCATTTTAAAGATATGGATGAGCTAGGCTTAACCATGGTTGATGAAGGTGGCTTATTGCTTCGTCAATTAATGCGACAAGCAAGGCAGCGAATCGTAAAAGAAGGCAGTGTGATTCGTACCTCGGTTGAAACTTTTATGGAATTCATAGAAAGCAGCCCGAACGTATTTAGATTATTACTACGCGAACGCTCTGGAACATCGTTTGAGTTCAGAACAGCAGTGGTTCGTGAGATACAGCACTTCTCTGCTGAGTTAACGGAATACTTGATTACAACCGGAATGACGAGAGATGAAGCCCATACCCAAGCGGCGGCTTCAGTTACTTTAGTCTTTAACTCAGGGGCAGAAGCTTTAGATTTAGATCGACGTCAGCGAGATGAATTAGCTGAGCGGTTGATCATGCAGCTGCGAATGATGGCCAAAGGGGCTTATTGGTATCGCAAAGAACGTGAACGTAACCGATTAAAAGGCGGGATTGAATAATGTCGAATGAAAATAATACAGTGAACCGTGGTTCAGAAAAAAAAGCACTTGTACTTGCTTTGATTGCAGGTGTTTGTGGTGATGCATTGTTGTCTTGGGTAACTATGAGTGAAGTGGCTTTCTCTATTTTCCCACTTATTGCTCTTGTTCTGTCAGTACAAGCATTGTATCAAGAATATTTAGCTAACCCAGTATCAGAAGAGATCCCATTATTAGGCTTGGCCTGCTTCTTTGTAGGTGCATTTGGTCATTCTGCTTTTGTAAAAGCGCAACACCCAGATGCAGGGTCGAACTTCTTCGCAATCATTGTCGCAATGTTACTACTAGCATGGGTAGGCAAGAAACTAGGTTATATGTCTAAAACGGCTTAGTACTTATAAGTACTATCTAATATAGAGAATAAAAAACGAGCCATTGGGCTCGTTTTTTATTCTGCTCATTTCTGAAAATTAGAAACTTAAGCAAATTACAAACTCATAAATCAAAGATTGTAGGCTTGCTATAGCTAGCATCTGAAATTTTAAGCTTTACGTTCTAAAAAGACACCAGCTTCCATATGGTGGGTATATGGGAATTGGTCAAATAGCGCAAAACGAGTGATATCGTGTGTTTGGCTTAAAATGTCTAAGTTATCTTTCAATGTTTCTGGGTTACAAGAGATATACATAATGCGCTCATAGCCTTGAACCATTTTACACGTGTCTTCATCCATACCTGAACGCGGTGGATCAACAAAGATGGTGTTGCAGTTGTAACTCTTAAGGTCAACATTCGCTTGTTGTAAACGGCGGAACTCACGCTTACCTTCCATTGCAATCGTGAAATCTTCTGCAGACATACGAATGATCTGAACATTATCAATCTTATTAGCAGCAATGTTGTATTGCGCAGACTCTACAGATGGCTTCGCTAACTCAGTCGCAAGGACACGGTCAAAATTTTGCGCCAGTGCAAGTGAGAAGTTACCGTTACCACAGTAAAGTTCTAGCAAGTCACCTTTACTGTCTTGAGTACAATCGACAGCCCACTCCAACATTTTCTCAGCAACTTTGCCGTTGGGTTGAGTAAAGCTATTTTCTACTTGTTGGTAAATATAGCTGTCGCCATTCACGTCTAGCTTTTCAATTACGTAGTCACGGTCCAATACGATTTTCATCTTACGCGCTCGACCAATTAGGTTTAGGTTAAAACCTTCATCGTTCAATTGCTGCTTTAGTGCTTTAGCATCTTTGATCCACTGCTCACCCAATTGACGGTGGTATAGCAGTGACACCAATATCTCGCCGCTTAACGTAGATAAGAAGTCAACTTGGAATAGTTTGTGGCGTAGAGAATGGTTCTCTTTCATTGCATCTGTTAATAGAGGCATTAAGTCGTTAATAAGACGGCTAGCAGCAGGGAACTGATCGACACGGTATTTTTCTTTAGTCTCTTGATTGAACATGACGTAGTACATATCGTCACCTTCATGCCATACGCGAAATTCTGCACGCATGCGATAGTGTTGCTCTGGAGATTCGTACACTTCTAACTCAGGAACATTGTATTGTGCGAACATATCGGTAAGACGCTCGGTCTTTTCTGCCAGTTGTTCTTGGTAGCTTTGTGGGTTTACGTCTAGAGTCGCCATGTTTATGCCTTTTGCTTTGGTGCATTCAAATCAAGAGCGCAGATTTTATTCAATCCCTAGCAGTTGTCCAGTGCTGTCGCGTAATCTGCTCAAAACATATCCTAAAAACTATAGCTTATACCAATCTTTAACTAGACAAAGTATCTACAGAACAATATTATCCCCGCAAGCTGGTGCCATTTAGATGTATAGATGGCTGAAGAGGGAATCTGGTGGAAATCCAGAACTGACGCGCAGCGGTAAAAGAGAACGAGTATTCAAAGACACTGCACATAGCATTGTGCGGGAAGTCGAATATTAGGTAGCCATTAGTTAGGTAACTAGTCGGTTGTGCTCTTAAGTCCGAATACCTGCCAGCAACTGAACCATGCCGTATGGCTCAGTAGGAATTTACGCGACTTAGGATCACAACATGAACAAATCCCTTTTAGCGGTTGCTGTTGCATCGCTACTCTCACCTATCTCCAATTTACACGCACAAGAAGCATCTGCAGACGAAACGATGGTCGTTACTGCCAACCGTTTTGAGCAACCGTTGAATGATGTTATCGCTTCAACTACGGTTATCTCACGTCAGGAAATCGAAGAAACACAATCAAAAACGCTTGTCGATGTATTAAAACGAGTGCCGGGTGTTGAAGTTTCTCAAAGTGGCGGACGTGGACACAGCGCATCTGTTTTTATGCGTGGTTACAATAGCGATCAAGTGCTGTTTCTTATTGATGGCGTTCGTATTAATTCTGCTGCTGGTGGTATTAGCTTTAATCATATTCCAGTCGGTATTATCGAAAGAGTTGAAGTTATTCGTGGTGCTGGTGGGGCATTATATGGCTCAGATGCAATTGCAGGTGTTATCAATGTGGTTACTGCATCTGGTGATGCAAAAGAGGCAACGATTGTATCTGTTGGCGTGGGTAGTGATTCTCAAAAAGAGGCAAACTTTTCTACAACGAAAAAGTTAGATAACGGAAGTACTCTTAAGCTAGCTGGTGGGTTTGAAGAAACAGATGGCTACGATATCAAAGACCCACTAACAGGGCTTAATTATGGCTATGAAAGTCAAAATCTTTTTGCATCATATTCATTGCCTATTACAGAGTCGTTAACGGGTTCAGCTTCTGTTCGTTGGTATGACAGCCTCGCTGAGTATGATTCTGGTGGTAAAAACTATGGGTATTCAGAAAACCTTAGCCTCACAGCTGAGCTTGAATATCAAGGTAAGAGCTTAAATTCAACGTTTAGAGCAAACCAACAATCTATTGAGAACTTAGATTATTCTCAAGCTGATGGCAAAGATAATGCTGGAACGAAGAAAAAAATTGATTTAACAAACTTACAGTTTCTGAATCAATACTATGTGTCTGATAGTTTGGCTATTGGTGCCGGAGCTGATTGGCGAAAAGAAAAGTTAAATGATGATGCGTTGTCATATGGATCACCAGATGCCCTTGCTGGGGAATCGCGTAATACAACGGGTGTTTATATTTCTTCTGATTTTCGTGTATCAAGCTTACATTTAACAGGTAGTATTCGAAATGATAAGCATGATACTTATGACAATCATACAACTTGGTCTGTCGGTGGGCGTTATCACCTTACGGAGTCTCACTCATTGCGAGCAGCTGCAGGGACTTCATTCAAAGCGCCTAGCTATTCTGATCTCACTACAAATCCTGATCTTAAACCAGAAGAAGCTAATAACCGAGAGATAGGTTATACCGGTGAGTTTGACCTATTTAAGCTGGACGTAACGGCTTATGACAATGATGTGGATAACCTTATTATTTGGTTTGAAGGCTCGCCGTGGTGGTATCCGCTTAATGTTGATGCTGAGCTAAAAGGGTTAGAAATTACAGGTACTTTCAATACAGGGTTCATTAACCATACGCTTATTGCTGAGTTTAAAGATCATAAAGATTCTGCAGGGAATAAGTTGGCAAAAAGGGCAGATGAAAATTATAAGTGGCTAATGGATGCATCTTACGAAGACTTTGATGTAAACCTTACTTATACCTATACAGGTGACAGGCTTGGAAACCCTAAAGAAACAACGGATCCAAATAATGTACTGCCATCGGTTAGCTTGTGGGATGTTTCAGTAGGCTACTGGATTTCACCTGAATTAGTTGTCCGTGGTCGAATTGATAATCTAACGAATGAAGAGTATCAAACAACATTAGGCTACAACGCTCCTGAACGTCGCTACTTCGCCAATCTTACCTACCAATTCTAAATATTAACCGCCTCCGGGCGGTTTTTTCTTATTAGGTCTCTCAATGAAAAAGAAAGTTATCATTAGCTGGTCATCAGGCAAGGATTCAGCACTCACACTTGAAAGGCTACTTCAAGATTCAAATTATGAAGTCGTTGGGTTGTATACCACCTATGTTGGTGACGAAGTGCCATTCCAGGTGACTCCACTACCTGTTGTTGAAATGCAATCTAAGCTAATTGGTTTACCGCTGATTTCAATCGAACTGCCTGAAGTCTTCCCAGCTAATGAGGTTTATCAATCTACAATTATCAATGCACTAAAACAGTCGAACTTAGAAATCGAAGCCGTCGCTTTCGGCGATATGTTTTGCAATGGGATTGCTGACTACCGAAGAAGTTATATAGAACCGGCTGGCTGGGAATGTGTTTTTCCGTTGATGGGGCAAAGCAGTAATGATCTTGCGAATGAAATAATTAATCTAGGTATTCGAACTTGGTTGGTAACAGTCGATGGTAATGCACTTAACTCCGAGTTTTGCGGAAAGCTTTATACAAAAGAGTTGTTAGAGGCGCTTCCCGAAGACGTTGACCCTTGCGGCGAAGACGGTGAATTCCATACTTTAGTCACTCATGCTCCGTGCTTTAAAGGTTATCTGGAAATTAATAAGACAGAAATAGAGAAGGGAAAGAGATTTACACATCAGCGTTATGAGGCAATTCTTCATCCCGAGTGATATTGGCGAAAATCCTACAAGCGAGTATTATTGTCAGGAATAATATAAATAGGTAAGAACAGTGTTGGAACAGCGACAAAAGAATGTATTGGTCTTTGACTCTGGAGTCGGTGGGCTTTCTGTTTATAACGAAGTCAGTTCGCTGCTACCCAACTTAAACTATATCTATGTATTCGATAATGAAGCTTATCCATATGGTGAGTTAGAGCCTGCTACATTAATACGTAGAGTTTCTTGTTTCATTGATGATTTCATTCAAGCCTATAATATTGATCTAGTGATCATTGCCTGTAATACCGCGAGTACGATTGTTTTACCAACTCTACGCCAATCTCATTCCATTCCTATTGTAGGTGTTGTCCCAGCAATTAAACCTGCTTCATTAATATCACGTAAAGCTGTTGGCTTAATTGCGACACCAGCCACGATAACGCGCGAATATACCCATGACTTGATCAAAAACTTTGCAAATGACAGAGATGTAAAACTACTTGGTTCAACACGGATGGTGGATATGGCTGAAAATAAGCTGAGAGGTTGTGAGGTGAATTTAGAAGAGCTTGCAGAAATCCTTTCCCCATTGATGAATCACATTGATGTAGCGGTATTAGGATGCACCCATTTCCCACTTTTAAAAGACGAGATACAAACCGTTCTTGGTCAAGAGGTCGTGATGATAGATTCAGGGAAAGCAATAGCTGATCGAGTGAGTTGTTTACTGGATGAAAAAGCGAATACTAAAGAGATTGGTACGAGGAAGGTATTTTGTAGTGCACTTCCTATGGAAGAAAGTGCACTAAACGTTGCTTTGAATCAGTTAGGCTTTACACCAACCCAGCTTCATCCGATTCTGGATGTTTAGGGTCGTTTGCAATGCGCACTTTTAGAGAGCGTTGCATGTAATCTTTGTCATTCAGTTCAGCAATAGCCGCTTGCACGTCATCACTCGCCATAACAACAAACCCAAACCCTCTTCTTTTACCAGTGCGTTTATCTTTCATTAAACGTACTGCAAACACTTCGCCGTGTTCCGAGAATAGCTCACGTACGTGAGACTCATTTGCTTTATAAGGTAAGTTACCTACATAAAGCGTTTTAGTTGATGCCTTCGGCTCTGATTCAGTTTGTGACTGGTTACTTGAAAGGTTTACAACAAAAGCGGATACCAAGACACCAATAATAAAGGTAATAGCAGGAGATATTTCTACCTGAGAGAAAACAATGCCGCCAAGCACAGCAAGTGCGACAATTAATAACATCGGTTTTTTTGAGTTCATATTTGAATACTACACATTAATAAATGAAATAGACGCATCTACCATTAACAAAATAGACACATGAATCTTACGTTCATGGTTTCCATTTTTCCAATATATTGCTGTGATATGTTTCAAATGTTTAGTTTTTATTCGAAAAATGCCGATTTGATGGTGTTTTAAGCGAACGAGAACTTTATTTCATTTTTATTTCGAAAAGCCCTTGTGCTCCTAAGCAATCTCTCTATAATGCCGCCTCACCGACACGGAGTGAGACGAGAGTCACACATCAGAATCGGTAGAGAGAAAAGAAGTTGAAAACAACGCTTGACTCTCAATTCGGTGCGAGTATAGTACGCACCCCTAGCAAGTGAGATGTTAATCACAAATGCTAGCGCTCTTTAACAATTTAAACCTATCAATCTGTGTGGGCACTCGTTGATGAATATCAAAATTTGTTTTGCAATAGCAAAGCAAGATTTCTTCGGAAATCAATTTGGTTTCAATGAACTGAGTGACCAATACAAAATTAAGTTTACTTAATTTTGGCACAGTCAATTCATTACCATTCTGTTGGAATGGTAATAGCTTTAGAATTACATGTTTACTTCGGTAAATATTAGTTTTGAAGTCAGTATTCATTGAGCCGACAAAATCTTAAATTGAAGAGTTTGATCATGGCTCAGATTGAACGCTGGCGGCAGGCCTAACACATGCAAGTCGAGCGGAAACGACAACATTGACTCTTCGGATGATTTGTTGGGCGTCGAGCGGCGGACGGGTGAGTAATGCCTAGGAAGTTGCCCGGTAGAGGGGGATAACCATTGGAAACGATGGCTAATACCGCATAATCTCTACGGAGCAAAGCAGGGGACCTTCGGGCCTTGTGCTACCGGATACGCCTAGGTGGGATTAGCTAGTTGGTGAGGTAATGGCTCACCAAGGCGACGATCCCTAGCTGGTCTGAGAGGATGATCAGCCACACTGGAACTGAGACACGGTCCAGACTCCTACGGGAGGCAGCAGTGGGGAATATTGCACAATGGGCGAAAGCCTGATGCAGCCATGCCGCGTGTATGAAGAAGGCCTTCGGGTTGTAAAGTACTTTCAGTTGTGAGGAAGGGGGTAAGCTTAATACGCTTATCTCTTGACGTTAGCAACAGAAGAAGCACCGGCTAACTCCGTGCCAGCAGCCGCGGTAATACGGAGGGTGCGAGCGTTAATCGGAATTACTGGGCGTAAAGCGCATGCAGGTGGTTCATTAAGTCAGATGTGAAAGCCCGGGGCTCAACCTCGGAACTGCATTTGAAACTGGTGAACTAGAGTACTGTAGAGGGGGGTAGAATTTCAGGTGTAGCGGTGAAATGCGTAGAGATCTGAAGGAATACCAGTGGCGAAGGCGGCCCCCTGGACAGATACTGACACTCAGATGCGAAAGCGTGGGGAGCAAACAGGATTAGATACCCTGGTAGTCCACGCCGTAAACGATGTCTACTTGGAGGTTGTGGCCTTGAGCCGTGGCTTTCGGAGCTAACGCGTTAAGTAGACCGCCTGGGGAGTACGGTCGCAAGATTAAAACTCAAATGAATTGACGGGGGCCCGCACAAGCGGTGGAGCATGTGGTTTAATTCGATGCAACGCGAAGAACCTTACCTACTCTTGACATCCAGAGAAGCCAGCGGAGACGCAGGTGTGCCTTCGGGAGCTCTGAGACAGGTGCTGCATGGCTGTCGTCAGCTCGTGTTGTGAAATGTTGGGTTAAGTCCCGCAACGAGCGCAACCCTTATCCTTGTTTGCCAGCGAGTAATGTCGGGAACTCCAGGGAGACTGCCGGTGATAAACCGGAGGAAGGTGGGGACGACGTCAAGTCATCATGGCCCTTACGAGTAGGGCTACACACGTGCTACAATGGCGCATACAGAGGGCAGCAAGCTAGCGATAGTGAGCGAATCCCAAAAAGTGCGTCGTAGTCCGGATTGGAGTCTGCAACTCGACTCCATGAAGTCGGAATCGCTAGTAATCGTGAATCAGAATGTCACGGTGAATACGTTCCCGGGCCTTGTACACACCGCCCGTCACACCATGGGAGTGGGCTGCAAAAGAAGTGGGTAGTTTAACCTTTCGGGGAGGACGCTCACCACTTTGTGGTTCATGACTGGGGTGAAGTCGTAACAAGGTAGCCCTAGGGGAACCTGGGGCTGGATCACCTCCTTATACGAAGATATCGTTGATGAGTACCCACACAGATTGATGGTTTAGATTTAGTTAAAGCCAGAGCTTTAATTAATAACGCGAGTTATTGATTAAAGCTTTTTGCTTTATGCTCTTTAACAATTTGGAAAGCTGACTGATTGATTACTTACGAGTAATTCAATCAAATTTAAAAGTTCTCAATGTTTATCTTTAACTAGATAAACACAACAAACACATTCAAGTGTCTTGTATTCGAATCAAACTTTAGTTTGATTCACAATTGAGTCCGGCAAACAGTTATCAAGAATTAACCCTTCTTGATGACAACCAAAAACCTTGGTTAGTTGCCATACACAAGACCCTTTCGGGTTGTATGGTTAAGTGACTAAGCGTACACGGTGGATGCCTTGGCAGTCAGAGGCGATGAAAGGCGTAATAACTTGCGATAAGCCCAGATTAGGTAGTAATAACCTTTTGAGTCTGGGATTCCTGAATGGGGAAACCCACTTACATAAGTAAGTATCCTGTTGTGAATACATAGCAACAGGAGGCAAACCGGGGGAACTGAAACATCTAAGTACCCCGAGGAAGAGAAATCAACCGAGATTCCGAAAGTAGCGGCGAGCGAAATTGGATTAGCCCTTAAGCTTTTAATGATGCAGGTGAAGACTCTGGAAAGTGTCGCAACAAAGGGTGATAGCCCCGTAACCGACGCATCATAATCAGTGAAATCGAGTAGGGCGGGACACGTGATATCCTGTCTGAATATGGGGGGACCATCCTCCAAGGCTAAATACTACTGACTGACCGATAGTGAACCAGTACCGTGAGGGAAAGGCGAAAAGAACCCCTGTGAGGGGAGTGAAATAGAACCTGAAACCGTGTACGTACAAGCAGTAGGAGCACCTTCGTGGTGTGACTGCGTACCTTTTGTATAATGGGTCAGCGACTTAATTTTAGTAGCAAGGTTAACCGTTTAGGGGAGCCGTAGGGAAACCGAGTCTTAACTGGGCGTACAGTTGCTAGGATTAGACCCGAAACCAGGTGATCTAGCCATGGGCAGGTTGAAGGTTGAGTAACATCAACTGGAGGACCGAACCGACTAATGTTGAAAAATTAGCGGATGACTTGTGGCTAGGGGTGAAAGGCCAATCAAACCTGGAGATAGCTGGTTCTCCCCGAAAGCTATTTAGGTAGCGCCTCGGACGAATACTACTGGGGGTAGAGCACTGTTAAGGCTAGGGGGTCATCCCGACTTACCAACCCTTTGCAAACTCCGAATACCAGTAAGTACTATCCGGGAGACACACGGCGGGTGCTAACGTCCGTCGTGGAGAGGGAAACAACCCAGACCGCCAGCTAAGGTCCCAAAGTATAGCTAAGTGGGAAACGATGTGGGAAGGCTCAGACAGCCAGGATGTTGGCTTAGAAGCAGCCATCATTTAAAGAAAGCGTAATAGCTCACTGGTCGAGTCGGCCTGCGCGGAAGATGTAACGGGGCTAAGCTATACACCGAAGCTGCGGCTACGTACCTTAGGGTATGTGGGGTAGGGGAGCGTTCTGTAAGCCGTTGAAGGTGGTCTGTAAGGGCTGCTGGAGGTATCAGAAGTGCGAATGCTGACATGAGTAACGATAAAGGGAGTGAAAAACTCCCTCGCCGGAAGACCAAGGGTTCCTGTCCAACGTTAATCGGGGCAGGGTAAGTCGACTCCTAAGGCGAGGCCGAAAGGCGTAGTCGATGGGAAACAGGTTAATATTCCTGTACTTCTTATAATTGCGATGGGGGGACGGAGAAGGCTAGGTGAGCCTGGCGACGGTTGTCCAGGTCCAAGTACGTAGGCGGAAAGTTTAGGTAAATCCGGACTTTCATTAACGCTGAGATACGATGTCGAGCTACTACGGTAGTGAAGTCATTGATGCCATACTTCCAGGAAAAGCCTCTAAGCTTCAGATTATAAGAAATCGTACCCCAAACCGACACAGGTGGTCGGGTAGAGAATACCAAGGCGCTTGAGAGAACTCGGGTGAAGGAACTAGGCAAAATGGTACCGTAACTTCGGGAGAAGGTACGCTCTTATCAGTGAAGTCCCTTGCGGATGGAGCAGACGAGAGTCGCAGATACCAGGTGGCTGCAACTGTTTATTAAAAACACAGCACTGTGCAAAATCGTAAGATGACGTATACGGTGTGACGCCTGCCCGGTGCCGGAAGGTTAATTGATGGGGTTAGACTTCGGTCGAAGCTCTTGATCGAAGCCCCGGTAAACGGCGGCCGTAACTATAACGGTCCTAAGGTAGCGAAATTCCTTGTCGGGTAAGTTCCGACCTGCACGAATGGCGTAATGATGGCCACGCTGTCTCCACCCGAGACTCAGTGAAATTGAAATCGCTGTGAAGATGCAGTGTACCCGCGGCTAGACGGAAAGACCCCGTGAACCTTTACTACAGCTTGGCACTGAACATTGACCCTACATGTGTAGGATAGGTGGGAGACTATGAAATTGCGTCGCTAGATGTGATGGAGTCGTCCTTGAAATACCACCCTTGTATGCTTGATGTTCTAACGTCGGTCCCTGAATCGGGATTACGGACAGTGCCTGGTGGGTAGTTTGACTGGGGCGGTCTCCTCCCAAAGAGTAACGGAGGAGCACGAAGGTGGGCTAAACACGGTTGGACATCGTGTGGTTAGTGCAATGGCATAAGCCCGCTTGACTGCGAGAATGACAATTCGAGCAGGTGCGAAAGCAGGTCATAGTGATCCGGTGGTTCTGAATGGAAGGGCCATCGCTCAACGGATAAAAGGTACTCCGGGGATAACAGGCTGATACCGCCCAAGAGTTCATATCGACGGCGGTGTTTGGCACCTCGATGTCGGCTCATCACATCCTGGGGCTGAAGTCGGTCCCAAGGGTATGGCTGTTCGCCATTTAAAGTGGTACGCGAGCTGGGTTTAGAACGTCGTGAGACAGTTCGGTCCCTATCTGCCGTGGGCGTTGGAAAATTGAAAGGGGCTGCTCCTAGTACGAGAGGACCGGAGTGGACGAACCTCTGGTGTTCGGGTTGTCATGCCAATGGCATTGCCCGGTAGCTAAGTTCGGAATCGATAAGCGCTGAAAGCATCTAAGCGCGAAGCGAGCCTTGAGATGAGTTTTCCCTGACGCTTTAAGCGTCCTTAAGGGTTGTCGTAGACTACGACGTTGATAGGCAGGGTGTGTAAGTGCTGCGAGGCATTGAGCTAACCTGTACTAATTGCCCGTGAGGCTTAACCATACAACACCCAAGGGGTTTTGTGGACTCATAGAAATACCAGACCTTGAATGAGTTTGAAGAGAACAAAAACAGCTTTCCAGATTATTTTGCCTTCAGTTTTTAAACTGAAAGTAAAAGCAAAATTTGCTTGGCGACCATAGCATTGTGGACCCACCTGATCCCATGCCGAACTCAGAAGTGAAACACAATAGCGCCGATGGTAGTGTGGGGCTTCCCCATGTGAGAGTAGGACATCGCCAGGCTTTAATTTCGACTTTGTCTAGTTTCTAGACGAGTCACCATAGAGTTCTAAGTTTTCTTAGTATTTTATGTTGACTTTCAAAGTAGAAAGCGTACTATGCGCGTCCTGCTTAAGTGCTAAGGCACTGAAAGCGTTCTCTTTTATAGAGAATAAGCTCTTTAACAATTTAAACCTATCAATCTGTGTGGGCACTCGTTGATGAATATCAAAATTTGTTTTGCATTAGCAAAGCAAGATTTCCTCGGAAATCAATTTGGTTTCAATGAACTGAGTGACCAATACAAAATTAAGTTTACTTAATTTTGGCACAGTCAATTCATTACCATTCTGTTGGAATGGTAATAGCTTTAGAATTACATGTTCCCGTTCTTTTTCGAAAGAGTGGTGAATATTAGTTTTGAAGTCAGTATTCATTGAGCCGACAAAATCTTAAATTGAAGAGTTTGATCATGGCTCAGATTGAACGCTGGCGGCAGGCCTAACACATGCAAGTCGAGCGGAAACGACAACATTGACTCTTCGGATGATTTGTTGGGCGTCGAGCGGCGGACGGGTGAGTAATGCCTAGGAAGTTGCCCGGTAGAGGGGGATAACCATTGGAAACGATGGCTAATACCGCATAATCTCTACGGAGCAAAGCAGGGGACCTTCGGGCCTTGTGCTACCGGATACGCCTAGGTGGGATTAGCTAGTTGGTGAGGTAATGGCTCACCAAGGCGACGATCCCTAGCTGGTCTGAGAGGATGATCAGCCACACTGGAACTGAGACACGGTCCAGACTCCTACGGGAGGCAGCAGTGGGGAATATTGCACAATGGGCGAAAGCCTGATGCAGCCATGCCGCGTGTATGAAGAAGGCCTTCGGGTTGTAAAGTACTTTCAGTTGTGAGGAAGGGGGTAAGCTTAATACGCTTATCTCTTGACGTTAGCAACAGAAGAAGCACCGGCTAACTCCGTGCCAGCAGCCGCGGTAATACGGAGGGTGCGAGCGTTAATCGGAATTACTGGGCGTAAAGCGCATGCAGGTGGTTCATTAAGTCAGATGTGAAAGCCCGGGGCTCAACCTCGGAACTGCATTTGAAACTGGTGAACTAGAGTACTGTAGAGGGGGGTAGAATTTCAGGTGTAGCGGTGAAATGCGTAGAGATCTGAAGGAATACCAGTGGCGAAGGCGGCCCCCTGGACAGATACTGACACTCAGATGCGAAAGCGTGGGGAGCAAACAGGATTAGATACCCTGGTAGTCCACGCCGTAAACGATGTCTACTTGGAGGTTGTGGCCTTGAGCCGTGGCTTTCGGAGCTAACGCGTTAAGTAGACCGCCTGGGGAGTACGGTCGCAAGATTAAAACTCAAATGAATTGACGGGGGCCCGCACAAGCGGTGGAGCATGTGGTTTAATTCGATGCAACGCGAAGAACCTTACCTACTCTTGACATCCAGAGAAGCCAGCGGAGACGCAGGTGTGCCTTCGGGAGCTCTGAGACAGGTGCTGCATGGCTGTCGTCAGCTCGTGTTGTGAAATGTTGGGTTAAGTCCCGCAACGAGCGCAACCCTTATCCTTGTTTGCCAGCGAGTAATGTCGGGAACTCCAGGGAGACTGCCGGTGATAAACCGGAGGAAGGTGGGGACGACGTCAAGTCATCATGGCCCTTACGAGTAGGGCTACACACGTGCTACAATGGCGCATACAGAGGGCAGCAAGCTAGCGATAGTGAGCGAATCCCAAAAAGTGCGTCGTAGTCCGGATTGGAGTCTGCAACTCGACTCCATGAAGTCGGAATCGCTAGTAATCGTGAATCAGAATGTCACGGTGAATACGTTCCCGGGCCTTGTACACACCGCCCGTCACACCATGGGAGTGGGCTGCAAAAGAAGTGGGTAGTTTAACCTTTCGGGGAGGACGCTCACCACTTTGTGGTTCATGACTGGGGTGAAGTCGTAACAAGGTAGCCCTAGGGGAACCTGGGGCTGGATCACCTCCTTATACGAAGATATCGTTGATGAGTACCCACACAGATTGATTTAGGTTTAAAAAGTTAAGAGTAAAATACTTTTCCAGATGGGGCTATAGCTCAGCTGGGAGAGCGCCTCGCTGGCAGCGAGGAGGTCTGCGGTTCGATCCCGCATAGCTCCACCATCTTTAAGTGTTTTTCTTGAAAATATTTAAAAATGGTGTGTTTTTGAAACATATCTAGCTCTTTAACAATTTGGAAAGCTGACTGATTGATTACTTACGAGTAATTCAATCAAATTTAAAAGTTCTCAATGTTTATCTTTCATTAGATAAACACAACAAACACATTCAAGTGTCTTGTATTCGAATCAAACCTAGTTTGATTCACAATTGAGTCCGGCAAACAGTTATCAAGAATTAACCCTTCTTGATGACAACCAAAACCTTGGTTAGTTGCCATACACTAAGACCCTTTCGGGTTGTATGGTTAAGTGACTAAGCGTACACGGTGGATGCCTTGGCAGTCAGAGGCGATGAAAGGCGTAATAACTTGCGATAAGCCCAGATTAGGTAGTAATAACCTTTTGAGTCTGGGATTCCTGAATGGGGAAACCCACTTACATAAGTAAGTATCCTGTTGTGAATACATAGCAACAGGAGGCAAACCGGGGGAACTGAAACATCTAAGTACCCCGAGGAAGAGAAATCAACCGAGATTCCGAAAGTAGCGGCGAGCGAAATTGGATTAGCCCTTAAGCTTTTAATGATGCAGGTGAAGACTCTGGAAAGTGTCGCAACAAAGGGTGATAGCCCCGTAACCGACGCATCATAATCAGTGAAATCGAGTAGGGCGGGACACGTGATATCCTGTCTGAATATGGGGGGACCATCCTCCAAGGCTAAATACTACTGACTGACCGATAGTGAACCAGTACCGTGAGGGAAAGGCGAAAAGAACCCCTGTGAGGGGAGTGAAATAGAACCTGAAACCGTGTACGTACAAGCAGTAGGAGCACCTTCGTGGTGTGACTGCGTACCTTTTGTATAATGGGTCAGCGACTTAATTTTAGTAGCAAGGTTAACCGTTTAGGGGAGCCGTAGGGAAACCGAGTCTTAACTGGGCGTACAGTTGCTAGGATTAGACCCGAAACCAGGTGATCTAGCCATGGGCAGGTTGAAGGTTGAGTAACATCAACTGGAGGACCGAACCGACTAATGTTGAAAAATTAGCGGATGACTTGTGGCTAGGGGTGAAAGGCCAATCAAACCTGGAGATAGCTGGTTCTCCCCGAAAGCTATTTAGGTAGCGCCTCGGACGAATACTACTGGGGGTAGAGCACTGTTAAGGCTAGGGGGTCATCCCGACTTACCAACCCTTTGCAAACTCCGAATACCAGTAAGTACTATCCGGGAGACACACGGCGGGTGCTAACGTCCGTCGTGGAGAGGGAAACAACCCAGACCGCCAGCTAAGGTCCCAAAGTATAGCTAAGTGGGAAACGATGTGGGAAGGCTCAGACAGCCAGGATGTTGGCTTAGAAGCAGCCATCATTTAAAGAAAGCGTAATAGCTCACTGGTCGAGTCGGCCTGCGCGGAAGATGTAACGGGGCTAAGCTATACACCGAAGCTGCGGCTACGTACCTTAGGGTATGTGGGGTAGGGGAGCGTTCTGTAAGCCGTTGAAGGTGGTCTGTAAGGGCTGCTGGAGGTATCAGAAGTGCGAATGCTGACATGAGTAACGATAAAGGGAGTGAAAAACTCCCTCGCCGGAAGACCAAGGGTTCCTGTCCAACGTTAATCGGGGCAGGGTAAGTCGACTCCTAAGGCGAGGCCGAAAGGCGTAGTCGATGGGAAACAGGTTAATATTCCTGTACTTCTTATAATTGCGATGGGGGGACGGAGAAGGCTAGGTGAGCCTGGCGACGGTTGTCCAGGTCCAAGTACGTAGGCGGAAAGTTTAGGTAAATCCGGACTTTCATTAACGCTGAGATACGATGTCGAGCTACTACGGTAGTGAAGTCATTGATGCCATACTTCCAGGAAAAGCCTCTAAGCTTCAGATTATAAGAAATCGTACCCCAAACCGACACAGGTGGTCGGGTAGAGAATACCAAGGCGCTTGAGAGAACTCGGGTGAAGGAACTAGGCAAAATGGTACCGTAACTTCGGGAGAAGGTACGCTCTTATCAGTGAAGTCCCTTGCGGATGGAGCAGACGAGAGTCGCAGATACCAGGTGGCTGCAACTGTTTATTAAAAACACAGCACTGTGCAAAATCGTAAGATGACGTATACGGTGTGACGCCTGCCCGGTGCCGGAAGGTTAATTGATGGGGTTAGACTTCGGTCGAAGCTCTTGATCGAAGCCCCGGTAAACGGCGGCCGTAACTATAACGGTCCTAAGGTAGCGAAATTCCTTGTCGGGTAAGTTCCGACCTGCACGAATGGCGTAATGATGGCCACGCTGTCTCCACCCGAGACTCAGTGAAATTGAAATCGCTGTGAAGATGCAGTGTACCCGCGGCTAGACGGAAAGACCCCGTGAACCTTTACTACAGCTTGGCACTGAACATTGACCCTACATGTGTAGGATAGGTGGGAGACTATGAAATTGCGTCGCTAGATGTGATGGAGTCGTCCTTGAAATACCACCCTTGTATGCTTGATGTTCTAACGTCGGTCCCTGAATCGGGATTACGGACAGTGCCTGGTGGGTAGTTTGACTGGGGCGGTCTCCTCCCAAAGAGTAACGGAGGAGCACGAAGGTGGGCTAAACACGGTTGGACATCGTGTGGTTAGTGCAATGGCATAAGCCCGCTTGACTGCGAGAATGACAATTCGAGCAGGTGCGAAAGCAGGTCATAGTGATCCGGTGGTTCTGAATGGAAGGGCCATCGCTCAACGGATAAAAGGTACTCCGGGGATAACAGGCTGATACCGCCCAAGAGTTCATATCGACGGCGGTGTTTGGCACCTCGATGTCGGCTCATCACATCCTGGGGCTGAAGTCGGTCCCAAGGGTATGGCTGTTCGCCATTTAAAGTGGTACGCGAGCTGGGTTTAGAACGTCGTGAGACAGTTCGGTCCCTATCTGCCGTGGGCGTTGGAAAATTGAAAGGGGCTGCTCCTAGTACGAGAGGACCGGAGTGGACGAACCTCTGGTGTTCGGGTTGTCATGCCAATGGCATTGCCCGGTAGCTAAGTTCGGAATCGATAAGCGCTGAAAGCATCTAAGCGCGAAGCGAGCCTTGAGATGAGTTTTCCCTGACGCTTTAAGCGTCCTTAAGGGTTGTCGTAGACTACGACGTTGATAGGCAGGGTGTGTAAGTGCTGCGAGGCATTGAGCTAACCTGTACTAATTGCCCGTGAGGCTTAACCATACAACACCCAAGGGGTTTTGTGGACTCATAGAAATACCAGACCTTGAATGAGTTTGAAGAGAACAAAAACAGCTTTCCAGATTATTTTGCCTTCAGTTTTTAAACTGAAAGTAAAAGCAAAATTTGCTTGGCGACCATAGCATTGTGGACCCACCTGACTCCATGCCGAACTCAGAAGTGAAACACAATAGCGCCGATGGTAGTGTGGGGCTTCCCCATGTGAGAGTAGGACATCGCCAGGCTTTAATTTCGACTTTGTCTAGTTTCTAGACAAGTCACCATAGAGTTCTAAGTTTTCTTAGTATTTTATGTTGACTTTCAAAGTAGAAAGCGTATTATACGCGTCCTGCTTAAGTGCTAAGGCACTGAAAGCAAAGCTCTTTAACAATTTAAACCTATCAATCTGTGTGGGCACTCGTTGATGAATATCAAAATTTGTTTTGCAATAGCAAAGCAAGATTTCTTCGGAAATCAATTTGGTTTCAATGAACTGAGTGACCAATACAAAATTAAGTTTACTTAATTTTGGCACAGTCAATTCATTACCATTCTGTTGGAATGGTAATAGCTTTAGAATTACATGTTTACTTCGGTAAATATTAGTTTTGAAGTCAGTATTCATTGAGCCGACAAAATCTTAAATTGAAGAGTTTGATCATGGCTCAGATTGAACGCTGGCGGCAGGCCTAACACATGCAAGTCGAGCGGAAACGACAACATTGACTCTTCGGATGATTTGTTGGGCGTCGAGCGGCGGACGGGTGAGTAATGCCTAGGAAGTTGCCCGGTAGAGGGGGATAACCATTGGAAACGATGGCTAATACCGCATAATCTCTACGGAGCAAAGCAGGGGACCTTCGGGCCTTGTGCTACCGGATACGCCTAGGTGGGATTAGCTAGTTGGTGAGGTAATGGCTCACCAAGGCGACGATCCCTAGCTGGTCTGAGAGGATGATCAGCCACACTGGAACTGAGACACGGTCCAGACTCCTACGGGAGGCAGCAGTGGGGAATATTGCACAATGGGCGAAAGCCTGATGCAGCCATGCCGCGTGTATGAAGAAGGCCTTCGGGTTGTAAAGTACTTTCAGTTGTGAGGAAGGGGGTAAGCTTAATACGCTTATCTCTTGACGTTAGCAACAGAAGAAGCACCGGCTAACTCCGTGCCAGCAGCCGCGGTAATACGGAGGGTGCGAGCGTTAATCGGAATTACTGGGCGTAAAGCGCATGCAGGTGGTTCATTAAGTCAGATGTGAAAGCCCGGGGCTCAACCTCGGAACTGCATTTGAAACTGGTGAACTAGAGTACTGTAGAGGGGGGTAGAATTTCAGGTGTAGCGGTGAAATGCGTAGAGATCTGAAGGAATACCAGTGGCGAAGGCGGCCCCCTGGACAGATACTGACACTCAGATGCGAAAGCGTGGGGAGCAAACAGGATTAGATACCCTGGTAGTCCACGCCGTAAACGATGTCTACTTGGAGGTTGTGGCCTTGAGCCGTGGCTTTCGGAGCTAACGCGTTAAGTAGACCGCCTGGGGAGTACGGTCGCAAGATTAAAACTCAAATGAATTGACGGGGGCCCGCACAAGCGGTGGAGCATGTGGTTTAATTCGATGCAACGCGAAGAACCTTACCTACTCTTGACATCCAGAGAAGCCAGCGGAGACGCAGGTGTGCCTTCGGGAGCTCTGAGACAGGTGCTGCATGGCTGTCGTCAGCTCGTGTTGTGAAATGTTGGGTTAAGTCCCGCAACGAGCGCAACCCTTATCCTTGTTTGCCAGCGAGTAATGTCGGGAACTCCAGGGAGACTGCCGGTGATAAACCGGAGGAAGGTGGGGACGACGTCAAGTCATCATGGCCCTTACGAGTAGGGCTACACACGTGCTACAATGGCGCATACAGAGGGCAGCAAGCTAGCGATAGTGAGCGAATCCCAAAAAGTGCGTCGTAGTCCGGATTGGAGTCTGCAACTCGACTCCATGAAGTCGGAATCGCTAGTAATCGTGAATCAGAATGTCACGGTGAATACGTTCCCGGGCCTTGTACACACCGCCCGTCACACCATGGGAGTGGGCTGCAAAAGAAGTGGGTAGTTTAACCTTTCGGGGAGGACGCTCACCACTTTGTGGTTCATGACTGGGGTGAAGTCGTAACAAGGTAGCCCTAGGGGAACCTGGGGCTGGATCACCTCCTTATACGAAGATATCGTTGATGAGTACCCACACAGATTGATTAGGTTTAAAAAGTAAAAGAGACGATATTGGGTCTGTAGCTCAGCTGGTTAGAGCGCTCGCCTGATAAGCGGGAGGTCGGTGGTTCAAGTCCACTCAGACCCACCAATATCGATTGCAACACAGATGGGGCTATAGCTCAGCTGGGAGAGCGCCTGCCTTGCACGCAGGAGGTCTGCGGTTCGATCCCGCATAGCTCCACCATCTTTAAGCACATTTACTTAAGTGTTTTTAAAAATGGTTCAATTTATTGAATCAAGCTCTTTAACAATTTGGAAAGCTGACTGATTGATTACTTACGAGTAATTCAATCAAATTTAAAAGTTCTCAATGTTTATCTTTAACTAGATAAACACAACAAACACATTCAAGTGTCTTGTATTCGAATCAAACCTAGTTTGATTCACAATTGAGTCCGGCAAACAGTTATCAAGAATTAACCCTTCTTGATGACAACCAAAACCTTGGTTAGTTGCCATACACAAGACCCTTTCGGGTTGTATGGTTAAGTGACTAAGCGTACACGGTGGATGCCTTGGCAGTCAGAGGCGATGAAAGGCGTAATAACTTGCGATAAGCCCAGATTAGGTAGTAATAACCTTTTGAGTCTGGGATTCCTGAATGGGGAAACCCACTTACATAAGTAAGTATCCTGTTGTGAATACATAGCAACAGGAGGCAAACCGGGGGAACTGAAACATCTAAGTACCCCGAGGAAGAGAAATCAACCGAGATTCCGAAAGTAGCGGCGAGCGAAATTGGATTAGCCCTTAAGCTTTTAATGATGCAGGTGAAGACTCTGGAAAGTGTCGCAACAAAGGGTGATAGCCCCGTAACCGACGCATCATAATCAGTGAAATCGAGTAGGGCGGGACACGTGATATCCTGTCTGAATATGGGGGGACCATCCTCCAAGGCTAAATACTACTGACTGACCGATAGTGAACCAGTACCGTGAGGGAAAGGCGAAAAGAACCCCTGTGAGGGGAGTGAAATAGAACCTGAAACCGTGTACGTACAAGCAGTAGGAGCACCTTCGTGGTGTGACTGCGTACCTTTTGTATAATGGGTCAGCGACTTAATTTTAGTAGCAAGGTTAACCGTTTAGGGGAGCCGTAGGGAAACCGAGTCTTAACTGGGCGTACAGTTGCTAGGATTAGACCCGAAACCAGGTGATCTAGCCATGGGCAGGTTGAAGGTTGAGTAACATCAACTGGAGGACCGAACCGACTAATGTTGAAAAATTAGCGGATGACTTGTGGCTAGGGGTGAAAGGCCAATCAAACCTGGAGATAGCTGGTTCTCCCCGAAAGCTATTTAGGTAGCGCCTCGGACGAATACTACTGGGGGTAGAGCACTGTTAAGGCTAGGGGGTCATCCCGACTTACCAACCCTTTGCAAACTCCGAATACCAGTAAGTACTATCCGGGAGACACACGGCGGGTGCTAACGTCCGTCGTGGAGAGGGAAACAACCCAGACCGCCAGCTAAGGTCCCAAAGTATAGCTAAGTGGGAAACGATGTGGGAAGGCTCAGACAGCCAGGATGTTGGCTTAGAAGCAGCCATCATTTAAAGAAAGCGTAATAGCTCACTGGTCGAGTCGGCCTGCGCGGAAGATGTAACGGGGCTAAGCTATACACCGAAGCTGCGGCTACGTACCTTAGGGTATGTGGGGTAGGGGAGCGTTCTGTAAGCCGTTGAAGGTGGTCTGTAAGGGCTGCTGGAGGTATCAGAAGTGCGAATGCTGACATGAGTAACGATAAAGGGAGTGAAAAACTCCCTCGCCGGAAGACCAAGGGTTCCTGTCCAACGTTAATCGGGGCAGGGTAAGTCGACTCCTAAGGCGAGGCCGAAAGGCGTAGTCGATGGGAAACAGGTTAATATTCCTGTACTTCTTATAATTGCGATGGGGGGACGGAGAAGGCTAGGTGAGCCTGGCGACGGTTGTCCAGGTCCAAGTACGTAGGCGGAAAGTTTAGGTAAATCCGGACTTTCATTAACGCTGAGATACGATGTCGAGCTACTACGGTAGTGAAGTCATTGATGCCATACTTCCAGGAAAAGCCTCTAAGCTTCAGATTATAAGAAATCGTACCCCAAACCGACACAGGTGGTCGGGTAGAGAATACCAAGGCGCTTGAGAGAACTCGGGTGAAGGAACTAGGCAAAATGGTACCGTAACTTCGGGAGAAGGTACGCTCTTATCAGTGAAGTCCCTTGCGGATGGAGCAGACGAGAGTCGCAGATACCAGGTGGCTGCAACTGTTTATTAAAAACACAGCACTGTGCAAAATCGTAAGATGACGTATACGGTGTGACGCCTGCCCGGTGCCGGAAGGTTAATTGATGGGGTTAGACTTCGGTCGAAGCTCTTGATCGAAGCCCCGGTAAACGGCGGCCGTAACTATAACGGTCCTAAGGTAGCGAAATTCCTTGTCGGGTAAGTTCCGACCTGCACGAATGGCGTAATGATGGCCACGCTGTCTCCACCCGAGACTCAGTGAAATTGAAATCGCTGTGAAGATGCAGTGTACCCGCGGCTAGACGGAAAGACCCCGTGAACCTTTACTACAGCTTGGCACTGAACATTGACCCTACATGTGTAGGATAGGTGGGAGACTATGAAATTGCGTCGCTAGATGTGATGGAGTCGTCCTTGAAATACCACCCTTGTATGCTTGATGTTCTAACGTCGGTCCCTGAATCGGGATTACGGACAGTGCCTGGTGGGTAGTTTGACTGGGGCGGTCTCCTCCCAAAGAGTAACGGAGGAGCACGAAGGTGGGCTAAACACGGTTGGACATCGTGTGGTTAGTGCAATGGCATAAGCCCGCTTGACTGCGAGAATGACAATTCGAGCAGGTGCGAAAGCAGGTCATAGTGATCCGGTGGTTCTGAATGGAAGGGCCATCGCTCAACGGATAAAAGGTACTCCGGGGATAACAGGCTGATACCGCCCAAGAGTTCATATCGACGGCGGTGTTTGGCACCTCGATGTCGGCTCATCACATCCTGGGGCTGAAGTCGGTCCCAAGGGTATGGCTGTTCGCCATTTAAAGTGGTACGCGAGCTGGGTTTAGAACGTCGTGAGACAGTTCGGTCCCTATCTGCCGTGGGCGTTGGAAAATTGAAAGGGGCTGCTCCTAGTACGAGAGGACCGGAGTGGACGAACCTCTGGTGTTCGGGTTGTCATGCCAATGGCATTGCCCGGTAGCTAAGTTCGGAATCGATAAGCGCTGAAAGCATCTAAGCGCGAAGCGAGCCTTGAGATGAGTTTTCCCTGACGCTTTAAGCGTCCTTAAGGGTTGTCGTAGACTACGACGTTGATAGGCAGGGTGTGTAAGTGCTGCGAGGCATTGAGCTAACCTGTACTAATTGCCCGTGAGGCTTAACCATACAACACCCAAGGGGTTTTGTGGACTCATAGAAATACCAGACCTTGAATGAGTTTGAAGAGAACAAAAACAGCTTTCCAGATTATTTTGCCTTCAGTTTTTAAAACTGAAAGTAAAAGCAAAATTTGCTTGGCGACCATAGCATTGTGGACCCACCTGATCCCATGCCGAACTCAGAAGTGAAACACAATAGCGCCGATGGTAGTGTGGGGCTTCCCCATGTGAGAGTAGGACATCGCCAGGCTTTAATTTCGACTTTGTCTAGTTTCTAGACAAGTCACCATAGAGTTCTAGGTTTTCTTAGTATTTTATGTTGACTTTCAAAGTGGAAAGCGTATTATGCGCGTCCTGCTTAAGTGCTAAGGCACTGAAAGCAAAGCTCTTTAACAATTTAAACCTATCAATCTGTGTGGGCACTCGTTGATGAATATCAAAATTTGTTTTGCAATAGCAAAGCAAGATTTCCTCGGAAATCAATTTGGTTTCAATGAACTGAGTGACCAATACAAAATTAAGTTTACTTAATTTTGGCACAGTCAATTCATTACCATTCTGTTGGAATGGTAATAGCTTTAGAATTACATGTTTACTTCGGTAAATAATAGTTTTGAAGTCAGTATTCATTGAGCCGACAAAATCTTAAATTGAAGAGTTTGATCATGGCTCAGATTGAACGCTGGCGGCAGGCCTAACACATGCAAGTCGAGCGGAAACGACAACATTGACTCTTCGGATGATTTGTTGGGCGTCGAGCGGCGGACGGGTGAGTAATGCCTAGGAAGTTGCCCGGTAGAGGGGGATAACCATTGGAAACGATGGCTAATACCGCATAATCTCTATGGAGCAAAGCAGGGGACCTTCGGGCCTTGTGCTACCGGATACGCCTAGGTGGGATTAGCTAGTTGGTGAGGTAATGGCTCACCAAGGCGACGATCCCTAGCTGGTCTGAGAGGATGATCAGCCACACTGGAACTGAGACACGGTCCAGACTCCTACGGGAGGCAGCAGTGGGGAATATTGCACAATGGGCGAAAGCCTGATGCAGCCATGCCGCGTGTATGAAGAAGGCCTTCGGGTTGTAAAGTACTTTCAGTTGTGAGGAAGGGGGTAAGCTTAATACGCTTATCTCTTGACGTTAGCAACAGAAGAAGCACCGGCTAACTCCGTGCCAGCAGCCGCGGTAATACGGAGGGTGCGAGCGTTAATCGGAATTACTGGGCGTAAAGCGCATGCAGGTGGTTCATTAAGTCAGATGTGAAAGCCCGGGGCTCAACCTCGGAACTGCATTTGAAACTGGTGAACTAGAGTACTGTAGAGGGGGGTAGAATTTCAGGTGTAGCGGTGAAATGCGTAGAGATCTGAAGGAATACCAGTGGCGAAGGCGGCCCCCTGGACAGATACTGACACTCAGATGCGAAAGCGTGGGGAGCAAACAGGATTAGATACCCTGGTAGTCCACGCCGTAAACGATGTCTACTTGGAGGTTGTGGCCTTGAGCCGTGGCTTTCGGAGCTAACGCGTTAAGTAGACCGCCTGGGGAGTACGGTCGCAAGATTAAAACTCAAATGAATTGACGGGGGCCCGCACAAGCGGTGGAGCATGTGGTTTAATTCGATGCAACGCGAAGAACCTTACCTACTCTTGACATCCAGAGAAGCCAGCGGAGACGCAGGTGTGCCTTCGGGAGCTCTGAGACAGGTGCTGCATGGCTGTCGTCAGCTCGTGTTGTGAAATGTTGGGTTAAGTCCCGCAACGAGCGCAACCCTTATCCTTGTTTGCCAGCGAGTAATGTCGGGAACTCCAGGGAGACTGCCGGTGATAAACCGGAGGAAGGTGGGGACGACGTCAAGTCATCATGGCCCTTACGAGTAGGGCTACACACGTGCTACAATGGCGCATACAGAGGGCAGCAAGCTAGCGATAGTGAGCGAATCCCAAAAAGTGCGTCGTAGTCCGGATTGGAGTCTGCAACTCGACTCCATGAAGTCGGAATCGCTAGTAATCGTGAATCAGAATGTCACGGTGAATACGTTCCCGGGCCTTGTACACACCGCCCGTCACACCATGGGAGTGGGCTGCAAAAGAAGTGGGTAGTTTAACCTTTCGGGGAGGACGCTCACCACTTTGTGGTTCATGACTGGGGTGAAGTCGTAACAAGGTAGCCCTAGGGGAACCTGGGGCTGGATCACCTCCTTATACGAAGATATCGTTGATGAGTACCCACACAGATTGATTAGGTTTAGAAAGTAAAAGAGACGAAGAACTCCCAAGTTCTTCAATATCCAGTGTCCCGTTCGTCTAGAGGCCTAGGACACCGCCCTTTCACGGCGGTAACAGGGGTTCGACTCCCCTACGGGATACCATTGGGTCGTTAGCTCAGTTGGTAGAGCAGTTGACTTTTAATCAATTGGTCGCAGGTTCGAATCCTGCACGACCCACCATTCTTTCTCCGCGAAGGAATTAAAACTATCGTGGGCGATTAGCTCAGTTGGGAGAGCACCTGCCTTACAAGCAGGGGGTCACTGGTTCGAGCCCGGTATCGCCCACCATTCTCTAAATATTCTTGGTTATATTCATATCCAAACCACTTCTTTTGTCGCTGGTTGGTATGTTTGACTCTGAGAGTCTTTAGAAAATGTGAATTTTAGAACACTGGTTCTTAAAGTCTCATGCTCTTTAACAATTTGGAAAGCTGACTGATTGATTACTTACGAGTAATTCAATCAAATTTAAAAGTTCTCAATGTTTATCTTTAACTAGATAAACACAACAAACACATTCAAGTGTCTTGTATTCGAATCAAACCTAGTTTGATTCACAATTGAGTCCGGCAAACAGTTATCAAGAATTAACCCTTCTTGATGACAACCAAAACCTTGGTTAGTTGCCATACACTAAGACCCTTTCGGGTTGTATGGTTAAGTGACTAAGCGTACACGGTGGATGCCTTGGCAGTCAGAGGCGATGAAAGGCGTAATAACTTGCGATAAGCCCAGATTAGGTAGTAATAACCTTTTGAGTCTGGGATTCCTGAATGGGGAAACCCACTTACATAAGTAAGTATCCTGTTGTGAATACATAGCAACAGGAGGCAAACCGGGGGAACTGAAACATCTAAGTACCCCGAGGAAGAGAAATCAACCGAGATTCCGAAAGTAGCGGCGAGCGAAATTGGATTAGCCCTTAAGCTTTTAATGATGCAGGTGAAGACTCTGGAAAGTGTCGCAACAAAGGGTGATAGCCCCGTAACCGACGCATCATAATCAGTGAAATCGAGTAGGGCGGGACACGTGATATCCTGTCTGAATATGGGGGGACCATCCTCCAAGGCTAAATACTACTGACTGACCGATAGTGAACCAGTACCGTGAGGGAAAGGCGAAAAGAACCCCTGTGAGGGGAGTGAAATAGAACCTGAAACCGTGTACGTACAAGCAGTAGGAGCACCTTCGTGGTGTGACTGCGTACCTTTTGTATAATGGGTCAGCGACTTAATTTTAGTAGCAAGGTTAACCGTTTAGGGGAGCCGTAGGGAAACCGAGTCTTAACTGGGCGTACAGTTGCTAGGATTAGACCCGAAACCAGGTGATCTAGCCATGGGCAGGTTGAAGGTTGAGTAACATCAACTGGAGGACCGAACCGACTAATGTTGAAAAATTAGCGGATGACTTGTGGCTAGGGGTGAAAGGCCAATCAAACCTGGAGATAGCTGGTTCTCCCCGAAAGCTATTTAGGTAGCGCCTCGGACGAATACTACTGGGGGTAGAGCACTGTTAAGGCTAGGGGGTCATCCCGACTTACCAACCCTTTGCAAACTCCGAATACCAGTAAGTACTATCCGGGAGACACACGGCGGGTGCTAACGTCCGTCGTGGAGAGGGAAACAACCCAGACCGCCAGCTAAGGTCCCAAAGTATAGCTAAGTGGGAAACGATGTGGGAAGGCTCAGACAGCCAGGATGTTGGCTTAGAAGCAGCCATCATTTAAAGAAAGCGTAATAGCTCACTGGTCGAGTCGGCCTGCGCGGAAGATGTAACGGGGCTAAGCTATACACCGAAGCTGCGGCTACGTACCTTAGGGTATGTGGGGTAGGGGAGCGTTCTGTAAGCCGTTGAAGGTGGTCTGTAAGGGCTGCTGGAGGTATCAGAAGTGCGAATGCTGACATGAGTAACGATAAAGGGAGTGAAAAACTCCCTCGCCGGAAGACCAAGGGTTCCTGTCCAACGTTAATCGGGGCAGGGTAAGTCGACTCCTAAGGCGAGGCCGAAAGGCGTAGTCGATGGGAAACAGGTTAATATTCCTGTACTTCTTATAATTGCGATGGGGGGACGGAGAAGGCTAGGTGAGCCTGGCGACGGTTGTCCAGGTCCAAGTACGTAGGCGGAAAGTTTAGGTAAATCCGGACTTTCATTAACGCTGAGATACGATGTCGAGCTACTACGGTAGTGAAGTCATTGATGCCATACTTCCAGGAAAAGCCTCTAAGCTTCAGATTATAAGAAATCGTACCCCAAACCGACACAGGTGGTCGGGTAGAGAATACCAAGGCGCTTGAGAGAACTCGGGTGAAGGAACTAGGCAAAATGGTACCGTAACTTCGGGAGAAGGTACGCTCTTATCAGTGAAGTCCCTTGCGGATGGAGCAGACGAGAGTCGCAGATACCAGGTGGCTGCAACTGTTTATTAAAAACACAGCACTGTGCAAAATCGTAAGATGACGTATACGGTGTGACGCCTGCCCGGTGCCGGAAGGTTAATTGATGGGGTTAGACTTCGGTCGAAGCTCTTGATCGAAGCCCCGGTAAACGGCGGCCGTAACTATAACGGTCCTAAGGTAGCGAAATTCCTTGTCGGGTAAGTTCCGACCTGCACGAATGGCGTAATGATGGCCACGCTGTCTCCACCCGAGACTCAGTGAAATTGAAATCGCTGTGAAGATGCAGTGTACCCGCGGCTAGACGGAAAGACCCCGTGAACCTTTACTACAGCTTGGCACTGAACATTGACCCTACATGTGTAGGATAGGTGGGAGACTATGAAATTGCGTCGCTAGATGTGATGGAGTCGTCCTTGAAATACCACCCTTGTATGCTTGATGTTCTAACGTCGGTCCCTGAATCGGGATTACGGACAGTGCCTGGTGGGTAGTTTGACTGGGGCGGTCTCCTCCCAAAGAGTAACGGAGGAGCACGAAGGTGGGCTAAACACGGTTGGACATCGTGTGGTTAGTGCAATGGCATAAGCCCGCTTGACTGCGAGAATGACAATTCGAGCAGGTGCGAAAGCAGGTCATAGTGATCCGGTGGTTCTGAATGGAAGGGCCATCGCTCAACGGATAAAAGGTACTCCGGGGATAACAGGCTGATACCGCCCAAGAGTTCATATCGACGGCGGTGTTTGGCACCTCGATGTCGGCTCATCACATCCTGGGGCTGAAGTCGGTCCCAAGGGTATGGCTGTTCGCCATTTAAAGTGGTACGCGAGCTGGGTTTAGAACGTCGTGAGACAGTTCGGTCCCTATCTGCCGTGGGCGTTGGAAAATTGAAAGGGGCTGCTCCTAGTACGAGAGGACCGGAGTGGACGAACCTCTGGTGTTCGGGTTGTCATGCCAATGGCATTGCCCGGTAGCTAAGTTCGGAATCGATAAGCGCTGAAAGCATCTAAGCGCGAAGCGAGCCTTGAGATGAGTTTTCCCTGACGCTTTAAGCGTCCTTAAGGGTTGTCGTAGACTACGACGTTGATAGGCAGGGTGTGTAAGTGCTGCGAGGCATTGAGCTAACCTGTACTAATTGCCCGTGAGGCTTAACCATACAACACCCAAGGGGTTTTGTGGACTCATAGAAATACCAGACCTTGAATGAGTTTGAAGAGAACAAAAACAGCTTTCCAGATTATTTTGCCTTCAGTTTTTAAACTGAAAGTAAAAGCAAAATTTGCTTGGCGACCATAGCATTGTGGACCCACCTGATCCCATGCCGAACTCAGAAGTGAAACACAATAGCGCCGATGGTAGTGTGGGGCTTCCCCATGTGAGAGTAGGACATCGCCAGGCTTTAAATTAAATCTTTAGGTTGACCAACCTGGAGATATGGACGCTCACTTAGTGAGTTGACCACTGCGGAGTGGTAGTTCAGTTGGTTAGAATACCGGCCTGTCACGCCGGGGGTCGCGGGTTCGAGTCCCGTCCACTCCGCCACTATTTGAAAAGCCCTAGTCTTACGACTAGGGCTTTTTACGTTTCAAGGAATATGTTTTTAGGTCTGTACCTGAATAGCATAAGGCGTGGGTGATCGCTTCTTGTCGACGCCATCAATAGATTGAATAGCTTTTTCTCATTTAATACGCCTCTCCAAGCTGTCTTTCCTCATTACTATTAATAGCAGTATCTGTAAGTTCTGTTTCTAACTAATAGTTTTTATAATTCTAGCTTTTACTCGAAGAAATAGCTTTTTAGCTCAATTTGATGTGTTATGAACGCTGATATTAAGTCTTTAGGTTGGATATATCGAGGTGGGGTTGGGTTTAAACGGTAATATAAGTTCATCTCTATTAATTTATAATGATAAAAATTAAGCCCAGCATTAAAAATACTGGGCTTGTGCTTATAATATCTGTTTTAAAACTCTATCAGCTTTGACTCTGGTTATCTTCCGTATGAGCTTTTGAACTTGATCTGGGTAGGTTTCAATTTTTTCTAATTGCTTATAGGTGCAGATAAGCTGAGTGTGTTGAAGAATGTTATCTACTTCAGCTTGGAACTTGTTTGATAGATGGTTGTAGTGATCTTGAATAAAAATCCCATTCTCTAAATCTAACTTCCAAGCTCTTGGGTTTAAATTGTTCCCAGTTAACAGCATATAGCGTTTATCGACCCAAATCCCTTTTAGATGGAAGCTATTATTGTCATGTTTCCATAAGTGGATAGAAAGATTACGACTTGCAATATGTGACTCATTAGCTTTTGCAAAGCGTCGTAGGTTTACTTCATATAGGTAAGGTAAACCACCAATAGTTTTGAATTCTTCCTCCGGAGAGATAAAGAAGTCATTCGCCGTTTTATCGCCGACTACAATACGTATTTTTACGCCACGTTTAAGTGCTTTTTTTACTTCTTTGGCAAGGCTTGGTGGGAAATTAAAATAAGGTGTGCAAATGAATACTTCGTCTTTTGCTTGTGCAATCAGCTGATTTATACCTTGATTTAATCTATTACGTCTCTTTCCTATGCCTACTAGCGGAGTTATTGCCACTTGCTCAGTAGATATATCTTGAGAGTCGAACTTGTATTGAGAGCGTGCTAGAGCTGATCTAAGTTGCCTAATGGCTGGTTTAATCTCTTTTGTTGTTGGCTTTTTAGACTTTGCTAAGTCATTGACTGCACTATCTGCAATCATTTCATTATGTATATACGCATACATCGAGTTTGCTAGAGCTATGTTTTTCATAACATGATAGCGATCAAAGCGGTAGCGATCGTGGTAGTTCAAATAGATATTGTTGAGACTTGCTCCGCTATAAATAACGGAATCATCGATTATAAAGCCTTTGAGGTGAAGAACCCCAAAAACTTCACGACCACGGACAGGGACCCCATAAACTGGGATGGAATGTTCATATTGTTCTGCGAAGGTTCTATACATTGCAGCATTACCTTCAGAAGACTCAGCACCAATTAAGCCTCTTTGAGCGCGATGCCAATCCACACAAATACTGATATCTAATTCAGGCTTAACTTGCTTTGCTTCATACAAGGCGGTCATGATTTCACGACCTGCATCGTCGTCTTCTAAATACAATGCAACTAAGCAGATTCGCTCAGTTGCTGACGAGATTTCTTTAAGTAAACGAATTCTGAACTCTTGCGCTGAGAGTAGTACATCAAACTGATCTGGATCTTGTGCCAAAGTTGGCAACTGTACTAATGGATTCCTACTGGCAATCATATCGACTGTTTTACCTTAAAAGTATGCAAAATTGCGGACCACTAATTTTATCAAAGTCATACCCATAATGACTAGACAATCGAGCCATTCTTTAACAATTTGCTTGGAAGTGCATCGGAATGAGATCTTTACCGCTATTTGTGTAGCGTAAAAATAATGTTTTTAAGCTATTCGGTAGATCTACTACATCTATCTTCTTGAAATAATGTGCGGAGTAAAAGCTTTCAAGGTGGCGATAAGCAAAGCAGAAATCTTGGTTGGTGAGGATATTTGAGACGCAATAGTTCATTAACAGACTACCATGTCCTTGCCCACGTAACGCGGTTGAAATCACCATGCCAGTTAATAAGCGATATTCTTCAATACTTCTAAAGCGAACAATACCTATAATTGAGTTGTCTTTTGTTAATGAGTAAATTAACTCGCTCTTGTTTACTTTACCTGTTGGATAATGTTCTTTATAAAACTTTTTAACCAGTGGGACTTTTATTGGGTCTAGTTGACTTATTTCGACATTGTTCATTCTGTCACTGCGCTGTTTAATTATCTGCTGTAGAATACACTGAGTGTAATTTAACTAAATAGCGCCATGCAATCTTATCTGAACGCCAACCTCAAAGCTTTCCATACATTTTCGATTGATCAAACCTGTGAGGTATTAGTCGAAGTGCATTCCGTTGAAGAGCTCATCACCGTTTATCAATCAGAAGAGTGGAAACACTTACCTAAGCTGATACTTGGTAAAGGCAGCAATATGCTGTTTACAAGGCACTTTTCTGGCGTGGTTATAATCAATAGGATTTTAGGGAAAAAGGTCTCTGACGAACCCAATGGCTTCAAGTTACATATTTCTGGTGGAGAAGATTGGCCTGACTTAGTTGGATGGAGTGTAGAAAAGAATATGGCAGGTTTAGAAAACTTAGCTATGATTCCTGGGTGTGCAGGCTCCGCTCCTATTCAGAATATAGGTGCTTATGGTGTTGAATTTAAGGATGTTTGTGAGTATGTCGATATCCTTTGCCTTGATACTTTTAAAGTTAAACGACTATCGCGCAGTGACTGTTTATTTGACTATCGAGATTCAATATTTAAACATGATTTATATGAAAAATCAGTCGTCATCGCAATAGGACTATTTTTAGAAAAGCCTTGGAAGGCATGTAACCACTACGGACCATTAAAAGAACTTGCCTCTGATAACTTGTCTTCTCAATCTATCTTTAATGAGGTCTGCAAAATACGAACTGAAAAGCTTCCCGATCCAATGCAACAAGGTAATGCAGGAAGTTTCTTTAAAAACCCGGTGATCTCCAAGGATCTTTTTGATCGTGTTCAAGCTAAGTTTCCCGACATTGTTGGCTATCCCTGTGGTGAAACAGTAAAAGTTGCTGCTGGGTGGCTCATTGACCAATGTGGATATAAAGGTTTGCGTGAGGGAGGGGCTCAAATTCACGCTAAACAGGCACTTGTTATTATTAATGCAGGCTCGGCTACTTCAGATGATGTCATCATTTTGGCAAAGAGAGTCCGTGAGGCGGTACGTGCACGTTTTGAGATTGATTTGGAACATGAGGTTCGTTTCATTGGAAATAAATGTGAAACTAACTTAGCTGAAATTGTGGACAATCAATGATGAAAGAACATAGTACAAAGCTGACTCTACTCACGTGTCTTTCTGATGGTCAATTCCATTCAGGTGAAAAACTTGGTGAATTGCTCGGTATTTCACGAGCTGCGGTGAGTAAACATATCAAAGGCATACAGTGTTGGGGCATTGATATTTTCCGGGTACAAGGTCGTGGGTATCAATTAGCTGACTCTCTTGAAATGCTTAGTCAAAGCTCGTTAGTTGCAGCTTCCGATGACGCCTCAGTCGATGTGATTCCTATCATTGATTCTACAAACCAATATCTACTCGATAGAACGAATGAACTCGCTTCTGGATCGGTATGTCTTGCTGAGTATCAAGCCGCTGGACGTGGTCGTCGTGGTCGAGAGTGGGTATCTCCATTTGGCGCAAACTTATACTTATCAATGTATTGGAAACTTGATGCCGGCATGGCTGCTGCAATGGGGTTAAGCCTTGTTGTAGGGGTAGCTGTTGTCGAAGCCTTAGAAAAAATAGGGGTTCAGGGAATTAAATTAAAATGGCCGAATGACCTTTATTATAACGATAAAAAACTTGCAGGGATATTGGTCGAGCTATCAGGTCAAGCCGGTGGTGCTGCTCATATTGTCATTGGCTTAGGTCTAAATATGTCGATGAAATCGGAAGTTGAAGGGATTGATCAGCCATGGACGTCACTTACAGAAGTTTGTAATGGAGAAGTTCCTAACAGAACGGAACTTGCTCAAGCATTAATTTGCGCATGGCATACTGCGTTAACTGATTACGAATTGAATGGGATGTCAGGGTTTGTCCCTAGATGGAATCGCTTGGATAATTTCTTAGGTCGAAATGTACGGTTATTGATTGGACCAAGGGAGTTAGAGGGAGAAGTCATGGGAATTAATGAACAAGGTGCCGTGTTACTCAAGACTCATAATGGTCTTGAGAGTCACATTGGTGGAGAAATATCCCTTAGAAAAAATGATTAATCACTTCTACTACTTTCTTAAAAGTACTTCTTCTACTGTGTGATTTTGTCCTTTGCGTAGGATCAGATGGGCACGTTCTCGAGTCGGCAAAATATTTTGCTCTAGATTAAGGCCATTAATTGATTGCCAAATGCTTTCAGCTTTCTCAAAAGCTAATTGATTGGACAGTTTTGTATAATGACTAAAATAAGAGCCAGGTTTAGTGAAGGCTCCTTCTCTGAATTTCATAAAACGGTTGATATACCACTCTTTAATGAGTGAGCTATCAGCGTCGACATAAAGAGAAAAATCTAAAAAGTCTGAAATAAATACTCTATGTGGCTCATGTGGGTAATTCATCCCGCTTTGAAGTACGTTCAATCCCTCAATGATTAAAACATCAGGTAGGTCTACAACCTTGTTCTCACCCGTAATGTTATAGGTTAAATGTGAATAAACTGGAGCCGTAACATTACGTTTGCATGCCTTCACGTCTGAAACAAATTGGACTAAACGTTTTATATCGTAAGACTCTGGAAAACCCTTTTTAGTCATTAAACCTCGCGCTTGTAACTCCTCATTAGGATATAGAAAACCATCAGTCGTGATGAGTTCAACTTTAGGGTGATTTTCCCAACGAGATAATAAAGCTTTTAGTAACCTAGCTGTCGTACTTTTCCCTACAGCAACACTGCCTGCTATACCAATAATGAAAGGTGGCGCTTTATCTGTTTTATCTAAAAACTGATGTAGGACTGAATTACGGTTTTGTCTGGCGGCGACATATAGATTGAGTAAGCGAGATAAAGGGAGGTAAATGTCGACTGCTTCTTCAATTGTGAGCTTTTCATTAATGCCTTGAAGCTCTTTTAAGTCGCTTTCTGATAGCGTCATTGGCACGGAATTTCTTAGATCAGACCAATGCGTGCGATCAAATGACATAAATGGGCTCATACAACACTCTATAGAAAGAAAATCAATTGAATGGAAAATACAGCAAGCGGTTCATAAATCAAATATCTAAAATGATCAGCTTGAATATAATCTCCTAAAACTTGAGATAAACAGTACTCTAAAGTGCCTATATTGAAGATTTTTTTAATTTTTTTAATTTTCCTATTGCAAGGTGGAAAATCATTCAATAAAATGCGCCCCACTTGTGCCGACTTAGCTCAGTAGGTAGAGCAACTGACTTGTAATCAGTAGGTCACCAGTTCGATTCCGGTAGTCGGCACCACTTTCTCCATCTGTTATTCAGGCCATGAGAGAAAGCTAAAAAATTTGGAGGGGTTCCCGAGTGGCCAAAGGGAGCAGACTGTAAATCTGCCGGCACTGCCTTCGATGGTTCGAATCCGTCTCCCTCCACCATATTCTAAAGGTTAAATAGCTCAAAAGAGTTACGTGTTGCGTGCATCGTATAATGGCTATTACCTCAGCCTTCCAAGCTGATGATGCGGGTTCGATTCCCGCTGCACGCTCCAACTCATTTTTGTGTGCTGATATAGCTCAGTCGGTAGAGCGCACCCTTGGTAAGGGTGAGGTCCCCAGTTCGACTCTGGGTATTAGCACCAGTCTAAAGCATACTTTTCCTTTTTATATCATAACGCCATTTTTTTGGTTGCGTGGCTTAATGCCACCTAATACCCGTACCTAGAGGGACACCCCATGTCTAAAGAAAAATTTGAACGTACGAAACCGCACGTAAACGTTGGTACTATCGGCCACGTTGACCACGGTAAAACAACTCTAACAGCTGCTATCTGTACTACACTTTCTAAAGTGTACGGTGGTGAAGCAAAAGACTTCGCATCTATCGATAACGCTCCAGAAGAGCGTGAGCGCGGTATCACAATCGCAACTTCTCACGTTGAGTACGATACTCCTGAACGTCACTACGCACACGTAGACTGTCCTGGACACGCCGATTATGTTAAAAACATGATCACTGGTGCTGCTCAAATGGATGGCGGTATCCTAGTTGTTGCTGCTACAGATGGTCCTATGCCACAAACTCGTGAGCATATCCTACTTGGTCGTCAAGTTGGTATCCCTTACATCATCGTATTCATGAACAAATGTGACATGGTTGATGACGAAGAGCTACTTGAGCTAGTAGAAATGGAAGTTCGTGAACTTCTTTCTGAGTACGAGTACCCAGGAGACGACCTTCCAGTAATTCAAGGTTCTGCACTTGGCGCTCTAAACGGCGAAAAGCAGTGGGAAGACAAGATTGTTGAGCTTGCAGAAGCACTAGATTCTTACATTCCACTTCCAGAGCGTGCTGTTGATCTACCGTTCCTACTTCCTATTGAAGATGTGTTCTCAATTCAAGGTCGTGGTACTGTTGTTACTGGTCGTATCGAGCGTGGTATCCTACGTGTAGGTGACGAAGTAGAAATCGTTGGTATCAAAGAGACTACTCTTACTACTTGTACTGGTGTTGAAATGTTCCGTAAGCTGCTTGACGAAGGTCGTGCAGGTGAGAACGTTGGCGCACTTCTACGTGGTACTAAGCGTGATGACGTTGAACGTGGTCAAGTACTTTCTGCGAAAGGTTCAATCAACCCACACACTAAGTTTGAGTCTGAAGTATATGTACTTTCTAAAGACGAAGGCGGCCGTCACACTCCTTTCTTCAAGGGTTACCGTCCACAGTTCTACTTCCGTACAACTGACGTAACAGGCGATATCACTCTACCTGAAGGCGTAGAAATGGTAATGCCAGGTGACAACGTTCAAATGACTGTTGAGCTAATCGCTCCAATCGCAATGGACGAAGGTCTACGTTTCGCAATCCGCGAAGGTGGCCGTACAGTTGGTGCTGGTGTTGTAGCTAAAATCTTTGCATAAGATTTGACGAACCACTAGTAAAAAGGGCATCATTTGATGCCCTTTTTCTGCGCTAAAAAAAGAGTTGCTTGATTTAACGTCAATTTTAGCTCTTAGCAAAGAATTCTATGGTTATTTTGTTTGAAATGGCTATTAAATGTGTTGTTTTGCAACGCAAAGGAATGTGCCCTGCAACAGCGGGGTTATTGTCGTCTATATTTAAGACTTATCACAGGTTGGTTTTATGAAAGCAAACGCTGAAACTCCTGATAGCTCAAATGCAGCAGATACAATGAAGTGGGTAGCCGCTTTTGTTCTGTTAGCTGCCGCTGTTGTGGGTAATTACCTGTATGGTGAATTGTCTGTTGTAATTCGCGCTGCAGGTGTAGTTGTGCTGATTGCTGCCGCACTAGGCGTTGCAGCAACAACAACTAAAGGTAAAGCTGCGATCTCGTTCGCTCAAGAGTCTCGAGTTGAAATTCGCAAAGTGGTTTGGCCTACTCGCCAAGAAACTATGCAAACTACGTTGATCGTGTTAGCTGTATGTATTGTTATGTCACTAGTGCTATGGGGAATTGACGGCATTATGGTCCGTTTAGTTGCTCTAGCGACTGGTGTGTGAGGGTTCTGATTCATGAGTGAAGCTCCAAAAAAACGTTGGTATGTAGTTCAAGCCTTTTCTGGCTTTGAAGGTCGTGTTGCACAATCGCTACGCGAGCATATTAAAATGCACAACATGGAAGAACTGTTTGGCGATGTGCTAGTACCTACTGAAGAAGTAGTGGAAATGCGCGCAGGTCAACGTCGTAAGAGTGAACGTAAGTTCTTCCCTGGCTATGTATTAGTTCAAATGATTATGGAAGACGAATCATGGCACTTAGTGCGTAGTATCCCTCGTGTTATGGGCTTCATTGGTGGTACCTCTGATCGTCCGGCACCAATCACAGACAAAGAAGCCGATGCTATCTTGAACCGTCTAGAGAAAGCGAGTGAATCTCCGCGTCCTAAGACAATGTTTGAAGCGGGTGAAGTGGTTCGTGTTAATGATGGTCCGTTTGCTGACTTTAACGGTACAGTTGAAGAAGTAGATTACGAGAAGAGCCGCATTAAGGTTTCTGTATCGATCTTTGGTCGTGCAACACCTGTTGAGCTTGAATTTGGTCAAGTTGAAAAACTTGATTAAAAAAACACCTTTTTAGGGTTGTTATAGGCGCGAATTATGATTATAATTTCGCGCCTTTTTACTTCTATGGAAGTGAAAAGAATTTATTGAAAAACTGGGGAGCTTGTTTTACAAGCGCATGTACCCACTAATAGGAAATATCATGGCTAAGAAAGTTGAAGCTTATATCAAACTGCAAGTTGCAGCTGGTATGGCAAACCCAAGTCCACCGGTTGGTCCTGCTCTAGGTCAACACGGCGTGAACATCATGGAATTCTGTAAAGCGTTCAACGCAAAAACAGAATCTGTTGAGAAAGGTCTACCTACTCCAGTAGTTATTACTGTTTACAACGACCGTTCTTTCACGTTCGTAACTAAGACTCCACCTGCTGCTGTTCTTCTTAAGAAAGCTGCTGGCGTTAAGTCTGGTTCAGGTCGTCCAAACACTGAAAAAGTTGGTACTGTAACTGACGCTCAAATCCAAGAAATCGCAGAAACTAAAGCTGCTGATATGACTGGTGCTGACATCGAAGCAATGAAGCGTTCTATTGCTGGTACTGCTCGTTCAATGGGCCTAGTGGTAGAGGGATAAGATCATGGCAAAACTTACTAAGCGTATGCGCGTAATCCGCGACAAAGTTGAAGTTACTAAAGAGTACGAAATCAACGAAGCTGTAGCTCTTCTTAAAGAACTAGCGACTGCTAAATTCAATGAAAGTGTTGACGTTGCTGTTAACCTTGGCATTGATGCTCGTAAATCTGACCAAAACGTACGTGGCGCAACAGTGCTACCTCACGGTACTGGCCGTGAAATCCGCGTTGCTGTTTTCACTCAAGGTGCAAACGCAGAAGCTGCTAAAGCTGCTGGCGCAGATATCGTTGGTATGGAAGATCTTGCTGAGCAAGTGAAAAAAGGCGTAATGGACTTTGACGTTGTTGTTGCTTCTCCAGATGCAATGCGCGTTGTTGGTCAACTAGGTACTATCCTAGGTCCACGCGGTCTAATGCCAAACCCTAAAGTTGGTACTGTAACTCCTAACGTTGCTGAAGCAGTTAAGAACGCTAAAGCTGGTCAGGTTCGTTACCGTAACGACAAAAATGGCATCATTCACACTACTATTGGTAAAGCATCTTTCGAAGCTAACGAGCTTCAAGAGAACCTAGAAGCACTTCTAGTGGCTCTTAAGAAAGCTAAACCTTCTTCAGCGAAAGGTACTTTCCTGAAGAAAGTAAGCATCTCTACTACTATGGGTGCTGGTGTTGCTGTTGATCAGGCTAGCCTGAATACTCAAGCAAACTAATTTGATTAGGCGCAGATTTAGTGTATACTTCTGCGCCTAATATTTGTGGTTGGGTGGTTTTTGAAGCAATTCATAATCATCTATCCCAAGACCGTAGGCGCTGTTAATTTTCGAGAGAATATTGATAGCTTAATAAAACCTACGTAGGCGACGTTATAGATATTTTATAACATCGTAAACGCTCATTACACAATGTAATGAGTGCTGTAATCACAACCAGAGGTTAATCCAAATGGCTTTAAATCTTCAAGACAAAAAAGCAATTGTTGCTGAAGTCAACGAAGCAGCCAGTGGTGCACTTTCTGCAGTTGTAGCTGATTCTCGTGGCGTTACTGTTGGCGCGATGACTTCTCTACGTAAACAAGCGCGTGAAGCGGGTGTTTACATGAGAGTTGTTCGTAACACTTTAGCACGTCGTGCAGTAGAAGGTACTCAGTACGAGTGTCTACAAGACACATTTACTGGTCCATCTCTACTTGCATTCTCTAACGAGCACCCAGGTGCTGCAGCGCGTCTTTTCAAAGACTTCGCTAAAGAGAATAAAGACTTCGAGATCAAAGCTGCTGCATTTGAAGGCGCAGTTACTGATGCTGATGTACTAGCGACACTACCAACTTACGACGAAGCTATCGCACGCCTAATGATGTGCATGAAAGAAGCTTCTGCTGGTAAACTGGTACGTACTATCGCTGCTGTTCGTGATCAAAAAGAAGAAGTTGCGGCATAAGCCCTGCTTTATTTGATTACAAAATAAATTATTGTTGACTTAAAAGAGAATTGTTATGTCTATTACTAACGAGCAAATCCTAGACGCAGTTGCAGAAATGTCTGTAATGCAAGTTGTTGAGCTTATCGAAGCTATGGAAGAGAAATTCGGCGTATCTGCTGCTGCTGCAGTTGTTGCTGGTGGCGCTGCTGCTGAAGCTGCTGAAGAGCAAACTGAATTTGACGTAATCCTAACTGCTGTTGGCGGAAACAAAGTTTCTGTAATCAAAGCAGTACGTGGCGCTACAGGTCTAGGCCTTAAAGAAGCTAAGGGTCTAGTAGACTCAGCTCCTGCTGCACTTAAAGAAGGCGTTGACAAAGCTGAAGCTGAAGCTCTAAAAGCGACTCTAGAAGAAGCTGGCGCGACTGTTGAAGTTAAGTAATTATTACTTGATTTCTTAGCCGCAAGGCTAATGGCTGGTGGTTTATTAACCACCGGCCTTTTTGCGCTGTAGGGCTTTGATGAATTTTCCCGCTGTTTAACCATCATTGTCTGAGCAAAAAACCAATTCATATTTTCGAAATGATTGGTAACTACAGTAAACAGCTGTTAGTCACTACCCCCTCTGCTGAGTGTTTTGGGTAGTTTGGGTCACTTATCAGCGAGCTGAGGAACCCCATGGTTTACTCTTATACCGAGAAAAAGCGCATCCGTAAGGATTTTGGTACTCGTCCACAAGTTTTGGACATTCCATACCTGTTATCGATCCAGCTCGATTCGTTCGACAAATTTATCGAACAGGATCCTGAGGGGCAATACGGTCTTGAGGCTGCTTTTCGTTCTGTTTTTCCAATTCAGAGCTACAACGGCAATTCCGAGCTGCAATACGTTAGCTACCGTCTTGGTGAGCCAGTTTTTGATGTTAAAGAATGTCAAATTCGTGGTGTAACTTATTCAAAACCTCTACGCGTAAAATTGCGCCTAGTTATCTTTGATAGAGATGCACCTGCAGGCACCGTAAAAGACATTAAAGAACAAGAAGTCTACATGGGCGAAATTCCGCTTATGACAGACAATGGTACTTTTGTAATCAATGGTACCGAGAGGGTTATCGTATCCCAGCTGCACCGAAGCCCAGGCGTGTTCTTCGACAGCGATAAGGGTAAAACCCACTCATCGGGTAAAGTTCTTTATAACGCACGTGTAATTCCTTACCGCGGCTCATGGCTAGACTTTGAGTTCGATCCTAAGGATAACTTATTCGTACGTATCGACCGTCGTCGTAAGCTACCTGCTTCAATCATCCTTCGTGCACTTGGTAAATCGACGGAAGAGATCCTAGATCTGTTCTTCGACAAAGTGAACTTCGAAGTGAAAGACCAAACTCTATTAATGGAGTTGGTTCCTGATCGTCTACGTGGTGAAACTGCGTCATTCGACATTGAAGCTAACGGTAAGACTTACGTTGAGACTGGTCGTCGAGTTACTGCTCGTCATATCCGTCAACTTGAAAAAGATGGCGTTGAGCACATCGAAGTACCAGTAGAGTACATCGTTGAAAAAGTTGCTGCTAAAGATTACATCAATGAAGCAACTGGCGAGATAATCGTTGGCGCAAACCAAGAGATTACACTAGAGGCACTTGCTAACCTTTCTCAAGCAGGTCACAAAGCTCTAGAAGTACTGTTCACGAATGATCTAGACCATGGTCCATTCATGTCAGACACTCTACGTGCAGATAGCACAGTAGATCGCATCTCTGCATTGGTAGAAATCTACCGCATGATGCGTCCTGGCGAGCCACCGACGAAAGAAGCTGCAGAATCATTGTTCGAAAGCCTATTCTTCTCTGAAGATCGTTACGACCTATCAACTGTAGGACGTATGAAATTCAACAGCTCTATCGAGCGTGAAGAAGAAGAAGAGCGCGGTACTCTGGATGAATCAGACATCATTGAAGTGATGAAGAAACTGATCGGCATCCGTAACGGTAAAGGCGAAGTGGACGATATCGACCACCTTGGTAACCGTCGTATCCGTTCTGTAGGTGAAATGGCAGAAAACCAATTCCGTGTTGGTCTAGTTCGTGTAGAACGTGCCGTTAAAGAACGTCTAAGCCTTGGTGACCTTGATGCAATCATGCCTCAAGATCTTATCAACGCTAAACCGATCTCTGCTGCAGTTAAAGAATTCTTTGGCTCTTCACAGCTTTCACAGTTCATGGACCAAAACAACCCATTGTCAGAAGTTACGCACAAACGTCGTATCTCTGCTTTAGGTCCAGGCGGTCTAACTCGTGAACGCGCAGGCTTTGAAGTACGTGACGTTCACGTAACTCACTACGGTCGTCTATGTCCGATCGAAACGCCTGAAGGTCCAAACATCGGTCTAATTAACTCGCTATCTGCGTTTGCGCGTTGTAACGATTACGGTTTCCTAGAAACTCCGTACCGTCGCGTTGTAGATGGTGTAGTAACAGAAGAAGTTGATTACCTGTCGGCAATCCAGGAAGGTCAATTCGTTATCGCACAGGCAAACACGGTTCTTACTGAAGAAGCGACGTTTGCTGATGAGCTAATCACTGCTCGTCAAAAAGGTGAATCTGGTCTTCACCCTCGCGATCACGTTGACTACATGGACGTTGCGACAAACCAAGTAGTATCTATCGCTGCTTCGCTTATCCCGTTCCTAGAACACGATGATGCGAACCGTGCATTGATGGGTGCGAACATGCAACGTCAAGCTGTACCAACACTTAAGGCTGATAAGCCTCTAGTAGGTACTGGTATTGAACGTAACATCGCAGTTGACTCTGGTGTTACAGCGGTTGCTAAACGTGGTGGTCAAGTTCAGTCTGTTGACGCTTCTCGTATCGTAGTTAAGGTTAACGAAGATGAATTGGTACCTGGCGAAGCTGGTATCGATATCTACAACCTAACTAAATACACGCGTTCGAACCAAAACACATGTATTAACCAACGTCCAACTGTACTTCCTGGTGAACCAGTTGCACGCGGCGATGTTCTTGCTGATGGTCCTTCAACTGACCTTGGTGAACTTGCTCTTGGCCAAAACATGCGTATCGCGTTCATGCCTTGGAACGGTTACAACTTCGAAGACTCGATCTTAGTATCTGAGCGCGTAGTTCAAGAAGACCGTTTCACGACAATCCACATCCAAGAACTATCTTGTGTGGCTCGTGATACTAAGCTGGGCTCTGAAGAGATCACAGCTGATATTCCAAACGTAGGTGAGTCTGCTCTGTCTAAACTAGACGAGTCAGGTATCGTTTACATTGGTGCTGAAGTTAAGGGTGGCGACATCCTAGTTGGTAAAGTGACACCTAAAGGTGAAACTCAACTGACTCCTGAAGAGAAGCTACTACGTGCTATCTTCGGTGAGAAAGCATCTGATGTTAAAGATACTTCTCTACGTGTACCAAACTCTGTTTCGGGTACTATCATTGATGTACAAGTCTTCACTCGCGATGGCGTAGAGAAAGACAAACGTGCACTTGAAATCGAGCAGATGCAGCTTAAAGAAGCTAAGAAAGATTTAACTGAAGAGTTCCAAATTCTTGAGGGTGGCCTTCTTAACCGTGTTAAAGCTGTACTTCTGTCTGGTGGTTACTCTGAAGCTAAGCTTGATACTATCGGTCGTAAGCAATGGCTAGAGCAAGTTCTAGAAGACGATGCGCTACAAACACAGCTTGAGCAACTTGCTGAGCAGTGGGATGAGCTAAAAGCAGACTTCGATAAGAAGTTTGAAACTAAGCGTCGTAAAATCACTCAAGGTGATGATCTAGCGCCTGGCGTTCTTAAGATTGTTAAAGTTTACCTAGCGGTTAAACGTCGTATCCAGCCTGGTGATAAGATGGCCGGTCGTCACGGTAACAAAGGTGTAATCTCTAAGATTAACCCTGTTGAAGACATGCCATACGATGAGAAAGGTCAGCCTGTAGACATCGTACTTAACCCGCTGGGTGTACCATCGCGTATGAACATCGGTCAGATCCTAGAAGTTCACTTAGGTTTGGCTGCGAAAGGTATCGGTGACAAGATCAACCAAATGGTTAAGGAACAGCAAGAACTTCATAAGTTCCGTGAGTTCCTACAGAAGGTTTATGATCTTGGTGATACTCGTCAGAAAGTTGATATTGCTGAACTATCTGATGATCAGGTTCGTACACTGATTAAGAACCTACGTGGCGGTCTACCGATTGCTACTCCTGTGTTCGATGGTGCTTCTGAGTCTCTAATCAAAGAACTACTTAAACTGGGTGATCTGCCAGAATCTGGTCAGCTTAAACTGTTTGATGGTCGTACTGGTGATTCGTTTGAGCGTCCTGTAACTGTTGGTTACATGTACATGCTGAAACTGAACCACTTGGTTGATGACAAGATGCATGCTCGTTCAACTGGTTCTTACAGCCTAGTAACTCAGCAACCACTTGGTGGTAAAGCTCAGTTCGGTGGTCAGCGTTTCGGTGAGATGGAAGTATGGGCACTAGAAGCATACGGTGCTGCATATACTCTACAAGAAATGCTAACAGTTAAGTCAGATGACGTTAACGGCCGTACTAAGATGTATAAGAACATCGTAGATGGTAACCATAGCATGGAACCTGGCATGCCAGAGTCGTTCAACGTACTGTTGAAAGAGATTCGCTCGCTAGGTATCAACATCGAGCTAGAAGACGAAGAGTAATCCCTCTTTTTTAAAAGAAGATTGGATTACTTGGTAAAGGGGGCTCACTTTAGTCGGTGAGCTCCTTTAACTCCTTACAGGAGCTGAACGTGAAAGACTTATTAAACTTTCTAAAAGCACAGCATAAGACCGAAGAATTTGATGCAATCAAAATCGGTCTATCTTCACCAGACACGATCCGTTCGTGGTCTTTTGGTGAAGTTAAAAAGCCAGAAACAATTAACTATCGTACGTTCAAACCTGAACGTGATGGTCTGTTCTGTGCTCGTATTTTTGGTCCAGTTAAAGATTACGAATGTCTTTGTGGCAAATACAAGCGCCTGAAGCACCGTGGTGTTATCTGTGAGAAGTGTGGCGTTGAAGTTACACAGACTAAAGTTCGTCGTGACCGTATGGGCCACATTGAGCTAGCTTCACCAGTTGCTCACATCTGGTTCCTAAAATCACTACCGTCTCGTATCGGTCTACTAATGGATATCCCTCTGCGTGATATCGAACGTGTTCTTTACTTCGAAATGTACGTAGTAACTGAACCGGGTATGACTGATCTAGAAAAATCTCAGATGCTTACTGAAGAAGAGTATCTGGATCGTCTAGAAGAGTGGGGTGACGAATTCACTGCTAAGATGGGTGCTGAAGCGATCAAAGATCTGCTTTCAACAATGGACCTTCATCAAGAAGTGGAAGAAATGCGCGAAGAGTTAGAAACAACTAACTCAGAAACTAAGCGTAAGAAAGTTACTAAGCGTTTGAAGCTAGTTGAAGCATTCATCTCTTCAGGCAACAAGCCTGAGTGGATGATCTTAACTGTACTTCCAGTGCTACCGCCAGATCTACGTCCTCTAGTTCCACTAGATGGCGGTCGTTTCGCGACTTCTGATCTGAACGACCTTTATCGTCGTGTGATCAACCGTAACAACCGTTTGAAGCGTCTTCTAGAGCTAGCTGCTCCGGACATCATCGTACGTAACGAAAAACGTATGCTGCAAGAGTCTGTTGATGCACTTCTAGATAACGGTCGTCGCGGTCGTGCGATCACAGGTTCTAACAAGCGTCCTCTGAAATCTCTTGCTGATATGATCAAGGGTAAACAAGGTCGTTTCCGTCAGAACCTTCTAGGTAAACGTGTAGACTACTCTGGCCGTTCTGTAATCACAGTAGGTCCATACCTTCGTCTACATCAGTGTGGTCTTCCTAAGAAGATGGCACTTGAGCTATTTAAACCATTCATCTACAGCAAGTTAGAAACTCGTGGCATGGCTACGACAATCAAAGCTGCTAAGAAAATGGTAGAGCGCGAAGAAGCGATCGTTTGGGATATCCTAGACGAAGTTATCCGCGAACACCCAGTACTGCTTAACCGTGCACCTACACTTCACCGTCTAGGTATCCAAGCGTTTGAACCAGTACTAATCGAAGGTAAAGCGATTCAGCTTCACCCACTAGTGTGTGCGGCATATAACGCCGACTTCGATGGTGACCAAATGGCTGTACACGTGCCTCTAACTTTAGAAGCACAGCTAGAAGCTCGTACCCTAATGATGTCGACGAATAACATTCTGTCGCCAGCATCAGGTGATCCGATCATCGTTCCTTCTCAGGATGTTGTATTGGGTCTTTACTACATGACACGTGACAAGATCAACGTGAAAGGTGAAGGTATGTACCTTGCTGGCCCTGCTGAGGCTGAAAAGGCATACCGTACTAAGACTGCTGAGCTTCACGCTCGCGTTAAAGTGCGTATCACTGAAACTGTAGTAGATGAAGACGGCAATAGCACTACGAACACTGGTCTAGTTGACACGACTGTAGGTCGTGCAATGCTGTGGCAGATCGTTCCATCAGGTCTACCGTTTAGCATCGTTAACCAAAAGCTAGGTAAGAAGCAAATTTCTAACCTGCTTAACGAGTGTTACCGTAAGCTTGGTCTAAAAGATACAGTAGTATTTGCTGACCAAATCATGTACGCAGGTTTTGCATACGCGGCACTTTCTGGTGTTTCTGTAGGTATCAACGATATGGTTGTACCTCAAGCTAAATACGATGAAATTGAATCTGCTGAAGAAGAAGTTCGTGAAATCCAAGAGCAATTCCAATCTGGTCTTGTTACTGCGGGTGAGCGTTACAACAAAGTTATCGATATCTGGGCGTCTACGAACGACCGTGTTGCGAAAGCAATGATGGATAACCTATCTTCTGAAACAGTTATCAACCGTGATGGCGAAGAAGAACAGCAAGAATCGTTCAACAGCATCTACATGATGGCCGATTCAGGCGCACGTGGTTCTGCAGCTCAGATTCGTCAGCTAGCAGGTATGCGTGGTCTGATGGCGCGTCCAGATGGTTCAATCATCGAAACGCCGATCACAGCGAACTTTAAAGAAGGTCTAAACGTCCTTCAGTACTTTATCTCAACGCACGGTGCTCGTAAGGGTCTTGCGGATACAGCACTGAAAACAGCAAACTCGGGTTACCTAACTCGTCGTCTAGTAGACGTTGCTCAAGACGTTGTAGTACACGAACATGACTGTGGCACGCATGAAGGTATCGACATGATGCCTCACATCGAAGGTGGTGACGTTAAAGTAGCACTTTCTGAGCTTGCTCTAGGTCGTGTAGTAGCTGAAGACGTTCTTAAGCCTGGTACTGAAGATGTACTGATTCCACGTAATACTCTGATTGATGAGAAGTGGTGTCAAATCATGGAAGACAACTCTGTAGATAGCATGAAAGTGCGCTCAGTTGTTACCTGTGATGCAGACTTCGGTTGTTGTGCACAGTGTTACGGTCGTGACCTAGCACGTGGCCACCTAGTGAACCAAGGTGAAGCAGTTGGTGTTATCGCTGCACAATCTATCGGTGAACCGGGTACACAGCTTACAATGCGTACGTTCCACATCGGTGGTGCGGCATCTACTGCAGCAGCAGAGAACAGCATCCAAGCTAAGACAACTGGTACTGTGAAACTTCACAATGCTAAGTTCGTAGTAAACAAAGACAAGAAACTGGTTATCACTTCTCGTGCATCTGAGATGACGATTGTTGATGAATTCGGTCGTACTAAAGAGAAGCACAAACTTCCTTACGGTTCGATGCTAACCAAAGGCGACAACGCAGCAGTAACTGCTGGTGAAGTTGTAGCTAACTGGGAAGCGCATACCATGCCAATCATCACTGAAGTGGCAGGTCGTATCCAATTCGTAGATATGATCGATGGTATTACAGTTTCTCGTCAAACTGACGATCTAACTGGTCTTTCTTCAAGTGAAGTTACAGACGCAGCAGCTCGCCCAGCAGCAGGTAAAGATATGCGTCCAGCTATCAAACTTGTTGATGAGCAAGGTAATGACGTAATGATCCCTGGTACTGATATGCCAGCTCACTACTTCCTACCTGGCAAAGCGATTGTAAACATCGAAGATGGCGCTGAAGTTGGCATTGGTGACACATTATCTCGTATCCCTCAAAAATCGAGCGGAAACAAAGATATCACCGGTGGTCTACCTCGCGTAGCTGACCTATTCGAAGCTCGTAAGCCTAAAGAGCCTGCGATCCTTGCTGAGCACACAGGTACTGTGTCTTTCGGTAAAGAAACGAAAGGTAAGCGTCGTCTAGTAATCACTCGTGAAGGCGGTGACGCTTACGAAGAGATGATTCCTAAGCATCGTCAATTGAACGTGTTCGAAGGTGAGAAGATTGAGCGTGGCGATGTAATCGCTGACGGTCCTGAAACTCCACACGATATCCTGCGTCTACGTGGTATCCACGCTGTGACTCAGTACATCGCGAACGAAGTTCAAGAAGTTTACCGCTTACAAGGCGTAAAGATTAACGATAAGCACATTGAGACTATCGTTCGTCAAATGCTACGTAAGTGTACGATCACTCACTCTGGTGATTCTGAGTTCTTACCTGGTGAACAGGTTGAGTACCACAATGTTAAGATTGCTAACCGTAAGCTAGAAGCTGAAGGTAAAGAACTAGTACGTTTCGAACGTGACCTACTAGGTATTACTAAAGCATCGCTTGCAACTGAGTCATTCATCTCAGCAGCATCTTTCCAAGAAACGACTCGCGTACTAACAGAAGCTGCGGTTTCTGGTAAGCGTGATGACCTTCGTGGTCTGAAAGAGAACGTTATTGTTGGTCGTCTGATTCCAGCTGGTACTGGTTTCGCATACCACCAAGATCGTCAGAAGCAACGTGAAGAGCAAGCGGGTCCGTCAGCTGAGCAAGCTACCGATAACCTAGCAGCACTTCTAAATGCTGGTTTCTCTTCAGAAGAGTAATTCTTCAGAAGTGAATCTTTCTTACGAGTAATCGTTAAGAGATAAAAAGGCACCTTAGGGTGCCTTTTTTGTTTTCGGCGTTTTATATTTTTTTAGTATTTGAGTTTCAAAAGAGAACTAACTGCTAATTAGCAGACAATAAAAAAGCTTGTGAAAATCACAAGCTTTACAATCATGCCCATTAAGCATTAAGCATTAAGCATTAAGCATTAAGCATTAAGCACCTGGCGGTACAGCCAAGCTATCGGCGATTTGTTGGATTAGCTGATCTTCAACTTCGAATCTCGCTTCGATGATTTCTCCTATAAGAGATAAATCACTGTCGAAATCGGCTAGCTCATCTGTAGCGGTAATTGCAGCATACTTATCAGTGAAGTTAAGCAGGGGCTCCGTAGTTAATACAATATGCCCATAGCTTTGGTTAATCTCATCAGTGGCTTCAAAACCTGTAGACTGCCACTTGTTCATTACCATGTCGTAAATTTTAAAGTGACCTTCAGAGATATAGTCGACAAGGTGTTGGCAAAAATTTTGTAGTTCCGCAGGGGAAGGGAGTTCAGAAAGTGTGCTTGCTTTAGCTGAGCTCGGCTGAAGAGCCGCAAGCTTGCAATATTCAACAATGAGAGATTGTCGAGTTTCTAACCAATGATCGATGACTTCATTTGAGCCACCCCACTGTTCTTGTACTTGCTTGAATTTATTTAGCATGACCATGTCCTCATGATCTGACCACAGCCTTGTGATCGTATGAATTGCCGCAACAGGGGTCCGTTTCATTACTCAATTACTAAAAGTAATAGCTTGAATTATTCTATGCCACAACCCTAGTATGAAATTAGATTGCCAGTAAAATGAATGAACTGCAAGCAATGAGGGGGTGAGATGTTAAAAAAAAGTGACATTGATAAGTCTAAGTTAGCGTATTGGTGTGTGGTATCGGGAAGTGATATTTGGGTGGTGAATGATGAACTCCCATTTGGAACGGCACAGAGCTTAGGCTTGTCTCATGAATTGGCTATTTGCATTGGTCAGTACAATGACAAACCAGTGTACTGGGTGAATGACGCAGAATTAAATCAATCACTAGAATTGACTTCATTACGAGAATTATTGCATTGGCCTGAAGCCCAATTTTTATTAGCAAGTAAAGCGATTCAGTACGGACATATGTCTCAAAGTATGCGTTTTTGCCCACAATGTGGAGGACGAAATTTTTTAAATCATAATCAAATCGCAATGCAGTGCGGGGAATGCCGAACATTGCATTACCCGAGGATCTTCCCGTGCATAATCGTAGCGGTTCGTCATGCTAATAAAATTTTATTAGCTCAGCACCCGCGTCATAAGACTGGGATGTATACCGTCATCGCTGGCTTTTTAGAGGTCGGTGAAACAGTAGAGCAGTGTGTCGCGCGTGAGGTGAAAGAAGAGACAGGGATTGATGTCGATAATATCCGTTACTTTGGTAGTCAACCTTGGGCATTCCCTTCGAGCATGATGCTGGGTTTTTTTGCGGATTATGCTGGGGGAGTGGTAAAGCCAGACTACAGTGAGCTTTCTGATGCTCGCTGGTTTGAGGTAAATGAACTTCCTGAAGTTGCTCCTCATGGTACTATTGCTCGACAGCTTATAGATAAAACGGTAGAAGATGCCGCTTCATGATTCTTGCTTAATACGGCTCTATGATTTGCTATTACCGTTCATTCTGTTTCTGTAGTGATACTCGGTTTTGTTGCTGCTGAGATTGACGTGAAAAAGACAAAAAAAACCCTCCACAAGTGGAGGGGGTAAGTAAGATGTCGTTATGAGATGCTGAGTACAAAATACTCAGTTTATTATTGTAATTTTCGCTAGCGAACAAATATTTAACATGCGCCTATATAGGGTGCAAATTAACCATTGATTTAAAAGTTAATAACTTGATCTAGGTTGCAAAGCACACAGCTTTTGCGACCCAATCGGTGTTAGAATGCTTAACTTCAAAAATAGACAAGATTGAATTGGAATTTAACGGAATGACTGAACTAAAGAATGACCGCTATTTACGCGCACTGTTAAAGCAACCTGTTGATTGCACTCCTGTATGGATGATGCGTCAAGCAGGCCGCTATCTTCCTGAATATAAAGCGACTCGTGCTGAAGCAGGCGACTTTATGTCACTGTGTAAAAATGCAGAATTGGCGTCAGAAGTAACACTTCAACCTTTACGCCGCTTCCCTCTAGATGCTGCAATCTTGTTCTCTGATATTTTAACGATCCCTGATGCTATGGGGCTTGGTCTTTACTTTGAAACGGGTGAAGGTCCTAAATTTGAACGCCCTATCACATGTAAAGCTGACGTAGAGAAGATCGGTTTACCGGATCCAGAGGGTGAGCTTCAGTACGTAATGAATGCTGTTCGTCAGATCCGTAAAGACCTGAAAGGCGAAGTGCCATTGATTGGCTTCTCTGGTAGCCCATGGACACTTGCGACTTACATGGTTGAAGGTAGCAGCTCTAAAGCGTTTACTAAGATTAAGAAGATGATGTATGCAGAACCGCAAACTCTGCACCTACTTCTAGACAAGCTAGCAGATACGGTTATTGAATACCTAAACGCGCAAATTAAAGCGGGTGCTCAATCGGTCATGGTATTTGATACATGGGGTGGTGTACTTACTCCGCGTGACTACAACCTGTTCTCTCTTCAGTACATGCATAAAATCGTTGATGGTCTAATTCGTGAAAACGAAGGTCGTCGTGTACCTGTAACTCTGTTTACTAAGAACGGTGGCATGTGGCTTGAGTCTATCGCAGCAACAGGCTGTGATGCAGTGGGTCTAGATTGGACAATCAATATTCAAGACGCGAAAGCTCGAATCGGAGATAAAGTTGCTCTACAAGGCAACATGGACCCATCTATCCTTTATGCTCAGCCTGAGCGTATTCGTGAAGAAGTGGGCACTATCCTAGAAGGTTTTGGTGATGGTGGAACAGGGCATGTATTTAACCTTGGTCATGGTATTCACCTAGATGTGCCACCAGAGAATGCTGGTGTATTCGTTGACGCTGTTCACGAACTATCTAAGCCTTACCACAAGTAATTCTGAGTAAGATTATTGAAAGCGTTGCCAGGAAACCTGCAGCGCTTTTTTATTATCTGTTATCGGCAATATGCCTATTTTATTTTTCGGTGTAGCTCGCTCTCGCTAGGTATTTGGAGCATGGTAGGCTAATTGCTTTGAGACGTGTTCTTGGATGTAAGGAATGACGTCATCCAAAAACCATGGGTTCTTTTTAAGCCAGATATTATTTCGAGGAGAAGGGTGGGGTAGAGGGACATAATTTGGCGCCCACTTTTGCCATTGCTTTACCGTATCAGTCAGCGTGTTTGGTTTCTCATCTAAATAGTGCTTCTGTGCATATTGCCCAATAAGTAATGTCATTTTGATATTTGGTAAACATTCAATTACCCGCTTGTGCCATAAAGGCGCACATTCTTTTCTTGGAGGAAGGTCGCCACTCTTTCCTTTACCTGGATAACAAAGCCCCATAGGAACGATTGCGATTTTATGTGGGTCATAAAAAGTCGCTTTATCTATTTTTAGCCAGGCTCTTAACCTCTCACCACTGGCATCATTCCATGGGATTGATGATTCATGCACTTTCACCCCTGGAGCTTGCCCGATGATAAGCAGAGTAGCGTCCGGGTGAGCTTGAATGACTGGGTTAGCCCCTAGTTGTAACTCTGGCTCACAAACACGGCATGAGCGAATTTCTGAAAGTAGATCGTCAAACATAAGTCTTCATCGTTGAATGAGTTATGGCGCTAATTAAAAGTTAATACCCTTTATCAAAATCGATAAGGTTATTAAGTTGGAAGCCATCTCGCCATAATTGGTAGTTTTTAGCGAAAATATTTACAACCTGGCGTGGTTCGCTGAGTGCCGCGATATGTGGTGTGATTGTAATTTTTGTTATCCCCCAAAAAGGATGATCGGCAGAAAGAGGCTCTTGCTCGAAAACATCTAGGAAAGCATGATCTACCCAGCGATTTTTTAACGCTAATAGCAGAGCTTTATTATCCAGAGAGCTTCCTCTGCCTACGTTAAAGAGCAAGCAATTTCTACAGAATCCCAATGCTTGCTCATTAAGCAGATATTGAGTGTCTGGAGTAGCAGGTAAAGTGTTCACGACGATATCGGCTTGCTCTAAAGCAGCCTTAATCTCATTAATGTGGAAGGTATCTTTAAAGCTTAAGCTCTTAGAAGGGATGCCTGTACGATTAATACCAATAGTATGAATACCTAGTGCAGAAGCCGCATGAGCTAAATGACTACCGATTGTTCCTGTACCTAAGATAACCATCACCTTACTAGTGAGCGAAGTATACAAATGGGGCTGCCATAGGCGCTCTTTTTGTTGCTGGTGGTAAGTTTGGAAATGGCGATAATGATGGATACTATAACCGAGAACATATTCAGCAATCGCAGGACCAAATATCCCTTTAACATTGGTTAATGTGTAATCCTTTCGAAGGTTTGGATCGGTAAGAGCATTAATTCCAGCATAAGTGCTTTGTAGCCAGTCAAGTTGTGAAAAGTCGTCTAAGATAGAGGTAACCAATGGCGGAGAAGCCAAAACTATTTGTGCTTCTTTAGGGGATGAACAGATCTCAAGGTCAGGTAAGGCTTGGTTTTGAATGAGCTGTTTATAAGTATCATCATGTTCTGTCGCTATATAGAGCTTATTCGTGAAATTGTTCATAGACCTACCTTTTTTCCCTAGAGTTTATCAAGTACACTTCCGCTGTCTTTTTCTGCAATTATTGAGTGACTATGCTACAGAATCCACTGCAGGTTCGTCTTGAAAAGTTAGAACCTTGGCAACAAATCACCTTCATGGCGTGCTTATGTGAGCGTATGTACCCTAACTATGCCATGTTTTGTGATAATACAAAATTTGCTGAAGCGCGCATTTATCGTGATGTGTTAGACAGTGTTTGGGAAATCTTGACTGTTAAAACTGCAAAAGTAAATTTTGAACGCCAATTGGAGAAAGTGGAAGAGTTGTTCCCTAGCTCTGATGATTTCGACTTTTATGGTGTCTACCCTGCGATGGACGCTTGCCAAGGTTTATCAACTCTACTTCATGGTTTGTTAGACAGAGAATTCTTGTTTGAATCAATGATTAAATTGAGCCACCAATCAGTGAAAACAGTAGCTGATTTAGAATTTGCTCAAGGCTCTGATGAAATCACAAATGAGAACCAGAAAGAGAATGAAGCGGTTTGTGAAGAGTGGGATGTCCAGTGGGCTATTTTCCGCCCATTACGTGAAACGACAGAGCGTGATATCGAGTTGATTAAAGATTTACGTTTAGAATTACGTGAAGACCCGGTTAGTAATATCGGTGTGACATTATAAGTCAGGCTGTTCCTACTAATAAAAAAGGCTCCGATGGGAGCCTTTTTTATTATCTTATTTTAATGTCTCAGGAGAATCTTTTATTTCAGTAGGTTTCTCTTTAATGACTTCATCTTCGTCATCATCACGGCTCTCAATCACTCCGTGTGTTTCCTTCCATTTCTCCCAGCGTTGGAAAGCAAGCTCTTGCATGTCGGTGTTTTTATCAGCTTCGTCGACGATCTCTTCACCTAGTAGGTGCTCAAAGATATCTTCCAGCGTAATAATTCCTTGAACGGTACCATATTCGTCAACGACAAGAGCAAGTTGCAAGCGGTTAGCCATCATCTGGTCAAATGCTTTAACTAACCCTAGGTTGTTGAGAAGGACATGAATAGGTCTCATCACTTCGCCGAGCTTCTTCTGACCGCAGCCTGCTTGTTGTAAACGAAATAGCTCTAAGCGGTGAACAAAGCCAATGATATTGTCGCTTTGCTCATCAAATACAAGAGGTCGAGAGAATGGTGTATCTTTGTGTTGCTCTAAGAATTCATCAACACTCATCTCTGCATCAACGCGAAATACAACCGGTCTTGGTGTCATGACGTGCGTTACCGCCACATCTTGAATACCAAGTAAGTTACTTAGAATTTTAGATTCACCTTCAGCGAACTCACCACTTTCTTTTGCCAAAATCGCCATAGCAGAAAGTTCATCACGCATTTTTGGCTGTTGATGACCTCTCGCAAGACGTTTGGTGATTTGCTCAGAGAACCAAACAAACGGTGTTAAGAAAAAGACCATCCAGCGTAAAACGGTCGCTGACATTGGAGCTAGTTGTCGCCAGTACGTTGCACCAATGGTTTTAGGTACGATTTCAGATAGAACCAAAATAGCCAAAGTCAGTACGGCTGAGAATACACCTAGCCATTGGCTACCAAATACCACAGCAGCTTGTGCACCTGCTGTTGCTGCACCAATAGTATGTGCGATGGTGTTAAGAGTTAGGATAGATGCAAGTGGACGGTCGATATCAGTTTTAAGCTTACCTAAAGATTCTGCTGCAGGGTGCTCTTTTTGTTTCAGCTGAGCAATGTAGCTCGGGCTAATACTAAGTAGTACTGCTTCTAAAACAGAACAGATAAAAGAAATCCCGATAGCAACGGAAATGTAGATAGTTAGCAGCAGCATGTTTGCCCTTAATTAGATTGTACGCTTTAACAGCGATTCACCATGGATTATAGAGAACAAATTGTTTTTCGGACATCAATTATTTTCGCTTAAAGCCCCTTTAGATAAGGGCTGAGGGGAAGAAATAGGTAACAAATTGTGAGTTATTACTCATATTATGGCTAAAACTGCGGCATTAGAGCCAAAGATCGACGACAAACCTTTGCCAGACAGGGCATTTTTGTTTTAGAGTGAATTGAATTTAAAAATACAGAGAAGGGAAACCTAAATGAACAAGACTCAATTAATCGACTTTATTGCTGAAAAAGCGGACCTTTCTAAAGCTCAAGCTAAAGCAGCTCTAGAAGCGACCCTTGGTGGTGTGACTGATACACTAAAAGATGGCGAGCAAGTTCAGCTAATTGGTTTTGGTACTTTCAAAGTAAACCACCGTGCAGCTCGTACAGGTCGTAATCCAAAAACTGGCGATGAGATTCAAATCGCTGCTGCAAATGTTCCTGCATTTGTTGCTGGTAAAGCACTGAAAGATTCAGTGAAATAATCTAAACTGTACCGAGGTAGTCTATTTCTCACCTCGGTACAGGTTTTATGAATAAAGCATTTCTCTTAGCTTCACTATTATCGACATTTCTTCTTGGGTGCTCTTCATCCAATCCACGTCAAAACCTAGAACAATTTGAAACCTTTACAGGTGGACAAGTTATGGGTGATGCAACCAGCTTCTACTGGATCACTAATAAATTAACTAGCCCTCATACTGCTTCTGATTATGTTGTTGTAGGTGATTACGGTTGGTACAAAAGTGATTACAGTTGGAAAGAAGGTGAGCTCAGGGAACTCGTACGCGAAGGCAAGCAACGAGATACTTCAAACACTTTAGTACCTTATCGAGTCCATATCCGTTTCAATAAAACGGGTGAGGCGGTTTACCAGCAGTATCGTATTGATGGTCGAGTTCTGCCAATCCAACCTGTCCAATTACAGCGTTATCAAAAAGAAGCGCAATCTGTCATTGATAACGCCACGAAGCAAAACGGCGATGGTTTAGAGCTGATGCAAGGTTACTGGGATGGTAAAACATTCGAGACATGTTCAGGTTCTGAATTTGAGAATCTAGAATTTAACCAAACTTTACCGAGTTTTGTGATTGAGCGTTTAGCAAGTGTGGATAGCTATGCTGCTTTTCTGGGACGTAAATATTTAAACAAAGTGTCAGTTGAAGAGTTGCTTATGTTATCGGAAGACAGCCAAGATTGTATTACCCGACCAGAACTGTTGCCGCAGTAGTTTTACCGTAATAACGTTGTCGCCATAGCTTCGGTGGAATAACGTTATTCTAATAACTAAGCCATCAGTTCAACTTATAATATGGCAATAAAAAAGGTGCATCTCAGCACCTTTTATATTTTAGAGAGTATTCTCTTATCTCTATGACTCTTGCTCGCGCGCAATCGCACGGTAACCAATGTCATTGCGGTGGAACATACCATTCCAGCTAACTTGCTTAGTTAAGGCGTAGGCGCGCTCCTGAGCTTCAGAAACCGTATTACCTAATGCTGTCGCACAAAGTACACGACCGCCGTTTGTCACAACATCGCCAGCTTCGTTATTCGCTGTACCTGCGTGGAAGATTTTTTGACCTTCAACTTCGCTTGTAGGAAGAGTAATAACATCACCTTTTGCATAATCAGCAGGGTAACCGCCAGCGGCAAGGACCACGCCGATAGAAGCGCGAGGATCCCATTTAGATTCTGCTTCGTCTAGCTTTTCGTTAACAGCCATTAGACATAACTCAACTAGGTCTGATTCCATGCGCATCATGATAGGTTGCGTTTCAGGATCGCCAAAGCGGCAGTTATATTCGATAACTTTTGGCGTGCCATCAGCATCAATCATTAGACCAGCGTAAAGGAAACCCGTGTAAGGCGCGCCTTCTGCATCCATACCACGTACCGTTGGGTAGATAACTTCTTCAAGGATGCGGTTGTGGATTTCTGGAGTAACGACAGGAGCAGGAGAGTAAGCACCCATGCCGCCAGTGTTAGGACCTGTGTCTTTGTCGCCAACACGTTTGTGATCTTGGCTGGTGGCCATAGGCAGTACGCTTGCGCCATCAACCATCACGATGAAACTTGCTTCTTCGCCTTCAAGGAACTCTTCAATGACTACGCGGCTACCTGCTTCACCAAATGCATTGCCCGCTAGCATGTCTTTGATTGCGTCTTCAGCTTCTTCAAGAGTCATCGCAACGATAACGCCTTTACCTGCCGCAAGACCGTCAGCTTTCACTACAATTGGAGCACCTTGCTCGCGTACGTAAGCAAGTGCTGGCTCAATCTCAGTGAAGTTTGCGTAGTAACCTGTTGGAATGTCATGGCGAGCTAAGAAGTCTTTAGTAAATGCTTTAGAACCTTCAAGCTGCGCTGCTGCTTGCGTTGGACCAAAGATAGGAAGACTCACTTCGCGGAAGGCATCAACCACACCTATAACTAGTGGTGCTTCAGGGCCAACGATAGTCAGTTCGATTTTTTTCTCTTGAGCAAACGCGACTAAACCTGCGATGTCTTCAACGCCGATGTTTACGTTCTCAAGCTTAGGCTCAAGCGCTGTGCCTGCATTACCTGGAGCAATGAATACTGTTTCAACGTTTGGATTTTGAGCTGCTTTCCAACCCAAAGCATGTTCTCTACCGCCAGCACCGATGATTAATACGTTCATGTTTCAATCCTTAAGTCTTTAATTCTTAAAAGTCCCTCAAATTTGAGAGGCTCGATAGCAACTAATCGTTTAGATAAACCAATATTAGTGGCGGAAGTGACGCATGCCTGTGAAGATCATCGCCATGCCGTGTTCGTCTGCTGCAGCGATAACTTCGTCATCACGCATAGAACCGCCCGGTTGGATTACACATTTGATACCCGCTTCTGCTGCCGCGTCGATACCGTCACGGAATGGGAAGAACGCATCAGATGCCATTACACAACCTTCAACCTGTAGACCTTCGTCTGCAGCCTTGATGCCTGCGATTTTAGCTGAGTAAACGCGGCTCATCTGACCAGCGCCTACACCGATAGTCATGTCGCCTTTCGAGTAAACGATAGCGTTAGATTTAACGTACTTAGCAACTTTCCAGCAGAATAGAGCATCTTTCAATTCTTCAGCTGTTGGTTGACGCTTAGAAACCACTTTCAGGTCATCTTCAGACACCATGCCTTGGTCACGATCTTGAACTAGCAAACCACCGTTAACGCGTTTCACGTCAAAACCAGTTGTCTTAGTTGTCCACTCACCACACTCAAGCAGGCGAAGATTTTTCTTAGCCGCTACGATTGCTACTGCTTCAGCAGAAACAGATGGTGCAATGATAACTTCAACGAATTGACGCTCAGTGATAGCCGTTGCTGTTGCTGCGTCTAGTTCACGGTTGAAAGCAATGATGCCGCCAAATGCAGACGTTGGATCTGTTTTGAATGCACGGTCGTAAGCTTCTAGGATGTCTTCACCTAGTGCAACACCACATGGGTTAGCGTGCTTAACGATGACACATGCTGGCTCGCTGAACTCTTTTACACACTCAAGTGCTGCGTCAGTGTCAGCAATGTTGTTGTAAGAAAGTGCTTTACCTTGAATTTGGCGAGCAGTCGATACTGATGCCTCTTCAGGATTCGCTTCAACGTAGAATGCGGCTGCTTGGTGGCTGTTCTCACCGTAGCGCATGTCTTGTTTCTTCTCGAACTGTTGGTTGAATGTACGAGGGAACTTAGACTCTTCATCACCTTCTTTGTTCTCACCGTAAGATGGAACCATAGTGCCGAAGTAGTTTGCTATCATGCCGTCGTAAGAAGCTGTGTGCTCGAATGCTGCGATAGCGAGGTCGAAGCGAGTCTCTAGCGTTAGAGACTTCTCGTTCGCGTCCATTTCAGCAACAACGCGCTCGTAGTCGTGTGCGTTAACCACGATAGTTACGTCTTTGTGGTTTTTCGCTGCAGAGCGAACCATTGTTGGACCACCGATGTCGATGTTCTCAACAGCGTCAGCAAGGGTACAACCTTCTTTAGCAACGGTTTCTGCGAATGGGTATAGGTTTACAACAACCATATCGATAGGGTTGATACCGTGAGTTTCCATCACGTCATCATCTTGACCACGACGGCCTAGAACACCACCATGAACTTTTGGGTGCAGAGTCTTAACACGGCCATCCATCATTTCTGGGAAACCAGTGTAATCAGATACTTCTGTAACAGAGATGCCTTTTTCAGCAAGCAGGCGAGCAGTGCCACCAGTAGATAAGATATCTACACCACGGTTAGCAAGAGCTTGTGCAAATTCAACGATACCAGTTTTGTCTGATACGCTGATTAGAGCGCGGCGAATTGGACGAGCGTTATTCATGCTTCCATTTCCTCAAATTCATGGGGTTAAAATAAAGATATTTGCCAAAAAAGAACTTGTTTCTACCTTCCCACCTTAGGTTATTCTAGATACTGGTAAGAGATAAAATATTGGTCAGTTTTGGTAAAGACCTTTGGGGCGTTCTTATAATCAACATATAAGATAACCAACTCCAAATTTGATGGCGCAGATTCTAACTAATTTATTACAAAAAAGCTCGCGCAATCGTTTGGCATCTCAAAATTAATTAGGAAAAATGCCATTTCAGCTTCAAAAGTAACGAGATGGTTAATAGAAGAAGATAACCAAAGAGTCGAAATTATGTTTCAGATTGGTGAATTAGCAAAAAGATGTGGTGTTACTGCCGATACATTGCGCTTTTATGAAAAAAATAAACTTATTGCACCTGCGGGTAGGAGTGACTCAGGCTATCGTATTTACAGTGAAGAAAACCAAAAACAAGTCAGTTTCATTCTTAAAGCAAAAGAACTGGGTTTAAGCTTGGATGAAATCAGAGAGTTGCTGGAAATAAAGCTGGAAGCAACTGAGCATAGTTGCGCTGAAGTAAAAGCGATTACGACTGCCAAATTAGTTGTTATAGATGAAAAAATCAAAGAACTGGGAAGAATTAGAACGGCATTGAAGAAAATTAATGATGCTTGCTGTGGGCACGTGGATGATGATGCTAGTCATTGCTCGATATTAGGAGCATTTGCAAGTGAGGAGCATGAAGATTCGTGTTGTCAGCACGACAACATATAACAGGTCTAAGAAGCTTGAAGGATGTTGGCATTTAAAGGTGAGTCTATTTTGATAGTAGGTAAGTTATCATAATAAATAGTGACCTGATTACGACCTGTTTGCTTTGAGTAGTACATGGCTTTATCTGCTTGAACTAATAGCTCACGAACAGATGTGACCGTTGGATTTAATTCAGCTAGCCCAATACTCACTGTAGGGTAGATGGTATGCCCATCTACAGTGCATGGTGTAGACTCTATACTCGTTCTGATTGCTTCTGCGGTACTGTAAGCTTCAATTGCACTGGTATTCGGCAGCACTATTCCAAACTCTTCTCCCCCTAGACGGCCAATGTAGTCGTTCGAGCGGATAGACTGTTGGCAAATGTGCGCAACTTGAGTGATTACCTCATCTCCAGACAAATGACCCACACGGTCGTTAATTTCTTTGAAATGGTCAATATCAATCATTAAGCAGGCTACGTTTTGCTTTTGTGATTGTTTCATTTCATTTTCGAGACCGAGTAAGAACGCTCTTCTATTCAAAATACCCGTTAGCTCATCAGTTTCAGATAACCTCTTGAGCTCGGCTTCGTGCAGGTAAGCTTCTGTTATGTCTTTTTCTTGCCAGAGTATATAAGGGGCGTTATTCGTACGTGTCAGTGGTTTTAGAGTAGATTCAAACCATCTTTCTTCGGTGTTGCTTAACGATTCCAATTCTTCAATAGAAAGCTGTAGTTGCTGACAAGGTGAAATGGAATAACGAAATTGTTTGAGCTCTCCGGATGCTAAAGCGTGTAATGCATGCTGCATTAATTGCTCCGCAAGAGATGGTGGGAGAAGCGTATTGATTGTCGGATTGTCAGAAAGCGCCGTAGAAAGGGGAATATGCCCAAAGCTTTCAATGATTAATCCATTCTTATCGATCAGCAGATGACGATCAGGAAGCTCGCTTAGCAAGGTGCTGAGCCATTCTTCCCTTTGCATATCAACCATGTAGCATCCCGAATATAAGAATAATCGACCATTATATCGGTCACTCGGGGGTTATCAATCCTAACGGATCACAAATTGGCTAATATTTGTTCGTTTAATTTGTTTTACGTATAAAAAAACCGAATCCACAAAGTGAACTCGGTTTAAATCGAAAATTACGAAAGAACGATTAGTTCATGCCGTATTTTTTAAGCTTCTTGCGAAGAGTTCCGCGGTTAATACCCATCATAGTTGCTGCGCGAGTTTGGTTTCCGCGAGTGTACTGCATGATAGTGTCTAGTAGTGGCTGTTCCACTTCAGCTAATACTAGCTCGTATAACTCGCTGACTTCTTGACCGTTTAATTGAGCAAGGTAATTTTTCAATGATGCTTTAACTGAGTCACGTAGAGGCTTCTGCGTGATTTGGTCTTGTGATGTAACTGTCGTTACTGTCAATGCTTCTGAAGTCAGATTTTGTTCGAACATATTCGGTCTAGCTCTTCTCGTAATTATAGTGCAACGTGATCAAAATAACCTTCTAGCGCCTCAAGTTGCAGCTCAGCTGCCTCGAGAGCGTTGAAGGTACGGCGAAACTCACTCGCTTGTTCATGTTCTTTTAAATACCAACCCACATGCTTACGAGCAATGCGAGGGCCTAAAAACTCTCCATAAAATTCATGTAGAGCGTGAACATGACCAAGCATGATACTTTTCACTTCCTCAGTTGGAAGCTCTGGCATCGTGGTACCGTTTTCCAAATAGTGTAGGATTTCGTTAAAAATCCATGGGCGACCTTGGGCAGGGCGACCAATCATTAAAGCGTCCGCACCGGTGTACTCCAGTACAAACTTAGCTTTCTCTGGGCTATCGATATCACCATTAGCAATAACCGGTATCGAGACAGCTTGTTTTGCCGCTTTAATGTGTTTGTATTCTGCCTCTCCTTTGTACATACATGCGCGAGTTCTCCCATGGAGAGCAAGAGCTTGTATGCCGCAGTCTTCGGCTATTTTTGCTATGTGGACACAATTTCTGTTACTTGTGTCCCAACCCGTACGAGTTTTCAATGTTACTGGAACATCGACTGCATTCACGACCGCTTTCAAGATATCTTCAATGAGATCTGGATATTGGAGCAAAGCAGAGCCCGCGAGCTTTTTGTTTACTTTTTTAGCTGGGCAACCCATGTTGATATCGATGATTTGCGCACCGTTACCTACATTGAATTGCGCAGCTTCAGCCATCAGCTGTGGATCTGCACCAGCAATTTGTACAGAACGAATGCCCGATTCGCCTTCATGTACCATTCGCTGCTGAGACTTCGACGTTTTCCAAACTTTAGGATTGGAGGACATCATTTCACTGACTGCCATCCCCGCACCGTAGCGAAGACACAACTCTCGGAATGGTCTATCCGTCACGCCAGCCATAGGAGCAACGATTAGATTGTTCTTTAGTTGATAGTTTCCAATTTTCAAAACGTCATCACAGTTCTGTACTAGCAAGGGCGCGCATTTTACGCATTTTTTTGCTGCGTGAAAAGACTAATATTTGAGCATTTACAATTTGTTTTTGTAATTTGCATAAAATTCAATCAATTAGGCTGCAAAGTCTTGTCTAGCCTTGCTTGCGACCAGAGATTCGGCACCACTCAGTTTGAGAAGCTATCGGATCAATGTGAAGCTCGTCACGATAATAGTTCGCAACATCTTCCGCTTGTGTATCTAAAACACCCGACATTGCCAGTTGTCCGTTTGGTTTAACGAGACCTTTGATGATGCCTGATAGTTCACGAAGAGGTGCAGCTAAAATGTTTGCTACGACCACGTCTGCGATTAAGCCTTCAGGTTGATCTTGAGGCATATACACTTCAAGTTGATCGACAACACCATTACGCTCGGCATTATCTTTAGAAGCGACTAAAGCTTGAGGATCAATGTCGATCCCAACTACTTTTTCTGCGCCCAGTTTGATCGCAGCGATCGCTAAAATGCCAGAGCCGCAACCAAAGTCGATAACGGTCTTACCTGTTAAGTCGATGCTTTCTAACCATTCAAGGCAAAGTGCGGTAGTAGCATGTGTACCAGTACCAAATGCAAGACCAGGGTCTAGTAGAACATTGACAGCTGTTGGATCTGGAACGTCACGCCAGCTTGGGCAAATCCATAGTCGTTCGCCAAACTGCATTGGGTGGAAGTTATCCATCCACTCTCGTTCCCAATCTTTATCTTCTAGCTGTTCAACTTTGTAAGCGAAATCAGCAGGGAACATACCACTGGCTTTTATCTGCTGGATAACAAGCCCTGTATCAACCTCTGCATCATATAAAGCGAGAATGTCACAGTCACCCCAAAGTCGAGTTTCACCCGGCAGAGGTTCAAATACAGGATTATCTTTAGCATCAAGGAAAGTTACAGAAAGAGCGCCAGTCTCTTCCATTAACATATCGCCAATTGTTTCGGCATTTTCATTGGTTGCATTGAGCTTGATTTGAATCCAAGGCATGGCTGCATCTTCTATGTGATAAAATTTGGATGGCGAGTCTAGCAGAAATTATGAGCAAGTTCACGAAAACACCAACGATAAAATAGGGGAATATCGATTGAATTTTTCGGACCGATAAAAACAAAAATGCTCACCGAAGTGAGCATTTTTAGTATTCTATAGGGAACACGTTACTGAAGGCTGATTTCTATTGCAGACCAAGCTTCTTCTCAAGGTAGTGGATGTTTGCACCACCATGTTGGAAGTTTTCGTCGTTCATAATAGCCTGTTGAAGTTCAGTATTAACGTTAATACCTTCAACAATCATCTCACCCAATGCGTTCTTCATACGAGCGATAGCGACATCACGGTTCTCACCGTAAGTGATCAGCTTACCAATCATTGAATCGTAGTGTGGTGGCACTGTGTAACCAGTGTAAATATGAGATTCCCAACGAACACCCATGCCGCCTGGAGCGTGGAAGCGTTCAATCTTACCTGGAGATGGTAGGAAACGAACTGGATCTTCCGCGTTGATACGACATTCGATTGAGTGACCGCGCAGCTTAATATCATCCTGTGTGAATGATAGAGGCTGACCCGCAGCGATGCGAAGTTGCTCTTTCACTAGGTCGATACCTGTTACCATTTCAGTAATCGTGTGCTCAACCTGGATACGAGTGTTCATTTCGATGAAGTAGAACTCACCGTTCTCGTATAGGAATTCAAATGTACCTGCACCGCGGTAGTCAATTTCAAGACATGCTCGAGTACAGCGGTCACCGATATATTTACGCATTTCTTCAGTGATGCCTGGCGCTGGTGCTTCTTCCACAACTTTCTGGTGACGACGTTGCATTGAGCAGTCACGTTCACCAAGATGGATAGCATTACCTTGACCATCTGCAAGAACTTGAACTTCAATATGACGAGGATTTTCAAGGAATTTTTCCATGTAAACCATATCGTTATTGAAGCAAGCTTTTGCTTCAGCACGAGTCATCGCGATAGCTTCTGTCAGTTCCGCTTCAGAACGAACAACACGCATACCACGACCGCCGCCGCCGCCAGAAGCCTTGATGATTACTGGGAAGCCAATACGCTTAGCGTGAGCTTTGTTTTTCGCTTCATCATCATCTAGTGGACCATCTGAACCAGGAACACAAGGTACACCAGCTTTCTTCATTGAAGTGATAGCCGATACTTTGTCACCCATCATACGGATAGTTTCCGCTTTAGGGCCAACAAAGATGAAACCGCTACGTTCTACTTGTTCAGCAAAATCAGCGTTTTCAGATAGGAAACCGTAGCCTGGGTGTACCGCAACTGCACCCGTTACTTCCGCTGCGCTAATAATGCGAGGGATGTTTAGGTAGCTGTCGATACCGCGAGCAGGACCAATACAAATTGTTTCGTCTGCAAGAAGTACGTGCTTAAGATCGCGGTCAGCTGTTGAATGAACAGCAACGGTCTTAATGCCAAGCTCTTTACAGGCACGCAAAATACGCAGTGCAATTTCACCACGGTTCGCAATTACTAATTTATCTAACATAATGAGTGTTCTCTATTATTCGATAATTACTAGAGCTTGGTCGAACTCAACTGGTTGGCCGTCTTCAACTAGGATTGCTGTTACAACACCAGATTTATCAGCTTCGATTTGGTTCATCATTTTCATTGCTTCAACGATACATAGAGTTTCGCCAGCAGTTACAGATTGACCAACTTTAACGAATGGTTTTGCATCTGGGCTTGGTGCGCCGTAGAAAGTACCAACCATTGGAGAAAGAACTTGGTGACCAGCAGGAACTGCAGGTGCAGCCTCAACGACAGGAGCTGCCGCAACAGGAGCTGCTGCAACAGGAGCCGCTGCAACAGGAGCCGCTGCGTATTGAACAGGTGCTGCAGATACAGGGCTGTTACGACTGATTCGTACTGACTCTTCACCTTCAGAGATTTCTAGCTCAGAAATACCAGATTCTTCAACCAATTCGATTAGCTTTTTGATTTTGCGAATATCCATTGTTTCTTTCTCTTTATCTGTTGATTGACCTGACTCTATGACTGAGTAGGTAAGTATTAGTTCTGTCTTTAGACAGTTATTTTGACGTCAGCTTATTAATCGCTGCCATCAAAGCAAATTGATAACCTTGAGCACCTAAGCCACAAATCACACCTTCTGCTTTATCTGAAAGGTAAGAATGATGGCGAAATGATTCACGTGCGTGAACATTCGATAGGTGTACTTCAATAAATGGTATCGCGACTCCTAATAATGCATCTCGTAACGCAACACTGGTATGAGTGAAAGCTGCTGGATTTATTATAATAAAATCAATGGACTGATAAGCACTGTGTATGGCTTCGATCAGTTCATACTCACGGTTAGATTGTAGGTGCGACAACTCGACGTCTTGCGCGTTTGCTTGCTCGGTTAAAGATTCAATAATCTGTTCGAGTGTTTGAGAACCATAGTGTGCAGGCTCTCGTAGTCCTAAAAGGTTAAGGTTTGGACCATTTAAAACTAGAATGCGTAACTTTGTAGACATCGTGAGGGTATCTTCCTATATCGTGACAACGAGTGCGAATGTTCCCATTTTATTTACAATTTAGACGTATTTACCAGAGGTGAAACGTCCAAATTTTCAAATTAGACCCAGATTATAGCTAATTCAGCGAAAATCGCAGCAAATTACTGGTCTAATCACCTATAGTTCAGGTCGGGAGTTGTTACTAACTTATCAAAAAAGGTTCGCTACCTTAATTTTTGTACGGATAATTGAGATCAAGATCAGGCACAAAAAAACCGCCACACAGGTGACGGTTTGTAAATGTTGCTGTTTTAAACAGCTTGTAAAAGCATAGTGTGAAGCTTGTTATGCAATTTCTGCTTTTTCAGCAATAAGCTTATCAACTACACTAGGGTCGGCAAGAGTCGATGTATCGCCAAGGTTGCTGGTATCACCTGTTGCAATTTTACGTAGGATACGGCGCATAATTTTACCTGAGCGTGTTTTTGGTAAAGAGTCAGTCCAGTGCAGTACATCTGGCGTGGCTATCGGTCCAATCTCTTTTCTTACCCAGTCCTTCACTTCTTTATGAAGTTCAGCTGTAGGGAACTCACCGTCATTGAGTGTGATGTAAGCATAGATTGCTTGCCCCTTGATATCATGAGGAATACCAACAATGGCAGCTTCTGCTATTTTATCGAAAGCAACTAATGCAGATTCGATTTCCGCAGTACCCATACGGTGACCAGAGACGTTTAGTACGTCATCGACACGACCTGTGATCCAGTAGTAGTCGTCTTCATCGCGTCGAGCACCATCACTTGTAAAGTACATACCTTTAAATGTAGAGAAATAGGTCTGCTCAAAACGTTCATGATCACCATAAACTGTACGCATTTGCCCTGGCCATGAATCAAGAATAACTAGGTTACCGTCTGTAGCGCCTTCGATGATGTTCCCCATGTTATCAACAAGGGCTGGCTGAACACCAAAGAATGGGCGAGTTGCAGAACCTGGTTTCAGGTAAGTTGCTCCTGGAAGAGGGGCTATTAAGATACCGCCAGTTTCAGTTTGCCACCATGTATCGACAATCGGAGATTGCTCATTACCAATTGTTTTATAATACCATTCCCAAGCTTCTGGGTTAATTGGCTCACCTACTGATCCCATAATGCGTAAGCTATCACGAGAAGTACCTTCAACGGCTTCATTACCTTTTGCCATCAATGCGCGAATCGCGGTTGGTGCGGTATAGAGGATATTCACTTGGTGCTTATCGACTACTTCGCTCATACGGCTAGTATTTGGGTAGTTTGGAACACCTTCAAACAAGATTGTTTTTGCACCATTCGCAAGTGGTCCGTAAACAAGGTAGGTGTGACCCGTGATCCAACCTACATCAGCAGTACACCAGAAGGTTTCGCCTTCTTGGTAATCAAAAACATACTTAAACGTCATTGCCGCGTAAACGAGGTAACCACCTGTAGTGTGTAGAACCCCTTTTGGTTTACCTGTTGATCCTGAAGTATAAAGAATGAATAGCGGATCTTCGGCTTTCATTTCTTCCGGTTCACAGACCTCTGAAACTGTCGCTGTCGCTTCATGCCACCAAACATCACGATGTTCATGCCATTCCACATCGCCACCCGTACGTTTCATAACAATGACTTTCTCAATGTTTTTCACTTCTGGGTTGGTCAGTGCTTCATCAACGTTTTTCTTCAGTGGTACAGCTCTTCCGCCACGCACGCCTTCATCAGCTGTAATGACTACTTTTGAATCTGAATCAATGATTCGGCCTGATAGTGCTTCAGGAGAGAAACCGCCGAACACGACTGTGTGTACGGCACCAATTCGAGTACAAGCCAACATTGCTACCGCGGCTTCTGGAACCATTGGCATGTATAAACACACTACATCACCTTTACGTACGCCTTGCTCTTTTAGAGCATTTGAAAACAGGCACACTTCTTTGTGTAATTCATTGAAGGTCAGTGTTTTATCATCGGCAGGGTCATCGCCTTCCCAAATGATAGCGACTTCGTCACCACGATCGGCTAGGTGACGATCAATACAGTTTGCTGAAACATTTAATGTCCCGTCTTCAAACCAGCGAATATCCACATGACCAGGGTCGAATGAAGTGTTTTTTACTTGGGTGAAGGGTTTAATCCAATCTACTATTTTTCCGTGTTCACCCCAGAATCCTTCTGGGTCAGATACAGATTGCTGGTACATGGCTAGGTAAGTGTCATTATCCGCGTGTGTGGTTGCTTTGATATTGTCTTGTACTGGATAAACGTGGGCTTCACTCATTGCTTCTCTCCTTGTGCCTTCATTCCATGTGAACTGGGCAATTTCCGTTATGCGCTAATTCCGCTAGCTGTTTTTTAAACATGGCATTTATTTGAATTGTCTTTTATTGACTGCCTGTCGTGCTATCACTCTCGGCTAGGTGGGGAATTTCTACAATTAGACTTTAGGATGAGACGCCGCTTTCTACTTAAAAAAAGGGGCGTTAAGTTTATAAAATAGCGACTTATGTTGAAATTTGCGAGATTGATCTAACGTTGATTATTAAGAGCTAGTTTTCAATGGGAAGAGTTGAAACGCGGTAAGTCACCGTGTTTTAAACGAACGAAGACCAAAGCGGCAGAGATAGCATCTTGTAGAGCGTCGTGCTTGTTGTTTTGTTGGGGAAGCCCAAGTTGCTTACAAATGGCGTCAAGACTTAAGTCGAAGTAGGAATTAGGCAAATGTTTTTCGAACTTGTCTTGGTAGAGCAAACTGACTTCAATGAGTTTGTTTGGCATGGGAAAACCGAGTTGCTTGATGCATGCTCGGTCCAATATCTTCTTGTCATATCGTATATGGTAGCCCACAAGCGGGCGGTTGCCGATAAAGTCGAGAAGTTCAATTAGAGCCTGTTTTTCTTCGATACCATTTTTAAGATCTTCATGACGAATCTTATGGATTTTGATAGAGCCAGAATCTAGAGATTGAGGAGCCCTAAGACGAACTTCGAAGGGTTGGCTGGTAATAATACGGTTGCCGATGATTTTTGTTGCCGCAATAGTGACAAGTTCTGCTCGGTTTGGATCCAGGCTGGTGGTTTCACAATCAAGCGATACATATTCACTTTGATGTGGGGCAGTAAAAAGCTCTCTGTAAGGTGAACCCTTTAGCTTGTAATGCCAGAACCGTCGAGTAAGCCCATTCATAGAAAGAGGCTCATGAAATGTCTTTGGCTTATCACAGGCAGCCTTTGGTTTATCACAGATAGTTTTTGGCTAATCATAGATAACCTTGGGCTCGCCATAGATAAATAGATATACATTGGCATAGCTTAATCACGAACTTGGTAGTGGTAACCAAGCCATTGTTTGAATTTTTTGACCACATGCAAACTATGGCGGAGTAAGTCTCGGTCTGATCTCTCCATTAACTTAATATCTAGCTTATTACTGCTGTGCTGCTGGGTGAGCCTTTGTGCCAATCTCCACTTGAAAAATTGTTTAAGTGCCTCACTTAAATTATCGGCTGTACTTTGTTCAAGAACCTTTCTCTTGACTAAGGCATTGATGCGGTCAAAGGTATTTTTATGAGGAATATTGTATTCCAAGCTTAATGCACGAATACCATGCACTATAGGGAAGATACCGCCTTGCTTGATATCCAAACCAGACTTCGATTTTTTTACATTACCAAAGAGTGTTAACGGGACTGAGAAATTCAGTGCAGGTCGGCAAAATTCAGTGAGGATTAACTCTTGCCCGGCCATTAATTCACTGAGGTGTTTCTGGATTGGTTCAAGTAATTCTTTATTACCGGCGACAGCGTGAGCATCTGCCATAATCGCAATGTCCATGACTTTTTCGGGTGTCGCCGAATGTACCCAATTGGAGAGTGTTTTTTTCCATTCGAGTTGGGAGCTCACCCATTTGGGATTATTGACCATTACGTTACCTGGGCAAAGAGGGTAGCCCAGCTGTTGCAAGGTGTGAGTCAGGTTTTCCATCACGTATTCGCATTGATGCCAATGTAGTCCATCTTGAATGATGAGAGCGTTATCTTGATCGGTTTTTAAAATTTGCTCTCCACGACCCTCAGACCCTAATACAACGAAACAGCAATGATTATGTAAAGCGGGTGGAACGACTAACTCAAAGGCCTTTTCAATTATTTGCTCATTAACGGCTGATATTAATTCCATGATAAACCGGGTACGAATACCATTATTTAAAAGACTCTCCACAAGTTGACGTTGTTTATTTGATGCGAGTGCAAGTTCTTCAATACTGGTTGCTCTCGCGATACGCAGAGTCAGAACGTGTGAGTGTGTGGAAAAGGCACTTAATATTTGAGTCATATCGAGCATGCCAATCGCTTCGCTGCCATCACAGACCATGACTCGCTTCATGCGGTTTCTTGTCATGGTAATCATGGCATTAAAAAGAAAGTCATCTTCCTCCACATGGAACACTGGAAAAGTCGCAATATCCCCCACGGGCGTATCAAGTGGGAGGTTATCTATCATAACTGCATGGAGCATATTGGTGCGGGTAACAATGGCATAAGGATAGGGCTTTGGAGTTCCTATAGTTCTAGGATCATCGTAGGCCAAATGCACCAGTGCTGAATCTAATCCGCTTTCTTTTAATGCTTGAGTCACTTGATTGATTGGCTGTTCTGGAGTGAGGATCAGTGGCGGGTGATAAATAGAACTATCAACTTTGGTAAGAATAAACTCCGCCAAGTTTTGTTGCTCTTGAGCTTCTTTAATAAGCTGTTTGCGTTTAGCAAGGTTGTTATCAAAGTAAGCGGCAAATTGCCCGTTCTCGTTGTAAAGCTCTAAAAAAACATGAGAAGGGAGCAGATAGCTTAAGGTGTCCTCGAGAGCGATATATTGGTGCTTTACCTGCTCATTGAATTGGCTTCTTACATCAAAAATATCGTCATTGGCGTAGTGCGCGTAAATTTCTTTGTTGTCAGGCGATCGTTCTTCAACGGCACCTTTAATCAGTATATGCAGGTGGTGGCTCGGTTTATTGGCCTCAACGATGACTTCTTGCTCTCGATAGTATGCGACATCCAATGAAGAACGTAAGGTCAATTGTTCGCTTTCGGATAAACGATCAAAAGGCGGAGACTGCATATTAAATTTATCAGGCATCATCGTCGCACAATAAAGGAGTGATGATCTCAGTTTGCCAAAAATCGAGTTGAGCGCTAGACGACTTTAGTCTAGAAAACGAAGAAGCTGAATCTAGATAGTGATGAAGCTTAGGTTAAATAGTAATTAAGCTTAAGTAAGGTAGTGGTGAATCGATGAGTTTAAAAGGCAATATTGGCTTCCATATTTCTAATACGGAAATTTGCAACGTCGTTTTATTCCCTTTTTCGTAAGCAATAAGCTAGGCATAATTCATCAATGCTCTTTTCTGTCTTCTTTAATAGGTCTTCGCGATGCAAAACCCTTCACCTTATGGCTGGATATCTCAGTATTTTCTTGGCTTTTTCTTTGCCTATGGCGTTTATCTGCCATTTTGGGCGCTGTGGTTTGAAGACCAAGGTGTTGCGCCAAGCGACATTGGTATTTTAATTGGTGCTGGCTTTGCGACTCGTTGTGTCGCTAACTTTGTTATCACACCACGCATTCATAAAGTTGAGCACTTAATCCCTGCTTTACGATGGTTGAGCCTCGCTGCATTAATTTTCGTAGGTTTTCATTTCTTTACTGGAGGCAGTTTTGCACTAATGCTGCTGGCTACGGTTCTGTTTAATTTATGCTGCGGTCCTATCGTTCCTTTATCAGATGCGATGGCGAACTATTACAGCCGAATTAAGCTATTGGACTATGGGCGCACTCGTTTGTGGGGCTCTATTGCTTTCATTGCTGGTTCAACGGTTGTGGGCTTCTTAGTCGCTGAGTTTGGTACTGAAATGATTTTGTATACGGCATTAGCTGGCGTGCTTTTTTCTTTAGTCCTGTGCATGCGTAATCCAAGCATTATGCCAGTAACACAGCAAGAAGAAGAGGCGACAAGACCTAAGCTGATGCAGTTGCTGCGTGAACCTTCGGTAGTGAAGTTTTTAACGCTAATGGCTTTGATCCAAGGTAGCCATGCGGCTTACTACAGCTTTAGTGCGATTTACTGGAAAGAAGCAGGACACTCGGAAGCGATTATAGGTTACCTGTGGAGCTTAGGTGTTGTTGCGGAAGTCGCGGTATTTGCATTCAGTAAGCGATTATTTTCAGGCTGGACTCTACGTACTTTATTCGTTATCGCGTCAATTGGTGTTATGGCTCGTTGGGGGATCACCGCTTCGACCACGGCTATCTTCGCATTAGTCATGGTTCAGTTATTACACGGTGTGACTTTTGCGATGGCACATATTGCTGCTATCCAATACATTCAATCAGAAAAGCCAAGCAAAATGGTCGCACTCCAGGCTTTATACAACGCAATTCCATTGGGTGCATTCATTGCGCTGATGACCACTCTGAGTGGTTGGGGCTATGAATTATGGGGCGCTGATATTTTCTGGTTTATGGCGGCAATGGGTGTTCTTGCTCTGTTTATCAAGGTTGATGAGAAACACTCAGTAACAGATGTAAACAGTAAAACGAAAGCGGAGCCTGAAGCACAGAATTAGAGCGTTCAGATTGTGTTCGCCCTCTATCCTTAGTTTAATAAACTTTGCTCAATTAAAGCCTGCACATTGCAGGCTTTTTCATAAGGATATGAATGAATGCAAGGTAGGCTTATATGCAAGGTTGGATAGTCGTTCCAGTATCACTCGCGTACTTAGGCGTATTATTTCTTATTGCTTGGTATGGAGATAGACAGACTCGCTGGTTATCTCGTTGGCGACCATGGATCTACAGCCTTTCCATTGCGGTGTACTGTACTTCATGGACCTTCTACGGAACGGTTGGTCAGGCAAGCAATAACCCTTGGTCTTTTTTACCCATCTATCTCGCTCCCATCCTAGTTTTTACTTTGGGTTGGCGAGTCTTAGCGCGTTTGATTTTGATCGCGAAACGAGAGCACATTACCTCAATTGCCGACTTTATCGCGGCTCGTTACGGAAAGTCGCAAGGGCTAGCAGTGGCAGTTACCTTAATTGCGGTTGTGGGTATTCTGCCTTATATCGCATTGCAGCTACGCGGTATTACCATGGGGCTCGATATTGTTGCCCCAAACCTTGCTCATGATTTTGGTTATCAGGACTACCATGTTTCTTGGTTTGTGGTTGGGGCATTAGCCATTTTTACCATGTTATTTGGTACCAGACATATCGATAATACAGAGCATCACCGCGGTATGATGATGGCGGTGGCATTTGAATCCATCGTTAAGCTGGTGGCTTTTCTTATCGTGGGTATTTTCATCATTTATCTAGCGTTAAGCAGCAATGAAATCAACTTACTGGATGTCGCTTCTTCCACTTACAAGCCGCCTAATATTCCTACGTTAGCCATCCACACAGTGCTCACTATGCTGGCTATCGTCTGTTTGCCTCGCCAATTTCATACTATGGTAGTAGAAAACGAGAGACCACAAGATCTGCATACGGCTCGTTGGTTATTTCCTCTCTACCTTATTTTAATGGGATTGTTTGTTTTACCTATTGCTTGGGCTGGGCAAGGGTTGTTAACGACTATGCCAGCAGATACTTATGTCATCAGTGTGCCAATGGAAGTTGGGGCTAATCACATTGCACTATTGGCATTTCTTGGAGGTACGTCAGCCGCCAGTGGTATGGTTATCGTATCGACAATTGCACTTGCGATAATGGTTTCAAATGATTTAGTGATGCCGTTATTACTGCGTCGTATGCGTTTATCGCAACGAACTCACCGACACTTTTCTGGTTTACTGCTCATTATTCGTCGGGCGCTGATTTTACTGTTGTTGCTCGGTGCGTGGGGGTTCTATCAGGCTTTAGATAGTATCCACTCACTTTCTGCCATCGGCTTCTTATCGTTTGCAGCCATTGCTCAATTTGCACCTGCATTAATCGGCGGCATGTACTGGCGTTTGGGTAATCGTAAAGGCGTCTATGTCGGTTTAATGTTTGGATTCCTAATTTGGCTTATTACTCTGATGAGCCAAACCAGCATGCTTGCCGGAGATGGTGAAACTAACTTATTGCTATGGTTGATTACCCCACCACAAATATTGAGTGGTTGGGAAATTAGTAGCTCAGATTGGGGAATCGTCCTCAGTGTGAGTGTGAATACTTTATGTTATATCGCGGTGTCGTTACTGACGCGCCCAAGCCTAAGTGAACGCTTACAATCGGCATCTTTCATTGGCACACCGTTGCCTGAGAATGAAAACATCAGCTTGTATCAAGGGCGAGTCACGGTTGCTGAATTGGAGATGCTAGCATCCCGTTTTGTTGGACGACCGCGAGCTAAGTCTGCTTTCCAAACTTACTGGCAGCAGCAAGGTCCTCCTTTGTTACCTAATCAGCAAGCACCTGAGAGTTTGATTCGCCATGCGGAGCGAGTTTTAGCGGGTGTATTTGGAGCTTCGTCTGCCAAGTTAGTACTTACTTCTGCTTTGCAAGGCAGAAACATGCAGCTTGAAGAAGTGGCGACCATTGTGGATGAAGCATCAGAGCTTTATGACTTTAGCCGGGGCTTACTACAAGGTGCAATCGAGCACATTGGACAAGGCATTGCTGTAATTGATAAGCAAATGCGCTTGGTGGCGTGGAATCAGCGTTATCTAGAGTTATTTGAATTCCCCGCAGGTTTGATACAAGTTGGTCGACCGATCTCAGATGTCATTCGCCATAATGCTGAACAAGGCTTGTGTGGTCCCGGCGATCCTGAAGATCATGTTCGTCGCCGTGTGTACCACTTGGAGCAAGGTACTCGGCATACCTCTTCGAGAATTCGTGCTGACGGTCGAGTGATTGAGGTTCAAGGTAATCCAATGCCTGGCGGTGGGTTTGTGATGAGTTTTACCGATATCACGGTATTCAGACAAGCCGAACAAGCACTTAAAGAAGCCAACGAAAGTTTGGAATCTAGGGTTCACGAGCGTACTCAAGAGCTTGAAAAACTTAACCATCGATTAGTGAAAGCAACCAAAAAATCTGAATTGGAATCCCAATCAAAAACGAGGTTTTTAGCAGCCGTAAGCCATGATCTCATGCAACCACTTAATGCGGCTCGCTTGTTTGCCTCTTCACTATCTGAAGTGGCTAAAGATTCTGAAGTGAAGCAGCTGTCTTCCCACATTGAAAGTGCACTTGGGGCTGCTGAAGATTTGATTGGCGATTTGCTGGATATTTCTCGTTTGGAGTCAGGAAAATTAGAAACTCATGTGCATGCGTTTTCAATTAATGATGTGCTATCCAATCTTAATGCTGAATTCAGCGCGCTGGCTAAGCAACAAAACATACAATTTGAGATGATTCCTTCATCATTATTTATTGAGTCTGACCCTAAATTATTGAGACGTGTAATTCAGAACTTTTTAACTAATGCTTTCCGCTATAACCCGAGAGGAAAAGTGGTGTTGGGTGCTCGTCGTGTGAATGGGCAAGTTCGTATTGATGTATGGGATAACGGAACGGGTATTGATGAAGATAAGCAGCAAGAAATTTTTGAAGAGTTTACTCGTGGTAGCCAAGTCCGTGCTGATCAAGGATTAGGGTTAGGGCTCGCGATTTCAAAAGGGATTGCGCACGTGTTGGATCATCATATCTCTATGCGATCGTGGCCAGGGGAAGGGAGCGTCTTTTCTATCACTCTTAACCGAGCTGAAAAAATTATTGCGCCTCAGATTGTTCAAGCCGTCACGCCGACCAGCGACTTAGATCATTTGAAAGTGTTATGCGTGGATAATGAACCTGAAATTTTAGTGGGGATGGAGAATTTAATTGGTAGGTGGGGCTGTGAAATTAAAACAGCAACAGATTTGGTTCAAAGTCTAAAAGCTTTGGATGATGATTGGATTCCAGATGTGATTTTCTCTGACTATAGGCTAGACAATGGTCGAACTGGGTTAGAAGTGCTGCAACAGTGCCGACTGCGCTTGGGTAATAACTTCGAAGGAGTCATTATTAGTGCAGATAGAACGGATGACATGATGTCTGCGATCAAAGGAAACGGTTTTGGATTCATAGCTAAGCCTGTTAAACCATTAAAACTAAGAGCCATTTTGAATCGACTTGCTTAGGCTTTTTAAGAGTAAGAGTACAAACAGAAAGAAGGTCTCACTTGAGACCTTCTTTTTATTGAATCGTAGTTAACTTAAATCACGGATAACCTAATCCGCGATACCGCCTTGAGTTAGCTTGGTTGGATCAAGTAAGCGAGCTAACTCTTCTCGGCTTAAATCTGTTTCCTGTTCTGCGACATCTAAAATTGGGCGCCCTTCTTTATAGGCTTTTTTGGCAATGTCAGCCGCTTTTAAATAACCAATCACAGGGTTAAGAGCGGTGACTAATATTGGGTTTTTAGAAAGTGCTGAATCTAAGTTATCTTGTCTAACTGTAAATGTAGCGATGGCTTTATCTGCTAAGGAAACGGCACTATTGGATAGCAGCTCAATGCTTTCCAAAATATTGTGTGCAATCACAGGCAGCATCACATTGAGTTGGAAGTTGCCTGATTGCCCAGCAATGGTAATGGTAGTGTCATTGCCAATGACTTGAGCTGAAGCCATGGCAGCCGCTTCGGGAATCACAGGGTTCACTTTGCCTGGCATTATAGAAGAACCAGGCTGCAAAGCTTGCAACTCAATTTCGCCAAGACCAGCAAGAGGACCTGAATTCATCCAGCGAAGATCGTTCGAGATCTTCATGATCGCCACTGCCGCTGTTTTAAGCTGACCAGATAATGCGACGATCGCATCTTGGCTACTTAGGTTGAAAAAGAAGTTGTCGCTTGCTGTGAGCTTAAGCTTCGTGGCTTGAGATAGGTTATCTGCAAACTTACTAGCGAAACGCGGATCGGCATTGATCCCTGTTCCAACGGCTGTCCCGCCCTGAGCTAGAGCTGTGACAGAAGCAAGGCTATGTTCAATTCCTTGCTGGGCATGTTCAATTTGATATTTCCACCCACCCAGTTCTTGAGAAAAAGTGATCGGCATGGCATCCATTAGGTGCGTGCGCCCCGTTTTTACCACGTTAGATAACTCTGACTGCTTGGTTTCTAGCACTGATGTTAGGTGATTTAAAGCGGGCAATAGTTGTTTTTGAACAGCCATGACTACGCTCACTTGGATAGCAGTAGGCACGACATCATTACTGCTTTGCCCCATGTTCACGTGATCATTCGGGTTCACGTTGCCACCAAGTTGGGTAGAAGCGAGAGTGGCGATTACCTCATTAGCATTCATGTTTGAGCTAGTGCCTGAGCCCGTTTGATATACATCGATAGGGAAGTGATCAAGATGGTCGCCATCAATAATTTCTTGGCTCGCATCGATAATTGCAGCAGCAATATCACCTTCCAATAAGCCCAGTTGTGCATTGGTACTCGCCGCTGATTGCTTGATGTAGGCGAGAGCTTGAATGAAGCGAGTTGGCATAGTGTGCGAACTGAAAGAGAAGTTATCTACTGCTCGCTGAGTTTGTGCTTGGTATAGCGCGTTTTTAGGTACATGGACTTCACCCATGCTGTCCGTTTCAATTCTGTATTCTTGGGTCATCTTCTATCCTTGTTAGCCAAGTGGTGCTTGGACTTGTTGTAATTTTCTATGTAGGGATTGGTAGCGAGCATTACCTTCAACTTGTTGGCAGTAGTGTCGTTTTAAACAATAAAGAGGTGAGTAAATAGAATCGAGGCAGACTCGGCGGAAGATCATGCTGCGCTGAGGAGATTCGATTGCTTCAATCAAATGGAGGAAGATCTGACGTAAAAATAGTTCACAAAGTAAGATGTTTTCGTTTTCAGCGTGTTTTTCATAATAGGAAGCAAGTGTTATCCCGCAGTGGATATATTCTTGAATAACGTCGGGCTCGAAACCCGCTGAAGTCGTGGGTGCCGCAAAGCGATCTTGTGCTTTGTAAAACATTGAGTAGAGAATTTTTTGCTCTTCCATAGAAAGTTCTTCCATAAAAATCTTTCGATAATGTAATGATAATTATTATCGTTTGGGTTTTTAAACACAACCTCTTTATAAAAGAAAAGCCGATGCTATCAGCATCGGCTTCAGGTCGTTTCAATTTGAATCCCTACAATCCAACTTGAATCTTATATTTTCACTAGGTCTTAGTGGTCGTGAGCTTCACCTGCACCTTTAGGGTAACGGATGTTCTCAACCATCTCTTGTACATCTTGTGGAACTTCAGCTGTTACTTTATTCACTGCAATTGATACTACAAAGTTTAGACACATACCTAGCGTACCGATGCCTTCTGGGCTGATACCAAACCACCAGTTTTCAGGTGTGCTTGCTGCTGGGTTAATGAATTTGAAGTAAATGATGTAGCTTGCTGTGAAGGCAATACCCGTTAACATACCTGCGATTGCGCCTTCCTTGTTCATCTTCTTATAGAAGATACCTAGGATGATTGCAGGGAAGAAGGATGCTGCCGCTAAGCCGAATGCAAATGCCACTACTTGAGCTACGAAACCTGGAGGGTTAATACCTAAGTAACCCGCCCCGACAATTGCGACCATTGCTGCAATACGTGCGGCTAATAGCTCTTGTTTGTCGGTCATGTTTGGTCTGAAGCCTTTCTTCAGTAAATCATGAGAGATAGACGTTGAGATAACCAGTAGTAGACCTGCAGCAGTTGATAGTGCAGCGGCTAAGCCACCTGCAGCCAGTAGTGCTACAACCCAGTTTGGTAGTTTCGCAAGTTCTGGTGAAGCCAGTACGATGATGTCGCGGTTAATCTTCATCTCGTTGCGTTCATCACCCGAGTAGAACATTTTGCCATCGCCGTTCTTATCTTCCCAACCAACTAGACCAGTGCTTTCCCAGTTTTGGTACCAGCTTGGTGCTTCTGCTGCTGGAACACCTTGCATGTCAGGACCATTGATAGTTTCGATCATGTTTACACGAGCGAATGCTGCAACACCTGGTGCTGTTGTGTATAGCAAAGAGATGAACAGGAGTGCCCAACCTGCTGAGATACGAGCATCACGTACACGTGGTACTGTGAAGAAACGAATGATTACGTGTGGAAGACCTGCAGTACCAACCATTAGAGCTGCACAGATGAAGAATACATCCACCATGCTCTTGTTACCTTCGGTATAGGCGGTAAATCCGAGTTCTTCGGTTAGCCCATCCAGTTTATCTAGTAGATAAACATCGGTACCTGAAAGTGTTGACCCCATACCAACTTGTGGAAGTGGGTTACCAGTCATCATGATTGATGTGAAGATTGCTGGGACAAGGAAAGCGAAAATGAGGACACAGAATTGAGCTACCTGCGTATAAGTGATGCCTTTCATGCCGCCAAGTACAGCGTAGAAGAAAACAATACCCATACCAATGATGATACCAAGGTTAATGTCGACTTCTAAGAAACGGGAGAATACTACGCCCACACCACGCATTTGACCTGCTACGTAGGTAAACGATACGAAGATTGCACAAAATACAGCAACCATACGCGCGGTTCTTGAGTAGTAACGCTCACCGATGAAATCTGGAACCGTAAACTGACCAAACTTACGTAGGTAAGGAGCTAAACATAGAGCAAGTAGTACATAACCACCAGTCCAACCCATAAGGTAAACCGCACCGTCATACCCTACGAATGAAATGATACCAGCCATTGAAATAAATGATGCAGCTGACATCCAGTCTGCAGCGGTTGCCATACCATTCGCAACAGGGTGTACACCACCGCCAGCTACGTAGAACTCACTGGTTGATCCCGCGCGAGCCCAGATTGCGATGCCGATATAGACTGCGAAAGTAATACCGACGAGAATAAACGTCCAAGTTTGAATATCCATGTTCTAGCCTCTAGTCTTCCTGTACGTTATATTTTTTGTCGAGCGCATTCATGCGAACAACGTAAATAAATATCAGCGCCACGAAGGTATAAATGGAGCCTTGTTGGGCGAACCAAAAACCTAGCTTGAAACCGCCAAATTGAATGGTGTTAAGGGCATCCACAAATAAGATGCCTGCGCCGTAAGACACTACAAACCATACCGCGAGTAGTGTTCCCATAATTCCCAAGTTTTCCTTCCAGTAGGCTTGAGCATGTTCTGTCGATTCGAACGCCATTGCCTTCTCCTTAATTCCGTTTCAGTAAAAACTGTTTCTGTAGAAAATTACCATGTTAACGTAATGTTACGATTTAAAAGATAACAAGGATAAGTCAATAACTCTGTGCAACTTTAGTCGGGCTAATAAAAGCGTAAGATCTCCACTTAATGGGGCTTTAAGGGAAGTCGGCAATGAAAGTGTGATGTTAATTTGTTGTTAAATTAGCCAAAGGTCTAAGGTTGAGGGTACTTTGAAGGGATCTTTTGAGCAATAAAATGAAAATTATTGAAAATAAACGGCGGATTGGGGCATGGAACATAGGTGTCTTTATGCATTATAAGGGCTAAATAAGAGAAGCTTCAGTATAAATGGCTAAGTATGAAAAGGGTTAAGAATGAAGGGGGCTAAGTGCAAGAAGAACTCTGAGTAGAAAACCTTAAGAATAAGAAAAACTGAGCTCTAAATTTGAGAGTATCTGAGCTTTAGACAAGCACGGCTTACAAGGAAGATTGCCCTCAATCACCGGCTTAGTCATTGAGGACAACATTTTTAAATTGGTTAAAGGGTTACATGTAAAAATCTTTAATACCGAGCAGTAAGTTATTCACTGCTACTGCTGCAAGAATAAGCCCCATTACGCGGCTGATAATAGCAGCTCCTGCATTACCAATGACCTTTTGGATGCTATTCGCTGCTAGTAAAAGCAGTAAAGTAATGACTAAGACACCGAGCATCACACCGGCAGTAATACTCTGATCAATCAAAGAAAAGCGGTGGTTATCAGTCAACATAACAATAGCCATCATTGCTCCGGGAGAAGCAATGGATGGAATAGCTAATGGGTAGACAGCCAAATCAGCTAGTTGAGAATGGCTGACTTCCTCAGAGATTTTTTGTTCTTGCTCGGGTTTGCTTTCCCCAAAAATCATAGATAACGCAAACAGCAATAAAACAAGCCCACCCGCCGCTTGAAATGCAGGAAGTGGAATTTGCATGGCCTCAAGAAGAAGTTGCCCAGCGATAAGGAAAAACAATAAAACGCCAGCAGATATCGCCACGGCTTTCAAAGCCACTTTGCGTCTTTGTGCAGGGGTTAAGCGTTGAGTTTGAGATAAGTAGACAGGTACAGAGCCAATTGGGTCAATAACAGCCCAAAGAACAACAAACTGAGTAATGATGATACTAGTAAGCAAAGTAAATCTCCCAGAGTTACGGACAGAGGGATAAAGATTGCTAGGGCAGCAATCTTATTCATTATAGCGTCTGTTATTCTCTTTAAGTCATCACAATGTGAGAGCTGAAAAAGACATTCAATTCAGCTCAGATATTGTGATGTTACTTACTGCTCGGTTTCCACCTGCTGTAGAAGGATGACGGCTTGAGTGCGGTTTTTTACGTCCAATTTACGAAAGATTGCAGTCATGTGTGCCTTGATAGTTGCTTCTGAAACATTTAACTCGTACGCGATTTGCTTGTTGAGTAAACCATCCGAAAGCATGCCGAGCACTTTGTATTGTTGAGGGGTGAGAGTGGATATTTTCTCCGCTAGATCGTTACATGCAGCGTTATTAGTAATCAGACCTTCAGGGTAGAAAGGGTCACCGTTTAATACTTGATTTAATGCACTGACTAATTCTCGCATGTCACTCGATTTCGGAATAAATCCAAAAGCTCCGTGGCTTTTTACTTGGGTAACGACGCTGGCGTCTTCACTGGCAGAAATCACGACAATAGGTAAATCTGGGTATTCTGCTCTCAATTGAATAAGCCCTGACATGCCATTTGCACCAGGCATTTTGAGATCAAGCAGTAATAGATCTGGCTCATCTTCTTTTTTAAGGAGGGTCAGTAGTGCATTGAGTGAGTCTGCTTCAAGTAAATTAGCCCCGCTTATCGCCATATGAACCGACTGAAATAGAGCGTTGCGAAAAAGAGGGTGGTCATCAGCAATGATAATGGTGTAGGTCGAGTCCATGACATTTTACACTTTTAACAATTTAGTTAACTTTTATTATTATCTTGATTGGATATGCGGACAATATTTATACACTAAAAGTCTGAACCATATCGACTTTTAACGTGAACTAGTTTGATTATGAATCGGTAATTGAAAGGTAGATAAAGAAAACCGCAATTCTAAGAGTATTATTAAGTACTTATAGAAATGCGGTTCTTTTAAATTTGCTCTTTAGTTTCGGCTTCGGAAGCTTATTGATTCGCTTCGAGCAGGTAGTTATTCATATGCGTTAGGAATTTTTCAGCATTCATAAAGCCAGTCACGCGAGCATTTGGAACATGGTTACCCTTACTGTCCCAGAACTCGATAGTGGGTAGCCCAAGTACTTGTAATTGACCTAATAATTCAATGTCTTGAGGTAGGCTTTTAGTGACATCAGCTTGAAGTAAAATAAAGTTACCCAACTTTTTCTCTACATCTTGCTGGTGGAAGGTGTATTTCTCAAATTCCTTACATGCCACGCACCAATCAGCGTAGAAATCGAGCATCACAGGCTTACCTTGGGTTTTTGCATTTATTAGCTGTTGCTCTAAGTCAGCGATGTTACTGATTTGAATAAATTGCACTTGTGCTTGTTCTACTTGTACTGATTTTTCTGAAAACCAGTAGTTGAGCGCAGGCTGCGCTGAAACAAACAATCCAAGTATTGCAATAATTCCCACAGCACTTTGTTTCCACTCTCCAAATGGCAGAGAATTCTTAGAATGGTAAAGCCAACCAAATGCGATAAAGCCTAAAGTAGACCACAGTACTGTTGCCCAAAATTCAGGAATAATTCGTTCCAGTAAGAAGATAGGAGCGGCAAGCAAAATGAATCCAAACACGACTTTCACTTTATCCATCCAATTACCTGCTTTTGGCAGAAGCTTATTACCAAACACGGCCACTAATATAAGTGGAATTCCCATGCCCATTGCAAGTGCGTAAAGCGCAATGGCACCAGTAAACAAGTCACCACTTTGTGCAACATACAAAAGAGCGCCAGAAAGTGGGGCTGTGGTGCAAGGTGAACATACTAAACCAGAGATAGCCCCCATAGCGAAGACACCTAAAGTATTGCCACCTTGTTGCTTGTTGCTTTGATTGTTTAACCAAGTTTGGATACTGCTTGGCAATTGCAGGTTGTACACGCCAAACATCGACATTGCCAAAGTGACAAACAATAAGCTTAAGCCAATCAGGACATAAGGGTGCTGCATTGCGGCTTGAAATTGCATGCCAGCTGAAGCGACAACTAACCCCAATAATGTGTAGGTGAGCGCCATACCTTGCACATAAATAAACGACAGCATTAATGCGCGACCTTGGCTCAATTTACCGCCACCCAGTACGATGCCAGTTAAAATTGGGTACATAGGTAAAACACAGGGAGTGAAAGCTAAACCAACACCTAGTGCTAGGAACAAGAAAGGTGTCCACCATGCATCACCAAGCTTGTCTGCAAGGTTTGAGTCTTTCGATGATTCTGAAATCGAAGGAGTTTGGTTATTTGAGCTGGATAAATTCTGATTACTTTGAGTCTTTTTAGCAGTGTTATCTACTGAGTCAGCTGGTAATGATTCGGCAGTTGATGAACCCGCAACAAAAGGCTCGATATCAATAACACGAGTTTCAGGAGGGTAGCAGAAGCCAGCTTTAGCACAGCCTTGATATTGAACAATGAGTTTTGCACCTTCTTGATATTCAAGAAGCGGTATTTGAACAAAAAGAGGCTCTGTATAAATGCTCACTTCACCAAAAAATTCATCTTGGTAAGGTTGACCATCCTCCATTTGCTCATCACCAATCAAGAGGTTTTCACCACTGAAAGCTATGCGATGTTGGTAGAGGTAGTATTCATCCTTCACTTGCCAATCAAGTAATATTTGATTGCCTTGCTGAAAGTGATTTAAAGGAAAAGCTTGGTCTACAGGAACAAATGTATTGCTCGATGTTAGGTTTAAGCTTGGTTCACTTTTTCCAAATAAAGCGAAAACAGGGTTAGAGAGAGTAAGTAACCCGATAACCAGCAAAGAAATGAAAGCGCGCATAAAAAGATTCGTCAGTGTTAAGTTAAAAGTATCTTAACTTACTCAGACAGGATTATTGATGAATAAGTTTCAACTTGAGGCATATTTATACTGCATTGGGCTTTTTGAGAAAGATACAGATAAAGAAAAAGGAAGCCGAAGCTTCCTTTATGTTTTTATTACCGGGACTCACTGAGTCAATCGGAAACTAAATAAGTAGACCGCCGAATGCAAAACCTAGTGCTACAGAAGTCGCAATAGTCACAACACCCGGAATAAAGAATGGGTGGTTGAATACGTAGTTACCGATACGTGTCGAACCTGTGTCATCCATCTCAACTGCTGCCAATAATGTTGGGTAAGTTGGAAGTACGAACAGTGCACTTACCGCAGCAAATGACGCAACGGCTGTTAGTGGTGCTACACCAATTGCAAGAGCAGCTGGCATTAGTGCAACCGTTGTTGCGCCTTGTGAGTAAAGCAGCATAGAAGCGAAGAACAGAACTAGTGCTAGCATCCATGGGTAGTCAGCCAGTAGAGCGCCTGCTACGTCTTTGATTTCAGCAACGTGTGCGTTTACAAACGTTGAGCCTAGCCAAGCCACACCAAGTACACATACACACGCTGTCATACCAGAGCGGAATGTTGGCGCAGATGAAATTTTAGCAGCATCTACTTTAGTGAATAGAACAATCGCAGCTGCGGCTGCAAGCATGACACTCATGATTGCTTCGTTACGGCCAAGTGCTGGGTTTTCAATAAGACCAACTGAGCTTGAGATTGCAGCAGCGTAGCAAACGACAAAACCAATAGCGGCAAGGAAGATAAATGTCGCTTTCTTCGCTGTAGGCAGAATTTCACGCTTCTCTTGTGTCGCCAGTTTCACTAAACCTTTTTCAAGACGGTCTTGGTAGATAGGATCGTCTTTCAATTCGCTGCCCATGTAATTGGCAACCAAAGCACCGACCATACAAGCAATAAAAGTTGTTGGAATACAAACAGCTAGCAATGTTAGGTAGTCAACACCGAATGGTGCCAGCATCGCAGCAAAAGCAACCACTGCCGCTGAAATTGGAGACGCAGTAATCGCAATTTGAGATGCAACAACAGCAATAGAAAGCGGACGAGATGGGCGGACCCCTTGTCCTTTTGCTACTTCGGCAATAACAGGCAGAGTTGAGAATGCTGTATGACCAGTACCCGCCATAAGAGTCATGACAAAAGTTACAATAGGCGCGTAAAAGGTAATACGTTCAGGATGTTTTCGTAAAAAGTTTTCGGCAATTTGCACTAACCAGTCCATACCACCAGCAACTTGCATAGCTGCAATCGCGGTAATGACCGACATGATGATCAAAATTACGTCAACAGGGATAAATGCTTGGCTGGTTGGAACTCCAAGTATTAGAGAAAGTGCGATAACACCTGCACCACCGGCAAAGCCGATTCCAATACCACCAATTCTGGCCCCTAAGAATATAAAGAGTAGGACGACAAATAGTTCTACTGCAATCATGGTTACACCTCATTATTAGATTTTATTATGTGAAGGTTCATATGAATAAGCCCTCAAATAATAAATATTATGCATCTCGTTGATATAACCACTTTTATATTGTGGTTAACCGTATTGGAGCCTAAAAAAGGGCTCCGTTTGGAGCCCTCTATCTTCTACTTATTCGTAGCGCTTAGCTTTATACTGAGGATGCATGAGGTTTTCAACAGAGAAAATGTCATCTAGCTCTTCTTCAGTCAGTAATCCACGCTCTAAGACCACTTCTCGAACACTTTTTCCTGTTTCTGCACAAATCTTACCGACAATGTCACCCTCGTGGTGCCCAATGTATGGGTTTAGGTAAGTGACGATACCGATAGAGTTAAATACGTGAGATTCACATACTTCTTTGTTCACCGTAATGCCGTCTACACACTTGTCACGAAGGTTCACACACGCGTTTGTTAGAATATCTAGAGACTCAAACATGCTTTGTGCAATTACAGGCTCCATTACGTTCAATTGCAGTTGACCACCTTCAGCAGCGAAAGAAACCGTGTTGTCGTTACCTAGCACTTTAAAGCAAACTTGGTTTACTACTTCAGGTACAACTGGGTTTACTTTAGCTGGCATGATTGAAGAGCCTGCTTGAAGTTCAGGTAGGTTAAGTTCATTCAGACCAGTACGTGGACCTGAAGAAAGCAGACGTAAGTCATTACAGATCTTAGACAGTTTAACCGCTAGACGCTTAAGTGCTCCGTGTGTCATTACGTATGCGCCACAGTCCGACGTTGCTTCGATTAAATCTTCAGCCGCTACACACTCTAGTCCAGTTACCTCTGCTAGGTGTTTAACCGCAAGACCTTGGTAGCCAGGTGCAGCGTTCAGACCAGTACCGATAGCTGTTGCGCCTAGGTTTACTTCTAGAAGTAGTTTTGAAGTGTATTCTAGGTTTTTGATTTCTTCATTAATGGTAACTGCCCAAGCATGGAACTCTTGACCAACCGTCATTGGCACTGCGTCTTGAAGCTGAGTACGTCCCATCTTCAAAATTGTGTTGAATTCTTGGCTCTTAAGCTCGAACGCACCTTTTAGGTATTCGATAGCGTCGATCAGTTTACGAACACTGTTGTAAACAGAGATGCGGAAGCCAGTAGGGTAAGCACAGTTTGTCGATTGGCTGCGGTTTACATGGTCATTTGGGTTGATGAACTCATATTGGCCTTTTTCTTTGCCCATTAGTTCAAGTGCCACGTTCGCGACTACTTCGTTCGCGTTCATGTTTACAGAAGTACCAGCACCACCTTGGAAAACGTCCGATGGGAACTGATCCATGCACTTGCCCGTGTCTAGAATTAGGTCACAAGCTTCGATGATGTATTTAGCAACTTCGCTTGGAATAACACCTAACTCTTTGTTTGCTAAAGCCGCCGCTTTCTTGGTCATCACCATGCCACGAACAAATTCTGGTACGTCAGAAATAGTTACATTTGAGATGTTAAAGTTTTCAATAGCACGAAGAGTATGGATGCCGTAGTAAGCATCAGCGGGAACATGACGTTGACCTAATAGATCTTCTTCTAAACGAGTGGCTTGATTAGCTGCGATAGGAGCTTTAGATAGAGTAGCCATAACAGGATCCTTAGAGAATAATTCTGATAATGTAGTTAATTATTAGCCTATTCTGTATGCAAATACTCCGTTCGCTAGAATATTGGGCTGATAAATCCGTCCTGACTTATGTAGCACATGATACTGTACTTAGCGCATAAAAATAGTAAGTTGATCACCTTTTTTACTTTTGTCTCGTCAATATTCTGTAAAGTTATTTCGGGTCAAAAAACACGGTTCTTTACAGGATAAATTTGTGGTTAGTGGGGCTTTAAGCGTACACTGCAAGTAACAAAGGAGGGCGTGTGTTTCCTATCTTACTTTTACTCTTTATTTTCGTACCTATCATTGAGATCGGTCTATTTATTCAAGTTGGTGGCTTTCTAGGATTGTGGCCAACGATTGCGTTAGTACTCGTGACTGCATTTGTTGGGGCTTCACTGGTTCGTAGCCAAGGTATCCAGACATTAATGTCGGTACAAGGTCGCTTGCAGCAGGGTGAAATGCCTGCTCAACAGATTCTAGAAGGCGTGATGCTGGCTGTTGCTGGCGTATTGTTATTGACTCCTGGTTTCATGACAGATGCTTTCGGCATGCTGGTTTTACTTCCTGCACCAAGAGCTATCATGGCTAAAAAGTTGATGGAAAAAATGGTTGTGAAGAATATGTCTGGCGGATTTCACGCTGGTGGTTCGGCTGGTTTTGGTCATAGCCCATTTGAGCAAGACCCATTTCACCGCGACCCATTTAATAATTCGAATGATAGCAATACGTTTGAAGGTGAGTTTGAGAAAAAAAATGATGATGACGTCAATAAACTCAACAAGCCTTAGAGTGAGCTGATGGAATTCACGTTTTGAATGTCTGAATCGATTTAAATAAAAAATGCCCTAGCAAATTGCTGGGGCATTTTTTATTCGGTATCTAATCAACTGAAGCTTGGTTCACTTCAATGTTGGCTCTTGTGATATTGAAGCCTGATGTGTTTTGGTTACATGAGTCCGACTAAACGGTAATGACTCATGTTACTGTAATTTTGAAATAAAAAGCGATTTAAAGCGCTCCTTTAAATCCCATTTGACGCCAAGCTTCAAAGGCAATAATTGCAACGGCATTAGATAAATTTAAGCTGCGAGCATCTGGCATCATAGGAATACGAATTCGCTGACCCATCGGCATGCTTTCAATAAACTCTGCTGGTAAACCGCGAGTTTCAGGACCAAACATTAAGACATCACCTTGTTGAAATTTAGCATCGACATGATGCCCCGTGGTTTTTGTGGTGCAGGCAAAAATACGGTAGTCGCCTTCACGTTCATTTTCTAAATATTCAATAAACGCTTCTAAATTCTTGTGTCGCTTTACGCGTGCTAAGTCATGGTAGTCCAAACCCGCACGGCGGACTTTCTTTTCTTCTAAATCAAAACCTAGTGGCTCAATTAAATGTAAGTTCGCACCGCAGTTAGCGCTAAGTCTAATAATGTTGCCAGTATTAGGGGCGATTTCAGGTTCATAAAGTGCAATATCAAACATATAAATTCACTATCAATAGAAGAAAAGAGGCTGAAGTATAAGGCGGCTTATTGTTTTAATACAAGCCACCTTATTGTTTCACTTTACGTCAGAGTTCATTCTGATGTTTTTCTGACTTGTATCTTTCGCATATCTTGATATTGAAAGCGATTTAGAACAGATGAGATTCATCTAGCCGTTATGACTTGTGGGTACTATGACTTTGGAAATTATGATTTTGGAAATAGAGCAACTTCGTAGTTCTCGGCAACCGCATTCCAGTTCACAACGTTCCACCAGGCTGCTATGTAGTCAGGGCGGCGGTTTTGATAACTGATGTAGTAAGCATGTTCCCAAACATCGAGAGCTAAAATTGGCTCACCTTGGTTTTCAGCCGCGTCCATTAGTGGATTGTCTTGGTTCGGTGTTGAGGTGATTTGAAGCTTTTTATCTTTCACGATTAGCCACACAAAGCCAGAACCGAAGGTATTGATTGCTGCTTGAGTAAATGCCTCTTGGAATGCTTCAAAACTACCAAATGTAGATTGAATTGCTTCGCCAAGTGCCCCTTGTGGCTCGCCTCCACCTTCAGGTGACATGCAGTACCAGTACAGAACATGATTATAGTAACCACCGCCATTATTGCGGATCGCTGGAGCGTGCGTTGAGATATTGGCGAAGATGTCTCTAAGGGTTGCAGTTTCAAGATCACTGCCACTGATCGCAGCCATGAACTTGTCGTAATAAGTTCTATGGTGCTTTCCGTAGTGGACTTCCATTGTTTTCGCATCAATGTAAGGTTCTAAAGAATTGTATGCGTAGGGTAGTTCAGGGAAAGTGTGTGACATAGTAAATCCTCCGTAATTAGACGATCTACCATAATGATAATAAATATCATTATCAACTATGTATTTGTAAGGTTATAGCTTGTGTCAAAATAAGCCGCTCACTCTTAAGTGGCTTACTTTGAGTACGACTTTATTAAACGGGCAAAATCGGTAGGGTAACTTCGACCTGAAGCCCACCTAACTGACTTCGACTACCTGCGATGGTGCCACTATGCTGGCGAATCGCACTTTCCGTAATAGCTAGCCCTAAACCAGCCCCTCCGGAATGCCGATCTCTAGCGGTCGATACTCTGTAGAATGGACGGAATATGGCTTCTAATTCATCGTCCGGAACACCTTCACCATTGTCACTTACTTGGATGGTAAGTGTGTCATTCTCGACAAACAGCTGAACATCAACAAGGTCCTCTCCATAATAAATGGCATTGCGAGTAATGTTCTCTATTGCACTCATCAATAGCTTTGGATTACCTGAGATCTTTCTATCTGGAATGTTTGAGAAAGTCAGCTGTTTATCCATTTGCTCTGCTTCAAATTGGGCATCTTTTAATATTTCTTCCCATAAGCTAGATAAAGGCTGTACTTCGCGGTTTAAATGACTGTCTACTTGCATTCTTGAAAGAGTCAGTAGTTCGCCAATCATTTGTTCTAAACGTTGAGCTTCTGTTTCAACCCTGCCGTGTTCAGAGCTTTCCCCCTGCTTTCGTATGGCTAGAGCATTTGCCATGCGCAGGCGAGTTAATGGTGAGCGCAGTTCATGAGAAATATCAGATAGCAGGCGCTGTTGCCCTGAAATCATTTGATTCACAGCTTCAACCATTTGGTTAAAGCTTGCCCCTGCTTGTCTGAATTCTGACGTCCCTTTTTCAAGTTCAGGGTCTACGATGAACTCCCCTTGAGCAACTCGCTTAGCTGCTTGTTCAAGTTTTCTTGCAGGTTGGCTAAGTGCCCATGCTAACCAAAGCAGTAAGGGTGTGCTCACGAACATTACGGCGAGGAGCAGCTGTAATGGTTTATCGAATAAGCGGAGGAGAAATGGCGGTGTTTGATCCCATTTAACGCCAATATACATATATAGATCTTGGTTGGCTAAATGCACTGGCAGAGGTCCAGCCACCATATAATGTCCATACAATCTTTGCTTGGGTTGCGTGGGTGCATCTATGGTTGTTACAAAATTTTTAATGGCTTTAAGTTTAAAGTCTGGGTGCCTTTTTGTGGTTAACACGTTGCCATCTAAGTCAGTTAAAAATTGGCGAGCGCGTTTATCCCTTTTACTTCGAGGCTCTTCAAGCTTGAATAAAATTTTGCCTAAGTTGCTTTCGTTGGCAAAGCGTTTCTCAGTGTTGTCTTTTATCTTAAGAATACGCTGATAATGATCGGCTGGAATGTCGCGTGCCTTTCTTGGGTCTAAGTGTGGTAGAGATAACACAGCCAAAAGCACCAGTAACATGGTGAACCAAAAGATAGCAAAGATACGTCCATATAAGCTGGTGATTTTAGGTAAGCGCATTAATCTTCCTCAATCAATAAGTAGCCACGCCCTCGTAGGGTTTTAATACGAGGCTTGCCATCAGCACGTTCGGGGAGTTTTTTTCGTAAATTAGAAATATGCATATCAATGGCACGGTCAAAAGCTGCTAACCGTTTACCTAGGACATCCAAACTTAAGGATTCCTTTGTGATGACTTTTCCTGGGTTTTGGATTAAGTGGCTTAATAAGGCAAATTCAGTCGTTGTTAAGTCAACAAGCTCGCCTTTGTAGTAGGCTTCCTGTTTTCCGGGGTAGATCTTTATACCGTTATACTCGATACCATCGTTAGTCGGTTTTGGTGTCACAGCTTCCGTTTGGGTACGCCTAAGTATCGCTCTGATACGAGCAAGCAATTCGCGGTCACTAAAAGGCTTAGGTAAGTAGTCATCGGCGCCAAGCTCTAAACCAATCACGCGATCAATTTCTTCGCCCTTTGCAGTGAGCATGAGCACTGGTGTTTGCCTTGTTTCTCTCAGTTTCTTTAAAGTTTCCATACCATTAAGCTTTGGCATCATGACATCCAACAAAATAAGGTCGATGTCATCTGTTACGGCTTCTAATCCTGCGTATCCGTCATTGGCTTCTGATACAGAAAAGCCTTCGAAGCTCAAAATATCTTTCAGTAAGCTGGTGAGCTCAGTATCGTCATCAATGAGAAGAATATTTGCCATGGTAAGAACCTTGTTATTGTTGTGTACGCTTTAATATTACTGCTAATCGTTGGTCTATTTATAGTCTTTACGATTCTTTACGCTTTCTAAACGTTGCTTTACAAGCTAGCCACTATTCTACACTCAAGCGCTGAGAAACAGCCCACAAACAACCGAACCGTGACACGAATTGAGGCAATGATTATGAAAATGACTAAGAAACTTGTTCTAGCAGCAACTGCACTTCCACTAATGTTAGGCACTGCAAGTGCGTATGCTTTTGGCGGTGGTGATAAAGGACATCATGAAGGCTTCAAAGGTAAGTGTGGCGGTTTTGATAAGAAGATCATGCGCAAACTTGACCTAACTGATGCTCAGAAAGACCAGCTAAAAGAAATGCGTGAAGCGGGTCGTGAAGAAATGAAAGGTAAGCGTGCAGAGAAAATGGCGAATATGCAGCAGCACCAAGAAAAAGTTCAAGCGCTAGTTCTTGCTGATACTTTTGATGAAGCCGCAGCAACAGAGTTGGCGACTCAGATGGTAGAAAAGCAAGCTGAACGTCGTGTTGCAATGCTTAAGAAGCAACATCAAGTGATGAGTATTTTAACTGAAGAGCAAAAAGCCGAGTTCCAAGAGATTCAGCAAAAGCGCATGCAGAAATGTACTGAAAAAATGGAAAAACACATGAGCAAGCAAGGCTAAGCCTTCTGCTATTATTCGGGTGTTTTGTTACACCAGAATGTGTAAATAATTGATTAAATAAGCGACCTTGTGTCGCTTGTTGTCGTTTAAGCATTCTAATTTTTAAGATAGAACATATTTTAACCTGTCATATTCAAGCTTTAGATTGCACGTTATACTTTGTTAACTCAGTCACTATATAGCCAGATTATGAAACAAGAATACGCTCGTTTAGTTACCTTGGCCGCTTGGGCGGCAACTATTATCGCCTCCATTTTGTTGATTGTGAAAGTGGCAGCTTGGTGGGTCACCGGATCAGTCAGTTTGCTGGCTTCCGTTGTTGACTCTCTGCTCGATATCGCGGCTTCAGTCGTCAACTTGTTGGTGGTCCGTTATGCATTACAACCTGCAGATAAAGAACATGCGTTTGGTCATGGAAAGGCGGAGTCACTGGCGGCTTTGGCTCAGGCGATGTTTATTTCTGGTTCTGCCTGCTTCCTTATTCTAAATGGTGTCGAGCGATTCTTCAGACCCCATGAACTTAACTCCCCTGAAATTGGTATATATGTCAGCTTATTTGCGATGCTGATGACCTTTGGGTTAGTTCGCTTCCAAAAGCATGTGGTTCGCCAAACGGGCAGCCAAGCCATTGCCGCCGATTCCTTGCATTATCAATCTGACCTTTATATGAATGCTGCGATTATGCTGGCATTAGCGTTGAGTTGGGTTGGCTTTGGACAAGCTGACCCTGTGTTTGCTGTCGCTATTGGTCTTTATATTCTTTACAGCGCGTACCAAATGGCAATGGAAGCTATTCAATCTTTGCTTGATAGAAAGCTGCCTGATGATGAACTTCAGAAAATCAAAGATGCTTCGTTAAGCGTGGAAGGAGTGCTCGGTGTTCACCAGTTACGAACTCGTCGTTCTGGTCCTATTCGATTTATTCAACTGCATTTAGAGCTAGAAGACCAAATCCCACTTATTGAAGCGCACCGTATTTCTGATGAAGTAGAAGCAAAACTTATTTCAGTTTTCCCATCTGCTGATGTATTAATTCATCAAGACCCGTATTCCGTTGTTTTTGGTCCTGAAAAAGAACAAAAGTTTCAAGATTGGTCTTAATTGAGTGAAATGGTAAGTGATTGGATTTTGGACTACAGTGAGTAAAACCAAAGCGTCAGTGGTTGGTTTTCTCTACTGAGTAGTGAGCGTCTTAATAACAATTGTTGTTGATTCTGATATGAATCAACAAAGTATTTGAGTAAAACTGTAATACTCTTACATAAGTAGAAAAGTTACATAATTTAGTGCGATTAAAGTGGTATTCCTGTTGAAGAAATGTAACATAGCGCACAAATATAGAGTTTAAATATTGTTGATATACCGTCAGCAAGCATAAGAATTGAATAATAAATTCCCAAAAATCGAGGGTGAGCATGATTAAGAAAATCGGTGTTTTGACAAGTGGCGGTGACGCTCCAGGCATGAACGCAGCAGTACGTGGCGTAGTTCGTACCGCACTATCAGCTGGCATTGAAGTTTACGGCATTTACGATGGCTACCAAGGTCTAGTTGAAGACCGCATTCAACAGCTTGATCGTTCAAGTGTATCTGACGTGATTAACCGTGGTGGTACTTTCTTAGGTTCTGCACGTTTCCCTGAGTTTAAAGATGTAGCGGTTCGTGAAAAGGGTATTGAAAACCTTAAGAAACACGGCATCGAAGCTCTTGTGGTTATCGGTGGTGACGGTTCTTACATGGGTGCGAAAAAGCTTACTGAAATGGGCTACCCGTGTATTGGTCTTCCTGGCACTATCGATAACGATATTGCAGGCACAGATTACACAATCGGTTACCTAACTGCACTTAACACTGTTATTGATTCAATTGACCGTCTTCGTGATACTTCTTCTTCTCACCAACGTATTTCAATTGTAGAAATCATGGGTCGTCACTGTGGTGATCTAACTCTGATGTCTGCAATCGCAGGTGGCTGTGAGTACATCATCACTCCTGAGACTGGCTTAGATAAAGACCAGCTAATCGGTAACATTCAAGACGGCATTGCGAAAGGCAAAAAGCACGCAATTATCGCTCTGACTGAACTGATGATGGATGCTAACGAACTAGCAAAAGAAATTGAATCAGCAACGGGTCGTGAAACTCGTGCAACGGTTCTTGGCCACATTCAACGTGGTGGTCGTCCAACAGCATTTGACCGTGTACTTGCTTCACGCATGGGTAACTACGCTGTACACCTTCTTGCTGAAGGTCACGGTGGTCGTTGTGTTGGTATCGAGAAAGAACAGCTTGTTCACCACGATATCATCGATTGTATCGAGAACATGCAAAACCCAGATCGTTCAGACCTATTCAAGGTTGCTGAAGAGTTATTCTAAGCAAACATTAGACTTTGTCTGAAAGACTTAAAAATATTAAAAGTTTATAAGTCTGAAAAATTTAAAAACCGCTGATTAACTTCAGCGGTTTTTTTATGCCTGGCTTTTATACCGCTGAAGTTTCTAATTGAGCTGAACAGTATAGAAAACTGAACATATTAGAAAAGCAGGCAATAAAAAAGGCCAACCGAAGTTGACCTTTCATTTAACTTAAACGGTGAAGTTTAAATTAAGCTTTTGCTTCAGCTGCTGCTTTAGCGATAGCTGCGAAGCTTTTCGCGTCTAGAGCTGCACCGCCAACTAGAGCACCGTCGATGTCTGGTTGTGCGAAGTAAGCTGCTGCGTTTTCTGGCTTAACAGAACCGCCGTATTGGATAACAACTTTCTTAGCAACGTCTTCAGATTTCTCTGCAATGTGTGCACGGATTTGAGCGTGGATGCGTTGTGCATCTTCAGCTGTAGCTGCTTTACCTGTACCGATAGCCCAGATTGGTTCGTAAGCGATGATAGCGCCTTCAAGAGCTTCAACACCTTGAGTGTTGATAACAGCGTCAAGTTGACGAGCACATACAGCAACAGTTTCGCCTGCTTCGTTTTGTGCTTCAGACTCACCAATACAAAGAACAGGAGTTAGACCGTTCTCTTTTAGGAATGCGAATTTCTTAGCAACAAACTCGTCAGATTCAGCGTGGTATTCACGACGCTCAGAGTGACCGATGATGATGTGAGATGCGCCGAACTCTTTAAGCATTGCTGGAGACATGTCGCCAGTGAATGCACCGCTGTTGTTTAGGTCAGAGTTTTGAGCACCTAGGATGATAGCGCTGCCTGCTTCAGTAAGCGTACGCTCAGCAAGGTCAACGAAAAGTGCAGGTGGAGCAACTGCTACGTCTACGCCTGTCACGCCTTCAAGTTCAGCGTTAAGACCGTTTAGTAGATCAACAACCATTTCTTTGCTGCCGTTTAGTTTCCAGTTACCCATAACTACAGGATGACGCATAGGAATATCTCCAAAGTATTTAAATAAATCGAATGTAAAAAAGTAAACTTTATTACGAAATAATATAACAGATTAATATCAACAGATCATGACTGTGGTCATTACTTTCTTGGATCTTACTCAATGGTCAGAGTAGATTTTAAGCATATATCAGTGATCCGACAGACAGAATAATAGCGAACTTCTCGGATTTTTCATCGTTAGTTGATATTAAGGGACAAACGATTGCGTATTAGTATAGGAATTGAGAATGCCAAATTTAGTTTTAGAGTATTCAAACTCAGTGGATGAGCGAGTTAATATTCAAGGTTTGTTAGAAGACCTTCACCAAGTGGCACTTGTATGTGGGTTATTTGATGCGACTTCTGTGAAGTCTCGTTCACTGCGTTGCCATAATTGGTTGGTGGGTGAGGAAGGCGATAATGTCGATTTTATCCATATCAGTTTTGAACTATTATCGGGGCGTACAGAAGAGCAAAAGCGAGATTTATCTCGCCAATTAATGCAAACTTTACAAGAGCAAGCGAGCCACGTTCGTAGTCTTACTGTTAATATCCGAGATATGGACAAGACTTGCTTTCAAAAAGTGATTAACTAGCAGTCATGATTAACTTGTTGTAATGATTAATTAGTTAAAATAGTTAGCTGATCTAACCAATTTTTATTTTGCTGTCATATTTATTTTTGCTGTCAAAGCTGTGATGGCTAATTTTTTGAGTATCTAAGATGTCGATGAAAGAACTGTTGTTTTCTTTCAAGGGTAGAATTGGCCGTAAGGTCTTCTGGACTTGGAATGTTATTTATTATGTTTTAATTGCGGGCTTTGCAACCGGCATTTCTGTGTTATTCCCAGCATATGCTTATATATTGCTACCTGTTTTCTTATTGTTCCTACTTGTACCTGATTTAGCGATCACTTCAAAGAGGTGGCATGACAGAGGAAAATCCAACCTTTGGTTACTGCTTAATATTCCTTTGGTATTAGGACGCTTAGCAACACCAGCCGCTACACAGAGTGTTGACGGTGCATCACCATTACAAATGGTTGCGACTACCGCTGCTTTGGCTTGTGGGTTGTGGATTTTGGTGGAGTGTGGCTTTATGAAAGGTGCTGATGGAGAAAACCAATACGGACCTGAGCCTAAGTAGGTGTAGGTAAGCTGAGGTCTGAATAAATTTGGCATTCTAAAAAGGAGACTTAGCAGTCTCCTTTTTTATTTGAATTTAGTCAGCGTCATGGAATGTTTTCTTATGAGGGGGCTGAGGTTTAAAAGGAATAATCACAGCTTGTGGGGAATCAATTCGTACATCACCTTCTAGCATGTCTTGAAATTTACCCATCTGGCAGCAAAGCTCCTGCATCAACACAACATTGGTGTGGTCCGGATTTTTACAGCGGCTGACGACGAGATCGATGTGGCATTGCTGCGCTCTAAGCCTGTCTTGCATGGATTCTGATGCAGAGCAAATCATATCCTCGCACATGTCATGCTTAAATTGATTAAAAGCGTCGGGATCCTTTTGTGCAAGATCGACAAGTTCATCGAATGATGGGAGAGGTTGTTCTAGCTGTGGGTATCCCATAGAGACTTCCTTCGTACTGTAATAACAATTTCATCAGTACATTAAGCATAAGAAAGATTATGGGGGATATTTTATCCGTTTACTCTTTTCTCAAAAATGAGAATACATTAGAGCAAAGGCGTTAAGGTATAAGTGCAGCGGCGTTTACCTTCAATAATGTGTTCTGATCGAGTAACTTCACATTCACCATTCAATAACTCTTTGAATATATTAAGCTCTGATTGGCATAGGCTTGGGCAACGCATAGCTGCTTTACAAATTGGGCAGTGATTCTCAATTAAAATATAGTGATCGCTTTCGTCAATAAGCTCTGCCATATATCCTTCGTTTTCTCGTAAATCAGCAAGTGTTTGTAATTTACTTGGCAGGTCTGAGCAATGAGATAGGGCTTCTTGGTACTGTTTGAAAGTATGAGCTTCACGCTCAGCGGTGACTTTTTCCAGTCCTTCTTTGCCAAATAAGTGTTCAACAGCATCAATAAATTGAATGGTTAATTCACCGTGACGATCTGAAAATTGCCCATGACCTTTCTGAGTCAGTGACCAGTGACGAGTAGGGCGCCCAACTTTAACTTTTACATCATGAAACGCGAGAATACCGTCATCTTCCAAACTTTGTAGGTGTTGTCTTGCGCCCATCGTCGTCATGCCAAACGCTTCAGAAAGTTGTTTAGCTGTAACGGCACCTTGGCGCTTGATAGTTTGTAAGATTTTGTCGCTCGTTTTCATGTTATTCCTACCTTATGAACCCTACTATTATGGGGCAAGGTGTTTATAAAGAAAACCTCTTACTATCTCTTGAGTTCTTTTATGCTATTTAATTGAAGAGCTTGCGGGGGAAGCCAGAAGATTTTATAGGGATAATAAAAAGGCCGATACCTGAGTATCAGCCTTCTTTTTTATTAAGCTCTGTTATTACTAAGCCTAATAGCGTTCAGTGTTTATTATGACCGGTATTCATTATGGCGATTTTCTTTAAAGAATATGATCAATCACTTCTGGATCTTTACGCTCTAGGTAGTGAATCGATTTGATGCGACGAATAGTACGGCAGCGACCACGAATGAGCAGGGTCTCAGTTGTCGCAATATTGCCTTGGCGTGTAATACCTTCAAGCAGGTCGCCTTTAGTAATACCTGTCGCAGAGAATACAACATTGTCGCTGCGAGCCATGTCTTCCATTTTTAGGACGATGCCAGCGGTTACGCCCATTTCAGCACAACGCTCAAGTTCAAGTTCACCGTGTTTGCGGTTCTCTTCTGTGTCGCCTTTTACTTCGTGGCGAGGCAGTAATCGACCGTGCATGTCGCCATCTAGTGCGCGAATTACAGCAGCAGAAACCACACCTTCAGGAGCGCCGCCGATACAGTACATTACGTCTACTTCGCTGTCTGGCATACAAGTTAGAATTGAAGCGGCAACATCGCCATCAGGCACAGCAAATACACGAATGCCCATTGCTTGCATTTGTGCAATAACTTCATCGTGACGAGGCTTAGCAAGCGTGGTGACTACTAGAGTATCAAGGGTTTTACCTAATGCTTTAGCGATATTTTCTAGGTTTTCTGTCAGTGGCAGTTCTAGGTCAATAACGCCTTTAGCGCCAGGGCCTACCACTAGTTTTTCCATATACATGTCGGGTGCTTTTAGAAAGCTTCCTTTCTCACCTGCAGCCAGTACAGCCAATGCGTTAGATTGCCCCATCGCCGTCATGCGGGTTCCTTCAATTGGATCTACTGCGATATCTACAGCATCACCACCAATACCTACCTCTTCACCAATGTATAGCATTGGAGCATCATCTATCTCGCCTTCACCGATAACAATTTCACCGCTGATTTCTGTTTTATTAAGTAAGCTACGCATTACTTCTACAGCAGCGCCATCGGCAGCGTTTTTATCGCCACGCCCGAGCCACTTATAACCTGCTAGTGCGGCACCTTCTGTGACACGAGAGAATGACATTGCTAAATCGCGTTTCATGCTGACTCCAAAACTTTCAAAGGGGGGAATAGAAATTTGCGGCGAATTTTATCATACCTCAAAGGGAACGTTTGCTTTTTTACTTTTGAGGGTTTGCCTTTGATCAATATGAGGCTCGAAATTTGAAATATTCAATAAAATGATGAGTTACCACAGTTGCTTGCTATTGCTCACGTCAATATTCGGTGAATTACGATTATTTTTTAGTCGAATAGTGCAAAATATCGAATATAGAGAGTGTTTATCGGGGCTCTGCTGAGTAGAATGGGCGATAAGTGGAGTGAACCTTCAACTCGAATAGATAATTTAAAGGTAGGCCGACATGTCTTTTGATGTATTAGAAAAATTAGAAGCAAAAATTCAAACTGCAGTAGATACAATCGCACTTCTTCAAATGGAAGTTGAAGAACTTAAAGAAGAGAAAGAGCAGCTTACATCTGAAGCTAACGAGCTTAAAATAAGCCGTGAAGCATTAGAGCTTAAATCTCAAGAAATGCAGAAAGAGCATGAAGCTTGGCAAGACCGCATCCGTAACCTTTTAGGTAAAATGGATGATGTAGAGTAATTAGCTCTCTGAATTAGAAAACGCCCGCTATTTTTATAGCGGGCGTTTTTGTTTTTGTTCAGTTTTATCTGCAAGACGACTTAGCAAGTCGGCGTTTAGCTCATTAGATCTTAGGCCATTAGTTACTAGCGAATTGGGTCGTACGTTTCGTTATCTGGTGAATCATCTTGCTCATCGACTTCAAGATCATCATCCATGTCATCGTCATCTAGAACCAAATCTACATCAAGTGGCTCTTGAGATAAGATAACGCCCGTGTTGTCAGCATACAGGTGATCTTCAGGAAGGAAAGTCACGCCACCAAAATTAACAGGTACGTCCGTTTCGCCATTGTGTTGTTGGGTTGCGCCAACTGGAATAGAGGCTAGGGCTTGGATGCCTAAATTCATATCTTCTAGTTCATCGACTTCACGTACACAGCCGTATACGACAAGGCCTTCCCACTCATTCTCTTCGGCTAGTAGAGCAATTTCTGCATCAATTAAGGCTTTACGTAAAGAGCCTCCACCATCAATTAGCAACACTCGACCAAGACCATCTTGTTCTAGGACGGAACGAATTAAAGCATTATCTTCAAAACATTTTAACGTGGTGATTTTACCGGAGAACGATGAACGACCTCCAAAGTTGCTGAACATAGGTTCAAGTACATCAACTTGGTCTAAATAAATATCACACAGCGCAGAAGTGTTGTATTCCATAGTTTACCTTTTGAACAATGAGCTTATCTTGAGTATATCGGTGCATTAACCCTTTGCAATCATTCCCCATAATTAACTGAGCAGAGTTTGAGCTACAACAACTCCTGCAAATAATAGGTTGGTAATTAATGAACACTTAACAATGACCGGCATCATAGGGGCAATTTGGGCTGGTTTTTGAGTATTCCAAACGGCTTTACCGTGTTTATAGACGGCGATAATGCTCAGTAAAAATGGCAAACTTATCCAAAGAGGCTTTTCTTGGATAACTAAGTAAGCAGAGAAGGCAACAATGGCACTGCCTAATAATAAGAAATGATAGTGCTTAGCTTTTGTTTGACCGAGACGAACAGCCATGGTGCGTTTTCCGCATTCGCTGTCATTTTCAATATCACGCATGTTATTGATATTAAGGACCGCGACAGCCATTAAGCCACAACCTAAAGCAGGCAGAAACAAGCTAGGCTCAACATTCCCAGTGTGTAAGAAGTAGGTGCCGGATACGCCAAGTAAACCAAAGAAGATAAAGACAGATAAGTCGCCTAACCCAATGTAGCCGTAAGGCTTGTTTCCTACTGTATAAGCAATAGCCGCGACAATGGCGAGAACACCTAATGCGATAAACGACAAAATACTTTCCAGTGTGCTTAGTGCGTGGAAAATTAAAACCAAGCCCGCCACCATGGTAAATATGATGTTCAAAATGATCGCTTGCTTCATTGTTTTGGCGTTTACTGCGCCAGATTGCATGGCTCTTACTGGACCTAATCGATTATCGTTGTCAGTACCTTTAACAGCATCGCCATAGTCATTGGCGAGGTTGGATAATATCTGTAAAAGGGTAGCGGTAAGGAAAGCCAATAAAGCGATCGAAAGTGAGAACTGATCCGAGGAAAATGCCAAGCTACTCCCGGTAAGAATAGAGACAAGTGCCAATGGCAGAGTTTTTGGTCGTGCGGCATCAAGCCAAATCAGTAGAGATTGTTTCATCGTAGATACATTTCTTTATCAGTTCACCTTCATTAGCGGTGAGCTTTAGTGGTAAGTATATGGTGTCATACAGTGATTTCAGTATACGCTCATTTTTTGGGTATTAAAAAGCCCACTCGGAAGTGGGCTCTTATTAATGTCATTAGCCGTCATTTCTTTGCGATAACGCAAATGTTCGACTTTTTTGTGCTACAGGATGAAGCGACTTAAATCTTCATCTTCTACAAAACCACCTAATTTCGCTTTCACGTACTCAGCATCGATAGTTAGTTTTGTACCAGGTTTGTCTGTTGCTTCGAATGAAATTTCATCCATTAGACGCTCCATAACGGTATGAAGACGACGAGCACCAATGTTCTCTGTTGTCTCATTGACTTGCCATGCAGCATCTGCAATTTGTGTGATGCCATCTTCTGTGAAATCAACATCAACATCTTCTGTCTTCATGAGCGCGATGTACTGTTCTGTCAGAGATGCTTTTGGCTCAGTTAGGATACGTTTGAAGTCGTTACTTGAAAGCGCTTCAAGCTCTACACGAATCGGTAAACGACCTTGTAGTTCAGGAATAAGGTCAGACGGTTTCGCTACTTGGAATGCACCAGATGTAACAAACAAGATATGGTCTGTTTTCACCATGCCATGTTTTGTTGAAACGGTACTGCCTTCAATTAATGGCAATAGATCGCGCTGAACACCTTCACGAGAAACATCAGGGCCAGAACTATCTCCGCGCTTACAAATTTTATCGATTTCATCAATGAACACAATGCCATTGTTTTCAACGTTATAAATCGCGCTTTCTTTCAGTTCTTCTTGATTAACTAATTTTGCAGCTTCTTCTTCAGTCAGTGCTTTTAAAGCATCTTTGATTTTCAGCTTGCGCTTTTTCTTGGTGTCACCAGCAAGGTTTTGGAACATACCTTGTAGCTGGTTAGTCATTTCTTCCATGCCCGGAGGAGCCATTATTTCCACGCCCATTTGCGGAGCGGCAACGTCGATTTCAATCTCTTTGTCGTCTAACTTTCCTTCGCGTAATTTCTTGCGGAAGATTTGACGAGTGTTTGATGAGCTTGTGTCTTCTGATTGCTCATTTTGACCCCAAGCATCACGTGCTGGTGGAAGTAGGGCATCTAGTACGCGTTCTTCAGCTTGTTCTTCAGCGCGGAATTGTACTTTTTCCATTGCTTGCTGATGAGTCATTTTGATTGCAACGTCTGTTAAGTCACGAATGATGGTTTCAACTTCTTTACCAACATAACCAACTTCAGTGAATTTCGTTGCTTCAACTTTGATGAACGGTGCGTTCGCCAGTTTTGCTAAACGGCGCGCAATTTCAGTTTTACCAACACCTGTTGGACCAATCATTAGAATATTTTTTGGAGATACTTCAACGCGCAAGCTTTCTTCAAGCTGCATGCGACGCCAGCGGTTACGTAGTGCGATTGCAACTGAGCGCTTGGCGTTATCTTGACCAATGATGTGGCGGTTAAGTTCGTGAACGATTTCACGAGGAGTCATCTCAGACATGGTGTTTCCTTAATTCTTTTAATCACGACTGTAATTGAATATCAAAATAACAGTTCGGCTGTTGGGCGTTAACTTCATACTTGGTTTGCGTATAAGTCATATACATAAATGAGCTTATGTACGCATGAGCTATTTGTGCTCAGACATATTGAAGATGCGGCTGATTATTCAGGCTTAGGCAGTTCAACAGTGCTTTCAAGCTCTTCAACAGTGTGGTGATGGTTTGTGAATACGCAGATGTCACCAGCAATAGTGAGTGACTTCTCTGCTATTTCACGAGCATCTAAATCGGTATTTTCAAGCAGAGCTGTCGCGGCTGCTTGCGCAAAGTTACCACCAGAGCCAATGGCAATGAGGTCGTTTTCAGGCTGCACAACATCGCCATTACCTGTGATGATCAATGATGCTGTTTCATCCGCAACCGCTAGTAAAGCTTCTAGCTTGCGAAGTGCGCGATCACTGCGCCAGTCTTTAGCAAGCTCAACGGCTGCTTTTGTTAAATGACCTTGGTGCATTTGCAGTTTGCTTTCAAATTTTTCGAATAGCGTGAAAGCATCGGCAGTACCGCCAGCAAAACCTGCCAGTACTTGGTTGTTATATAGGCGGCGAACTTTACGGGCATTGCCCTTCATCACTGTATTGCCTAAAGATACTTGTCCATCACCCGCGATGACGACTTTATTATTACGACGTACAGATACAATGGTAGTCACGAGTAGGGCCTCTTGTTTTTTTGTCTTTTGGGTATACAGGTTATATGAGGATAAAGAGCCGATAATTCAAGGAAACGCACAACTCAGAAATCAAATAGATGTGTAAATGAACGTAAGAATAAAGTTAGGAGAGATCTTTGAGATGAAAGTGAAAGAAGCAGTAAAGTGCTGGGGGATAATGCTTGAGGGCGCTTAAAAGATAAAAGCCTTCGCAAGGAAGGCTTTTAAGAGGTTGATACTTTAGTTGAGGTATTTTTGTGCTCACTGAAATACCACTATTGGGTTTCTTTCCAAATAGCACACGGCTCAATTTTAGCTCGTTGTAGCTTATGTCGGTCGCGCTCAGCATCGCGTTTTAAATCGTAAGGTCCAAGCACTACTCGGTACCAACTGCTGTTTTCTTTTTTGCGAACTTTACTGTTGATACCTTGGAAAGCGATATCTAACTTGCGTGCTTCCGCTTGTTTCAGTGTTTTGTACGCACCACACTGCATGATGTAAGGAATGTCAGATTTCTTCTGCTCTTTTGCTTTTACTTCAACTTGGCGGCTTGGCAGCGTTTCAACGTAATCCCACTTTTCTTCTGGAGGCGGTGGAATAGGTTTCGCAGCTTTAGGTTTCGGCTTGGGTTTTGTCACCACAGGTGTAGGTGCTGGTGGCTCTGGGTCTGTGCTAAGCAGGTATAATCCATAACCGAACCCACTAGCTAGTAGGATCGCTAAAAGACCACTACGCCAAGGCTTACGGCGAGGGGCTGTCTTTTTGGTCGGCTTCTTTGTTCCACGACCGCGTCTTGCGTAATCTTTATTGGCCACTGAGCATTTCAACAGTTGATGATTCAACTTTCATGGTAATCCAGATCGCGAGTGGATAATAGTGTAGAAATGGAAGCGGCACATCAAAATGTGCCGCAAAGAAGTGCTTTTCTATTGAATGCGTGGTGGAGCTGTACTTCCTCGTACGATCAACTCTGTTTCAAGCAAGCGGGAACCAGCTTGAACATCATTGCCTTTCAATACGTCCAGCATCATTAGCATCGCCTGACGACCGATCTCGTAGCGAGGTTGTGAAATAGTGGTGAGCGGTGGATCGCAGTATTGTGCGAATTTAATGTCATCGAAGCCTACAACTGAAAGGTCTTGTGGAACGCGTAGACCTAACTTCTTCGCTTCTTGAATCGCACCGATAGCCATAGCATCGTTGTGACAGAAGATAGCAGTTGGAGGTTCTGGCAGTGCGAGCAGTTGGCGAATCGATTGCGCGCCAGCTTCAAAAGTAAAATCGCCAACCGTGCCATAGGCAGGGTTCATTGTGATACCTGCTCGGCGTAGTGCTTGCTGGTAACCTTGCTGACGAAATTGACAGAGTGTCGCAGACGTTGGACCTGAAATTTGCCCTATACGCTTATGACCAAGTTGAGTGAGATAGTTCACGGCTTCAAATGCAGACGTTAAGTTGTCTATATGGACAGTCGGAAGCTCAAGATCTGGGGCAAACTCACAAGCCATTACCATGGGAGGTAAATTCTTTTGCTCGGGTTTACTTAAGTCAAATGGATGATCTGTACCGAGTAACAACATGCCATCAGCTTGTTTGGTGAACACTAAATTTACAAAAGAGCTCTCACGCTTCTTTTGTTGTCCACTATCGCCAAGTAACACAAGGTATCCGTGTTCAACCGCAGCATCTTCAATCCCACGGATAATTTCCGTAAAGTAAGGGTCACAGATGTCTGGGACAATAGTTACTATGGTTTTAGATTCGTTGCGACGTAAGTTTCTAGCTAACGAGTTAGGTGAGTATCCAGCTTCAAGTACGGCATTTTCAACGCGTTTACGAGTTGAAGATGATACTTTTTCCGGGTTCATAAGCGCTCTTGATACTGTCGCTGTAGAAACCCCTGCAAGCTGGGCAACATCCTTCATTGTCGCCATAAATTAAACCCTCTTTAAATTCCTTTGTATGCCACTGAAATCGGCAATCATTATTCTTTTAATTGATTAACTTCCATGAAAGCAATGCTTACACTTATGTGCTTGAAATATACTATTCATTTAGAGCACATAAAGTTACGGGTAGATTAACAAAAATTACACGACTCGTGTGAAGTAGCTCACGAGAAAACTGAAATCTCTGAAGCACCGCATACTTTTAACTGAGATCTTGAGGCTCTATATCGATCGACCAGCGTACTTTTTTTGCAGTTGGTAACATATTGATAGCTGGTTTCGCACTCATTAATAACTTTTGCATTAATGAACGAGTTTGAGTTTGCAAAACTAATTGCCAGCGTGACTTTCCTGCACGTTTTGCTAAAGGTGCGGGCGTTGGCCCGAGCACCATACAAAACCCATCATAAAGTGGATGTGCTTCAAGGGTATGACGAACCTGACGTAAAAAATCTTCCACCAAATATGGATCGTTGGCTTCAGCTCTAAATAACGTCATGAAAGTATAAGGAGGCAGCATAGCCTGTTTACGTTCGGCTAAGGCAGTTTGCGCAAAGTGGTTATAGTCTTTGTGTAGTAAAGCTTGCAGCAAGCCATGCTCAGGGTGATGGGTTTGTAAGATCACTTCCCCAGGTTTACTGGCACGACCTGCACGTCCCGCGACTTGAATGAATAACTGGGCGAGTCGTTCTGAGGCTCGAAAGTCACTGCTATAAAGTGAACCATCGACATCGAGTAGGGCAACTAAAGTTACATCTGGAAAGTGGTGCCCTTTAGCGAGCATCTGCGTTCCGATAAGTATTTGGAACTCACCTTTACGTATGGATTCTAATGCTGTTTCTAAGCTGCCTTTACGGCGAGTGCTGTCTCTATCAATTCGTATTGTTTTATAGTCAGGGAATAGGTGCCCTAACTGGGTTTCCAATTGTTCGGTACCCACGCCATGTGTTACTAGTTGGGTTGAACCACAACCTTGGCAATGGTGTACAACATGCTGTTGGGAACCACAGTGGTGGCAACGCATTTCATTGCTGTTTTGATGATAAGTATAATAAGCATCACAGCGTTTACATTCTGCCGTCCAACCACATTCGTGACACATTAAAGCAGGAGAAAAACCACGGCGGTTTAAAAACAACATGACTTGGTTGCCAGACTGCAAATGACGTTGCATTTCTGCAATCAATGAAGCTGATAATCCACTTTCTAAATATTCCCCCTTCACATCCAGCACTTTGTTGGTCGTAGGAAGCGCGACCCCCGCTCGGTTGGTTAGTCTTAAATAGTGATACTTACCGGTTTGAGCGTTATGAAGGGTTTCAAATGCAGGAGTAGCAGAGCCGAGGACTACCGGTATTTGTGCTTTATGCGCACGCATTATCGCCACATCTCTAGCATGATAACGAAGGCTGTCTTGTTGCTTGTAGGATGCGTCATGTTCTTCATCAACAATGATGATACCTAGATCAGAAAAAGGGGTGAACAGTGCTGAGCGAGTGCCTATTACGATTCCTGCTATTTTATCACGGGCTGACAGCCAAGCATTAAGACGTTCAGTATCATTAAGCCCAGAGTGAATTACCTCGACAGGCACATTAAAGCGTCGTTTGAATCGGTTAATGGTTTGTGGCGTTAATCCAATTTCAGGAACAAGAACAAGCGCTTGTTTACCTTGCTCTAAAATTGGCTTAATCATGTTCAAGTAAACTTCAGTTTTCCCTGAGCCAGTGACACCTTCAAGCAAAAAGCAGCCAAAATCTGTCTGGCTATTGACGGTCGCGATAGCAATGGCTTGTTCTTCATTGAGCTTTGGCTTGTCGTGGTCGTTTTCTAGTTCTTTAGACCAAGCGATACGCATCGGCTTTTTTTCAAGAGACTCAATCCAGCCCTTTTCTTGAAGTGTTTTTAAAACCGCGCTTCCCACTTCCTCATCAATAAATTCTTGATGGGGCACGGATCCGTTTTCCAGCATTCTCATGACTTTTGCTTGCTTAACGGCACGCCCAAAACCTAGCATTAACTGATCTTTACCTTGAGGTGTCAGCTGCCATTCAACCAAGGTGGCAAAATCTGCATCTTTACCTTTACGTAAAGCAGAAGGTAATGCATTGGCGAACGTTTCCCCAAGAGGGTACTGATAAAACTGACTGCACCAAACTAACAAAGAATAAACCGAGTCAGACCAAACGGGTTGATTGTCCAACAACGCTTTAATTGGTTTGAGCTTGTCTAAGCTAAATTCGGATTCATTGACTAGAGCTGTGACTATGCCTGTTAATGTTTGACGCCCAAAAGGTACAGATACACGACCGCCAATAATAGGGAACAGGTGACTAGGTATTTTGTAGTCAAACTGCTTATCTAAAGGGACTGGTAGTGCGACACGGGCGATAGTTGGGCGCATAAAGTGACAGCTTTATTTTGAATAGGAAATGACGAAACAGTCTAAAGGATAAGCCCATGAAATTCGAGAAACAGTTTGGTATCGCTTCATAAAGGCTGTGTTTTTTAATGGCTTAGCGATGTTAGAGAAGAACTGATATTGGCTTTTAATATAGAAGGAAAAAAAGGTTGGTGAAAAATGTATCAAATCAGTTGATCCTACTTCTCAGATTCATTACTATACTGCGCCTTGAAGGTATGGCTTTGTATCCTTGTGTTACGAAGCGGTACTTTTAATTATTTTTTAACTACGTGTGGTGTCCGGCTTAGAATCGGATGGCGACACGGCCTAATTGAGGTTATCCCATGAAAGCTGGAATCCACCCAGAATACAAAGCTGTTACAGCTACTTGCTCTTGCGGCAACACATTTGAATTCAACTCTACTCTAGGTAAAGCTGGTATTCACCTAGACGTATGTGACAAATGTCACCCATTCTACACTGGTAAGCAACGTATCGTAGATACTGGCGGCCGTGTTGATCGCTTTAACAAGCGTTTCGGTGCTCTTTCTAGCAAGTAGTAATACTCGCTATATAGACATCCAAAAGGACACTTCGGTGTCCTTTTTTGTTGCCTGCCATTTAGAGATTTCAACTGTTCACTGGTCTTATTAGTAGTCAAATCTCGTTTTTTAGTGAGACTGATAGGTAAACCACCTAGGAACTTTGAAGTACATCTATTAACATGAAGAGGATTCCCCCAAATAATAATATCTTAGGAAACCTACGCTCATGTCAGACGACACTCGCCAGGCTCAATCTTCAAAAGAGCCATTATCAGCAGAAGAAAAATTATCTGCTCAAGAACAATTTCGCCAGCAAGCTCTTGATTATCATGAATTCCCTATTCCAGGTAAAATTGCCGTTGAGCTGACTAAGCCGGCAAATTCAGCTGAAGACCTTGCTTTAGCATACAGCCCAGGTGTAGCTGAGCCTGTTCGAGAAATCGCACAGAATGTTGATAACGTTTATAAGTACACAGGTAAAGGCAACATGGTTGCAGTTATCTCTAACGGTACTGCGATTTTGGGTTTAGGTAACCTTGGTCCTATCGCTTCTAAGCCTGTAATGGAAGGTAAAGCTCTTCTGTTTAAACGTTTTGCTGGTTTAGATTCTATCGATATTGAAGTAAAACACCGCACAATCGATGAGTTTGTCGACACGGTAGCGAACATCGCAGATACTTTTGGTGGCATCAATTTAGAAGATATTAAAGCACCAGACTGTTTTGAGATTGAACGTCGTCTTATCGAACGTTGTGATGTGCCTGTATTCCATGATGACCAACATGGTACTGCTATCGTAACGGCTGCAGGTATGCTGAATGCCATCGAACTTCAAGGTAAGCAGCTAGAAGAATGTAAGATTGTTTGTTTAGGTGCGGGCGCGGCGGCTGTAGCGTGTATGGAGCTACTGATTAAGTGTGGCGCTCAGCGTGAAAAAATCTACATGCTAGATCGTAAGGGTGTGATCCACACTCGCCGTGACGACCTAAACGAATACAAACAGCTTTTTGCTAACAACACAGACAAGCGAACGCTGGAAGATGTGATTGAAGGTGCTGACTTATTCTTGGGTGTATCGGGTCCTAACTTATTACCAGCAGAATCTTTGAAGCTGATGGCTGATAAGCCTGTTGTATTTGCATGCTCAAATCCAGATCCAGAAATTAAGCCAGAGCTTGCTCATGAAGTGCGTAATGACTTAATCATGGGTACAGGTCGTAGCGATTACCCGAACCAAGTTAATAATGTGCTTTGCTTTCCGTTTATCTTCCGTGGTGCGCTAGATGTGCGAGCTAGTGAAATCAACGATGAGATGAAACTGGCAGCAGTCACGGCGATTCGTGAACTAGCAAAAGAAGAAGTTCCTGCTGAAGTATTAAAAGCGGCGGGAGCTGATGCACTGACATTTGGTATGGATTACATTATTCCGAAGCCAATGGATCCACGTTTATTGCCTCGCGTAGCGAAAGCGGTAGCACAAGCTGCAGTTGAATCTGGTGTTGCTCGTATCGAGATGCCTGAAAATTATATGGCTTAATGTTACGTCTTTAGCATTGAACTCATAAAAAAGCCGAATCATGGAAGCATGATTCGGCTTTTTTGTATCTTGGTATGACAAGCTTACACTTGAAATACAGAAGTTAGTTTCAAACTATTGTCACAAGCAAATGAAAATATGAAGGGCATCGACGTGATTTATTTTTATTCTTCGTCAAACGCTTCGAATTCGATACCCATTTCTGTCATTAGTTTTTTCACTTCAGCAGGGATATCGTCTGGGCGGTCTTTACGTAGGTCTTCATCCGTAGGTAACGGTTGACCAGTGTAGGCATGAAGAAAGGCTTCACATAGCAATTCACTGTTTGTGGCATGGCGTAAGTTGTTTATCTGACGACGAGTACGTTCATCAGTTAGCACCTTTAATACTTTTAGAGGGATAGAAACCGTAATTTTCTTTACTTGTTCGCTTTTCTTTCCATGCTCAGCATATGGGCTTATGTACTCACCATTCCAATCTGCCATTGTGTACCTTCATCATTTTTGTAGTTAGATTAATTTAGAAGGTGATTTTAGCGGGATTTACCGCCATAAGCAAAGACATATGGACGTCTAGAAGTGTTGACGTCTTATGTTTATGGCAGTAAAGTGAATAACATATATCTAACACAGCTGCAAAACGCCGACAAGCAGCTGTTATATCCTGAACCCAATTTGTAAGGAAACACCTATGAGCAGCCGGAAGCCAGCCACAATTGCCGTTCGAACCGGTATTGAGTCAGACACTCAACACCATGCCGTTGTTCCACCAATTTATCTTTCGACAAATTATGGTTTTCCCGCTTTTGGTGAAGTGCCTAAATATGACTATACGAGATCGGGCAACCCGAACCGTGGGTTATTAGAAACAGCGCTCTTCGAACTGGAATCAGGAAAGGGTGCCGTTGTGACCAATTGCGGTACATCAGCATTGAACTTGTGGGTGTCTGCATTTCTAAGTGGTGACGATTTAATTGTTGCTCCACACGACTGCTACGGTGGAACGTACAGACTGTTTAATACACGTTCTCAAAAAGGGGACTTCAAAGTCCTGTTTGTTGATCAGTCGGATCAAACCGCATTAGATGCAGCGATTGCTCTCAAGCCCAAATTAATCCTACTTGAAACACCTTCTAACCCTCTAGTGCGAGTGGTCGATATCGCAGAAACGTGTCGTAAAGCAAAAGAGGTCGGAGCGTTAGTGGCTGTCGATAATACGTTTTTGACACCTGTGTTCCAAAAGCCTCTAGAGCTAGGTGCTGACTTTGTTATTCACTCCACAACTAAATACATTAACGGTCACTCAGATGTAATTGGTGGTGTGGTCATCACTAAAACGGAAGAGCATGCTGAAGAATTAGGATGGTGGGGCAACTGTATAGGCGCAACAGGTACGCCATTTGATAGCTACATGACTTTACGTGGTATTCGTACTTTAGGCGCTCGTATGCGTGTACATGAAGAAAGCTCTCGTGAAATTTTAACAGCGCTTCAGCAGCAAGATTTAGTCGGCACTATTTATCACCCAAGCTTACCTGATCACCCTGGTCATGAAATTGCCAAAAAGCAGCAGTTAGGCTTTGGTTCTATGCTGAGCTTTGAGTTCGCAGGATCTTTTGAAGCGTTGAAGTTTTTTGTTGGTGAGCTAGAGCTGTTCTCGTTGGCTGAATCTTTAGGTGGTGTTGAAAGTTTGATTTGTCATCCAGCTTCTATGACTCACCGTGCAATGGGGCAAGTTGCTTTGGCTGAAGCGGGTGTATCTCAGCAACTTCTACGTTTGTCTGTAGGTTTAGAAGACGCGGGCGATCTTATTGAAGATCTAAACCAAGCGTTTCTTAAGACACATAACTTCATCGAGAATGGGGAAGCGAGCTAATGAGTGTTTTACGCCAACTGCATAAATTTGGTGGAAGTAGTTTAGCTAACCCAGAATGCTATCAGCGAGTTGTGAATATTTTGAAAGAGTATTCAAGCGCGACTGATTTGGTTGTGGTCTCCGCTGCTGGTAAAACGACTAATCGTTTAATCGAGTTCTTAGAAGCACTAGATAAAGATGGGCGTTTAGCACATGAATGCCTACAGTCATTACGTCAATTCCAGCTGAATTTAATTGAAGAGTTGTTAGAAGGCGATCAAGCCGCTCATCATCTTGGTTTGGTTCAAGCGGAATTCACAGCATTAGGTGAATTGAATGCCCCACTGACTGAAGCGCAAAAGTCTCAAGTGCTAGGTCATGGTGAGGTCTGGTCTTCAAGGTTACTTGCTGAACTTCTTTCTCAGAATGATTTACAAGCTATCGCGCAGGACGCTCGTGAATTCTTACGAGCTGAAGCGGGAACACAGCCAGAAGTTGATCGCTCGCGCTCTTACGCTTTAATTAAAGAAGTGCTGGCGCAACATACACATTGTCGGGTTGTGATTACGGGCTTCATGGCTCAAAACTGCGAAGGCGAAACCGTTCTTTTAGGCCGTAATGGTTCAGATTACTCTGCAACGGTTATTGGTGCGTTAGCTGAAGTCGACCGAGTCACGATTTGGAGCGATGTAGCCGGCGTTTACAGTGCTGATCCAAGGCTAGTATCGGATGCGTGTTTATTGCCTTTACTTCGTTTGGATGAAGCCAGTGAATTAGCCCGACTTGCTGCTCCTGTTTTACATAGCAGAACCTTACAGCCTGTTGCTCAAAGTGCGATGGATTTAAGTTTACGTTGCAGTTATCAACCAGAATCGGGCTCCACTCAAATTGAGCGTGTATTGGCTTCCGGTCGTGGTGCGAAAATTATTACGTCTCTGGATGAAGTTTTATTGATCCAAGTGACGTTTGGTCACGGGCACGATTTTGAGCGTTTGACTACCGATGTACTCGAAGGGTTGAAGCGCGCTCAATTAGAACCGCTAGCGTATGAATTACAACCAGACCAATATTGTATTCGCTTGGCGTACACTGAAGAAATTGCTGGTGGTGCTTTAGAATACTTACAAGACCATGCGGTAGAAGGCGAGATTAAACTTAAAGAAGGCTTCTCTTTGGTGGCTGCGGTTGGAGCGGGTGTGACGAAAAACCCGAATCATTGCTATGGTTTTTACCAGCAGTTAAAAGACTCACCGGTAGAGTTTATCTCAGAGGCTTCTTCTGGGTTAAGCTTGGTTGCAGTGATGCGCAAAGCTGACACATCTATTTTAGTAAAAGGTGTCCATTCCCAATTATTCCAAGCACAGAAACGAGTTGCTATCGCACTGTGCGGGAAAGGAAACATTGGTTCGAGTTGGTTAAGTTTATTTGCAGAACAGAAAGCTGAACTAGAAAAGCGCCGTGGTATGAGCTTTGATTTAGTGGCAGTGATTGATAGTCAAACTTATTGGTTTGATGAGCAGGGCATCGACCCTAGCACTGTGCTTACTTGTTTCTCAGATGAAGCGGTAAATAATAACGGCAGTGACTGGCTTGAGCGTTTAGGCGAAATACAGGGTTATGATGAAGCGGTTGTATTAGATGTCACAGCCAGCAAATTGCTTGCTGATAAATATTTAGATATCGCTAAACAAGGGGTTCACCTGATCTCTGCAAATAAAGTGGCAGGTTCAGCATCCAGTGAATATTATCATCAAGTCCAAGATGCTTTTTCTAAAATCAGTCGCCACTGGTTATATAATGCAACAGTAGGGGCAGGGTTACCGATTAACCATACAGTTCGAGATTTACGTGAAAGTGGTGATGATATTATTGCTCTTTCAGGAATCTTCTCTGGTACTTTGTCTTGGCTGTTTCAGCAATTTGATGGCAGCGTTCCATTTAGTGAATTGGTAGATCTAGCATGGCAGCAAGGTTTAACTGAACCAGACCCTCGAGCTGATTTAGATGGATCTGATGTGATGCGTAAGCTAGTGATTTTAGCACGTGAGTCAGGGCTAGATATTGAACCTGAAAACGTGAAAGTAGAGTCTTTAGTGCCGAAGGAGCTACAAGATTTGTCTGTAGATGACTTCTTCGATAAAGCTTCGTTGCTAAGTGATGAATTGGCAGAGCGTTTAACTAAAGCTCAATCACAACAGAAAGTACTTCGTTATGTTGCTCGTCTTGAAAAAAATGGTAAAGCAACGGTAGGCGTAGAGGCTTTATCTAAAGAGCATGCGTTAGCGAACTTACTGCCATGCGATAATATTTTTGCGATCGAGAGCAAATGGTACAAAGATAATCCCTTAGTGATTCGCGGACCTGGCGCTGGTCGAGAGGTGACAGCAGGAGCAATTCAGTCCGATTTGAATCGTATGTCTAGCTTATTTTAATACCTTTAATGGTTGATTGTTCTGATTAACCAAGCCGCAATAACCCATAAATATGGCTGAAAGTAGAATTCATTTACTTTCAGCTTTTTTGTTTCTTTTCGGTGATTATCTATTCTCAAGCTCTGACCTTCTTCTTGAGCTTTACTCACGATCTACTTGAAAAAAATTCATAATGGATCAGTTGACATTAAATCGTATTCAATACATTCTGGAGACATATAGACGTCTAAACGTCGCTAAGGATTTGAAAATATTTAGTGGTTGCTTTTGCCACAGGGAGAGTAAGATGGGATATACGCACGCAGGTCATATCGACGCTTTGAATCAAAATATTGCTGAGCTTTCAGATAATATAAACGTGTCATTTGAGTTTTTTCCACCGAGTAGTGAAAAGATGGAAGAAACGCTGTGGAATTCTGTTCACCGCTTGAAAACTCTTCAACCTAAATTTGTTTCAGTAACTTATGGAGCAAACTCTGGCGAGCGTGATCGTACTCACTCTATTATTAAAGAAATCAAAAACCAGACAGGTTTGGTAGCAGCGCCACACTTAACATGTATCGATGCAAGTCGTGATGAACTGATCCAGATTGCTGACGATTACTGGGCGAATGGCATTCAGAGTATTGTTGCGCTACGTGGTGATATTCCTGAAGGTGGCGGTGCTCCTGAGATGTACGCGTCTGATTTAGTCAATTTACTGAAATCCCGTCACGACTTTGATATCTCTGTTGCAGCTTTCCCTGAAGTGCACCCTGAAGCAAAAAGTGCTCAATCTGACCTTATTAACTTGAAACGTAAAGTTGATGCCGGTGCTAACCGTGCTATTACTCAATTCTTCTTTGATGTTGAAAGCTATCTACGTTTCCGTGACCGTTGTGTGGCAGCAGGAATTGATGTTGAAATCGTACCGGGCATTTTACCAGTATCTAACTTTAAACAAGCTTCCCGTTTTGCTGCGATGAATAATGTGAAAGTACCAGGCTGGATGGCGCAGCAGTTCCAAGGCTTGGATGATGATCCAACGACTCGTCAACTTGTAGGTGCTAGCCAAGCGATTGATATGGTTCGTACTCTAAGTCGTGAAGGTGTGAAAGATTTTCACTTTTATACACTGAACCGTGCAGAAATGACTTATGCACTGTGCCATACATTAGGTGTTCGACCACAAGTGGTAGCTGTTTAATCCATATTCTTTAGATACAAAAAAGGCTTGGACTCTAAGAGTTCAAGCCTTTTATCTTTTTAGACAGTCGCTATTCAGCTAACAGCGATACAATCTGAACAGGGAAGAGCGTTATGCCATTGCACCTAGTTCAAGCAAAACCTCGTCAGCCCACACAATCCATGCCTCACGGATAAGTAGGTTACGACGCAGTGTTAAGCGCTCTAGACGAGCTTGCTTATCTAATGTCGCTGGTGTCGCGTAGTATGCTGCTTCAATTTCTTTGTAGTGAGAAACTAGCTTACGAGACTCTTCTACAAGTTCAGTCAGTTGAATACGGTATGCATCTGATGGTTGAACAGCACAAGCCATTAGCTTAGCTGAGAACTCATCACGTACTGTTGGGTGCGCAGTTGGTTGTTCAAACCATTCACCTAAAGCGCCACGACCGGCGTCGGTGATAGAATAAACTTTACGATCAGGTTTGCCTTCTTGAGGTTCAAGCACACAAGTTACTTGTTCATTTTGAGCCATTTTATTTAGCTCGCGATAAACTTGTTGGTGGCTTGCTTTCCAGAAGTAGCCAATGCTTGATGAAAACTCTTTTGTTATATCGTAACCAGTAGCATCGCGCGTACTTAAAACAGTTAAGATTACGTGTGGTAATGACATGTCTTTAATCCAAATGGTCAATAAACAGTAAACTAATGCTTAAACATCAAGTGTGCTTCTAATGGCACGATATGTTGGTATATGTCTAAGCAACACCAACGTGTTTCGTTGGTTATGTCACCTTATAAAGCCGTTTGTCACCTAGCGCGGTAAGTTTCCTTACCTAGTGCTGTGGAATATTTTGATAGGAGTGTTTTCACAGCGGAGCGGTATTATATCTAAATAATAAGCATAAAGTGGAATACATGGACAAAATAACCCAAAAAACTGATAGAAAACTCAATAGTGGTTATTTTACAAAATAAAAAGGTCGCACGTGGCGACCTTTTGTCTTTATTTTAGTGTTAATCACTGGCTATCCGGTATTTCGCATACCTGCTGCAATACCTGCAATCGTCACCATTAGGGCTTCTTCTAGCTCTGGCGGTGGAGTTTCACATTTTCTAGTTCGGTATAACAACTCAGCTTGAAGCATGTTTAGTGGCTCAACGTAGATATTACGAAGGCGTATTGATTCAAGACCCCATGGGTCGCTTTGCATCAAGTTTTCGTTATTCTCAACGTTCAATACTGCTTTAATGTCTTTTTGCAGTTGTTCACGAAGCAATTCACCAAGAGGTAGTAGTGACTCATCAACAAGTCGTTGATCGTAATACTTCGCGATTTCTAAATTGCACTTAGAATAAACCATCTCTAGCATACCTAAACGCGTAGAAAAGAATGGCCATTCGCGACACATCTCTTCTAAAAGAGCTTGATGGCCTTGGTCTACTGAATATTGAATCGCTTCACCAGCACCTAGCCATGCGGGTAGAACCAAGCGGTTTTGGCTCCAAGAGAATATCCAAGGGATCGCACGTAAGCTTTCAACTCCACCGTTAGGGTTACGTTTTGCTGGTCGAGAGCCAAGAGGCAGTTTACCTAGCTCTAACTCAGGCGTAGCTTGGCGGAAGTAAGGAACAAACTTTTCTTCACCACGAACAACATTACGGTAAGCTTCACAAGACACTTCTGAAAGCACATTCATCAGATCGCGCCATTCTTGTTTTGGCTCTGGTGGTGGCAGAAGATTCGCTTCTAAAATAGCACTAGCGTATATATTAAAGCTGTTAACGGCTACTTCAGGTAACCCCAGCTTAAAGCGGATCATTTCACCTTGTTCCGTTACGCGTAACCCGCCTTTTAAGCTTTGAGGTGGCTGAGAAAGTAGGGCAGCATGCGCAGGAGCGCCACCACGACCAACTGTTCCGCCACGACCATGGAATAATGTCAGTTCAATACCTTCGTCTTCACACACTTTAACCAGCTTATCCATTGCGTCATATTGAGCCCAGCCTGCAGACATCACACCAGCATCTTTTGCAGAATCAGAGTAACCAATCATGACCATTTGATGGTTTTGGATAAAGCCTCGGTATAAGTCGATGCCCATTAGTTGCTTGATAACGGCTTCAGAGTTATTTAAGTCATCTAAAGTTTCAAACAACGGACATACGTCCATGCGATAAGGACAGCCAGACTCTTGAAGAAGTAGGTGAACCGCCAGTACATCAGACGCAGTACGAGCCATTGAAATAACGTAAGCACCGAAAGCTTCACGAGGTTGAGCTGCAATAATCTTACAGGTGTCTAAAACCTCTTTAACTTGTTCTGATGGTTCCCATTCTCGTGGAAGAAGAGGGCGTTTAGAACTTAATTCATTGGTTAAGAAAGCAATTTTGTCTTGCTCACTCCATTGGTCATAATCACCAATGCCAAGGTAACGAGTCAGTTCAGAAAGAACATCAGAGTGACGCGTACTTTCTTGGCGAACATCTAAGCGAACTAGATGTACTCCAAATGCTTTAATTCGACGTAGGGTATCAAGTAGTGAACCATCTGCGATAACACCCATGCCGCACTCATGCAGAGATTGGTAGCAGGCGTGAAGAGGAACCCAAAGCTGATCAATGTTTTGTAATGTCGGCTTTTTAGGAACGTCAGCGTGATGAATCTCAGCATCTAACACTTCAAGCGTATCACCAAGAAGAGTACGCAGACCTTTTAGGATGGCACGATAAGCTTCGTGTTCATCGCCAGCTAATGCACGAACGGTGTCATTGCACTTTGTCATTGATAATTCAGTGATCAGTTCATTGACATCACCTAAATAGAGATCAGCGGCTTTCCAGCGAGATAAACGAAGTACTTCTTTGGTAATGGTATGAGTGACAAATGGGTTTCCGTCACGGTCACCACCCATCCAAGAAGAAAAGTGCACAGGGCGAGCATCAATAGGTAGACCTTCGCCAAAGTAGCCTTTAACGCGCTCATCCATATCACGTAGAAAATCAGGTACTGCTTCCCATAGTGAGTTTTCAACGACTGCAAAGCCCCATTTAGCTTCATCAAGCGGTGTTGGACGTTGCTGACGGATTACATCTGAGTGCCAACCTTGAGCGATTAATTGCTCTAGACGACGTTCAGTTTTAACGCGTTCTTTGTTTGATAAGTCACTTAGCTCTAGCTTCGACAAACATTCGTTAATTTTAACGAGTTTGTTGATCATCGTGCGACGAGTGATTTCGGTTGGGTGAGCCGTCAGTACGAGTTCGATATTTAAATCGCGTACTGCTTGTGCCGCATCCAACTTACTGATTTTGTTTTGGCTAAGCTTTGAAAATAAAGATTGTAGCGCGTCTGGTTCGCAAACGTGCTCTTCACAATGGCGAGAAATAGTATGGTACTGCTCTGCCATGTTTGTGAGATTTAAGAATTGGTTAAATGCGCGTGCCACAGGGGTTAGCTGTTCATTCGGCAGGTTTTTTATTTCTTCAATCAGGCTGTCACGATCAGCTTGGTTACCTGCTCTGGCTGACTTGGAAAGTTTACGTATTGTCTCTACTTTCTCTAAGATTACGTCACCATGTGCGTCTTGGATAGTGTTACCGAGCAAGCGTCCCAGCATGCTTACGTTACTCTTGAGAGCGGCGTATTTCTCGTTCATTGTCATCCTGCCTCGTAAAAAAATTACATCCATTGTTCCTTGCTAAGTACACAATCTAGCGAAAAGTGCTGTATCTAGTCAAATAAAGCATTCTAAGTTTGCAATTATTGGTTTTGGAAAATGAAGAAGTGATAAATTTGTTTTGATATAGGAATAAATTGAAATTTAATTACAACTTCTAAGTGGGAAAGGGAAAAACAGCATAAAAGCGACCTATTTGAGGATCGTTTTTATGCGAGTGATCTCTATTTTTGTTCTTAACTTAGAAACTGGTAATAACTAGAAACAATATTTACGTATTGATTTACTGAGTACATCAATTGTTGGGTCGATGAAGTCAAAACTTAAGAACTCATCAGGTTGATGGGCTTGGTCAATTGAACCTGGTCCCAGTACTAGCGTTGGGCAAAGCTCTTGCAAGAAAGGCGCTTCAGTACAGTAGTTCACGGTTTGTGATTCAATCCCACACACTGATTCCATTCCACCAATAAATGGATGGTCGTGTTGGCACTCGTACCCCGGGATTGGTTCATGCAATGGCGTTATCTCAATTCTTCCTGGCCATTTTGCTTCTACTTCTTTAAGCGCACCACGCAGCATGTTATCCAAACCATCTAGGCTGATGCCCGGTAAAGGACGAACATCATAATGCAGTTCACAACAGCCACAGATACGGTTAGCACTATCGCCTCCGTGAATATGACCAAGGTTTAGGGTGGGGCTTGGAATTGCAAAGCCGGGGTGATGGTACTCTTTAACTAACTTATCTCTCAGTTGCATTAGCGCAAACAGCACTTCATGCATAATTTCGATGGCATTAACACCTAAGGCGGGATCTGAAGAGTGACCTGACTTGCCAGTGACACGTACAGCATTGGCAACGTGTCCTTTATGACCCCGAATTGGCACTAGGCTTGTTGGCTCACCAATGATGCAGTAATCCGGTTTAAAAGGAGCACTTTCAGTAAAATGTCGAGCGCCCAGCATCGTGGTTTCTTCATCACACGTTGCCAAAACATAAAGTGGCTTGGTTTGGTTACTCCAATCCATTTTTTTTACGGCTTCATAGATGAAAGCAAAAAAGCCTTTCATATCTGTAGTGCCTAACCCATAAAAGCGGTTGTTGTGTTCTGTTAATGCATGAGGATTGAAATTCCAACGTCCTTCATCAAAAGGGACGGTATCGCTGTGTCCTGCAAGAAGTAACCCTCCTTCACCAGAGCCCATCTTGGCAATCATATTATGTTTACCTGGTTCAACTTCTATTACTTCAACGCTGAAACCCACGTCTTTGAACCATTGCGCTAGCTTTTCAATGACTTTGGCATTGCCGTGATCCCAACTTGGTTCTGTTGAGCTAATTGAATCGGTGGATATCAGGCCTTTATAGACCTCAAGAAAACTCGGTAATTGCATAATATCTTCACTTCTACTATTGACAGAAAAACCATAAGGCGGTAAAACACATATTAAATCATATTTAATGAATAAAAAATCAAATAAAGCTAAAAATTAAGTATGAATAGTCAAATTTGAAATGTAACTTACCTCAAGAATGGATGTGTTGAGATGCTGAAAACGACGATCATTGGCGCAAGCGGCTACACAGGAGCAGAACTGGCTCTAATGATAAATAGACACCCTGAGCTCACGCTATCAGGTTTATATGTCTCAGCCAATAGTGTAGACGCAGGTAAACCTATTGCGGCACTTCACGGTAAGTTAGCAGGGCTGATTGATATGCCAGTGCAACCTTTAATCAACCCAGAAGAAGTGGCAAAGCAGTCTGATGTAATTTTCTTAGCGACTGCGCATGAAGTAAGTCACGACCTAGCGCCAATCTTTCTAGAGAACGATTGCCAAGTATTCGACCTGTCGGGTGCTTTTAGAGTGAAAGGTGAAAATTTTTATCAAGAATTCTACGGTTTCGAGCATCAACATGATCAATGGCTTGATAAAGCTGCTTACGGTTTAGCTGAGTGGAATGAAGACGCTATTAAACAAGCTCAACTAGTCGCAGTAGCGGGTTGTTATCCAACGGCTTCACAGTTGGCAATCAAACCTTTGGTTGACGCTAACTTACTTGATGAAAACCAATGGCCAGTGATTAATGCGACCAGTGGAGTTACAGGTGCCGGTCGCAAAGCGAGCATGGTTAATAGCTTCTGTGAAGTGAGCTTACAGCCTTATGGTGTTTTCAATCACCGTCATCAACCTGAAATTGCTGCTCATTTAGGATGTGATGTGATTTTTACCCCGCATCTTGGAAACTTTAAGCGTGGCATTCTAGCAACCATTACGATGAAGCTGGCTGAAGGCGTGGCGACAGAGCAAATTCAGCAAGCGTTTGAGCAAGCTTATCAAGGTAAGCCAGCGGTCAGAATTCTTGAAGATAAGTTGCCAAGAATTCAAGACGTTGAAAACACGCCATTTTGCGATTTAGGGTGGAAGGTTCAAGGTCAACATATCATCGTAGTGTCTGCGATTGATAATTTGTTAAAAGGTGCATCTAGCCAAGCGATGCAGTGTTTAAATTTACGGTATGGCTTTCAGTCATTAACTGCGCTAGTGTAAGGAATCTTAATATGAGCCTTAATAATCAACCATTAATCATAAAGTTAGGCGGAGCTGCATTGTCTTCTCCTGATACGCTAACTCAGGTGTTTGGTGCTATTTCTACTTACCAACAACAAGTTCAGCGCCCAATAGTGATTGTGCATGGTGGTGGTTACCTTGTTGATGACTTAATGAGTAAGCTAAACCTTGAAACCGTAAAAAAAGAGGGGCTACGCGTGACCCCTTATGATCAAATTCCATTGATTGCCGGCGCTCTTGCAGGTACAGCGAACAAGCTACTTCAAGGGCAAGCAATTAAAGATGGTTTGAACGCTGTTGGTTTGAGCTTAGCGGATGGGGGTTTATGTAAAGTCAGCGAGCTAAACCCTGAATTGGGTGCGGTAGGTAAAGCCGAGCCGGGTGATTCAACTGTTCTACAAGCAATCCTCAATGCTGGCGCACTACCAATCATTAGCTCGATTGGTTTGACTGAGCAAGGCCAACTGATGAACGTCAATGCCGATCAAGCTGCGGTTGCTGTTGCAGGAGCGCTTGATGCTGAACTGGTACTGCTTTCTGATGTAAGTGGCGTATTAGACGGCAAAGGTCACTTGATTCCAAGTCTTAATCAGCAACAAGCCGATGACCTCATTAAAGGCAAAGTAATTACCGACGGCATGATCGTTAAGGTTCAAGCCGCACTAGAAGCCGCTAACGACCTTGGCCGACCAATTGAAGTTGCCACTTGGCGATACCCAGAGAAACTGACACAACTTTTTTCAGGTAAAAGCATCGGAACACAGTTTTTACCTCAGTAGGGCTTACAACGAGCCACTACTTAAAGAATTTAGACAAGATATTTAGAACAAGCATATAACTATTAAAGTCATTTCCAACGCTGACCGCCATGTGCAGTATGGAAACTAGGAGAAAGAAAATGAGCAAAGTTAACGTAAAGAAAGTTGTAGTAGCCTACTCTGGCGGTCTAGACACATCAGTAATCATTCCATGGTTGAAAGAGAACTATGACTGTGAAGTTGTTGCGTTTGTCGCGGATGTTGGTCAAGGCGACGAAGAGCTAATTGGCATTGAAGAGAAAGCAAAAGCTTCAGGTGCATCAGAATGTTACATCGCTGACCTTAAAGAAGAGATGGTTGCAGACTACATCTACCCAACGCTAAAAACAGGTGCTTACTACGAAGGCAAATACCTATTAGGTACTTCGATGGCTCGTCCAATTATCGCGAAAGCGCAGGTTGAAATCGCTCGTAAAGTGGGTGCAGACGCACTGTGTCACGGCTGTACTGGTAAAGGTAATGACCAAGTTCGTTTTGAGGGTGCATTTGCAGCCCTTGCTCCTGACCTACACGTAATTGCACCTTGGCGTGAATGGGATCTTGTGAGCCGTGAAGAGTGTCTCGATTACCTAGCTGAGCGTAACATTCCTTGTACAGCTTCTCTTACTAAGATTTACTCGCGTGATGCAAACGCATGGCACATTTCTACAGAAGGTGGCGTACTAGAAAATACATGGAACGCACCGGATGAAGATTGCTGGGCTTGGACTGTAGACCCAGAGCAAGCGCCAAACGAATCTGAAACAGTTACTTTAAAAGTTGAAAAAGGCGAAGTGGTAGCGGTTGATGGCGAAACAATGACGCCATACAACGCACTGGTTTACCTAAATGAGAAGGGTGCTAAGCACGGTGTTGGTCGTATCGATATCGTAGAAAACCGTCTTGTTGGTATGAAGTCTCGTGGCTGTTACGAAACTCCTGGTGGCACAATCATGATGGAAGCACTGCGTGCAGTAGAGCAACTGGTTCTTGATAAAGCGGCATTCGAATTCCGTGAAGAGCTAGGCGTTAAGGCTTCTCACCTTGTATACGACGGTCGTTGGTTCACTCCGTTATGTAAGTCAATTCTTGCAGCAACAGATGAGCTAGCACAAGACGTGAATGGTGAAGTGGTTATCAAGCTTTACAAAGGCCATGCAACGGTGACTCAGAAGCGTTCTGACAACAGCCTGTACTCAGAAGAGTTTGCAACCTTCGGTGAAGATGAAGTTTACGACCAAAGCCACGCTGAAGGCTTCATCCGTCTTTACTCGCTATCAAGCCGTATCCGTGCATTGAATAGCCAAAAGTAAAACTGAATAAAGACTTAACGTATTGCGTTAATTCTAAAGTTTGAAAATATAGATACCGAAGCCCATTTACTATTTAAATAGTGAATGGGCTTTTTTCTTGAACAATCTGTTTAGTAAATGGGCATCGGCCTTTTGTATCTAATGACATATAATTCGCATTTCACGCTGTAAAGAGTCAACGGACGATTACCTGGTGAATAAATATGTAAAAATAATGAATTAATACTTTATTTTTATTTTGAATTGCCGTAAGTTTAAACCATCAGAAAAATACTGAATCTTAATCAGAATTATTATTTGCAAAAACAGTGAGCACTGTGCAATTAGGAGATACACAATGGCATTATGGGGCGGTAGATTTACCCAAGCAGCAGACACCCGGTTCAAAGATTTTAACGATTCTCTTCGTTTTGATTACCGTCTCGCTGAGCAAGACATTGTGGGCTCAATTGCCTGGTCTAAAGCTCTTCATTCAGTCAATGTTCTAACAGAAGAAGAACAGCAAAGACTAGAGCTTGCACTGAACGAGCTAAAACTCGAAGTGATGGAAGATCCAGAGCAGATCTTACGTTCTGATGCAGAAGATATTCATAGTTGGGTGGAGCAACAACTTATCGGCAAGGTCGGTGACTTGGGTAAAAAGCTTCATACCGGCCGTTCTCGTAATGACCAAGTGGCGACAGACCTTAAACTATGGTGCCGTCAGCAAGGTAACCAATTACTGCTAGCGCTTGACCGTCTGCAAAGTCAAATGGTGAACGTTGCTTCTCAGCATCAAGAAACCGTGCTTCCTGGTTATACTCACCTTCAACGTGCTCAGCCAGTAACTTTTGCTCACTGGTGCTTGGCTTACGTTGAAATGCTTGAGCGTGATTACTCTCGCTTGAGTGATGCGATTAAACGTCTAGATACGTGTCCTTTGGGTTCTGGTGCTCTTGCTGGAACCGCTTACCCGATGGACCGTGAAGAGTTAGCTCACAACTTAGGTTTCCGTCGTGCAACTCGTAACTCTCTAGATTCAGTATCTGACCGTGATCATGTAATGGAGCTGATGTCGATTGCATCTATCTCTATGCTTCACCTTTCACGTCTCGCAGAAGATATGATTTTCTACAACTCAGGTGAATCAAATTTCATCGAGTTAGCTGATACCGTGACTTCAGGTTCATCTCTGATGCCACAAAAGAAAAACCCAGATGCACTAGAACTCATCCGTGGCAAAACTGGCCGTGTATACGGTTCATTAGCCGCAATGATGATGACGGTGAAAGCACTGCCTTTGGCTTACAACAAAGATATGCAAGAAGATAAAGAAGGTCTGTTTGACGCTTTAGACACTTGGAATGATTGTATGGAAATGGCGGCTCTTTGTTTTGACGGCATTAAAGTGAACGGCGAACGTACACTTGAAGCGGCGAAACAAGGTTACGCAAACTCTACAGAATTGGCTGATTACCTGGTAGCGAAAGGTATTCCTTTCCGTGAAGCTCACCACATTGTGGGTGTGACGGTTGTCGCTGCAATTTCGAAAGGCTGTGCACTGGAAGAATTAACCATCGCAGAGATGAAAGAGTTCTCTGAGGTGATAGAGGATGATGTTTACGACATCTTGACCATTGAATCTTGTTTAGAAAAACGTAGCGCATTGGGTGGCGTTTCCCCTAAACAAGTCGCTTATGCTGTAGACCAAGCTGAGAAGCGTTTATCGCAGCGTGACACTTCAATTGTCAAAGTACGTCCTGCTCGTTTGACCGATATAGAAGCATTAGAAGGCATGGTCGCTTACTGGGCAAACATGGGTGAAAACCTCCCTCGTTCTCGTAATGAGTTGGTGCGTGATATTGGCTCGTTTGCGGTAGCTGAGCATCATGGTGAGGTTACAGGTTGTGCATCACTTTATGTCTATGACTCTGGCTTAGCTGAAATTCGCTCGCTTGGGGTTGAAGCCGGCTGGCAAGGACAAGGGCAGGGTACTGCGATAGTGCAACACCTTGTTGATAAAGCGCGACAAATGGCAATCAAGAAAGTGTTTGTACTAACTCGTACTCCTGAATTCTTTATGAAACATGACTTCTTACCGACGTCTAAGTCATTGTTGCCAGAGAAAGTCCTCAAAGATTGTGACCAGTGCCCTCGCCAACATGCTTGTGATGAAGTTGCATTGGAAGTGAACTTGGTTGAGCAGGTTATTGCAAAAGTTAACGTTGCATAAGGTATTGATTTTATTGCACCTAAATAAAAGATTAAAAATCTGATCTTTTTTGGGAACAAATTAAGAAAAGTCCGGTCTATTAAAGTACCACTGCTTTTTCTTAGATTTATCTAAGAAAGCCCCAAAACCGATTGGTTTTGGGGCTTTTTTCTATCTGTTGTTTGGAAGTCTGTTTATTTATCTTCAATTACTTATCGGTTCGTTATTTAGTGTTTCTCTTTCTAAGAGGAAGGATTACAAATTTCATCACTAAATGAATGCTTAACAGTCCGCTAAACGCACAAGCCGCCATCATCAATGCAATGGCATTAATTGTTCTTGGATCTTCTTTGAAAAATAACCACCATATACCCCAGCTAAGAATTGATAATACTGTGAGTTGATTCATACAGCGTTGACAACGACCAAGCTTCTGCGTGATTTTTTCAGTTTTATTGCATCTAACACATGTCATATTAGGCTTAATTCGCGTTATGCTTATTACCTAAATAATAACACGTCATCGGGTTTTTAATTACGGTGACTTAAAGAGAGAAAGTTGATGATTGAGCGCCAAGAAACGAAACAACGCATGAGCCGTATTGTTAAGCACAATGGTACGATTTATTTATGTGGTCAAGTATGTGCCGATGCTACTCAAGGCATTAAAGAGCAAACTCAAACTATGCTTGATAAAGTGGAAGTTCTCCTTGAGCAAGCTGGAAGTGACAAAGAACACATGTTGTCAGCGACTATCTACATTAAGTCTATGGATGATTTTCAAGATATGAATGCTGTATGGGATGCATGGGTTCCTGAAGGTCACGCTCCTGCTCGCGCATGTGTGACGGGTGATATGGCTCGTGAAGCGCTACTCGTTGAGATTTCTGTGATTGCTGCTGAGAAGTAATATCAAAGCCAGTAAGAAACAAAAAGGAAAGCCAATGGCTTTCCTTTTTAGTATCTAAATCCTGCTAACAGATCAAATGGCTATCTGTTCTATGACCGGAGATTAACAACCAGGACCACAATCTAGACAGTGTTTCACCATCTCTGGGCCTAGGTGCAGTTTCGCATTGAGGTCACGTAATGCAGTTCGTACACCTTCTTCGATTACTGGGTGGTAGAACGGCATATCTAGCATTTCAGAAACCGTCATCTTGTTCTGGTGTGCCCATGCTAATAAGTGAGCCAAGTGTTCTGCATTTGGTCCCATCATTTCAGCACCAAGGAAGCGCCCTGTACCTTGCTCGCCGTAAACGTGCAGAATACCTTTGTTACGTAGCATCACTCGTGAACGACCTTGGTTTTCGAAAGACACCTCACCGGTTGCGAAGCAGCCACAAGTACCTAAACGCGTTGTGATCTCTTTGTACGTTTCACCAACCATTGCGATTTGCGGATCAGAGAATACTGCTGAGATTTTAGAGCGGCGCAGTCCTGCACGAATCTCAGGGAAGCGACCTGCATTATCACCGGCAATACGTGCTTGGTCTGCTGCTTCATGCAGTAGAGGCAATTGGTTGCTTGCATCCCCCGCAATAAATACTGATGGTAGCGATGTTTGTAGCGTGTAGTGGTCTGCAACTGGCACACCACGTTCATCAAGTTCTAGAGAGGTATTCTCTAGGCCAAGCTTGTCTGTATTTGGACGACGACCTGTAGCTGCCAGTACGTATTCAACGACGTTAGTTTCTAATTCACCTTGCTTATTGATGAACTGGATTTCGACGCGATCTTCACCCGATTCAGTGGTAATGCGTTTCATGCTTTCGATTTTCACGTCGGCATCTAGGTAGAACTCTTCATTGAAGGCTTTATCTGCATACGCCATGACCTCTGGGTCGGTTACTGGGCCAACTTGACCACCCAAACCGAACAGTTTGGTCTTCACACCTAAGCGGTGTAGTGATTGACCAAGCTCAAGACCAATCACACCAGGGCCAAATACCGCCACTGATTCTGGTAAATCATCCCAACTGAATACGTCATCATTAATGATAAGACGGTCGCCAAGCTCATTCCAAACTGCAGGGTATGCAGGGCGAGAACCTGTTGCGATAACAATACGTTTTGTAGTGATCACTGTATGATCATCAACCTGTAGCGTGTTGTCGTCTAGGAACTTAGCGTAACCAGAGATTTTGTCTTGCTCTGGGATTTCATCAACACCTTCTAAAACAAAACCAACAAAACGGTCACGTTCAAACTTCACTCGGTCCATCACTTCACGACCGTTAATCACAATACCACCTTGTGGGTGAACGCCAAAAGCCGGCGCCTTCTCAATTTGGTGTACGCTTTCAGCTGCTGCAATAAGCAGTTTAGATGGCATACAACCAACACGAGCACAGGTTGTACCGTAAGGGCCGCCTTCAATCATCACAACACTGTCAGTGTGTGCTTTTGCAGCGCGGTAAGCCCCTAAACCTGCTGTACCGCCCCCGATAACTGCTACATCTACATTGACTTGTTTCATAATAATTTTCTCGCAATGGCTAAATTTAGTTTGAACAAACCCCTCCAACTCTGGTGATTTCTTGAGAGTCAGGATCGCGGGTCAGTTTTGTGATTCTGTTTTATTAGGTTTAGCTTGTGATTCAGCTTTTGTTACTAACCGATTCTTGTTGTTAACTCTTCTTTTAATTAACTATAGGTTAGTTAAAAGCGGGCGAGTCACAGGCTATATTCTTTTTCCAAAACTCAGATAAGAGTGGTTTGGAATCGCTAACCCACAAGAAGGTGGGTTAGCGGTATTACTTAGGTTATTTAATTGCTAGGCGTTTATTAGCGACTAAGTGATTAACCTAGGAAAGCTTCTAGTTCTTCGCTGCCACCGATGTGTTTGCCACCGATGAAAACTTGAGGAACGGTAGTGCGACCAGAGATTGCACGTAGGCTTACTGTTGTTGCATCTTTACCTAGAACCACTTCTTCGTAGTTTAGGCCTTTGTCGATTAGGTTCTGTTTCGCTTTCATACAGAAAGGGCAGCCTGGTTTAGTGAATACTGTAATTGACTCTTGCTCTTTGTGCTCAGGAGCTATGTGGTTAAGCATAGTATCAGCATCAGAAACCTTGAACGGGTCGCCTGGTACGTCTTCTTCGATGAACATTTTTTCTACCACGCCGTTTTTAACCAGCATGCTGTAGCGCCATGAACGTTTGCCGAAGCCGATGTCGTTTTTCTCAACTAGCATACCCATGCCGTCTGTGAAATCACCGTTACCATCTGGGATGAATGTGATGTTTTCAGCTTCTTGGTCTGCTTTCCAAGCGTTCATTACGAATGTGTCGTTTACAGAAACACATAGAATGTCATCAACACCGTTTTCTTTGAATACAGAATGTAGTTCGTTGTAACGAGGTAGGTGACTAGAAGAACATGTTGGAGTAAACGCGCCTGGTAGGCTGAATACGATAACTGTCTTGTCTTTAAATAGCTCTTCCGTCGTTACGTTAACCCATGCATCACCTTGGCGAGTTGGGAATGTTACTTGAGGGATTGATTGACCTTCTTTAGATGCAAACATATTGATTTCCTTAAATAGTATTTTAATTTTGTTCTATCAGAGCTTAACGTTTTTCTTTGCTCTGTTTCGTTTCGTTGAGCCCATTATTAGATAAATCCTTTGATAGCTCTAATCGTTTGATGTTATGGTTTTGATAGGTAAATTCTATCAAAAGTATTTTATCCCCAAATATTCCTATTCAGACCCTTGTTCTTATTAAAACCAGAGGTAAGAGGCAGATCATGAACATTCGTGACTTTGAATACTTAGTGGCTCTTGCAGAGCATAAACACTTTAGAAAAGCCGCCGAGGCGTGCTTTGTCAGCCAACCAACGCTTAGTGGGCAAATCCGTAAGTTAGAAGATGAAATAGGTTTACAGCTAACAGAGCGTAGCCCAAGAAAAGTGATTTTTACAGAATCTGGTTTACAGCTTGTAGAGCAAGCAAAGCGTATTTTAGCCGAAGTAAAAACATTTAAAGAGATGGCAAGTGGGCATGGTGAATCAATGACAGGTCCGATGCATATTGGATTTATTCCAACGGTTGGTCCTTATATCTTGCCTAAAATCATCCCTCATCTAAAAGAAAATTTTCCAGATCTTGAGCTTTACCTGCACGAAGCGCAGACCCATCAGTTAGTGAGCCAACTAGAAGATGGCAAGCTTGATTGCTTGGTGCTGGCTGCGGTTGATGAAACGGCGGCGTTCAAAGAGATTGATGTTTATGATGAGCCGCTGAGTGTTGCGGTGCCGTGTGATCATGAATGGGCTAAGCAAGACAGCGTTGATATGTTGCAGCTTAATGGTCAAACCGTTTTAGCTTTAGGTGATGGTCATTGCCTACGTGATCAAGCATTAGGCTTTTGTTTTGCTGCGGGTGCAAAGGATGATGAAAGGTTCAAAGCCACGAGTTTAGAAACGTTGCGAAATATGGTGGCTGCTGGCGCTGGAATTACACTATTACCTGAGTTGTCGCTGCCGAGTGAAAAGCAAAAAGATGGTGTGTGTTATTTGCCGGCGGTAAATCCTACTCCATCGCGACGAATTATTGTAGCGTACCGACCTGGTTCACCATTAAGACCTCGTTTTGAGCAGTTAGCTGAAGTGATTAGTCAGCAATTAGAGAGAGTCACTCTTGTTCACAGTAGATCTCGTTCATAGCTGTCCTCGCTTATAGTGAGCCTGATTCATAACAGCTCTCGTACATAAATCACATACACCGGCGTGGTGAGAGTCAGCTTCTACTATTAAGATTAAAAAAGGGCAGATATTGAGTTTCAATATCTGCCCTTTGTTTAGATCAAATGAACGGTTTCGTTAAAAAAGTTCTTCTTCAGCTTCACCAGACGAAGTTGAATAAATGTCATTGCTTAATGTTTCATTTATGAACTCTGTTGGCTCTGTGCCTTTTAAGAAATATTCAAACATAGATGATCCATCAGACTTGTTGGTTAACAGACCCGTTTCGCGATCGATTCTTACTCTTACAATATTCTCGGGTAATGATTTTCTCTGAGCTGGCACATCAGCCAAAGCAGTACTCATGAAGTCTACCCAAGCAGGTTGTGCAGTTTTAGCACCGGCTTCAGCACCTGTGGTTTGACCTTTACCAAGGTTATTGTTGGCTTTTGTTCGACCTAATTTACGATTGTGATTATCAAAACCAACCCAAACTGTTGCTACAAGACCCGGTCCGTAACCGCTATACCAAGTATCCTTCGAATCATTGGTTGTACCGGTTTTCCCGCCAATGTCACGACGCTTGAGTGGTTGAGCACGCCAGCCTGTACCATTCCAGCCGGTCCCTTCTCGCCAGTTACCGCCACCCCAAATATTGCTATACATCATTTCACGCACTATGAATGCTGTTTGTTCTGAAATAACTTGAGGGGCAAATTGTGGCTCAGCTAATACATCTTGTTCATTAAATTCATCAGCGATAGAGCCTGTCGGAAGTTCAGCCTCTGTTAGGTCCATGTTCTCTGAATTATCAGATTCTAGCGATGATAGGTCAGCTAAATCAGTCTGTGTTTGGCAGTCTTGATGACAAACCACTTTAGGCTGAGCTTCAAATTCAACCTCACCAAACGGAGTTTCTACATGGCTAATGTAGAAAGGTTCGACGTAGTAGCCACCATTTGCAAATACAGAATACCCTTGAGCCACTTTCATTGGCGTTAAGCTACCCGCACCAAGTGCGATGGTTTCTGAACGTGGTACTTCATCAATATCAAAACCAAAACGGGTAAGGTAGTTTCGAGTGTCATCTAAGCCGACTTCTCGTAATACTCTCACTGCCATTACGTTTTTCGATTGAGCCAAACCAATACGTAGGCGAGTTGGTCCTACATAAGTGGGTGGTGAATTTTTCGGTCTCCATGCAGTACCTTGGCTTTTATCCCATTTGTTTATTGGTGCGTCATTGATTAATGAAGCCAGTGTTAAGCCTTTATCAACAGCAGCAGAGTAAATAAATGGTTTGATACCAGAGCCGACTTGTCGGACTGACTGAGTTGCACGGTTGAACTTGTTATGGACGAAGTTAAAGCCACCTACCATAGACAAAACCGCACCATTATCAGGATTCATGGCAACAAAGGCGGTATTAGCGTTAGGAACTTGGCTTAAACGCCAGATAGCTTGAACTGTTTCAGAAGCCTCTTCCTCGGTAGTGATATCTGTTTCAACCTCAGACTCTTCAGGGGATTCTGCAGCGTTATCATCAACGCGACGGACCCAAATCTGTTCACCTTGTGCAAGAATATCTTGCGCTTTTTTAGGTGCAGACCCTTGACGTTCATCGGTTAAAAATTTGCGAGCCCAATTCATGTTTGACCATTCAATGGTCACTTCGCCTTTATTCTTCACCCATGCGGTTACAGTTTTATCGGAAACAGCAGTGACTACAGCTGGTAGAAGAGCCCCATAAGTCGGTTGTGATTTAAGGTGCTTGATGATCTGTTCTTGATCCCAAGTAGGTTGCTCTGTTTGCCAGAGTACTTTTTCCGCACCTCGGTAACCATGACGCTCATCGTAAGCTAAAAGGTTATTAATCGCGGCTCTATTTGCGGCTTTTTGCAGTTTAGAATCAATGGTTGTGTAAACCTTCATACCTGAAGTATAAGCATTTTCACCGTATCGCTTTACCATCCAAGCTCGTGCAACTTCTGCTACATAAGGGGCGCTTAACTTAATTTCAGCTCCGTGATATTTCGAGGTTAACTCTTCAGATCGTGCTTCATCGTATTCTTCTTGAGTAATGTAGCGCTCATCGAGCATACGCATTAAAACGACATTTCGACGGTTGGTCGCTCGTTCGACTGAATAGATAGGGTTCATTGTCGAAGGGGCTTTAGGCATGCCAGCTAAAGTCGCAAGTTCACTAAGAGTTAAATCAGGAAGATCTTTTCCGAAGTAGACACGACCTGCGGCTCCAAACCCGTATGAGCGGTGACCAAGAAAAATCTTGTTTACGTATAACTCTAGGATTTCTTCCTTACTAAGAAGTTGCTCAATATGGATCGCAATGAAGATCTCTTTAATCTTACGCATGATCTTTTTCTCATTAGATAAGAAAAAGTTACGCGCAAGCTGTTGAGTAATAGTACTGGCACCTTGCTTCGCAGAACCTGACATAGCAACCACTAGAGCAGCACGAGTAATACCAATTGGATCGATTCCCGGGTGGTCGTAAAAACGGCTGTCTTCGGTTGCGATCAAAGCTTCAATTAAGTGCTGTGGAATATCTTCATATTTCACTGGGTTACGGCGTTTTTCACCAAATTGTGAAATCAATTTACCGTCTTGACTGAAAACTTGCATGGGTGTTTGGAGTTCGACATCGCGCAATGTTGCAACATCTGGCAATTCAGGTTTTACATAATAATAGAACCCAAAAATTGTACCGACTCCAAGAATCATGCAAATCAATGTAAATATGAATAATCGCTTTATGAACTTCACCGGATAATCCCTGATTTGTTAAGGCTGATAGGCAGCAATCTCTTGTACTCTAGGCTAAAAATTAGCTTTCGTTTATTAACGCTTATTTAACTAATAATCTCAACCCCTTAGAACTAAGCCAACGATAAGCTAACTCAATAAAAAGTTAAGACATAGATAATGTTAGACCATTGTCTCAAGTCGAGGCTTTAGGAGCTAGGTAAAATGGGTTCATCATCAGTCATCGGTATAGATATAAGTAGCCACAGTATTAAAGCCGTGGTTCTCAAACCCGTAGGGGAGTTATATGCATTAATTGGATATAAAGAGCTTCCTATTTCGGACGACATTTTCTCTGATAATCATACCTTCGAGTATCAGAAAATTGTAAAGAAACTCAAAGAACTTAAAAAAGAGTTACCTTTGTTTAGTCGAAAGGTCGCCATTTCCATCCCTGACAATTCTGTTATTAGCAAAGTACTTCAAATTGAAAGCGAACTGGAAGATAGAGAAAAAGAGTTCTCTATTTACCAAACCTTCGCTCATCAATCTCCATTTCCAATCGAAGACCTCAGTTTAGATTTCGTCAAAGTTGAAGAAAAACGCTTTGGTAAAAGTTCAACGACAAGCTATCAGGTCTACGCGACTCGAAAAGAAGTCGTAGAAAGTCGGTCTTTGGCTATAAAGAAAGCAGGGCTAGAACCTGTTGTTGTGGCTATTCATGCTCATGGGTTATTGAATATCTGGCAATTAGCGTCTCAGTTAAATCCAGATAAAAAAAATTGGCTACTTGTTGATGTAGGGCTGAATCAACTGTCTTTGGGGATTATGCCCCAGGGTGGTTCTTCTTTTTATAAAGACATTTCATTTGGTAGCCACTCAACAAACTCAACGGGCGAAGGTCACCCTGCGAGTGCATTTGGTAGTGCCGAAGAAAATCAAAAATACATAAATGATTTCATTGAGAAGCTAAAGCGGCAACTACAACTTTATTCTTCAGTTAACTCTACGCACCCTCTTTCTGGAATTTGGTTGATGGGGGAAAGTGCAAATACACCAATGCTAATTGAAGAGCTCGAAAGGCAGTTAGGTTTGAGTTGTGAGCTTCTGAACCCTCTTTCTCTATTTGAGAATAAATTATCTAAAAAACGTCGCATGCATACTGACTGGCAAAGTTTTGGCATCGCTGCTGGAATGGCTATCAGTGGGCTTAAATGGGGAGAGGTGAAGCATGTTGCATCAAGTTAACTTATTGCCTTGGCGTGATGAGATCCGGGCTCAACATAAAAAACGTTTTATCAACCTTGTTGTGCTAGGAACCCTAGCGGCCGTGATTGCGCAGTGGATGGTGGGTAACTACTTTCATGAGCAGAAATCCGAGCAACAAGCTCGCTTGAACTATTTGCAGCAATACATTGCTCAACTCGATACCCAGATCCAATCATTAAAAGTGGCAGAACAAGAACACAAATCGATTCTGACTCGTTTAGATGTGGTTGAGTCTCTTCAGTCGGGAAGAAATAAAACGACAGAGTTCATGAACTTAATGCCGAACCTAGTCCCTGAAGGTGTTTATGTCGATAAAATTAAGATGAATGGTCAAGAAGTTGAAATGTCAGGGATCAGTGATAGTACGGCTCGTTTAGCAACGATGTTAGACAACCTTGAACGTTCAGAGTCTTTAAGTGATGTTGAGATGCACTCCATCGTACATAACAAAGAACGCTTTAATAAAGAGTTTCAGACGTTCAAAGTCTCTTTCATGTTTACGCCTATATCTTTGCAAAAACCTCTTGAAGCTGCCGATACAACAGCTAAGAAGTCGGCAATGAAAGCGCCGTCGATAGCCAATGAACAATACCTCTCTATGGACGTTAGTAAGCTAGCACCTAATCAGATGGTATACCTCGTGAATCAGGAGGTCTCGAATGGTTAGTTTACAAGAACTTGATATTGATGAAATTACAGAGTGGCCGTTATTTCCTCAAGTGCTCGTGGTTTTATTACTGATGTTCATTATCCAAGGTTTTGGCGTTTGGTTTTATTTGATGCCACAAAATGATGAGTTAGAGGGGCTAAAGCAACAAGAGCAAACATTGAAAACGACGTTGCGAATTAAAGCGAATAAAGTTGCCACCTTGCCTCAACTGCAAAAGCAGCTAAATGAGTTAACTAGCCGTTATGACTACTTACTGCAGCAATTGCCTGTTCAAAAAGAGTTGGCAAGCATGTTGGCTGCGGTTAATGAACTGGGGCTGGATAATAAGCTGACTTTTACTCGCATTGATTGGGGAGAAAAACAAAATAAAGAGTTTCTTTATCGCTTACCCCTCAATATCGAACTAACGGGTGATTACCATGAAATTGGTGATTTTTCCGCAGCAATTGCCAAGCTACCAAGAATTATCAGTTTTGACGATGTGAATTGGCAACGAGTGAGCCAAGAAAGTAGCACGCTTCACTTTCGTGTCAGAGCTTATACCTACCAGTTTAAACCGGAGGTCAGAGATGAAGCCCAGTAAACTGGCTTATTTGAGCCTGATATTAATGCTTGTAGGTTGTAAAGCGAATCAAGATTCCTTGGAAGAATATGTATCAAAGGTTGAGGAGCAAGCAAGAAAAGAAGTTGCTCAGTTAAAACCAGCTGCCGAATTTATTGCTGCAACTTACGATCCGAAAATATCTAGAGGACCTTTTGTTTTACCCAAAGAAGCGATTGTGCAAGACCAGCCAATTGTTAAAAAAGACTGTTGGCAGCCAAGTTATCGTTCTAAAAATGGGAAGTTGGAAAAATACCCACTTAGTAAACTGCGTTTAAAAGGGGTCATGGGAAGCGGTTCTACTGTTTCTGGATTAGTTCAAACTCCTGTTGGTAATGTGGTGAAAATTCAAAAAGGTCAGTTCATTGGGTTGAATAACGGTCGCGTAACAAAAGTGACCAGTAAATATGTACTGATAAATGAAACCCTTCCAGATGGTCTAGGTTGTTGGCATAAACGTAACGTCAAGCTCGCTTTGAAGTGACCCAATTTCACACGATGTGGATATGAGATTTAATTATGATTAAAGGAATAGCTGTGAATATGAATAAGGTTTTTCAGAGTGTTTTACTCTTTGTTGCCTTGAGCTTTGCGTTAGTGACGCAAGCTGAAACGTCTTCCAATGAATTAAAGAGTATCGATTTTAGGCTAAATAAAGATAAAGATGCCGTGATCATTATCGAACTTGAAAGTAGCTCAACAGTGGTTGATGTGCAGCGAGCACAAGAAGGGTTAAGTATTGAGTTATTAAGTACTCAAGTGGCAGACGACAAGCTGTATATGCTTGATGTAAAAGATTTTTCGACTCTTGTGGATACGATTGAAGTATTTCGTGAATCACCGAGTACACGTTTATTAGCGTCTATCGGTCAAGACTATCATTACGAATATACACTTAAAGGTCGATTCATTGAGGTAGTAATAAGTAAGCTAGAAGAAGATGCTCCTGCTGTTGAAAAAAGTATTCTTGAGAAAGAAGGTAAATTAATCTCAATTAACTTTCAGGACATTCCTGTGCGAAATGTTCTCCAACTTATTGCCGACTACAACAGCTTTAACTTAGTGGTTTCAGACTCGGTTTCTGGAAACCTAACTTTAAGATTGGATGGCGTTCCTTGGCAGCAAGTACTTGATATTATTTTACAGGTTAAGGGGCTTGATAAACGAGTTGACGGCAATGTTATTTTAGTCGCACCTAAAGCTGAACTTGATTTGAGAGAGCAGCAAGCTTTAGAAAAATCACGACTTGAAGAAGAGCTGGGAGAGTTGAAGTCTGAAATTGTAAAAATTAATTTTGCTAAGGCTTCTGAAATCGCAGAAATGATTGGTGGTGATAGTACCGTGAGCATGCTTTCTGAGCGTGGTTCAATCACGATAGATGAGAGAACTAACTCCTTATTGTTGAGAGAGTTACCTGAAAATATTGCCGTTATTCGTGAAATTGTTGAGTCACTTGATATACCGGTTAAACAGGTACAAATTGAAGCTCGTATTGTAACGGTTACAGAGGGCAACCTTGATGAGTTAGGGGTCCGATGGGGCATATCCTCGACAAATGGAAACAACACCATAGGGGGCTCTATAGAGAGTAACCTAGCGACTATTGGTCTCTACGATGGCGGCGGCGGTGATGGTGAAGAAGGAGGCGGTGGATTACCGATCGATGATTTCTTAAATGTTAACTTAGGTGCGACCTCACCGAATGCTTCAAGTATTGCTTTTCAAGTTGCTAAACTAGGGTCAGATACTCTGCTTGATTTAGAGCTATCAGCACTACAGCAAGAATCTAAAGCTGAAATCATTTCGAGCCCGCGTTTAATTACGACGAATAAGAAACCCGCTTATATTGAGCAAGGTACTGAAATACCTTACTTGGAGTCTTCATCTAGTGGTGCTACATCGGTCGCATTTAAGAAAGCGGTTTTAAGCTTGAAAGTCACACCGCAAATTACCCCTGACAATCGATTGGTCTTGGATTTAAGCGTAACCCAAGATAGACCTGGTCAAGTTGTTAAGACTGGTACTGGTGAAGCGATAGCGATCGATACACAGAGGATAGGAACGCAAGTGCTTGTTAATAATGGGGAAACGGTTGTTCTTGGCGGTATCTTTCAACACAGTGTAACCAACACTGTGGATAAAGTACCTTTGCTCGGGGACCTTCCTTTACTTGGCGCATTATTTAGTCGTAGCTATGAAAATGTTGGTAAAAGTGAGCTGCTGATCTTCGTTACACCTAAAGTTGTGATTCAGTAATGAACAATTAGATTAAAAATAAAGTTGCATTAGTGGCACCTAACCTTGATAATTTCGGGTCTTATCACGAATTATCTGTGAGGAATCGGTGCCACAGGCCTTTTTATTTCAGTACGAGTGCTGACCTGCCTTGTGGCGATGTCATTGAATTAACGTTGTAAATTACTGCTAAAAACATGGCTGAGAAACGCAATATTTTTCTTGTTGGCCCAATGGGCGCCGGCAAAAGTACAATTGGTAGACACCTAGCTTCCCAACTTCACATGGAGTTTTTAGACTCTGATACTGTAATCGAAGAGCGCACTGGCGCTGATATCGCTTGGGTATTTGATGTTGAGGGAGAGGAAGGTTTCCGTAAACGCGAAGAATCTGTAATCAACGATCTGACGGAAGAGCAAGGTATTGTTCTAGCGACAGGCGGTGGTTCAGTAATGAGCAAAGAAAACCGTAACCGTCTATCTGCACGAGGCATCGTTGTATATTTAGAAACAACGATTGAAAAGCAACTTGCTCGCACTAACCGCGACAAGAAGCGTCCTTTACTTCAAACAGACAATCCTCGCGACGTCCTAGAAGACCTAGCGATATCACGTAATACACTTTACGAAGAAGTCGCGGATTATACCGTTCGTACTGATGATCAAAGTGCAAAAGTGGTAGCCAACCAGATCGTAAAAATGCTAGAAGAACGTTAAGTTCATTTTTCGGAGAGCAAAACCATGGAACGGATTACGGTCAATCTAGCTGAGCGTAGCTACCCAATCTCTATCGGCGCCGGGTTATTTAATGACCCGGCGTACCTTTCTTTTTTATCGAAAAAGCAGAAAGTAGTTGTTATTAGCAATGTAACGGTTGCTCCACTGTATGCAGATAAAATTCTTTCTTTACTTGAACACGTTGGCTGTCAAGCTTCTCTCTTAGAGCTGCCTGATGGTGAACAGTACAAGACGCTTGAAACGTTCAATTCAGTGATGAATTACATGCTTGAAGGGAATTACAGCCGCGATGTGGTCGTAATTGCTTTAGGTGGTGGTGTTATTGGTGATTTGGTGGGTTTTGCCGCAGCTTGTTACCAACGTGGTATAGATTTTGTTCAAATCCCTACAACATTGCTTTCCCAAGTAGATTCTTCTGTCGGCGGAAAAACAGCAGTTAACCATCCACTTGGTAAGAATATGATCGGGGCATTTTATCAGCCCAAATCTGTTGTTATCGATATTGAGTGTTTATCTACCCTGCCTGAGCGTGAGTTTGCGGCTGGTATCGCTGAAGTGATTAAGTACGGCATTATTTATGACGATGCTTTTTTCTCTTGGTTAGAAGATAACTTAGAAAGACTTTATCAACTAGATGAGCAAGCTTTGATCACTGCGATTGCCCGTTGTTGTGCAATTAAGGCTGAAGTGGTGGCTCTAGATGAAAAAGAGTCAGGAATCAGAGCGTTATTGAACCTAGGTCATACATTTGGTCATGCGATCGAAGCAGAACTAGGCTATGGTAATTGGTTACACGGTGAAGCTGTGTCTTCAGGTACTGTAATGGCTGCGAAAACAGCTCAATTACAAGGTTTGATTTCGCAGGAGCAACTTGAACGAATTATTTCTATACTCAAGAATGCAAAGCTACCAATCCATACACCAGAAAGTATGTCTTTTGATGACTTCATGAAGCATATGATGAGAGATAAAAAAGTGCTCTCTGGTCAATTACGTTTGGTTTTACCAACAGGAATTGGTACTGCTGAAGTTGTTGCTGATGTGCCTCAAGATATCATTGAGCAAGCAATCGATTTCTGCCGTACACTTTAGTTTGGTTGTTAAGCTGTTGGGGTATACCTAGCAGCTAACCCTGTTTACTGATCAACTTTATCAGTAAGGATATCCAATGAGTTTGGCTCATGAAGTAAGAGTGTTGGAATTAGAATCTCAAGTTGAATTGCTTGAGAGATTGCAGCTGCTTACTAATTTTGGTTCTAATTTAGTAACGGTGGCTGGTCAACCTGGCTCCGGTAAATCTTGGTTAGCGCAACGCTACCTTGAAGCGTGGGCGAGTGAACAAAACCAATGTCTTCTCTTGTGTCACCCCAGCCAAGATGACCAACAACGTCGTGCTTTACTTCTTAGTCAAATCGTCTCAGATCCTCTCTTTAACCAGCAAGACTCTTTATCAGATAGCTTAACCCGGTTATTAGATGGGGAATCGTGCGATGTGGTCATTGTGATCGATGATGCTCATCAATTGACAGAAGTCTTGGTATCCGAGCTTTGGATGTTAGTACTCGAAGCTCAAGCAAACCCTCTTTGGAATATTAATATTGTCTTGTTTTCCGAGTTGGGCAATTTAGATGCTTTATTGACTCGCTTAAGTTATGGGCAAGACCACAAGCCTATTGATCTAGAAATCGATACGCTTTCTCAAGTGGAAGCAGAGCAGTTTTTTGAATCTTTGGTTGTTCGTTATGTAGATGATGATTCTGAAAAGAGAGTGCGTTCAGCTTTTAAAAAAACTAAGCCTATCCCCGGCGACCTTATGGCTCTAGGAGAGTTGAAAGTGGAAAAAAGGATTATTATTCGTTCGATCATTGGGTCACCAACCACGATAGCAATATTGGTTACTTTGCTTTTGGTGGTTATTGGAGGAGGGTACTGGTGGATGTTGAATCAACCAACACCAGATGATAAGGCTCAAGCCTTGATTTCCCCAGCAGAACAAACGGCAATTCCAACGTTAGAAGTTGCTAATGATGATTCAGAAGATCTTAAAGTTGAAAGCTCTCAAAACCATTCCAACGGGCAATTACTTGACCCAAGTTATAAAGGGGCAACGGATGATTCATCAGCTTTACCTCCTGTAATTATTGAAGATATGGCTGGAGTTGGTACTGTTTCTCAAGATCAGCAGCGCGTAGTTATTACCTCTGATGTAGTTGATGCTTTGCTAGATGATAAGCCAGAAAGTGTTGATACCAGTACGATAGAAGCTGCGGTTGAAGAGAATACGGTGTCCGTGCTTGTGCCTGAAAATAACGTTCAGCAGCAGGTAACTAATCAAGACAATGTTCAACAGCCTATAAACCCTTCTAGTAGTGATGCTGTCGTTCAAGTTGAAGGTGTTAACGAGCAAGAAACAGCACCGAATAAAACGATTACTTTTTCTTTTGCTAGGGAAGAGCTGAAAGCATTGTCACCGAGAGCTTATACATTACAACTTGGTGCGATGACTTCTTTAGAAGATGTTCAATCATTTATTGAGCAATATAGTATTCAAGAGCAAGCCAGAATTTATCCAACGGTAAGAAATGGAGCTGAGTGGTTCATAATTGTTTACCAAGATTATCCAACCATACAAGTTGCTCGAGATTCAGTAGAAACATTACCTAAAGATCTACAGAATTTAGGTCCTTGGGCTAAGTCACTTAATCAAGTTCACCGAGAAATTGATCGAGTGAAATAATGAGTGGCTCTTTACGCCTATTTACTCGAAAGATAACTAATCAAGTTTCATGTTTTTTTAGTAAATAGGCTGACGATGGGCAGTAAATAATGAAGCTTGGTAAGAAAGAGCTAAGCTCAGCAATAAATATCTGGGCTCAGCAAGAAATAACTGAGCTTAGGTCGAAAATATGTTACATTCCGCAGCCTTATTTTTTGGTTGATAGACAGAGCAGTAAATGAAAAAGCAGCGTGCCTTTCTAAAATGGGCTGGTGGTAAATATGGCCTAGTTGAAGATATCAAACGCCACCTGCCACCTGCTCGTAAGCTAGTTGAGCCCTTTATTGGCGCTGGCTCTGTGTTTCTGAATACAGATTATGACCAGTACTTACTTGCAGACATCAACCCAGATTTAATCAACCTTTACAATCTGTTAAAGACCGATCCTGAAACTTATATAGCGGAATCGAAGCGTTGGTTTTGTGCTGAGAATAACCGTAAAGAAGCGTATTTAGATATACGAGCTCAATTCAATGATACTGATAACGTGATGTATCGTTCTCTTGCCTTCCTTTATATGAATCGTTTCGGTTTTAATGGTCTATGCCGTTATAACAAGAAAGGTGGCTTTAATGTTCCTTTCGGTTCATACAAAAAACCTTATTTCCCTGAAGCTGAATTAGAATTCTTTTCTGAAAAAGCGAAGAAGGCTACATTCGTGTGCGAAGGTTATTCTGAGACTTTTAGTCGAGCTCGCAAAGGGTGTGTTGTTTATTGTGATCCGCCGTATGCACCACTATCGACTACTGCGAATTTCACTTCTTATTCAGGTAATGGTTTTTCTTTAGATGACCAAGCAGCACTAGCTGATATTGCAGAAAAAGCGGCAATGGAACGTGATATACCCGTTTTAATCTCTAACCACGATACAACCCTAACGCGTCGTTTATATCACGGTGCAGATCTGAGTGTGGTTAAAGTTAAACGCACGATAAGCAGTAAAGGTTCAGGGCGGAATAAAGTGAATGAACTACTGGCACTATTCCATGCAGATAAGAATCAGCAGCATTCATCCCTTGTAAGTGAAGAGTAAGCTTCGGCAGATTCAATCATTTAAAGATGTCTAACTAAGCCTTTAAAGGCTAGCCATAACCTATCTTTAAACTGGCAGATTAAAGTGTTTCCATGAACACTTTGATAAACAAATCTATTGAACTGCTAGGATCTGCTTAATCGCTTATGTAGAATTGCCGCCTAGATAGCATTGTCTTCCGTCTTGCCGATAATGCTACTACGAATGCAATTTACTCACTCTTAAGAGGTTAGGTATGAAAGATTTTCTCATCGCTCCATCTATTTTGTCTGCAGATTTTGCTCGTCTTGGTGAAGACGTAGAAAAAGTACTAGCAGCTGGTGCTGACGTGGTGCACTTTGATGTGATGGACAACCACTATGTACCTAACCTAACTTTTGGTGCTCCAATTTGTAAAGCTTTACGCGACTACGGCATCACTGCTCCTATCGATGTTCACCTAATGGTTAAGCCAGTAGACAGTATCGTACCTGAGTTTGCTAAAGCCGGCGCATCAATGATTACCTTCCACGTCGAAGCATCTGAGCATATCGATCGCACCCTACAACTTATCAAAGAACACGGCTGTAAAGCGGGTGTGGTATTGAACCCTGCAACGCCGCTTTCTTGCCTAGATTACATTATGGATAAAGTAGACATGATTCTACTGATGTCTGTAAACCCAGGCTTCGGCGGTCAATCTTTCATTCCCCACACACTAGATAAGCTCCGCGCTGTTCGTAAGCTAATTGATGAGTCTGGTCGTGATATTCGCCTAGAGATTGATGGTGGCGTAAAGGTAGATAACATCCGTGAAATCGCAGAAGCGGGTGCAGACATGTTCGTTGCTGGTTCAGCTATCTTCAACCAACCAGATTACAAAGAAGTTATCGACGAAATGCGTGCAGAGCTTGCAAAAGTAAACGCATAATCGTAGAAATATAGATAGGTTGAATATTAAGGGGCTAATAGCCCCTTTTTTACGTCTTATAGCTCCACTTATGAGACGAATATAATTAATAGGAAAGTAAGATGTCATTAAGCTCAATAAAACTGATCGCCTTTGATTTGGACGGAACTTTATTAGATAGTGTGCCTGATTTAGCGGTTGCCGCTGACCAAGCTTGCCAGGAACTGGATTTTCCTTCAGTGAGCGAAGAACAAGTTCGTGACTATGTGGGTAATGGTGCGGATGTGCTTATCGGACGTTCACTTAGCCGCAGCATTACAGTGAGCTCTGAATTAGATCCTGAACTGCTTAAGAAAGCTCGTATCCTTTTTGATGACTTCTATGAAAAAAGTGGTCATAAGTTGAGTCACTTATATCCATCAGTTAAAGAGACGTTAGCAGAGCTACATAAAGCCGGTTTTACTTTGGCATTGGTGACTAACAAGCCATCTAAATTTGTTCCTGATGTCTTGGCGCAACACGGCATTGATAAATACTTTGTGGATGTATTGGGCGGTGACTCTTTCCCAGAGAAAAAACCAAACCCAGTAGCGTTGAATTGGCTACTTGAAAAGCATGGTGTAAAGCCAGAAGAAATGTTGATGGTGGGTGATTCAAGCAACGATATCAAAGCGGCTCAAAATGCAGGTTGCTACTCGTTTGGTCTGACTTACGGCTACAATCACGGTGAGCCGATTTCAGCATCTAATCCTGATTATGTCGCGGACAACGTCGCGCAATTACTAGATGTGGTTCTAGTTTCAGCATAAAGCGGACAAAAGTTAGCTAACCTACTAGCAAAATACTTATCAATGAGTACACTGGATGAGCCGCATAGAAAGAGCTGTGCGGCTTTTTTATTTAAGTTAAGAAGCTAACAAGCAAAGGAATTATAACCATGAGCAAGCCCATCGTATTGAGTGGTGTTCAACCATCAGGTGAACTAAGTATCGGTAATTACTTGGGTGCTCTACGTCAATGGCAACAGATGCAAGATGATTACGATTGCCAATACTGTGTTGTAGACCTTCACGCGGTTACGGTTCGTCAAGACCCGAAAGCACTGCATGAAGCGACCCTAGACGCACTAGCAATCTGTCTTGCTGTCGGTGTTGATCCAAAGAAGAGCACGCTATTTGTTCAGTCACACGTACCAGAGCATGCTCAACTTGGTTGGCTTCTTAACTGTTACACGCAAATGGGTGAACTGAGCCGTATGACTCAGTTTAAAGATAAATCTGCCCGTTACGCGAGTGATGTAAATGCAGGTCTATTTGGCTACCCAGTACTAATGGCTGCCGATATTCTGCTTTATGGTGCGCATCAAGTGCCAGTCGGTAATGATCAAAAGCAGCACCTAGAGTTAGCTCGTGATATCGCAACTCGTTTTAACAATGTGTATAGCACTCCAGAGCAACCAATCTTCCAAATTCCAGAACCGTACATTCCAACAGTGAATGCACGTGTAATGAGCTTGCAAGATGCGACGAAGAAGATGTCTAAGTCAGATGATAACCGTAAAAACGTTATTACTCTGTTAGAAGAGCCTAAGTCGATTATTAAAAAGATCAATAAAGCGCAAACTGATGCTGAAACACCACCACGTATTGCAAGTGATTGGGAAAATAAAGCGGGCATTTCTAACCTAATGAGCCTGTACTCGGCGGCTACTGGTAAAACGTTTGAAGAGATTGAGGCGCAATATCAAGACGTAGAGATGTATGGTCCATTCAAGAAGGATGTTGGTGCAGCAATCGTAGAAATGCTTGAGCCGATTCAATCTGAGTACAAGCGTATTCGTGAAGATCGTGCTTACATGGATGCGGTAATGAAAGCAGGTGCTGAAAAAGCGTCAGAGCGTGCAGCTGTTACTTTGAAAAAAGCTTATGAAGCCGTAGGTTTCGTTTCTCGCCCTTAGATACTTGATTCTGCTTAAAATAAACCGCCGACTGAGGCGGTTTTTTTATGCGTGAACAAAAAATAAAGTTCCATAAAATTGTTAACGATTATTAAATTCTGAGGGGTTCGTCAAAATAAAACGCATTTGCTTACAATTTAATCGCACTAATAACGTTATCTGTTGAAAAAAAATGGTCACTCATAAAAAAGTAGTTTTACTAGTGATAAGAGTCTCATTTGTAACGTGGATGACTTCTTACTGTTACATAAAAAGGGGATATTACGCAGCATCTACTGGTTTGTATGAGTGGTCGGTGTTGTATTTGCTCTTGTTATTGTATTCGAGTTAGCAATGGATCCTGCGCCAAACTTACCAAGCCGTTAAATAGAATAATGTCTTAGATAAGGATTTTAAAATGACTTCAAAGAATGCTATTGCATTGGCTTTGTCTTCTTTATTTGTAGCGGCTAGCGCGAATGCTGTCACTATTTACGAAGCTGATAATGGTGATTTCGTTAAGCTGTATGGCGAAGTAGGGGTTGGTGGTCACATAGGTGCTAACTATGAATACGGTGAATTTTATGCAGACCAAAACTATGTAGACGACTCTTTCGCAACTATGGGTGTGAAAGGTAAGAACGATAAAATGCATTACCGCCTAGAGCTAGATTACGAGCGTGAGAACTGGGCATACGGCACCGGCGATATGGTTCTGGCGATCGATAAAGTATTTATTGGGTACGACCTCTATAAGAGTGACGGTTATTCTCATTACGTAGAAGCTGGTTTAACGGATACGGCTTTCGATGATTACGATAAATGGGGTGACTTCACGTTCGACACTACAGTTGAAACTGGCGAAGCCGGCGACCAAGACATGACGGTCAAGTATGAAGGTAAATACTTCGGCGTAATCAAAGTAGGTGCCTCTTACACTAACCGAGCTGAATCTTCTTCTGGTTCTGAACTTGGCGATATTGTGAATGGTTATGTTGGTTACTTCGGTGATCGCTTATCTGCTGTTGTTGGCTTAGAAGGTCGTGCAGGCTCTGATGGTGCATCGAAGTACGGTGAGCAACAATTATTAGGTTTCGGTGCTCGTTTTGCAGTCACTGATGATATTCACCTAGGTGTGAATGCTTACATTGAAGATGAAGATATTGCTCAAGATAGAACGCTGGTATCGACAGACCCAATCACAGGTGAAAAAACTTACATTAATAGCAATTACCAAACTTTAGAGAATAAAGGTTACCTAGCATCGGCTAAGTATAAGTTCTCTAAAACATGGGAATTTACTGCGTCATACAACTTTGAAGAGTATGAACAGTGGTCAATTGATAATGCGAGCTCTGATGTAAGTGATCATAAGAGCTGGGGTGATGATCGTACGTGGGGCACTATTGGCGTGAACTACAAGCCAACGCGCTCGAGTGTTATCGCACTTGAGATGAACACAGGTGAAGCGGCGCAAGACGCATACGCATACGCTCGCGTTTACTTCTAATCCAATCAGAGAGAATCTAATAATGAACAAGAAAATAACTCTACTTGCTGGTGCGATTAGTGGTGTACTAAGTGGTGCAGCGCTGGCAGATGTTAATGACGTATTAATTACAGAGTACGTTGAAGGGTCTGCAAACAATAAAGCGGTTGAAATCAGTAACACGGGCACAACTGCTCATACCTTCGATGGTACATTGTCGCTTTACTACTCTTCATACAAGAATCAAATTAAAGATCCAGATGGTAATAATGTATTGCAGGGCATTACGTTAGAACCAGGTAAAAGTATCGTCGTACTTAATGGTGAAGCTGGCGCTGATATTCGTTTATACATCGAACGCCTTGGTGGTGAAGATGCATTGGTTGTGGCGGGAACTTTTGATCAAGTTAGTCATAATGCGATGAACTTTAATGGTGATGATGCCGTTTGGTTAGGCTCGGATTCTTCAGAAGCGAATGTTAAAGATATCTTTGCTACATATGGTCACTCAGGCGATAAGCTATGGGCTGACAAGACAATGCGCCGTAAAGCTGGTAGCTCTCAATCTTCTACTTACAATGAATCAGAGTGGGAAGAGTTTGGAAAAGATGCGTTTGGTGGTCTAGGTCATCCTACGGATGTTAATGATGATCCAGTAGTTGTACCTGTAGAGCAAGTATGTACAGATGCAACAGGTGTTGAGAGCAAGCTTATTGGTGAAGTGCAAGGTGAAGGTAAATTCTCTCCACTGATTCCATCTGGCAGCTATGAATCAACAGACCTGTTTAAAGTAACTGGTATTGTTTCTGCTGTAACAAGCTACCCATCAAAAGGTTTCTACCTATATGACGAAAATGCTGACGGAAAAGAATTAAGTTCTGATGGTATTTTTGTACCTACAGCAACGGCTTCTGACAGCATGGTCGGTCAGAAAGTGTGTGTTGTAGCAAAAGTTAAAGAAAACTATGGTTTGACTCAGCTTGTTGCTGAAGACGATAAGTGGGAAGTACTAGAGGCGACACCCGTTACGGTAACACCAGTAGAAATGAAGCGTATTGCAAGTGATACGACTTTTGAATCTACTCTAGAACGTTATGAAGGTATGTTGGTTAAAACTGTTGCTGATATGGATGCAACAGAAGAAGGCAACCAAGATATGCGCGTATCTCGTAGCTTTAGCTTCGACTACGATGCTTTCCGTAACAACATGGTATTAGCTTACAAGCGCCCAAATGCTCAACCAAACCAAGATCATATTGCTGGTTCAATTGACTCTATGGGTCAAGCTGCTGAAAATGATGATTTCCGTTTGATCCTTGAATCAGATGGTAAAGCACCAAATGGTCAGATCCCTTACTACTCTGATTTTGCTTCAGATCCACAAAATAATTACGTTCGTATTAATGACAGCGTAGTTGGTTTAACGGGTGTTATTGGCTATTCATACGGTGATTTCAACATCACAGTACCTAAAACGTTAGAAAGCTCAAATAACAGTTCTGTTTCTTTTGTTCATAATACAGACCGTACAAATGCGCCTGTGATTAATGAAAGCTACGGTGACGATGGCTTTACTATTAAAGTCGCAACTCAAAACGTATTGAACTACTTTAACTCGCCTTATGGTGGTTCTGATAACTCATTCGGTGATAACCGTGGTGCTGAGTCTCAGTTAGAGTTTGAACGTCAGCAAGCGAAGCTTGTTTCAGCAATCTACGGTCTAGATGCAGATATTCTTGGCTTGATGGAAATTGAGAACAATGGCTTTGGTGACTTCAGCGCTATTACTGAATTACTGACTGCAATTAACAAAAAATATTACGATGAAGATTACGGTGACCGTGGAAACCAAAACTCTATCCACAATCGTTATGTATTTGTAGGTTTTGATAAGAATGGCGATGTTATTCTTGATGACCAAGATACGGTAGGCAGTGATGCTATTACTACTGGTATTATCTACCGTCCTTCAAAAGTATCGGTTATTTCAGGTACTGTAATCCCAATGCCAGAGCAGCATGCTCCAATGATTGTGGATGAAAATGGCGCTGCGATTGTTGATTCTAAAGGTGAGATTCGTGAAAGCGGTGACAACTATCAACGTAATACAGTTGCCGCGACCTTCAATGTATTAAATACCGGTAAACAGCTAACGGTTTCAGTAAACCACTTGAAATCTAAAGGTTCTACTTGTTACGAAGACTGGGTTGGTTGGGAAACATGGAGCAACTTTGACCCTGTAAAAGATGACGTTCGTAATGATGATTACCAAGGTTCTTGTGAGAACTTCCGAGTTGCTGCTGCGTACCAATTAGGTACTGAAATGGCGAAAATCGGTGGGGATCAAGTCGTATTGGGTGATATGAACTCATACGCGAATGAAGACCCAATGTTAATCCTGACAAGTAACCCAACGAACAAAGAGATCTACGCATCTTCATATACTTTCCTTGGGAAGCAGCCATCGGCAGTTAATGGTCAACAAGTTACTCAAACATTTGGTTTCCTAAATGCAGTCGACTTGAAAACTGAAGAAGGCAAAACATCTTGGAGCTATTCGTACAACGATGAAGTAGGTTCTTTGGACCATATGCTTATTACAAGCTCTCTTGAAGACCGTTTAGTTGATGCTGTTGATTGGCACATTAATGCACCTGAGTCTTCGCTGTTTGATTACAACAGCAAGTACAAAGGTGGCGATGAGAATGAAGCAAACCCATTCTACGCTGAAACACCATTCCGCTCTTCTGACCATGATTCTGCAATTGTAAGTCTTGGTTATAAGTACGGTGAAGCTGGCGAGTCGGCTATCACAATTGCAACTAAGAGCGGTCGCGCTGATATTGGTTTCCCAGTTTCAGCTGAAGCAAAAGCAGGTGATATTGCTGAAATCACTATTTCACCACTTCCTGAGAACGTAGCGCTACCAAAAGTAACGTTAAGTTCAGATGGTACTCAAACAGTGATGTTTGATGTTGCAGGTCTTGATGCTGGCTCTTACTCAATCAACATGACGCTAAAACGCGCTGTTGCGAGCCAAGCAACTGCCGCATCAAGCACTATCGACTCAATGGCTATGTCTGTTGAAGTGACTAAGCGTGATTCAAGCAACGTAAAACCTATCTACCCATCATCTGATGGTTCAGGTGGTAGTTTTGGTTTTGGTGCACTTTTATCACTGATTGGTCTTGGCTTCTTACGCCGCCGTCGTAGCTAATTACGCACTCAATAATAAGGCTAGCATTTGCTAGCCTTATTCATATTTATATCAAGTACAGTATTGCCCTTCAGTCTTATGTCAATCATAGAAGGCATTGCTGTACGTCTAAGTTAAGAATACTCAGCACCAAATTTTAATCTTGGTGCAATAAGAGGAATCATAATGAAAAAGAGTTTAATAGCACTTGCGGTAGGGGCTGTTCTTGTTCCAACGGCAAACGCCAATATTATTATTTCTGAAATTACAGAAGGTTCTGGTAGTAATAAAGCTATCGAGGTAGCCAATGTTGGCTCTGCTTCTGTGACACTAGATGGCTATACTGTTGAATTGGCAGCAAATGGGGGAGACTGGGGAAATAAAGAGGCACTAGATGGTGTAACTTTAGCCTCTGGAGAAACCTATGTAATAGTCAACGCAAGTGCCGATGCAGAGTTAAAAGGTAAAGGCAATGTCGAATCGACGGTTACTTACTTCAACGGAAATGATGCTGTTGCGGTCAAGCAAGGCGATACAATTATTGATATTGTGGGTGCTGGCGATGGCGAAAACTTCAATAAAGATGTCACATTACGTCGTACAGATCTAACTCCAAGCGAGTCATATGATGCATCTAAATTTGAAGTAGTCGATAAAGATGATTGGAGCGATTTCGGTAACGTTGAGTTAGGTGCTCCGGCTGAAAGCATTCTGATCACTGAAGTTGTTGAGGGTTCAGGCAGTAATAAAGCTATCGAGATAGCGAATGTGGGTTCTACAGCTGTAACACTGGATGGCTACAGCTTGATGATGGAATCAAATGGTAGCGGTGACTGGGGAAATGAGTTTGATCTAGCTGGAGTCACGCTTCAAGCTGGAGAGACTTATGTGGTTGCTAACTCTAGCGCTGTAGCGGACTTGTTAGCAAAATCGGATGGTACAGGAAGCATCACTTATTTTAACGGTGATGACTCTATTGCCTTATTTAAAGATGGTTCTATTGTCGATATTTTGGGTTACGTGAATGATACGGATTACAATAAAAACGTAACTTTGAAGCGTACTACGATGACGGCGAGTACAGCTTATGACCCTGCTAAATTTGAAACGTTAGGTCAAGATGATTGGACCGATATTGGTAATGTTGACCTAGGTGGTGGCAACCCAGATCCAGACCCTGACCCAGAACCTGATCCCGACCCAGAGCCAACACCAGATACATTGATCAGTGAGCTTCAGGGTAATTCTTGGGCTTCTCCATATACCGACCCTGCAAACGGACAATTTATCTCAAATGAAGCGTTCACTGTCGTCGGTGTGATCACTGCAATTCAAAGCGAAGCTCTAGATGGTGATGTTGCAGTTGGTTTCTATATGCAAGATGAAACACCTGACAGTGATCCAAAAACATCGGACGGCATCTTTGTTGTGGGTGATGTTTCAGGTTTAGCTCTGGGCGATAAAGTCAAAGTCACTGGTCCTGTAGAAGAGAACTTTGGCTGGACACAAATTCCTGCTACAGCGATTGAAACGGTTGGAACGGGTACTGTTACCGCAACTGAATTATCTATCGCATCGAGTGATCCTGAATTTGACTTCACCCTTGAACGTCACGAAGGCATGCTAGTTAAGCTTACCTCCGCTTCTGATATGAAAGTGTCGCGTAACTACAGTTTTGATGAAGGGCCACAGCGATTCAACATGGTTCTAAGCCAAGGTGAAGTTAATGTTCACCCGAACCAATCTTTCTTCCCTGGTACGCAAGAAGCTAAACAAGCCGCTGATTGTAATGATGATAATCGCTTAGTGGTTGAATCATTTACAAAAGATACGGTTGGGGCACCTGCTTGGTACCCTGATTTTGGTCAAACCGATGTAGACCAAAATGGCACAACTGAGGACTTTATCCGCGTTGGCGATCTTGCAAGTAGCGTTCAAGGTGTCGTGGGTTACTCTTACTCAGATTATCGTTTCTATGTAACCGAAAATGTTACTAAGGATAGTTTCGCCGCTGATAACAGTAAGCGTAAAGCTGAACCTGTTCTTGATAATGGCGATATTCGTATTGCCACTTTCAACGCTAACCAGTACATCAATAGTTTAGAAGGCAGCGGTGAAACCAATCAATATTTAGAAGCGGATGCTCACCCGGGAGCTCAAAGTTCAACGGAATTTGATCATCAAACGCTTAAACTTGTTTCTGCTTTGAAGTCATTAAATGCTGACATTGTTGGTTTGATGGAAGTTGAAAACAATGGCTTTGAAGAAAGTTCTGCGATTGCTTATCTAGTTACACAACTAAACGCTGAATTAGATGAGATTGATCAGTACCACATTGCAAGTAGTGAAGGGCTAACTCACGTAGGTACGCTGGCGACAAGTAACTACGTTATTTTCCGTGCGAATAAGGTTGGTCTTGATTCATTGCAAGTCATCCCAATGCCTTCTCAAAAAAATGCTGATGATACGATGACAGCACAACATGACGCTGTTGTTCCTGTGTTCTCATTTAAAGACCGTGAAGAGAAATTGGTGGTTGCGCTCAACCACTTTGCATCAAAAAAACAAACGTGTTCAGAAGATAGTGCTGAAATTGATAGCCAAGGTGCGTGTGGAAGTTTACGCGTCTCTGCTGCTGATTATTTAGGTCAACAGTTAGCAAACCTTGAGGGTGAGAAGGTTATTCTAGGTAGCTTGAATGCTTACAATAACGAAGATGCGATTACTGTATTAACAGACCGTACTGATGCTCCAGAAGACTACGAAATCAAAACCGCAGCAAATACTTTTATCGGTGATACACCTTTACACGGTGCCGATGGTTCAGTAGTGACTGAAAGCTATGGTTATGAAAATGTTTTAGAAATCGTTGCACCGAATAGCTACAACGTAGTTAAAGGGGATGAAAGCGGAAGCTTAGATTACATTTTAACCTCAGCTGGTTTGAAAACGAAAGTTATCGGAGCAACTCAGTGGAACATAAACGCTGGTGAGTCTGAAGTGTTTGGTGCAGGCCATGAAACAGGACAAAAGTATACTGATGTGTACCGTTCAGCGGCACATGATCCTGTTGTTCTTTCCATTGATTTTGATGGCAAGCCACTAGAGCCAGTTGACCCTATCTATCCTGGTAACCCGGATCAACCGATTGTGCCTGGTACACCAATTGAGCTTCCATCTGAGCCATTGAATGAACCTCGATTCGAAGCACCGACGGACGGTGGTTTTGATTACTTCGTTGATCTGACTCAATATGCTGATTCTGCTTACCTTAAAGTAGGTGATGAAGTATCAGTAAGCTTCAGCAATGCAACTCAAGCATTTGTGGCGACTTCTTCTAATGTGCAGAAAGACGTTCTTGATCAGTTTGAAATTGCCTTCGGTTGGACTGAAGTACCAATTACAGGAGTTGGAGCAGGTGAATACACAGTAACCACGAGTGTTGCAGGCAGTGTACTTGAGACAAAAACCGTTCAAGTTGCGAAAAGTAGCAGCGATAGCGACGGTGGTTCATTTGGCTTAGGTGGCTTATTAAGCCTATTAGGTCTTGGCTTCTTACGTCGTAAGTTCAAATAACTCGTTGCTGATAGGAGAGGGGCGAATTCGCCCCTAATCGAAATATTATGATGAAAAAAACATTACTTACATTACTTATCCCATGTGCGTATGCCTCTGCCGCAACGGCAGCTTATGAACAAGCTCATGATCCACATGTTGTTGGTGGTATTCCATCGGTAACGTGTGAAATGACAATTGTAGAGCCGCCAGTACCACCTGGTGAAATACATAACCCAAATGGTTACTACGATAGCGCGTTAGACAAATCAGGCGATGAACTGAAAGCTGCCCTGAATAGTATTATCTCTACTGGTATTACTAAGTTACCGTATTCATCTAGCAGCTTTGATGTGTGGGATGCATTAGATAAAACGGATGAAGATCCGAATAACAGTAACAACGTTATTCTAATGTATACCGGTCGCTCGCAAGAGAAAGGGCAGAAGACAGGTCAAGGCAGTTTAGGTCAGGATAACTGGAACCGTGAACATACTTACCCGAAATCAAATGGTGGATTCAACGATAAGAGTGCTTACGGCTATACAGATATTCATCACCTTCGTCCTACAGATGAGTCTGTGAACAGCAAACGTGGGAATTTAGAGTTTGATAACGGCGGAAGTGAGTTGACTGAAGCGCCTGGAAACTACAGTGATGGCGACTCATTTGAGCCTCGTGATCAAGTGAAAGGCGACGTTGCTCGTATGATCTTCTACATGGCAACACGTTATGAAGGTAATGACTCTAAGACACCAGATCTAGAATTAGTACCAACAGTGGTAGATAACGGTACTGCTCTAGGGAATGTGTGTACGTTACTGGCTTGGAATACCCAAGATGCAGTAGATGAATTTGAATTTAATAGAAACACTAAAATTCAAGAGATTCAAGGTAACCGAAACCCATTCGTTGATAACCCACAATGGGTGGACTCAATCTTTGCTAAAGATTGTAAGTAGCGAATAGATCATCGCTATGCTTGTTACTAGGTGATGGGTTTTAAATAAGAAGCCAATAACTAAAGAACCAATAACAGAGAAAGGTGCCTTGTGCGCCTTTCTTTTTATTGGTGACTCCTTGGCTAATGCAAGTATCAGAGAGTTCTAGCCTTCAAAGAATAGGGAATTATTCATAGTTGGATATTTTACCTTTGAACAGAAATACTTGCCTTTCTAGCCTCTTACTGCACAATACACACCCTATTGTCCTCCCTTCAATACGGTCAACGATTTACTCATGCTATTAATCATCGATAACTACGACTCTTTTACTTATAACCTGTACCAATACTTTTGTGAGTTAGGTGCAACGGTGAAAGTGGTACGTAATGATGAGATTGATATTGCTGGCATTGAAGCACTCGCTCCATCCCATTTGGTGATCTCTCCTGGTCCTTGTACTCCCAATGATGCAGGTATCTCATTAGCTGCTATAGAGCATTTCGCCGGTAAATTGCCTTTAATGGGAGTTTGTTTAGGTCATCAAGCGATTGCCCAAGTTTTTGGTGGTGAAGTCGTACGAGCTAGGCAAGTTATGCATGGAAAAACGTCTCCAATTAGACACAATGGACGAAGTGTTTTTCAAAGCTTAAATAATCCATTAACGGTAACTCGCTATCACTCACTAGTCGTTAAAAATGGCACATTACCTGATTGTTTCGAACTAACGGCTTGGACTGAATTTGAGGATGGCAGCATGGATGAAATCATGGGTTATCAGCATAAGACGTTACCGATCGATGCGGTTCAATTCCACCCAGAGTCAATTAAAACAGAACAGGGACACCAGTTACTGGCTAACTTCCTCGCTCGTTAAGTGTTTTATTTCTTGTTTACGCATAGCCCCTAACGGACACCGATCACTTTTTATAACATTTGTTATCTCTATATTTCGTAATCCCGCCTTTGCAAACTTATTCGCCGTATTTAGTGCGGACAGTGCTATATCACCGTCTTTGCTATGTATTGTTACGGCTGAACACCTCCCTCGATAAAAAAAGCTTCATAAAACAAACTACTTGATGCATAAATAGTCAGAGGCAGTGACGTTTATTCAGTTGTTTTCCGATGTGAAAGAATAAATCACTATTGAAATGGTTAATTAAATGTAAATACAATGCTGCAGCGGGATAAAAGCGGAACAAAATAATTTTGTCTCACTTATGAATCATTACGCTTATTTGCGAAGCATGCGGTATCGATAAAGGAATGTGCGATGACAGTGGAAAATAAAGTAGAACGTAGTCTGTTTAACGAGGTGATGGTGCCTTGTTATAACCCAATGGAAATGATTCCAGTTAAAGGCGAAGGCGCACGAGTCTGGGACCAAGAAGGTCGAGAGTATATCGACTTTGCTGGTGGTATCGCAGTAAGTTGTTTAGGTCACTGTCACCCAGCAATGGTGAATGCCGTGACTGAGCAAGCAAATAAGATTTGGCATCTAAGTAATGTTATGACCAATGAGCCAGCATTACGCCTTGCTAAGAAGCTAACAGACGTTTGCTTTGCTGATAAAGTTTTCTTTGCAAACTCTGGCGCGGAAGCGAATGAAGCGGCACTTAAATTAGCTCGCCGTTGGGCTGTTGACGTGCATGGACCTGAAAAGTCAGAAATCATTGCATTTAAACAAGGTTTCCATGGTCGTACATTCTTTACTGTAACTGTTGGTGGTCAAGAAGCTTACTCTGACGGCTTTGGTCCTAAGCCAGGCGATGTTACTCATCTACCTTATAATGATATAGCCGCTTTAGAAGCACACATCTCTGAGCGCACTTGTGCTGTGATGATGGAACCATTGCAAGGTGAGGGCGGTATTATTTCGCCAACATCTGAATTCATGAATGCTGTCCGTGAACTGTGTGATAAACACAATGCGCTTCTTATTTTTGATGAAGTACAAACAGGTAATGGTCGTACTGGTGATTTCTACGCTTACCAAGGTTTAGGTGTAACGCCAGATATTCTTAGTACAGCAAAATCTCTTGGTGGCGGCTTCCCTATTGGTGCAATGCTGACTACTGACGCTTTAGCTCCTCACCTTAAAGTGGGTACTCATGGTTCAACTTACGGTGGTAACCCGTTGGCTTGTGCAGTAGCAGAAGCGGTAGTTGATGTGGTGAGCCAACCTGAAACTTTAGCGGGTGTTAAAGAGCGTGAAGCGCTATTCCGTGAAGGTTTGACTAGAATAAATGATAAGTACCAAATTTTTAGTGAAGTACGTGGTAAAGGTTTACTGCTAGGTGCTGCACTTAATGAGAAATGGCAGGGTCGAGCTCGTGATGTATTAGTTGCTGCGGGTAAAGAAGGCTTGATGGTATTGGTTGCGGGAGCGAATGTAGTCCGTTTCACACCGTCACTTGTCATCACTAAACAAGAAATTGAAGAAGGCTTAGCAAAACTAGACAAAGCAATCGCGACGTTAGTTTAGCCTCAAAGCTCGCGTCATAAGAATATTCGCCATAGAGCGATTCTATGATGACTTGCTAAAGGCCCAGACTGTCTAGTTTTGGGCCTGTTTTGCATCTGGAGGGAATATTGATGCTAGTTGTTCGCCCTATTAAATTATCTGATTATGACGCGCTGCATGCTTGCGCCGTTGAATCAGGACATGGATTCACATCTCTTCCTGTAAATGAAGAGCTCCTAACTAACCGCATTACGCATTCTGAATACAGCTTTTCCAAAGCGGATGTCACCGAACCTGGTGATGAAGGCTACCTAATGGTTGGCGTTGATAGCGAAACAGGAGAAGTGGCCGGTACCACAGGTATCGAAGCTTCTATCGGTTGGGACGTCCCATTTTACTCTTACCATATCAGCAAGGTTGTTCACTCATCACAAAAGTTGGGCGTGAACAATGTTGTTAAGCTTCTGACTTTTGGTAATAACTACACAGGCTGCAGTGAAATTTGTACTTTGTTTTTACGTCCATCTTTCCGTGGGGGATTGAATGGTCGTTTGATGTCAAAGTGCCGTTTCTTGATCATGTCTGAGCACCCAGAGCGTTTCTCCGAAACGATTTTTGCTGAGATGCGTGGCGTATCTGACGCTGATGGTAATTCACCTTTCTGGCAGTGGCTGCAAGAGCATTTCTTCTCTATTGATTTCACGCTGGCAGATTATTTAACCGGTATCGGAAAAAAAGGCTTTATTGCTGATCTTATGCCTAAGTTACCGATATACGTGAATTTACTGAGCCAAGAAGCTCAAGCGGTAATCGGACAGGTTCACGATAATACTCGCCCAGCATTAAAGCTGTTAGAGCGAGAAGGTTTTACGAACCGAGGTTATGTCGACATTTTTGACGCTGGTCCAACTGTTGAATGTGATTTACGAAATATTGAATCTGTTCGCCATTCGATCAGAGCACAGGTGAAGATCTCGGAGCATTCAAGCTCTCAAGATTACCTAATTGGTAATACCTCGTTTGAAAATTTCCGAGCGGTTGCAGCGAAAGGTGCATACGATCAAGCGAGTGATAAGGTGATCCTATCACCAGAAGTTGCTAAAGCTTTAGAAGTTAAAGAAGGCGACTTTGTTCGCATGCTCGTTCAGTAAGTCTGTTTCGGCTTCTTTGTGGAGTCGTGAAATGACTGAAGCGATAAATGACCAAAGCTAGAAATGCTCAAGGTTAGAAATGACCAAAGAAAGTGCATTAAGTACTTTTTGAAAAATTGTAAGTAAGGACAGTAGTATGACTCAGTGGATTGCAGGGCAATGGGTAGCCGGACAAGGCGAAGCGATGACATCAGTCAGCCCATTTAATAATGAGGTTGTTTGGCAAGGCGACAGTGCAACTCCAGCTCAAGTGGAATCAGCAGTTAGCGCGGCGCGTAACGCATTTGTAGGTTGGAAGAAATTAAGTTTTGCTGAGCGTGAAGCTATTGTTTTGGCTTTCGCTGAAAAAGTGAAAGAAAACAGTGAAGAAATTGCACAGATTATTGCAAAAGAAACGGGCAAACCAATTTGGGAGACTCGTACTGAAGCAGGTGCAATGGCAGGTAAGATTGCCATTTCAATTCGTGCATATCATGAACGTACAGGTGAAGCTTCTCGTGAAGCTGCTGGCAACCAAATTGTACTTCGTCACCGCCCATTGGGTGTAATGGCTGTCTTCGGTCCTTATAACTTCCCTGGTCACTTGCCTAACGGTCATATTGTTCCAGCATTGCTATCGGGTAATACCGTGGTATTCAAACCTTCAGAGCAGACGCCTTGGACGGGTGAGTTTGCTATGAAGTTATGGCAAGAGGCGGGCTTACCTGCAGGTGTCATTAACCTTGTGCAAGGCGCTAAAGAAACAGGTATCGCATTAGCTGACTCAAAAGGCTTAGATGGGGTGCTATTTACGGGTAGTGCAAATACCGGTCATATCCTACATCGTCAATTTGCAGGTCAGCCGGGTAAAATGCTGGCGCTTGAAATGGGCGGCAACAACCCTATGGTTATCTCTGACCAATATGGAGATGTCGACGCGACGGTTTATACCATTATTCAATCTGCGTTTATTAGTGCGGGTCAACGCTGTACTTGTGCTCGTCGCTTATATGTACCAGTGGGAGAGAAGGGCGACTTACTCATTAATAAATTGGTAGCCGCGACTCAGAAGATTCGTGTCGATCAACCTTTTGCAGAACCAGCACCTTTCATGGGACCACAAATTTCAGAAGCGGCTGCGAAGTTTATTCTTGATGCTCAAGCAAACCTTCAGTCTCTTGGAGGCGTTAGCCTAGTAGAAGCTAAAGGGCTTGAAGCTGCATTTGTGACTCCTGGTATTATCGATGCAACAAACATTGCTGAGTTGCCTGATGAGGAATATTTTGGACCACTTCTACAAGTTGTGCGTTACCAATCATTGGAAGAGGCCGTAAACCTAGCTAACGATACTCGTTTTGGCTTATCTGCAGGTCTTGTTTCAACGGATGACTCTGAATGGGAATATTTCGTGGATCATATCCGTGCAGGTATTGTAAACCGTAACCGACAACTGACAGGGGCAAGTGGTGATGCACCATTTGGTGGACCTGGTGCGTCGGGTAACTTACGACCAAGTGCTTACTACGCTGCGGATTACTGTGCTTATCCAATGGCTTCAATGGAAGGTGGAGAGACATTGCTGCCCGCGACATTTAGCCCAGGTATTGAACTTTAAATAAATCACTGAATATAAAGCTTAAATACTAGCCTTATCTCGATGTAAGGCTAGTCATAATAATAAAAACTCTGGTGATTGCTTATTCATGGAAAGCTTCTGCCAGTGACAATGATTGCAAAATGGCTGCGGCATAAGCGGTAGCTTATCTTCTTAATCCAATATCTCTAGCTTGCTAGTACCCTCGACAAGGAGTCACCATGACGCCCGATCTATTATTCAGCTCATTATGGAACGATTATATTCAACGTTTATGCCCTTCAGCAGCTCAAGTTCAGCAGCTGTTGAAAGAAGACGAAGCGTTGATCAACGACCATATTGCACTGCGAACTTTCAACGTAGCCCCGCTTGGCATTGATACTCTAGCCAAACCATTTATAGATCTAGGCTATCAAGCTTGTGGTGATTATCTTTTCGAAAGTAAAAAATTAGTCGCGAAGCATTTTGAACACCCAGATCCAAATCAACCAAAAGTGTTCATTAGTGAACTTAAAGTTGAAGAGTGTTCAGCGGAGTTACAAACAATCGTTGCTAAGCTTGTGAAGCAATTGGACACCAATAAGCTAAAAGGTCATGAGTTCCTATTTGGTGGGCGACTATGGGATTTAAGCTTTGTGGATTTCCAAGTGTTGGCAAAAGAAAGTGAGTACGCTTCTTGGCTTGCGGCACATGGTTATGGGGCAAACCATTTCACAGTAAGTGTGAATCAACTGAATAAGTTTGATGAAGTTCAGTCTGTGAATGACTACTTGAGAGATGAAGGTTTTACTATCAATAGTGCTGGTGGAGAAGTAAAAGGATCACCTGAAGTGCTTCTTGAACAATCTTCAACGATGGCGGATAAAGTCGCGGTTACTTTCACCGAAGGTGTCGAAATGATCCCGGGTGGCTTTTACGAATTTGCTAAGCGCTACGTGATGGCAAATGGGGAAATCTATACTGGTTTTGTTGCGGCTTCTGCCGATAAGATTTTTGAAAGTACAGATAGCTAATCTAACTTGTGTTCTCTAGAGGCTTTCATTACTAAGCCCTAGAACCTAGAACCTAGAACCTAGAACCTAGAACCTAGAACCTAGAACCTAGAACCTAGAACCTAGAACCTAGAACCTAGAACCTAGAACCTAGAACCTAGAGCCTAGAAAAGAAAAAGCCACCAACTTTGCAGCTGGTGGCTTTAATATTTGTCTCGGCTTTTAATTGCTAGCTAGAGCGATTAAAAATTAGCGAGTACCGTAAACAACGATAGTCTTACCGTGAGCTGAAATTAAGTTCTGCTCTTCTAGCATCTTCAAGATACGACCAACAGTCTCACGTGAACAGCCAACAATCTGACCGATCTCTTGACGAGTGATCTTGATTTGCATGCCGTCTGGGTGAGTCATTGCATCTGGCTGTTTAGCTAGGTTTAGTAGCGTTTGAGCGATACGACCAGTCACGTCAAGGAAAGCTAAGTCACCTACTTTTTGGCTAGTCACTTGTAGACGATTAGCCATTTGAGATGATAGACGCATTAAGATGTCTGGGTTCACTTGGATAAGTTGACGGAATTTCTTAAATGAAATTTCAGCCACTTCACAAGGAGATTTAGCACGAACCCAAGCAGTACGCTCTTGGTCTTCTTCAAATAGACCAAGCTCACCAATAAAGTCACCTTGGTTTAGGTAAGAAAGAATCATCTCCTTACCTTCTTCATCTTTGATTAGAACCGCAACAGAACCTTTTACGATGTAGTACAAGGTTTCCGCTTTTTCACCAGCGTGAATTAGCGTGCTTTTAGAAGGGTACTTATGAATATGACAATGTGACAGAAACCATTCTAATGTTGGATCGGTTTGAGGTTTACCTAGAACCATAATATCTCACTTCCTCTGCAGGGTATGCTTGCTGCTTTCCGTATTAATTAGCTAAGCCTAAATTAGGCTTTAGGGTAAGAGCACTTTTTCAGTGCTGCAAGCTATCTTTTGTTTCGGACTAAAATAGTATCCTTTTTCAGTCACTATTTCTTGATTTTAATCGTGACCAAGCTGCGATTTTTTACGCAAAATTGTGCACATGATCACGGTATGAAAAGTAACCTGATAAAATGACGTTCTGTTAACCTATTTTTCCAGTTTCAATCAGCTGTTGAAGGATAGGTCTAACAATGAGCTCCATAGCAAAGCTCATCTTCCCGCCTGGCACGACTAGCGTATTATGTCGCGACATAAATGAGCCATCAATCATTGCTAAAAGGTATGGGAAATCGACATTTTTAATGCCACGCAATCGAATGACTACGAAGCTTTCATCTAAACTAGGGATTCCTTTTGCGTTCAGAGGGTTTGATGTATCGACTGTCGGAACACGTTGGAAGTTGATATGAGTACGTGAAAATTGTGGTGTAATGTAATTCAAATAGTCGTCCATTGAACGAACAATGGAGTCCATTACCGCTTCACGAGAATGCCCTCGGTCGCGAGTATCTCGGACGAACTTTTGAATCCACTCTAAGTTTACGATGGGTACCATGCCAATCAATAAATCGACATGTTGTGAGGCATTAATGTCGCCATCCACAACACCACCGTGTAGTCCTTCATAGAACATCACATCCGAGTTTTCAGGAATATCCTGCCAAGGCGTGAAAGTGCCTGGCATTTGATTATATGGAACGGCTTCATCAAAAGTATGAAGGTAGCGGCGTACTTGCCCTGTACCTTCATTACCATATTTACGGAAAAACTCAGCCAGTGCTCCAAAGTCGTTGGCTTGTGGGCCAAAGTAACTGATGTGCTTTCCTTGTTCGCGTGCTTTACGGATCTCTACATCCATTTCTGGGCGAGTGAAGCGGTGAAAGCTATCGCCTTCTACCCATGCTGCCTTTACGTCCATCATATTGAACATTTTTCTAAAGGCTTCGGAAGTTGTAGTTGTACCGGCTCCTGATGAACCCGTTACTGCGATAATTGGATGTTTAGCGGACATGACAACCCTTGTCTTTGTAGTAACTTACTTGTTAGCAATCGCTTTCACTATAACATGGCTCACTGGCTAGCGCAGCATAGCTCCCTGCCATACGGTTACTCTACTTATTGTTGTTCTTTGATTCCATTCATTGCTTAAACTCAACTTCACATTGTATGACGTAGCTGAATATCAACAGTTTCGTGCAACTCAGAAAAGACGATATTGGCATCGCCTGTCTTCAGTTGGTTTTTTACTTGGTCAATTTTATTTTGTAGAGAAATTTCAACATCCCCGTAATCAGTACCTTCACGAAGCACAAACTCCTTAACGAGGTTTTCTAATGTTTCAGGTGCAATGTCTTGCCATGGAATGATCATAAATACATCTCTATTTTACGGTCAGCTTTTGGTTAGAACCTTATTGGTTCATGGAAATGACGAAAGAAAATAAGGCAACCATTATGCCGAATCTTGAATACTTTCATAGTAGGCAGGCAGTGCTTCTTCTAGCCAGAAGCGAGGTTTTAAGGTGTTCCCAGTGATAAATCCAACATGGCCACCATGCTGGAATAGGCGATAATCGATATTTTCTGGAAGTACAAATTTAGGGATCACGGCATCTGTCATGAATGGGTCATCTTTAGCATGAATGATCTGAGTTGGCAGTTTGATTTTTTGTAATTTTGAAAGAGCTGAACATTTTACATAGTAATCTTGAGCGTTTTTGAAACCATGCAGTGGCGCGGTAATCCTTTCATCAAATTCGTATAAGTGACGAATGTTCTTGATGGATTCAGCGCTGATCCCCAGTTCATCAAGCAGGATCTGCCCTTTTTTCAATGCATTATCTTTTAGTGAATTTAATAAGTACTTTTTATAGATTTTAGAGAAGCCTTGCTCAATTCGGCTTGAACAACTGGCAAGATCAAAAGGGGCTGAAACTATAGTTGCTGCTGATAGTAAAGGATCGTCAGCGTAATCGGCTAGATAATTAGCAAGCATGTTACCACCTAAAGAAATACCTACGGCTACTTTAGGGTTGTCTGGAAATTGTTTGTTTAAAAACTCAAGAAAGAAGCGCGCATCTTCTACTTCGCCTGAATGATAGGCTCTGGCTAATCGGTTCGGTTTTCCGCTGCATCCTCGAAAGTGCATCATGACGGATAACCACCCGTCTTTTGCGAAAGCATTCATTAAGCCGTTAGCATAAGGGCTTTCGAAACTGCCTTCTAGCCCGTGAAATAACACGAAGATAGGTTTTTTCTTTAGCTGTTCACCTGTTGGCTCTTCACTCCAAGCAAGATCGAGAAAATCACCATCTGGTGTATCTAAGGTTTGCCAAGTGGGTTTAAACAGAGTCTGTTTACGAATAAACCGTGGCACCAGAGTCTGTAGGTGAGGGTTTGATAAGCCCGCAGCTGCGGTAAATATGGTCATAGAAAAACTCAGTCCATCCGTTAATGAGTAATTATCTTTTGTATTTCATTCTTTGAGCTTGGTCTATCAGGGCGTTGAGTGCAAGTGTTGGGTTTATCTGAATGGAAGCAATGCTGGCTTATTGAACGAGTAAAGAACAACTCAACTTTCTGGATATAGTAAGCCGTAATAAGTAAATGCAATTAGGGACTTAATATTAAAATAGACAAGATAAACGGTTTTGATTATAGAAAATTTTCTGAGATTAAAAGCTATTGATTAGCGATGTTCGGAGCTGGTTCTGCAAAAGCCGAGTATAGGGATTCTCCACCCAGTAGACGGCAGTAGCGTAAAACCAGAGGCTCGTGATAGTTGGTATCGAGGGGGAGGGTATTAATGCAATCTACTAGATCCGACTGCTGTTGTTTCTCAAGCTGGAGTTCAAACTGAAGGGCTTCTCTGTATAAAGAATCAGATACATGATGCTTTAGGTGCTTTCTGAGCTCGCGATAACTGTGCAGTAAAGCCTCTGAGCGACTTAAACATTGCTGGACTTTGTGCCAGTCCTCTTCGTGAAAGCTAACTTGCTGCTCATCTAGCCATTTAAGTAGCAGCAGCAAATTAACGTTACCATGGAAATTATTTTGGAGAGATAAGCACGCATCTTTTACTTCACGCACACTGTAATACTGAAGGCTGAACTGCCAGAGTCGTTCAAGTGTTAGTGATATCGTTACGTGCTCTAGGCTCATAGGCTATCTATATCCTGTTCCATTTGCTCTAGTTCTTCTTGAGCTGCCATCCAGTCCATTTCAACTTCTTCTAATTGAGATTTGCTGGTTGCTTGCTGTGCCAATACTTTATTAAGTCTAGCTTTATTTTCAGCTTCATAAAGAGAAGTATCTGACAATTCTTGCTCGGCTTCTTCTAAAGAAAGTGTCAGCGAGTCCATTTTCTTTTCAAATTGAGTCAGCTTTTTACGAATTGGTGCAGTCAGTTTTCTGAATTCTGCCTCACGACGCTTTTGATCTTTTTTAGCGGCAGCACTATTGGTGCTTTCTTTTGCAGGAGCAAGTGCTTGCGCTTCTTTACGCTCGACTTTTTGTTGCTCTGATAACCATTTGTAATAGTCAGTTAGGTCACCATCAAAAGGAGCAACTTGCTTGTCATGTACTAAATATAGATCATCAGTTGTCGCGCGGAGTAAGTACCTATCGTGGCTGACAATAACCATTGCGCCTTCAAATGTTTGTAAGGCAAAAGTCAGAGCCTGACGCATATCCAAATCAAGGTGGTTGGTTGGTTCATCAAGTAGAAGTAAGTTCGGCTTTTGCCAAACGACTAATGCCAACACGAGGCGTGCTTTTTCGCCACCAGAGAAAGGTGCGACCTTATCCATGGCTTTTTCACCTTGGAAGCCAAAACTACCCAAGTAATCACGCAACTGCTGTTCTGTGTGCTTTGGCGCAATTTGCATCATGTGCTGCAATGGTGTTTCTTCAGGGTGCAGAGTTTCCAATTGGTGCTGAGCAAAGTATCCGATCTTAACGCCTTGTGAATAACTTAACTCACCACCTTGCTGCTTTAGTTCACCCGAGAGCAGTTTAATCAGTGTCGACTTACCTGCGCCATTACGACCAAGTAAACCAATGCGGCTGCCTGGTACTAAGTTTAAACGAATTTTTTCTAGGATGAGGTGGTCACCATAGCCAGCTGATACCTCGTCCATCATCATGATCGGATTGGGTAAGGCGTCGGGTTCTTTGAATTGGAAGCTAAATGGATTATCAAATTGAGCCGGTAGCACTTGTTCCATTTTTTCTAATGCTTTAATACGGCTTTGAGCTTGGCGAGCTTTTGATGCTTTGTAACGAAAACGGTCAATGTAGCTTTGCATATGCGACATTTGTTTCTGCTGCTTTTGGTACATAGCTTGTTGAAGGATTAGCTTCTGAGCACGCTGTGTTTCAAAAGACGAGTAGTTACCCGTGTATTCATTCAGGAGTTGGTTTTCAACATGAATAATACGGTTCACAATCGGATCTAAGAAGTCTCTATCGTGAGAAATCAGTACAAGTGTACCAGGGTAGTTTTGCAACCAGCGCTCTAACCACATCACAGCATCTAAGTCTAAGTGGTTGGTTGGTTCATCGAGTAACAGTAAATCACTTCGGCATAGCAGTGCTTGCGCTAGGTTTAAACGCATTCGCCAACCACCAGAAAACTGTGGCAAGTTCCATGACATTTGCTCTTGGCTAAAACCTAAACCATCTAACAGTTCGGCCGCGCGTGATTTAATGGTGTAGCCGCCAATCGTTTCTATTTTACCGTGAATCTCAGCCACTAAAGTGCCGTTATCATCTTGTTCAGCTTTAGCCAGTTGCTCTTCTAATCCTCGATATTCTCTATCTCCATCAATCACGTACTCAATGGCCGTTCGCTCTAATGCAGGCGTCTCTTGAGCAACCCACGCTAATTCCCAGTGAGCGGGTTGGCTAAAGGTACCGGCATCAATAGAAAGCTCATCTTTAATAAGTGCAAATAATGTAGATTTACCACAGCCATTTTTTCCGACTAAACCGACTTTATCGCCAGGTTGGATTGTTGCTGAAGCTTGTTCAAGTAATGGTTTACCGCCGCGAAGCAGTTGAATATCAGAAAAAGTAATCATAGAAGTAGCAATTGAAATTAGAGGTGGGCAGACGACAGGCATAGTAGGCGTAAACCAGATAAAAGTCGATCACAATGCAATTTGGGTTATGATGCAGATAACATATTGATAACCTTTACTTGAATACGTACGGTTTTATTTTTGATAAACCAACGTTGTTTCAACGCTTTGCTTTGTAAGGAATGTTTCGAAGGAATGAGTAATACACCATTAGCTAACGATTCAGTGCCTAAAGTGCTGATTATTTACGCTCACCCTGAGCCGAAAAGCTCAATTGCCAATCAGGTGATGATCAAAAAAATCGAGTCGTTGCATCACGTTAAAGTGCATGATATTTATGCTGCGTATCCGGATTTCTTTATTGATGTTCCTTTTGAGCATGAATTGTTAAATCAGCATGATGTGATTGTTTTCCAACATCCCTTGTTTATGTATTCATGTCCATCACTCTTAAAGGAGTGGTTTGATCGCGTGTTATGTAAAGGTTTTGCATTCGGTGACGAAACAGCGTTGCAGGGTAAATATTGGCGCAGTGTGATAACTACAGGTGGTAAAGAAGAAGCATTCGGTGAGAGCGGCTATAATAAATATCCTCTTCAAGAAATTTTACAACCGTTCGAGTTGACGGCTTTACTTTGTAAAATGAACTGGATGGAGCCTTTAGTTTTGCACTGGGCGAGAAATGTTTCGGATGCAGAGCGTTATCAACATGCTGATCAATATCGAGACTGGTTACGTAACCCTTTAGTTATTTTACCGGAAGATTTAACTCAACACTCGGGAGCGCAAGATGGCTCTGACTAATGACTTTCTTCAAGGTAGTGTGATTTTTCTATCAGCTGCAGTTATCGCAGTTCCTATTGCGCAGCGAGCTGGGCTTGGCTCTGTTCTCGGTTACCTATTAGCTGGCGTTGCGATTGGTCCATGGGGTTTTGGGCTAATAAGTGACGTGGAAGCAATATTACATTTCTCTGAATTTGGTGTTGTCTTACTCCTGTTCCTCATCGGATTAGAGCTTAACCCTAAAAAACTGTGGCAAATGCGTGGACCAATCTTAGGGTTAGGTGGCGCTCAGGTTATCTTAAGCACATTATTTATTATGGCAATTGCTAGTTTGTTTGTTGATAGCTGGCAAGTCAGCCTTGTGATAGGTATGGGGCTTGCCCTTTCTTCAACCGCAATAGCGTTAAAAGTCATCGAAGAGAGAGGGCTAGCGGGTAAAGAAGCTGGTGATTCTGGCTTCGCGGTTTTGCTATTCCAAGATATTGCCGTTATTCCTATGCTTGCTATCTTGCCACTACTTGCCGGTAGTTCTGGTGGCGGCTGGCATGATGCCGCGTGGATGATTGCTGGGGTTACTGGTTTATTTATCGGTGGTCACTATTTAGTAAGACCACTGTTTCGCTATGTTGTAATGAGTGGCGTACGAGAACTATTTACTGTTGCAGCACTATTACTGGTCATTGGTATTGCCGTTTTAATGCAGAAAATTGGGCTTTCGATGGCTCTTGGCACCTTTTTAGCGGGTGTGCTGCTTGCCGAAAGTGAATATCGCCATGAGCTAGAAATTGCAATAGAGCCATTTAAGGGATTATTGCTTGGCTTGTTTTTTATTTCGGTGGGCATGGCCGTTAATTTAGGCTTATTAGCTTTAGCACCATTTGAAGTACTGATCGCTGTTGCTGGGTTAGTAATAGCTAAAGGCTTGATTCTGTATTACTTGGCACGAGCATTTTCAATTGGACCTAAAGCCAGAAGCCGAATGGCAATGATTCTAAGCCAAGGTGGTGAATTCGCTTTTGTTATTTTTACCGCCGCAAGTACCCAAGGCATTCTAACTGCAGAGCAAGCTTCTTTTCTATTAGTGGTAGTGAGCTTATCTATGGTGACAACACCATTGATGCTGAAGTTGCAGGATAAGTTTTTTGCTAAGCAATTAAATCAAATTAGTGAAGAAGATGGTGGTATGTCTTCGGATGTGATTGATCGTAGCCCAAGGGTCATTATTGCGGGCTTTGGTCGTTTTGGTCAGATTATCGGGCGTCTTATGTATGCCAATAAAATTCGAATTACAGTACTTGAAAGCGACGCAAGCCAGATTCACCTTTTAAGAAAGTTTGGTTATAAAGTATTTTATGGTGATGCTACTCAACTTGATCTATTGAGAGCTGCAGGGGCGGATAAAGCCGAAGCTATGGTGATTTGTACGGATTCACCTGATGAAATCATGAAAATTGTTGATTTGTGTCGCCATCACTTTCCACGTTTGAAGTTACTTGCACGAGCAAGAAGCCGGGTAGAAGCGTATCAATTGATGAATCATGGCGTGGATAATTACTCTCGGGAAACTTTCTTAGGTGCACTAGATCTAGGTCGACAGACACTGACCGAATTAGGTATGCATCCATATAAAGCAAAAAGAGCCGAAGCACATTTTAGAAAGTTAGATAATGCTATGTTAAAAGAATTGCTGCCTCAGCATACTGAAGATAAAGAATTAGCCTCAAGAGCTAAAGAAGCCCGTAAAGAGCTTGAAGAGATTTTTGGTCATGAGATGGAAAATGATCGTCAATCTCGAAATTACTGGCAATAATTGTATCGGCATTTGTTGCCTAAGTGGCTTAACTACTAAAAACCAAAGCCGTAAAGGATAGATAACGTGAAACAGAAAAAACGCTTTATAGCGGGTGCTAGCTGCCCTAGTTGTAGTACTCAAGACACCCTACGCTGGTGGATTGAGAATAATATAGAGCTCGTAGAATGTGTGGAATGTGACTTCTCGGAACAAAGAAAACCGAAAGCTGTAGAAAAAAATGAACATGCTAAGCAGGAAATGATTGGTATTTTTAAGCCAGAATGATTGAGTTTCAGCAATTCATCCCCATAATGTCGATGTATAAATTTTATTCTTAGGCTCGATGCGTAAAAGAGCCTAGTTCAACCTCCTTGGAGCTCCCATGAAAATTGAAAAGAACGTAGTAGTTAGTGTCGCGTATCAAGTAAAACTTGAAGACGGCGTAGTTGTTGACCAATCGACAATCGAAGCTCCGTTAGATTACCTTCACGGTCACAACAACCTAATTACTGGTCTTGAAACTGAGCTAGAAGGTAAAGTTGCTGGTGATAAATTCTCTGCAACTGTTACTCCTGAAGACGCTTACGGCGAGCACAACGATGCTCTAGTTCAGCGTGTTCCTGCTGATGTATTCCAAGGTGTTGAGCAAATCGAAGTTGGCATGCGTTTCTTAGCAGACACTGATCAAGGTCCTATTCCTGTAGAAGTGACTGAAGTAGACGGCGACGAAGTTGTTGTTGATGGCAACCACATGCTAGCTGGCCAAACTCTAACGTTTGACGTTGAAGTGGTAGCAGTTCGTGAAGCGACTGAAGAAGAAGTTCAACACGGTCACGTACACCAAGAAGGCGGCTGTGGTCACGATCATGAGCATGATCACGAAGGCGGTTGTTGTGGTGGTGAAGATCACGACCACGGTGAAGAGAAAAAAGACGGCTGTTGCGGCGGCGGTAGCTGCGGTTCTCACTAAGAATCGAGCTTTCAGTGTATTAACGCATTGAATAAGAGCCTCCTTAAATGGGGGCTTTTTTATGCCTCAAAGAAAATTACATTGAACATCTTTCGGTTATATTGATACTGAGAAGTTCAAGTTCAAGTTCAAGTTCAAGTTCAAGTTCAACGGAGAACTGTAATGATTCAACCTTTTTCAATAGCAATTCATGGCGGTGCAGGTACGATTTTACGCTCTCAAATGAGTGATGAACTTCATCAAGAGATTATTTCTGCACTCAAAAAGTCAGTCCTGGCTGGATACCATGTACTACAGAATGGTAGTGACGCTGTAGATGCGGTAGTAGAAGCGGTAAAAGTTATGGAAGATTGCCCACATTTTAATGCGGGTAAAGGTTCTGTACTGACTCATGATGAGTTTGTTGAAATGGATGCTTCTGTTATGCATGGTTTGGAAATGGATGCTGGAGCGATTGCTGGGGTTCGTCATATTAAGAACCCTGTTGAGCTGGCTCGTGATGTGATGCATAAAAGTAACCATGTTTTATTGATTGGTGAAGGTGCTGAAAAATTCGCGTTTGAGCATGATTATGAATATACAGAACAAGATTACTTCTTTACTGAACGTCGCTATGAGCAATTATTGTCGATGAAGGAAAAAGGCTTATTTGCCCTTTCTGAGTCAAAAGATCCAGATCCATCCGAGCCACCATCAGCAAAAACTCAATATCCAGATGATAAAAAATACGGAACTGTTGGAGCTGTGGCTTTAGATATGCAAGGAAACCTTGCCGCTGCCACAAGTACTGGTGGGGTGACGAATAAAAAGTACGGACGAGTAGGAGATTCACCAATTGTAGGTGCGGGTACCATGGCTGAAAATGGCAATGTTGCTGTGTCTACTACTGGAATGGGCGAGTTCTTTTTAAGAAAAATGGTTGCCGGTGATGTTGCTGCTCGAATGAGATATTTGAAGGAAGATGTGCATACGGCTTGTGAGCATATTATTCAAGGAGACTTAAAAGCAATGGGTGGCGAAGGTGGCTTAATTGCTGTCGATAGCAAAGGGGATATTCATTTTGGAATGAATAGCTCTGGGATGTACCGAGCAAGTGTTGATATTCACGGTAAGGTCGAAGTGAAAATTTACGCGGATGAATAGATAGCCGTAAGAATGAACTTGTAGAAAGTAAGAATCCTATAAAATAAAAAGGTAACCAATATACATGGTTACCTTTTATTTTGTATACTTTTCATCAGCGATAGTAGTTATCACACCATTCTTAATAATGCGGTGGTGGTGTCTCTTCTGATACATCAGCTAAGTTGGAGTTATCCATGTTTTTTACTTTGCCAACGACAAACTTCATCTGGTCTTGCATTCTAGTTATCAATAATTGCTGCTGAGACAAAGCATCGTTTAACTCTTCAATGGTCTGTTCTTGAAAGGCTAGCTTACACTCAAGATCTTCAATGCGATCTTGCAATGGCTGAAGGTTTTTATCCGTCATAATTAGTCGTCGAGTTTCCAAGCTTGTGCAATACCAGCTGAAGTAGCGGTAATCACTCGCTGCTGTGAATCAAAGGCTGCATCATACACTACCGCACGTGGAGGGCGAGTATCTTTTAGTGGTTCCACTTGGTACTTTGACATTCGCTCACCACTCTGAGTATCCCACACATTGACTTGCCCTGCTGGAGTGCCTGTTACCAGTTTGGAGCCGTCATCTGAAAATCGTGCACTTGAGAATATAAGCTGGCGAGACCAACTTTTGAGTGGAGTCTGGTTCTCAGCATCATTCAAGTCCCAAACAATGGCTTGATTACCGCCATCAGAAGTAAAAGCGAGCTCACCATCACGCTGTAAAGCGACTCTATTCACACGTTGTTCATGCTCAAACTGTCGTATCACCAAGCCAGTTTCGGTATCCCAAAGGTAAGCTTTATAGTCATTACCACCAGAGAGTGCAAAGCGACCATTGGATGAAAGCGCAACAGAATTGACTTTTTCTCTGTGAGCAAGGAACTCTAGGCGCCGACCGGTGACTAAGTCCACATAGATAGCTTTACCGTTGGATAGCCCAAGCAATACTTTTTCACCGTTGCTTGATATATCCACATCGCGAATGAGACCGTCAGATATCGACCAAAGCCCTTCAGCTTGAGTCCAAGATAAATCCCAAACGGCAAAATTGAGTTGGCTTGCAGTAATGGCATAGCGACCATTGTCTGATATACGTATCTTGGATACTGAATTGGCAGCAGGGTCTTGTTGACCGAGTTGCGCCAATTCTTGGTCTTCTTTTAGGTCCCAAAGCAGAAGGTGTTTTTGCTTGGAGTAAAGTAAAGCAAAGCGACCATCACGGCTAAGTGCGAAGCTGGTGGTACCGCTCGGCTCTATTTCCCAGCGTTGTTCTTCTTTAGCAGAGAACAGACATCCATTTAACAGGGTGATGACAATTGCATATAGCAATGAGTGAGAAATTATTCGCATCACTTCTAATAATCCGGTTTGTGTCGACAGACATATAACTAGTATATTGGTATAACTAACCTATTCACACCAATCTAATCATAAGATTTGTGCACAATAACCAATGGCTTGGCCATTAATTGGAGATTTTAATGAAATCAGTTTTAAAAGTATCGCTTCTTGCTGCAACGGTTATGTTAGCAGTTGGTTGTCAGAAAGAAGAGCCACAAGCAGAAGCGCCACAAACTGAGCAAGTGCAAGCAGAAGCAAGCCAAGTTACTAGTTTTAAATCAGACGATGATAAAGCGGCATACGCAATTGGCGTTTCGTTCGCAAACTACCTAAGCACAAGTATTGATAAGCCAAGCGAGCTAGGTATTAATCTAGACAAAGACATCGTACTTAAGGGTATCGAAGATGTATTCGCTGGAAATTCTGAGCTGAATGAAGAAGAAACTCGCGCTGCGCTAGAATCACTAGACAAGCGTGTTGCTGAAACGATGCAAGCTCAAGCTGTTGAAAAAGCAGCAGCAGCGATGAAAGTTGGCAATGACTTCCGCAGCGAATTCGCGAAAGAGGAAGGCGTAAGTCAAACTGAATCAGGTCTACTTTACCAAGTACTGTCTTCAGCTGAAGGTGAGTCGCCAAAAGATTCAGATACTGTTCAAGTACATTACAAAGGTACTTTGATTGATGGCACTCAATTCGATAGTTCTTACGATCGTGGTGAACCAGCGACTTTCCCTCTAAATCGAGTGATCCCTGGTTGGACTGAAGGTGTTCAACTCATGCAAGTGGGTTCTAAGTACAAGTTTGTTATCCCGCCAGAATTGGCTTACGGTGAGCAAGATACACCGACAATTCCAGCAAATTCAACACTAGTATTTGAAGTTGAGCTTCTAAAAATTGATAACGGCGAAGAGACTGCCGTTCAATAATTAGCGCTTTAAGCAATACGTAAAGGTCTAATTTAGGTTAGGCCTTTTCTTTTTGTATTAAGGATAATATTTGAAAATAGAAGTTGTTCTAAATCACTAGTTCTAATGTTAGCTAGGTGTTCATTTCAAATTTTCTGATAAACTTACATAAATTTGTTGATTTTTCAGACGAAGGTAAGGGATTAGTGACAACTACAGAAACTCTCAATGCTGATATGTTGCTTGAAATGGAATCGGTCCATGTAATGCCATTCAGCGAACACGATAAAATAATTCTTCGATCTTATGAAGCGGTTGTCGATGGTATCGCTAGCCTTATCGGTCCGTTTTGTGAAATCGTTTTGCACTCATTAGAAGATCTTAATACGTCAGCGATTAAGATTGCTAACGGCGAGAACACCGGGCGCCAAGTCGGCTCGCCTATTACTGATCTAGCACTGAAAATGCTAAAAGATATAGAAGGGTCAGAAAGGAATTTCTCACGTTCATATTTTACTCGCGCAAAAGGCGGAGTATTAATGAAATCAATCACAGTTGCGATCCGAAACGGTGATCACCGAGTGATTGGTTTACTGTGTATCAACGTCAACCTTGATGCTCCTTTTTCTCAAGTATTACATTCATTTATGCCTACTCAAGAAGCTGAAGAGGCTGCATCCTCTGTGAACTTTGCGAGTGATGTAGAAGAGCTCGTTGACCAAACAGTAGAACGCACAATTGAAGAAATTAATGCGGACAAAGCCGTTTCGAATAATACTAAAAACCGTCAAATAGTGATGGAGCTTTATGATAAAGGTATCTTTGATATTAAAGATGCGATTAACCGGGTTGCTGATCGTCTTAATATTTCAAAACATACGGTTTACCTCTACATTCGTCAACGTAAGACAGAGGATGAAGAAAGTTGAGTTCTCTCCTTACATACACACTTGTAGTGAATGGACCCGTGTATGGCTCCCAGTCTGCACGTAATGCGTATTTGTTTGCAAAGGCGTTAATAGAGAAAGGGCATCAGCTTAAAAGCGTCTTTTTCTATCAAGATGGAGTCACCAATGGCTCGCGTTTAACGGTGCCCGCCAATGATGAGTTTGATCTAGTCGCGGCATGGCAAGCTCTCTCGTCTGAGCATAACGTCAGTTTAGAAACTTGTGTGGCGGCTGCATTAAGAAGAGGAATCATAGGTGAGGATGAGGCTAGTCAGCATAAGTTAAGTGCATCAAACCTAGCTGAGGGATTCTCCCAAAGTGGTTTGGGAAGCTTGGCTGAAGCGTTATTAAGCCAAGATAGGGTTGTACAGTTTTGAAGAAGTTAGCATTCGTTTTTCACCACTTTCCTCATAGCACCTCTTCAGGGCGAGAAGGACTCGACGCACTACTTGCAGCTTCAGCATATACAGAAGATATTTCCGTATTCTTTTTAGGTGATGGAGTCACTCAATTACTCAAAGATCAAAGTCCAGACAAGGTGCTTAGCCGAGATTATATATCAGCTTTTAAACTGATGGATCTATATGATATTGAGAATGTATATGTTTGCCAATCTAGCCTAAAAAAATTCGGTCTGAGTAAGGATAAGCTTCTTATCGAGGTTGAATGCCTTTCGGGAGACGACATCATAAATAAGTTATCACTTTGTGACCAACTATTAACCTTTTAAGGTCGAATATGCTTCATATCGTAAAATCTTTAAGCAAACTTCCTTTAGTTTTTCAGCTTTTTTCTGAAGGTGATCAGCTTATTTTGACTGAAGAATCGGTTTATGCTTCCCTCCCAAATCATGAATACCACGCACAATTACACGACTTAAATAAGGTATCAGTCCTAGAAGCTGATCTACAAAGTCGAGGTCTACAAAATTTAGTCAGTGAAACCTTTGAACAAGTAGATTTTGAAGGATTTGTTGATTTGACGATATTGTATTTAAAATCAATAACTTGGTAGTGATATCTAAAGGGGCTATGGATGTGTAAATTTTCCTGAGCTCTAGATGGCTAAAAAAGATCTGTATATTTCTTGACACACATCCCACTGCTGAATAGAATTTTGCGTCCCTATTTACACTCTGTGTATAGGGTCTAGATTTTTCATCAAGCTTACTTTTAAGTAAATCAGGAGCTAGTTAATGGCAACTATTAACCAGTTGGTTCGCAAACCTCGTGTAAAGCAAGTTGTTAAAAGCAACGTGCCAGCACTAGAAGCGTGCCCACAAAAACGTGGTGTATGTACTCGCGTATATACTACTACTCCAAAAAAACCGAACTCAGCACTACGTAAAGTATGTCGTGTTCGTCTAACTAACGGCTTTGAAGTTACTTCATACATCGGCGGCGAAGGTCATAACCTTCAAGAACACAGTGTTGTTCTTATCCGTGGTGGTCGTGTTAAAGATTTACCAGGTGTGCGTTACCACACTGTTCGCGGTGCACTTGACTGTGCAGGCGTTAACGACCGTAAGAAAGGTCGTTCTAAGTATGGTGTGAAACGTCCTAAGTCTTAATGCGTCTTTTTTAAAAAGAAAGCGTTAAGTAAGGCCAAACACTATTTATTTATTATTCTGAAAAGTTTTGGAAAAAACCTGAAGAAGACAACGGAGAAATTCCATGCCACGTCGTCGCGTTATAGGCCAGCGTAAGATCCTTCCAGATCCTAAGTTCAAATCTGAACTGCTGGCAAAATTCGTTAACATCCTTATGGTTGACGGAAAAAAATCTACTGCAGAGAAGATTGTTTACACTGCACTAGAAGTTATGGCTGAGAAATCTGGTAAAGATCACTTAGCTGTATTTGAAGAAGCTCTTGAAAATGTTCGCCCAGCGGTAGAAGTTAAATCTCGCCGTGTGGGTGGTTCAACTTACCAAGTACCTGTAGAAGTTCGTCCGGTTCGCCGTAACGCTCTTGCTATGCGTTGGGTAGTTGAAGCTGCGCGTAAGCGTGGTGAAAAATCTATGGCTCAACGCCTAGCTGCTGAAATGCTAGATGCGTCTGAGAACAAAGGTACTTCGGTTAAGAAACGTGAAGACGTTCACCGTATGGCTGACGCAAACAAAGCGTTCGCACATTACCGCTGGTAATACCTTTCAGTGCAGCAAGGTTCCTTGCTGCACTTCTTTAGTTCCTATGCGTATGCTAGGAACTATTGCTATTTCTAGGGCAAGCAAATTTAATCCCTAGGCATAAGCAATAGTCCCTAAGTCTCTAAGTTAAGAGGATTCAACCGTGGCTCGTAAAACTCCTATAGAGCAATACCGTAATATTGGTATCGTTGCTCACGTAGATGCAGGTAAAACAACCACTAGTGAACGTATTCTGTTCTATACCGGTCTTTCTCACAAAATCGGCGAAGTTCACGATGGTGCAGCAACCATGGACTGGATGGAGCAAGAGCAAGAGCGCGGTATTACGATCACTTCAGCAGCGACTACTACGTTTTGGCGTGGTATGGAAGCTCAGTACCCAGATCACCGTATCAATATCATCGACACTCCTGGACACGTTGACTTCACTATCGAAGTAGAACGTTCTTTGCGTGTACTTGATGGTGCTGTTGTTGTGTTCTGTGGCTCATCTGGTGTTGAACCTCAGTCAGAGACAGTATGGCGTCAAGCTGATAAATACCAAGTTCCACGTATGGTTTTCGTTAACAAAATGGACCGTACTGGCGCAGACTTCTTGCGCGTAGTTGAACAGATCAAGGATCGCCTAGGTGCGACTCCTGTTCCGATTCAACTTAACATTGGTGTTGAAGAAAACTTCCAAGGCGTTGTCGATCTTATCAAAATGAAGGCAATCAACTGGAACGAAGCTGACCAAGGCATGACCTTTACGTATGAAGACATTCCAGCAGATATGCAGGAAATGGCTGAAGAATACCGTACTGAACTTGTGGAAGCGGCTGCAGAAGCAAATGAAGAGCTGATGGATAAGTACCTTGAAGAAGGTGAGTTAACAGAAGCAGAAATCAAACAAGGTCTTCGTACTCGTACTCTTAATAATGAAATTGTACTGGCTACTTGTGGTAGTGCATTCAAAAACAAAGGTGTACAAGCTGTTCTAGATGCAGTTGTTGATTTCCTTCCTTCTCCAGTCGATGTTCCTGCAATTAAAGGTATCGATGAAGACGAGAATGAAGCAGAGCGTCATGCTGACGACAAAGAACCGTTCTCAGCACTAGCCTTTAAAATTGCAACAGACCCGTTTGTTGGTACTTTAACTTTCGTCCGTGTTTATTCTGGTGTTGTTGAAAGCGGTAAAACTGCTTATAACTCAGTTAAAAAGCAACGTGAACGTTTAGGGCGCATTGTACAAATGCACTCAAACAAGCGTGAAGAAGTGAAAGAAGTACGAGCAGGTGACATCGCCGCTATTATTGGCCTTAAAGATGTGACTACAGGTGAAACTTTATGTGACCAGAACCATAAAATTGTTCTAGAGCGTATGGAGTTCCCTGACCCAGTAATTCAGATCGTTGTAGAGCCTCGCTCTCAAGCCGATCAAGATAAAATGACCATCGCACTAGGTAAACTAGCAGCAGAAGATCCATCTTTCCGTGTAGAAACGGACGATGAGACAGGTCAGACTCTGATTTCAGGTATGGGTGAATTACATTTAGATATCATCGTTGATCGTATGAAGCGTGAGTTTAGCGTAAATTGCAACGTAGGTAACCCGCAAGTAGCTTATCGTGAAACGATTCGTGGTACTGCGAAAGCTGAAGGTAAATTTATCCGTGAGCACGGCGGCAAAGGGCAATACGGTCACGTATGGTTGAAACTAGAACCAGCTGAAGTTGGTGAAGGTTTTGTCTTTGTGAATGAAATTGATAACGGTATAGTTCCAAAAGAATTTATTAGCTCAGTCGCTAAAGGCGTAGAAGAGCAGATGAATAATGGTGTACTTGCTGGCTATCCAGTTTTGGATATCAAAGCTACACTATATGATGGTTCATACCATGAAACAGATTCAAGTGAGATGGCGTTTACAATCGCTGCCTCTATGGCTTTCAGAACAGGAGCACTTGAAGCGCAACCTGTACTGCTTGAGCCTATGATGAAAGTTGAAGTAACTACTCCAGAAGACTGGATGGGTGATGTTGTTGGCGATATTAACCGTCGCCGTGGCCTCATCGAAGGTATGGACGAGGGGACAGCTGGCCTGAAGATAATTCGTGCACAAGTTCCGTTGTCTGTCATGTTCGGTTACGCAACTGATTTACGTTCTGCGACACAAGGTCGTGCTTCTTACTCTATGGAGTTTAGTGAGTACGCTGAAGTGCCAAAAAATGTTGCTAATGCAATCATTGCAGAGCGTGGTTAAACAAAAGGGATGCATTTTTTTCATTTTTTGAAAGATCAATGCGTCCAAATATTGCGCTAGCGAGAGTTGGCGCATAAAATAGCAATTTCTGGCGCGTCTCGCTCAATAATGAACGTGGCGAATCATAACTAGGAAGGAACACGATTGTGTCTAAAGAAAAATTTGAACGTACGAAACCGCACGTAAACGTTGGTACTATCGGCCACGTTGACCACGGTAAAACAACTCTAACAGCTGCTATCTGTACTACACTTTCTAAAGTGTACGGTGGTGAAGCAAAAGACTTCGCATCTATCGATAACGCTCCAGAAGAGCGTGAGCGCGGTATCACAATCGCAACTTCTCACGTTGAGTACGATACTCCTGAACGTCACTACGCACACGTAGACTGTCCTGGACACGCCGATTATGTTAAAAACATGATCACTGGTGCTGCTCAAATGGACGGCGGTATCCTAGTTGTTGCTGCTACAGATGGCCCTATGCCACAAACTCGTGAGCACATCCTACTTGGTCGTCAAGTTGGTATCCCTTACATCATCGTATTCATGAACAAATGTGACATGGTTGATGACGAAGAGCTACTTGAGCTAGTAGAAATGGAAGTTCGTGAACTTCTTTCTGAGTACGAGTACCCAGGAGACGACCTTCCAGTAATTCAAGGTTCTGCACTTGGCGCTCTAAACGGCGAAAAGCAGTGGGAAGACAAGATCGTTGAGCTTGCAGAAGCACTAGATTCTTACATTCCACTTCCAGAGCGTGCTGTTGACCTACCATTCCTACTTCCTATTGAAGATGTATTCTCAATTCAAGGTCGTGGTACTGTTGTTACTGGTCGTATCGAGCGCGGTATCCTACGTGTAGGTGACGAAGTAGAAATCGTTGGTATCAAAGAGACTACTCTTACTACTTGTACTGGTGTTGAAATGTTCCGTAAGCTGCTTGACGAAGGTCGTGCAGGTGAGAACGTTGGCGCACTTCTACGTGGTACTAAGCGTGATGACGTTGAACGTGGTCAAGTACTTTCTGCGAAAGGTTCAATCAACCCACACACTAAGTTTGAGTCTGAAGTATACGTACTTTCTAAAGACGAAGGCGGCCGTCACACTCCTTTCTTCAAGGGTTACCGTCCACAGTTCTACTTCCGTACAACTGACGTAACAGGCGATATCACTCTACCTGAAGGCGTAGAAATGGTAATGCCAGGTGACAACGTTCAAATGACTGTTGAGCTAATCGCTCCAATCGCAATGGACGAAGGTCTACGTTTCGCAATCCGCGAAGGTGGCCGTACAGTTGGTGCTGGTGTTGTAGCTAAAATCTTCGCTTAATAGCATTTAGATTTTTGTACACTCTTCATTAGAAGAGCACGCATCTGAAAAAGGGGAGCTTCGGCTTCCCTTTTTGTATTTTAGTTATAAGTAAAACAGAACACTTTTTTTTGCTGTCTAGTAAATACTGCCAATAAATACAGTTGCTTAAAAATTTCCCTTTATGCTCATCCCTTAGCGCATTACTTCCAATCTAGTGCTTTGTCATTCTCCTATAACAAAACGTTCTAGAATTACCTTAAATAGAACTGGTAATAAGAATGATTACTTTTTATATTTGTAATTAAGCAAGTTTCTGGAAAATTATATGTTCGTTTGTTTGTGTCATGGCGTGTCGGATAAAACAATTCGTAAGCTCGTTGTCGAAGAAGGCATTACTGATATTAGAGGGCTAAAAAAATGTACGGCACTAGGTAGCCAATGTGGTAAGTGTGTACGACCAGCAAAAGAGATTATCAATGAATTCGCAAAAGACCTGTTCAAACAGGCAAGTTAGTCGCTAAAGCTTAATACTAACTTTTTGACAGTTCTCGAATTGGTTCTACAGTTAGAAGAGCCAAAGAGGAGGGCTGTGCTATGAAAGGTGATCCAATCATTATTCAACATCTCAACAAAATCCTAGGTAATGAGCTTGTTGCCATCAATCAATATTTCCTACATGCAAGAATGTACAAAGACTGGGGATTAAAACATCTCGCAGATAAAGAGTATCATGAGTCTATCGATGAAATGAAACATGCTGACCACTTAATAGAACGTATACTCTTTCTTGAAGGTCTTCCAAACTTACAAGACTTAGGGAAATTAAATATTGGTGAAGATACCAAGGAAATGTTAGAAAGTGATCTAGATGTTGAGATGAAAGCAATTCCAGATTTAAAGAATGCAATTGCATACGCTGAAGACACGCATGACTATGTTTCTCGTGATCTATTCCAAGATATTCTCGAAGATGAAGAAGAACATGTCGATTGGCTGGAAACACAGCTTGGTCTAATAAAATTAACAGGTATAGAAAATTATCTACAAGCGCAATATGTTGATGAAGACGATGCATAAAAGCAAAACAGCGGTTCTTAGTTAAAACTAAGAACCGATTCATTTCTTCCTAAAAAAATACTCTGCTGAAAACCTCTCGATTAATTTTCAAACACTACTTGCAACCTATTATGTGATCTGTATAATGCATCGCACTGGCTAACGCTGGTTGTGAACCAATAAGCGATGAGGAGCAGGCGAAGCCTGGTAATGTATACTCAGCTTATGTTCGCGGTTAATATAAATAGTTGTTCTCTCTAGAGAAAGGCTTAAAAAGTTAACTGACAATGCGTCCTAATTTTGGATGCTACGGTTTCACATAAATCAATCGGCATTCTCTCGTCTTTTCGAGCTTGAGTGGCGATATTGTTTGTGTAATTAATTATTATTGGAGCTCTGTCTCATGCAGAACCAACGTATTCGTATCCGCCTTAAAGCTTTCGATTACAAGTTAATCGATGCTTCAACTGCGGAAATCGTTGAAACAGCAAAACGTACCGGCGCACAGGTTCGTGGTCCTATTCCACTACCTACTCGTAAAGAGCGTTTCACTGTTCTTACCTCTCCACACGTCAACAAAGATGCACGTGACCAGTACGAAATTCGTACTCACAAGCGTTTGATCGACATCGTTGAGCCAACAGACAAAACTGTTGATGCTCTAATGCGTCTTGATCTTGCTGCTGGCGTTGATGTTCAAATCAGCCTAGGTTAAGGGAGATAAGAATAATGATTGGTCTAGTCGGACGTAAAGTGGGTATGACCCGCGTATTTACTGAAGAAGGCGTTTCTATCCCAGTAACTGTTGTTGAGGTTGAAGCGAACCGTATTTCTCAAGTTAAAACTCTTGAGACAGACGGCTACGCAGCAATCCAAGTAACTACTGGTGCTAAGAAAGCTAACCGTGTAACTAAGCCTGAAGCTGGTCACTTTGCGAAAGCTGGTGTTGAAGCAGGCCGCGGTCTTTGGGAATTCCGTTTAGAAAACGGTGAAGAGTTTGAAGTTGGCGCTGAGCTAAACGTAGAACTTTTCAATGAAATTAAAAAAGTAGACGTTACTGGTACATCTAAAGGTAAAGGCTTCCAAGGCGCTATCAAGCGTTGGAACTTCTCTACTCAAGATATGACTCACGGTAACTCTTTGTCTCACCGTGCACCGGGTTCAATTGGCCAATGTCAAACTCCAGGTCGCGTGTTTAAAGGCAAGAAAATGGCAGGTCACATGGGTGCTGAGCGTGTTACGACTCAAAACCTAGAGATCGTACGTGTTGACGCTGAGCGCAATCTGCTTCTTATTAAAGGTGCAGTACCAGGCTCAACAGGCGGTAACGTGATCGTAAAACCTGCTGTTAAAGCATAACGTCTAGGAGTAAGTAATGGAATTGATAGTTAAAGGTGCTGATGCACTAACTGTTTCCGAGACTACTTTCGGACGTGACTTTAACGAAGCTCTAGTACACCAAGTAGTTGTTGCATACGCAGCAGGTGCTCGTCAAGGTACTCGTGCTCAAAAGACTCGTTCTGAAGTATCAGGCGGCGGTGCTAAGCCATGGCGCCAAAAAGGTACTGGCCGTGCACGTGCTGGTACAATTCGTAGCCCAATCTGGCGTACAGGTGGTGTTACTTTTGCTGCGAAACCACAAGATCACAGCCAAAAAGTAAACAAAAAAATGTACCGCGGTGCTATGAAGAGCATTCTGTCTGAGCTAGTTCGTCAAGAGCGTTTAATCGTTGTTGATAACTTCTCTGTAGAAGCACCAAAAACAAAAGAATTAGTAGCTAAACTTAATGAACTTGAGTTAAGCGACGTTCTGATTGTAACTGGCGAAGTAGATGAGAATCTATTCTTAGCTGCTCGTAACCTATATAAAGTTGATGCACGTGATGTTGCTGGTATTGATCCAGTATCTCTAATTGCATTCAACAAGGTTCTAATGACTGCTGACGCAGTTAAGCAAGTTGAGGAGATGCTGGCATGATCACTGAAGAGCGTCTACTAAAAGTTCTACGTGCTCCACACATCTCTGAAAAAGCAACTATGGCGGCTGAGAAAGCGAACACTATCGTTTTCAAAGTAGCTAAAGATGCAACTAAGAAAGAGATCAAAGCAGCTGTAGAAAAGCTATTCGAAGTTGAAGTTAAATCTGTAAATACTCTTGTTCTTAAGGGTAAGACTAAGCGTCAAGGTATGCGTGAAGGCCGTCGTTCAGACGTTAAGAAAGCCTACGTTACTTTGAAAGAAGGTCAAGATCTTGACTTCGCTGGCGGTGCGGAATAACAGGAGTAGTTAAAAATGGCTATTGTTAAATGTAAGCCGACTTCCCCTGGTCGTCGTCACGTCGTTAAAGTTGTTAACGCTGACCTACACAAGGGTAAGCCATACGCTCCACTTTTAGAGAAAAACTCTAAGAATGGCGGTCGTAACAACAACGGTCGTATTACAGTACGTCACATTGGTGGTGGTCACAAGCACCATTACCGTGTTGTTGACTTTAAGCGTACTAAAGACGGTATCCCAGCGAAAGTTGAGCGTCTAGAATACGATCCAAACCGTAGTGCTAACATCGCTCTAGTTCTGTACGCAGACGGTGAGCGTCGTTACATCATTGCACCAAAAGGTGTTCAAGCAGGTGATCAGATCCAATCTGGTGTAGATGCTGCAATCAAAGCAGGTAACACTCTGCCGATGCGCAACATCCCAGTAGGTTCTACTGTACACTGTGTTGAACTTAAGCCTGGTAAAGGTGCTCAACTAGCTCGTTCGGCTGGTGCTTATGCTCAAATCATCGCTCGCGATGGTGCATACGTAACTATCCGTCTACGTTCTGGTGAAATGCGCAAAGTACTTTCTGAAGGTCGTGCAACGATCGGTGAAGTTGGTAACTCTGAGCATATGCTACGTGAACTTGGTAAAGCTGGTGCTTCACGCTGGCGCGGCGTACGTCCAACCGTACGTGGTGTAGTAATGAACCCGGTGGATCACCCACATGGTGGTGGTGAAGGCCGCACATCTGGTGGTCGTCACCCAGTTTCTCCTTGGGGCGTTCCTACTAAGGGCTTCAAGACTCGTAAGAACAAGCGCACTGACAAGTACATCGTACGTCGTCGCACTAAATAATTTATAAAGAGGAATCGCCATGCCACGTTCTCTCAAGAAAGGTCCTTTTATTGACCTACACTTGCTGAAGAAGGTAGAGAAAGCGGTGGAAAGCGGAGACAAAAAGCCTATTAAGACTTGGTCCCGTCGCTCAATGATCATCCCAACAATGATTGGTTTGACCATCGCTGTCCATAATGGTCGTCAGCACGTTCCAGTTTTCGTTACCGAAGAAATGATCGGTCACAAACTGGGCGAATTTGCACCAACTCGTACTTATCGCGGTCATGCTGCAGATAAGAAAGCTAAGAAGAAATAAGGAGTAGATGATGGAAGCTTTAGCTAAACATAACTTTGCTCGTATTTCTCCACAGAAAGCTCGCTTAGTTGCAGACCAAATTCGCGGTAAGTCGGTAGACCAAGCTCTAGAAATTCTAACTTTCAGCAACAAAAAAGCTGCTGTTTTAGTTAAGAAAGTTCTTGAGTCAGCTATCGCTAACGCGGAACATAACGAAGGTGCAGATATCGACGATCTAAATGTCGCTAAAATCTTCGTAGATGAGGGCCCTATCATGAAGCGTATTATGCCTCGTGCTAAAGGTCGTGCGGATCGTATCTTGAAGCGTTCAAGCCACATCACTATTGTTGTAGCAGATCGCTAAAGACTAGGAGAGTAAGCAATGGGTCAGAAAGTACATCCTAATGGTATTCGTCTTGGCATCGTCAAGCCTTGGAATGCTACATGGTTTGCTAATACCAACGAATTCGCTGACAACCTAGACGGCGACTTCAAGGTACGTCAGTTCCTTACAAAGGAACTACAAAAAGCATCATTATCTCGTATCGTTATCGAGCGTCCAGCTAAGAGCATCCGTGTGACTATTCACACTGCTCGTCCTGGCGTTGTTATCGGTAAGAAAGGTGAAGACGTAGAGAAGCTACGCGCAGCTGTAGCTAAAATCGCAGGTGTACCAGCGCAAATTAACATCGCTGAAGTACGTAAGCCTGAGCTAGATGGTCAGCTTGTAGCTGATAGCATCGCGTCTCAACTAGAGCGTCGTGTTATGTTCCGTCGTGCAATGAAGCGTGCGGTACAAAATGCTATGCGTCTAGGCGCTAAAGGCATCAAAGTACAAGTAGGTGGTCGTCTAGGCGGCGCTGAAATCGCACGTTCAGAGTGGTACCGTGAAGGCCGTGTGCCTCTACACACTCTACGTGCAGACATTGATTACGCAACTTCTTCGGCTCACACTCAATACGGTGTGATCGGCATTAAAGTTTGGATCTTCAAAGGTGAGATTCTAGGCGGTATGCCAGCTGCTAACGCAGTAGAGCCTAAAGGCGATAAGCCTAAGAAGCAGCGTAAAGGCCGTAAGTAAGGAGTCGAACGATGCTACAACCAAAACGTACTAAGTTCCGCAAGGTTATGACTGGTCGTAACCGTGGTCTAGCTAAAGGTACTGAAGTAAGCTTCGGCGAATTCGGTCTTAAAGCTGTTGGCCGTGGTCGCCTGACTGCACGTCAAATCGAAGCGGCACGTCGTGCTATGACACGTCACATTAAACGTCAAGGTCAAATCTGGATCCGTGTGTTCCCAGACAAGCCTATTACTGAAAAGCCTCTTGAAGTTCGTCAAGGTAAAGGTAAAGGTTCAGTTGCGTACTGGGTTGCTCAAATCCAACCTGGCAAGGTTATGTACGAGATGAATGGCGTACCTGAAGAGTTGGCACGTGAAGCGTTCCGCCTAGCGGCGCGTAAACTGCCTGTTAAAACTACTTTTGTAACTAAGCAGGTGATGTGATGAAAGCACAAGATCTACGCGAGAAAAACGTTGAAGAGCTTAATGCTGAGCTATTGAATTTGCTACGTGAACAGTTCAACTTGCGCATGCAAGCTGCTACTGGTCAACTTCAGCAAACTCATACTCTAAAAGCTGTACGCCGTGATATCGCACGTGTGAAAACTGTTTTGACTGAAAAGGCAGGCGCATAATGAGCGAGACTAACCGCATCCAGCAAGGCCGTGTAGTAAGTGACAAGATGGACAAGTCTATCGTAGTTGCTATTGAGCGCACTGTAAAACACCCAATTTACGGTAAGTTCATCAAACGCACGACCAAAGTACACGCACACGACGAAGACAACATTTGTGGCCTAGGCGACAAAGTTGAAATCGCTGAGTGTCGTCCTCTGTCTAAGACTAAGTCTTGGACATTGGTTAAAGTTATAGCAAAAGCGAAGATTTAATCATCGTAAAGCTATGACTTATAAGCGGCTCCAAAGTTTTTTTGGAGCCGCTTGTTTTTTGTCTACCCAATTGAAAAAAAGGGTGGTACAATTCGCGTCCCTTTTAAAGAGGCAGCCCGACCCGAGAGGGTCTAGTTTTAAACATATAGCGGAGCACTAACAATGATCCAAATGCAAAGTACACTTGACGCTGCAGATAACTCTGGTGCGCGCAAGGTAATGTGTATTAAGGTCCTGGGTGGCTCTCACCGCCGTTATGCACATATCGGTGACATCATCAAGGTTACAGTGAAAGAAGCAATTCCTCGCGGTAAAGTAAAAAAAGGTGATGTTCTGAAGGCGGTAGTAGTGCGCACCCGTAAAGGCGTTCGTCGCCCAGACGGTTCTGTCATTCGCTTCGACAGTAATGCTTGTGTATTGTTAAATGACACTACTGAGCAACCAGTCGGCACACGTATCTTTGGTCCTGTGACTCGTGAACTTCGTAATGCGAAATTCATGAAGATTGTGTCACTAGCACCTGAAGTTCTGTAAGGAGCGGCAACATGGCAGCTAAAATCCGTCGTAACGACGAAGTAATCATTCTTGCTGGTAAAGATAAAGGCAAGAAAGGTAAAGTAACTAAGGTTCTGACAACTGGTAAAGTTATCGTTGAAGGCATCAACCTTGTTAAAAAACACCAAAAGCCTGTACCGGCTCTAGGTCAACAAGGCGGCATCGTTGAACAAGAAGCAGCAATTGATGCTTCTAACGTTGCAGTTTTCAACGCGGCTACTGGTAAAGCAGACCGCATCGGTTTCCGTATTGAAGATGGTAAGAAAGTTCGTTTCTTTAAATCTAACGGCGAAATCGTTTCTAACTAATTAGAAGTAATTTGGAGTTCTACTATGGCGAAACTGCATGATTACTACAAGTCGTCTGTAGTCGCTGAGCTTACCAAAGAGTTCAGCTACACAAGCGTCATGCAAGTCCCTAGGATTGATAAAATCACCCTAAACATGGGCGTTGGTGAAGCAATCAACGATAAGAAACTGCTAGAAAACGCAGCATCTGATATGGCAACGATCTCTGGTCAAAAGCCACTTATCACGAAAGCTCGTAAATCTGTAGCTGGTTTCAAAATTCGTGAAGGCTACCCAATTGGTTGTAAAGTAACCTTGCGTGGTGAGCGCATGTGGGAATTTTTAGAGCGTTTAATCTCTATTGCTCTTCCACGTGTACGAGATTTCCGTGGTGTTAGCGCTAAGTCTTTTGACGGACGCGGTAACTACAGCATGGGCGTTCGCGAGCAAATCATCTTTCCGGAAATCGACTACGATAAAGTCGATCGTATCCGCGGTCTTGATATCACTATCACGACAACCGCTGGTTCCGATGAGGAAGGCCGAGCTCTGCTGGCTGCCTTTAACTTCCCATTCCGTAAATAGGGTGTAGGGTTACTGTTATGGCTAAACAATCAATGAAAGCACGTGAAGCTAAACGTGCGAAACTAGTAGCAAAATTCGCTGAAAAGCGTTCTGCGCTAAAAGTTATCATTAGCGATGTTAACGCATCTGAAGAAGATCGTTGGAATGCGGTTCTTAAACTGCAATCCCTTCCACGTGATTCAAGTGCATCACGTCAGCGCAACCGTTGCAACCAAACTGGTCGTCCACACGGTTACCTACGTAAATTCGGTCTAAGCCGTATTAAGGTTCGCGAAGCTTGCATGAAAGGCGAGATTCCGGGTCTTCGTAAGGCTAGCTGGTAATTGCCACTTAATCATTTGGAGTATATCTTATGAGCATGCAAGATCCGATTTCGGATATGCTGACCCGCGTTCGTAACGGTCAGGCAGCAAACAAAGTTGCTGTAAAAATGCCTTCTTCAAAGCTTAAAGTTGCAATTGCTGCATTACTTAAAGCTGAAGGTTACATCGTAGACTTCGCTGTTAACAGCGAAGCAAAACCTGAGCTAGAAGTTACTCTTAAGTACTTCCAAGCTAAACCTGTAATCGAGCAAATCAAACGTGTATCACGTCCAGGTCTTCGAGTTTATAAAAATAAAGACTCGCTACCGACTGTGATGGGTGGTCTTGGTATTGCTGTTGTTTCAACTTCCAAGGGTCTGATGTCTGACCGTGCTGCTCGCAAGGCAGGTCTTGGCGGTGAAATCATCTGTTACGTAGCTTAATAAGGAGTAGATTATGTCTCGTGTTGCTAAAGCACCTGTCGCTATTCCAGCTGGCGTAGAGGTGAAACTAAACGGCCAAGAAATCACTGTAAAAGGTGACAAAGGTGAGCTAACTCGCGTTCTAAACAACGCAGTAGTGATTGCACAGGAAGAAAACAACCTAACTTTCGGTCCACGCGAAGGTGTTGCTAACGCTTGGGCACAAGCAGGTACTGCTCGTGCACTTGTTAACAACATGGTTGTTGGTGTTACTCAGGGCTTTACTAAGAAGCTAACTCTTAAAGGTGTAGGTTACCGTGCTGCTATGAAAGGCAACGCTGTAGGCCTTACTCTTGGCTTCTCACATCCAGTAGAGCACGCTCTACCTGAAGGTATTAAAGCAGAGTGCCCTAGCCAAACTGAGATCGTTATTACTGGTTGCGATAAGCAATTAGTTGGTCAAGTTGCGGCTGACATTCGTTCTTACCGTGAACCTGAGCCTTATAAAGGTAAAGGTGTTCGTTACGCAGATGAAAATGTGCGTACTAAAGAAGCTAAGAAGAAGTAAGGTAACACTATGGATAAGAAAGCATCTCGCATCCGTCGTGCTACACGCGCACGTCGTAAGATTGCAGAACTTGGTGCAACTCGCTTGGTAGTACATCGTACTCCACGCCATGTGTACGCTCAAGTTATCGCATCTAATGGCTCTGAGGTTATCGCCGCAGCTTCTACTGTAGAAAAAGCGATCCGTGAGCAAGTGAAGAGTACTGGTAACATCGATGCAGCTGCAGCAGTTGGTAAAGCTGTTGCTGAGCGCGCTCTTGAAAAAGGCGTAGCTTCAGTTGCATTTGATCGTTCTGGTTTCCAATACCACGGTCGAGTAGCGGCGCTAGCAGATTCTGCTCGCGAAGCTGGTCTGAAATTCTAAGGTAGGGTTGGAAGATGGCTAAAGAACAACAACAAGCTAATGATTTGCAAGAAAAGCTAATCGCAGTTAACCGTGTATCTAAGACGGTTAAAGGTGGTCGAATCATGAGCTTTACTGCACTAACTGTAGTTGGTGACGGTAATGGTCGCGTAGGTTTCGGTTACGGCAAAGCTCGTGAAGTACCTGCTGCGATTCAAAAAGCAATGGAAAAAGCGCGCCGTAACATGGTTACAGTTGCACTTAACGAAGGCACACTTCACCACCCGGTGAAAGGTCGTCATTCGGGCTCTAAAGTTTACATGCAGCCAGCTGCAGAAGGTACAGGTGTAATCGCCGGTGGCGCAATGCGTGCTGTACTTGAAGTTGCAGGCGTACATAACGTACTTTCTAAAGCATACGGTTCAACGAACCCTATCAACGTTGTTCGCGCAACGATTGGTGCTCTAGCAGACGTTAAGTCACCAGAAATGGTTGCTGCTAAACGTGGTCTAACTGTTGAATCTATTTCGGAGTAAGAACACGATGGCAACTATTAAAGTAACTCAAACTAAAAGCTCAATTGGTCGCCTACCTAAGCACAAAGCGTGTCTTAAAGGTTTAGGTCTTCGTCGCATCAACCATACAGTAGAACTTGAAGATACTCCGTGCGTACGCGGTATGATCAACAAGGTTTACTACATGGTTAAGATTGAGGAGTAATCAGAAATGCGTTTGAATACTCTATCACCGGCTGCTGGCTCTAAACCTTCTAAGAAGCGTGTAGGTCGTGGTATCGGTTCTGGCCTTGGCAAAACTGCTGGCCGTGGTCATAAAGGCCAAAAGTCACGTTCTGGCGGCTCTGTTCGTCCAGGTTTTGAAGGCGGTCAAATGCCTCTAAAACAACGTTTACCTAAATTCGGTTTCACTTCTCGTAAGAGCCTAGTGTCTGCTGAAGTTCGTCTAGCTGAGCTAGCGAAAGTAACAGGTGACGTAGTTGATCTTAACAGCCTTAAAGCTGCTAACGTTATCACTAAGAACATTGAATTTGTAAAAATCGTTCTTTCTGGTGACCTTAGTAAAGCTGTGACTGTTAAAGGTCTACGCGTGTCTAAAGGCGCTAAAGCTGCAATCGAAGCTGCAGGCGGCAAAATCGAGGAATAATCTCGAGGAACGAGGTACAGATGGCTAAGAAACCAGGACAAGATTTTCGTAGTGCTCAGAGCGGCTTAAGTGAACTAAAGTCGCGCTTATTATTCGTAATTGGTGCACTTTTAGTATTCCGAGCCGGCTCTTTTGTGCCGATCCCTGGTATTGACGCGGCTGTACTTGCCGATTTGTTCGAACAGCAAAAAGGTACCATCGTAGAAATGTTTAACATGTTCTCCGGTGGTGCTCTTGAGCGTGCATCTATATTAGCATTGGGCATTATGCCGTATATTTCGGCATCTATTGTTGTCCAATTGCTAACTGTAGTTCATCCAGCGTTAGCGGAACTCAAGAAAGAGGGTGAAGCAGGCCGTCGTAAGATAAGCCAATATACACGCTACGGCACGCTTGTACTTGCAACATTCCAAGCTATTGGTATTGCAACTGGCTTACCAAACATGGTCGATAATCTGGTTGTTATCAACCAAACCATGTTTACGCTAATTGCTACCGTGAGTTTAGTAACTGGTACCATGTTCTTAATGTGGTTAGGTGAACAAATCACTGAGCGAGGAATCGGTAATGGTATTTCCATTCTGATTTTTGCAGGTATTGTTGCTGGATTGCCTTCAGCAATCGGTCAAACAATCGAGCAAGCGCGTCAAGGTGAATTGCACGTACTTCTTCTACTGTTTATTGCGGTATTATCTTTTGCTGTAATCTACTTCGTAGTTTTCATGGAGCGTGGTCAACGTCGTATCGTCGTTAACTATGCAAAGCGTCAACAAGGTCGTAAGGTTTTTGCAGCACAAAGTTCACACTTGCCTCTTAAAATTAATATGGCAGGCGTAATACCCGCAATTTTTGCATCTAGTATTATTTTGTTCCCAGGAACATTAGCGCAGTGGTTTGGTCAAAATGGTGAGAGCAGCGCATTCGGTTGGTTAACTGATGTGTCTTTGGCTCTTAGCCCTGGTCAGCCTTTGTATGTAATGCTTTATGCAGCAGCGATTATTTTCTTCTGTTTCTTTTATACAGCGTTGGTATTTAACCCTCGCGAAACAGCAGATAACTTGAAGAAGTCTGGTGCATTCGTACCCGGTATCCGCCCAGGTGAGCAGACAGCGAAATATATCGATAAAGTGATGACTAGATTAACCCTTGCAGGTGCTCTATACATTACCTTTATATGTCTGATTCCTGAGTTCATGATGGTCGCGTGGAACGTTCGTTTCTACTTTGGCGGCACTTCACTACTAATCGTAGTGGTAGTTATCATGGATTTCATGGCACAGGTACAGACTCATCTGATGTCACAACAGTATGATTCTGTGTTAAAGAAAGCGAATTTGAAAGGCTACGGTCGTTAATCGACAGTAACATTTCAATTCCATTTACGGAGTTTAGCAATGAAAGTTCGTGCTTCCGTTAAAAAAATCTGCCGTAACTGTAAAGTTATCAAGCGTAACGGTGTCGTTCGCGTGATTTGCAGTGAGCCAAAGCATAAGCAACGCCAAGGCTAATTAGCAGAAATTTTTACTTGAAATACAAGGTAGAGTCGAGTATATTTCTCGGCCTACCTTTTGCGTGCAAAAGAAGTAGTATGCCGCAGCGTATCCATAACGGGCTTTGCTGCGGATAATTCTTTTATGAACCCCTTAGGAGTGAATAATGGCCCGTATAGCCGGCATTAACATTCCTGATCATAAGCATTCTGTAATTGCATTAACTGCAATCTACGGTATTGGTAAAACTCGCTCTCAAGCTATTCTAGCTGAAGTGGGTATTGCTGAAGATGCTAAGATCAGTGAACTAACTGAAGAGCAGATCGATCAACTGCGTGATGGTGTAGCTAAATACACTGTAGAAGGTGATCTACGTCGTGAAGTATCGATGAACATCAAGCGTCTTATGGACCTTGGCTGTTACCGCGGTCTTCGTCATCGTCGCAGTCTACCACTACGTGGACAGCGTACTAAAACCAACGCTCGCACCCGTAAGGGTCCGCGCAAGCCGATCAAGAAATAGTCGGATAAGGTAGAGTACAATGGCAAAACAACCAACTCGCGCGCGCAAGCGCGTACGCAAGCAAGTAGCTGATGGCGTAGCGCACATCCATGCTTCTTTCAACAACACAATCGTAACTATCACTGACCGTCAAGGCAATGCTCTTGCATGGGCTACAGCAGGTGGTTCAGGTTTCCGTGGTTCTCGTAAATCTACTCCGTTCGCAGCACAAGTTGCAGCTGAGCGTTGTGGTGAAATGGCTAAAGAATATGGCCTAAAGAACTTGGAAGTTATGGTTAAGGGTCCAGGTCCAGGTCGCGAATCTACTGTTCGTGCACTGAACGCTGCTGGTTTCCGTATCACTAACATTGTTGATGCGACACCAATCCCTCATAACGGTTGTCGTCCACCTAAGAAACGTCGCGTTTAAGTTTCGTTTCTAGGAATATTGGAGAAAGATCATGGCAAGATATTTGGGCCCTAAGCTTAAGCTTAGCCGTCGCGAAGGTACTGACTTATTTCTTAAGTCTGGTGTCCGTGCGATCGAGACCAAGTGTAAAATTGATAACGCACCAGGTGTACACGGCGCTCGTCGCGGTCGTCTATCTGAGTATGGCGTTCAGCTTCGTGAGAAGCAAAAAGTTCGTCGTATCTACGGCGTTCTAGAAAAGCAATTCCGTAACTACTACAAAGAAGCTGCACGTCTTAAAGGCAACACAGGTGCAAACCTACTTCAGCTTCTTGAAGGTCGTCTTGATAACGTAGTTTACCGTATGGGTTTTGGTGCTACTCGCGCTGAATCTCGTCAACTAGTTAGCCACAAGTCTATCCTAGTTAACGGTAAAGTTGTAAACGTTCCTTCTTTCAAAGTAGCGGCAAATGACGTTGTATCTATTCGCGAGAAAGCTAAACAGCAATCTCGTATTAAAGCTGCTCTAGAAGTTGCTGAACAACGTGAAAAGCCAACTTGGATTGAAGTAGATGCTGGCAAAATGGAAGGTACATTCAAGCGTATGCCTGAACGTTCTGATCTATCAGCTGACATCAATGAACACTTGATCGTCGAACTTTACTCTAAGTAAGGTTAAAAAAAGAGAGGACACAATGCAGGGTTCTGTAACAGAATTTCTTAAGCCGCGTCTTGTTGACATTGAACAGATCAATACGACACACGCGAAAGTAACTCTTGAGCCATTAGAGCGCGGTTTCGGCCACACTCTAGGTAATGCTCTTCGCCGCATTCTTCTATCTTCTATGCCGGGTTGTGCCGTAACAGAAGTTGAAATTGAAGGTGTGCTACACGAATACAGTACTAAAGAAGGCGTTCAGGAAGATATCCTAGAAATCCTTTTAAACCTTAAAGGTTTGGCTGTACGCGTTGCTGAAGGCAAAGATGAAGTGTTTATTACACTGAATAAATCAGGCTCAGGCCCTGTTGTTGCAGGTGACATCACCCACGATGGTGATGTAGAGATCGCTAACCCTGAGCACGTTATTTGTCACCTAACGGATGACAACGCTGAGATCGCTATGCGTATCAAAGTTGAACGTGGTCGTGGTTACGTTCCAGCTTCAGCTCGTATCCATACTGAAGAAGATGAGCGTCCAATCGGTCGTCTACTCGTTGACGCTACTTACAGCCCGGTTGATAAAATCGCCTATGCTGTAGAAGCTGCACGTGTAGAACAGCGTACAGATTTGGATAAGCTTGTTATCGATATGGAAACGAACGGTACTCTTGAACCTGAGGAAGCAATCCGTCGTGCAGCTACAATTTTAGCTGAACAATTGGATGCGTTCGTAGATCTTCGTGATGTACGTGTACCTGAGGAGAAGGAAGAGAAGCCAGAATTCGATCCTATCCTACTGCGTCCTGTAGACGATCTTGAACTAACAGTTCGCTCTGCTAACTGTTTGAAAGCAGAAGCGATTCACTACATCGGTGATCTTGTACAGCGCACTGAGGTTGAGCTACTTAAAACGCCAAACCTTGGTAAGAAATCTCTTACAGAGATTAAAGATGTGCTTGCTTCACGTGGTCTTTCTCTAGGCATGCGTCTAGAAAACTGGCCACCAGCGTCAATCGCTGAAGATTAATCGAAAAGTTAGAAGGATTAGGTCATGCGCCATCGTAAAAGTGGTCGTCAACTCAACCGCAACAGCAGTCATCGCAAAGCGATGTTCAGCAACATGGCTAGCTCTCTTGTTCGTCACGAAGTTATTAAAACTACCGTGCCTAAAGCAAAAGAACTACGTCGCGTAATTGAGCCATTGATTACCCTAGCTAAGACAGACAGTGTTGCTAACCGTCGTCTTGCATTTGCACGCACTCGTGATAACGAAGTTGTTGCAAAACTATTTAATGAACTAGGTCCGCGTTTCGCGGCTCGCCAAGGTGGTTACACTCGCATTCTTAAATGTGGTTTCCGTACTGGTGATAAAGCTCCAATGGCTTACATTGAGCTTGTAGACCGCCCAGCTGCTGAAGAAGCTGCTGAGTAATCTATACTAGATTCTTAATACAAAAAGCCGAGCATTAGCTCGGCTTTTTTGCGTCTGTAATAACTGAGTTTATTATTCGAAAACAGTATTTAGGATACTAATTACCAAGCTTATCTTTTCGTTCTAACTAGCTTATCAATTAACTCTATGAATTCAGGTTAGCTACATATCGCTATAAAAAAGAGCACCTATAGTGCCCTTTGATTTCTTGTTCTTTCTTTAACGACTTATTGCCAGATCGAACCTAAAGAGCTTAATAGTGAGCTACTTGCACCTTGTGTTTGTAAAACTTGAAGGATGATTGGTGCGAAAGTAGTAACAAGAGATGGATCCATACCTAAGCTGCTAAACGCACTTTCAACTGCCCCTTTTGATTGAAGCAAAGATGTTAAACCTGAGCTTTCTAGTGTTGAGGCACCTGGAATCAATGAAGATAACTCTTGAGAATCAGATGTGCTTAGTGAATTTTGAGCTAATGCAAGAAGAGAACCTACACCACCTAGTGCTTGGTCTCCAGTAACTGAAGTTTCTTTTGCTAATGTGTCTGCGAGTGATGAACTTTCATTCTGCTGAGCCCACATGTCCACGGCAGCCATTAATGCGGTTTGGCTTAGTTGAGAATAATCAATACCAGATGTAATTGATGGGGTCGATGAATCAGAAGTGCTTGCACATGAGGTAACTGTTAAGCTGCATAGTGCAGTAATAAGTACTTTCTTCATTATTCGTCCTTAAGTAATAAAGTAATTAAACATCACCACTATAAACGAAAAACGGCGATGTTGTCACATCACCGTGCATTATTTTAACTTTATTACTTGTAGCAGTCTGTTTTAACTACAGAATTGCTAGAAGCTCAACTTCAAATACTAGAGCCGCAAATGGTGGGATTGCAGCACCTGCTCCGCGCTCACCGTATGCTAGGTCTTGTGGAATGTATAGTTTCCACTTAGAACCTACAGGCATTAGTTGTAGAGCTTCAACCCAACCTTGAATTACGCCAGTTACTGGGAATTCTGCTGGTTGACCGCGAGATACTGAACTATCAAAAACAGTACCGTCTGTTAGCTCGCCGTGGTAGTGAACACGTACTTGTTTGTCAGACGTTGGAACTTCACCAGTACCTTCAGTTAGTACTTCGTATTGAAGACCAGACTCAAGAACTGTTACTTCTGAACGTAGAGCGTTATCAGTAAGGAAAGCTTCACCGTCGGCTGCTGCAACTTTAGCTAGTTCTTGACGAGCTGCTTCACCACGAGTGTGAAGTTCTTGTAGTGCATTGTTGATCTCGTCAATCTCAATAGCTGGCATGTCGCCAGTAAGAGCAGTTGCGATACCAGCTGCGATAGCGTCAACGTTTAGGCCTTCAAGACCAGAACCTGCTAGTTGTTGACCCATTTGTAGGCCGATGCCGTAGCTTGCTTTTTGCTCTACAGTTTCAAATTTTACTTCAGACATGAATGTCACTCTTTTATCATTACTAAAAAGGTAAGAATACCAGTATTGAGAGCATGAAGAAACGGTTGGCTTGGTCAATTCCGGTTACGTTTGGCTACCGAATCACATTGACTGTAAATTTATGTACCTGGTTCTTGTTATGGTGGAAAGAACTATACTCAGTGCGAATTGCTTTTTATACTGTAGTTATTCATTTAAAAGGCGGAATAGTATGAATCGTCGTCAGAAAAAAAAGCAGAAAGTTGATCATTTAGCTTCCATTAAAGATAAGCTAAGTGCAGTTGACGTCTCTCAAGTGCGAAATCGAATTGCCGCTTTTTGGGCATTATTGCCGTCATTGCATCGAAAGCTACTCTTAGTTCTTGCTCCCATTGTTATTATTTTGTTCTTCATTCCGGTTCCAGAAGCTTCAAAAGATCCGCAAGAAGCTACCAGTCGAGTTGAATTAGAGATTAGTACTGTAGGTTTGAGTGAACAAGCTGGAGCTAAGCAGCAACCTCCTCAATCCAATGACTGGCGTGAATATTTAGTACAGCAAGGTGATACGCTTGCCCAAGTATTTAGAAATAATAAGTTGTCTCAAGCTGATCTCAACGCTCTCGTCAAAATTGAAGGTCAAGATAAGCCGCTTAGTCAAATCAGAAAAGGTCAGTTGGTTCGATTCAAACTACAGGAATCTGGTCAATTAGATATACTTCAGTTAGAGAAGGGGACATCGTCAGTGATGTTTTTCCGTTTATCTGATGGGGGTTTTGGTCGTAGTAAATAAAATTATTATTGACTGCCGCATTGAATTTAAAGAAGAGCTAATTGTTAGCTCTTTTTTCGTTTTTTAAATGGAATGAGTGGAAGCACAATCAAAAGAATGCCAATCAATGTTATCCAGTCTGGTATTTCATCAAACCAAAGCACCCCGAATAATGCAACAAAGATAAGTCCTGAATATTCCGCTAGGGCAATTTCGCTTGAATGCGCCTTTTTATAAGCTAATACCGCCAGCCCGTTGTAGCCTAAAATCAGTGCTGCACTCAAAGCTACATAGGCAATATTGGTATGACTGATTGGCTGCCAATACCCAGCGGTTAATAAAAACGAGGTAGGTAAGGATAATATGGTTGTCCACCATAAGGTGGTTATTACAGTTTGCTCTTTGGGTAACTTTCTAACCAGTATATTGAAAAGAGCAAGAGTGCATGCTGTCCCCAATGCAAATAGCGCCGCCCAATGAAATTGAGATGGTCGAAGAACAATTAAAACCCCAAAAAAACCGATTATCGTGGCTAAAACTTTCCCTGCAGCTGGCTTCTCATTAAGCAAAACAAAAGAAAGGGGCAGCATTAAGAGAGGAGCAGTATAGAAAACAGCATTGGCGGTCGCTAGTGGTAAATAAGTGATAGCCATTACCATACAGCCGCTCCCAATAAGAATGAGGTGGGCTCTAATTAAAGTAATGCTTTTTTGTTGAAGTTTCTTTTGTGTTCTAGTTTGTTTTAACCACAGAGGAGTGATTAAGACTAAGGAAAACAACTGGCGAATGAACATGTACTGGAAAGGTTGAACATCACCTTGTAGTGCTTTCACTGCCACATCTGATAATGAAGCAAAAAAATTCCCTGCAACCAAAAGTAGGATTCCAATTGTAATATTACTCATGGTTGCCTCTGCTCTACTGCTTTTCTAAACGCATATCAATGTGCGGAATATCATCTTCTAGATACATCTCAGAAATTTTTTTAAATCCATGCTGCTCGTAGTATTTTTCTAAGTGCTCTTGTGCACCGATATCAATGGTTTGACTAGGGAATAATTTTTCAGTTTGGAGTAGAGCTTGAGTTAGTAATTGATGACCTAAACCATAGCCACGTGCAGATAAGCGTGTGGCGACTCTACCAATACTGACATTATCGTATGTGACGCCTTGTGGAAGTAATCGCGCACATGCTACAAGTTTTGCGTCTTTATAACCAAGTAAGTGATGAACGCCGTTTACGGTATCTTTACCGTCAAGCTCTGGATATGGACATGTTTGCTCAACGACGAAAACATCAGTTCTTAATCGTAAGAGTTCGTACAACTGCTGAGTGGTGAGTTGTGAGAAAGGAATACACTGCCACGTAATCATATTTTCATCCTGAATTAAATTATGGCAGTGAATGTATCAATAGCGCTGTGGTTAATCATTAACAATTGTTAATTAATGCAGTTTTCATTTACTAGAGCGATCGGTATTTAGATCGCCTCTTTAAAGACGGTTATGAGTTATCCGCTATTCTCGTTTTAATTCTGCTTAGGCTGATTGCTGTGATCCCTAAATATGCCGCAACTTGGTTGTCATTAAGTCGCATCAAAAGGTCAGGATAATGTTCACAAAATAATTGGTAGCGTTGTTCTGGTGTATAAAGCAGCATGAAGCGCTCTTTGTTCTCTTTATACATTAATTGTGTCTCAAGCAACTTAAGGTAAAGAGGATTATTTTGCTCTCGCCATTCGACAAGCCATTTCATTGGGATTTCTAGCAAAGCAATAGGAGTGAGGGTTTCAAGTAAGTACGGAGAAGGCTGAGGTTTGATTAAGCTTTCGAAGCCTATCACCCAATCATGCTCCCAGTAGAACTCTTTACTATACTGTTTTCCTTCCTCGGTTAGGTAACAAGCATGGCACAACCCTTCAAGTATAAAGTAAATGGAGTCTGCCATTTCTCCTTGGTTCACTAAAATATGTCGTGTAGGAAGCTCTATAGATTTAGCGACAGAGATAAGAGACTCTATCTCTTGATCACTAAAGTTATAGTTTTTTAGTTGTTCAATAAACGCTGAATGCATGTGTATCACCTAAGCCAAATAACTGCAGAAATCATCGCACTTATTTAGGCTTAGGTATAGACACCGTCTAATGATCTTTATGTCTGACTTGTTGGGCTTTAAAGCTCTGAAGTTAGGTTAAGTGATTGTTGATGTAGGCTTCTGCTTTGCCTCTTCCCATATACTTGCCTAAGGTTTTAAGTGGTACTTTGGGGAGGTTCACGACAATTAAACCGTCTAAAGCATCGTTAAATGCGGGGTCGACGTTAAAACAAACCAGCTTTCCATTCATGCCTAAATACTGCCTCAGTAAGACAGGTAAGCCTTTTCCTTGTTCCATACGAGAAAGTACTTTCGATAATAAAGGCACGCTGGCAAGTGATGACAATAAGTGGTTTTGCCAAAAAACTTTCTTGTTAGTACTCAATGGAGAGAGTGGGCTGACTAAATTTGCCTTTTCTTCATCGTAATGATGTATAGATAAAGTAGTCGCAATGAGTAAGCGGGCTGTGTGGCTGTAATCATTACTGATGCTAACAGGACCAAATAAGTGCGTGTATTTCGGGTTACGAGCAACAAATGTCGCAATGCCTTTCCATAGCAATAGTAGTGAGTTGAGGTTCTTCTGATAGGCTTTACTGACAACCGATCTACCTAACTCAATGCTGTGATCTAAAGTATCGATAAACTCTTGATTGTAGTTGAATAAGCTACGCGAGTAGAGGTGGTTTAAACCTTGCTGTGAGATAAGCTCGTCTACTAAACCTAATCGATACGCGCCTACTAGTTCTGATTTTTCGGTATTCCAAACAAAGAGTTGATTGTAATACAGATCATATTCATCCAAATCACAGGCGAGACCGCTGCCTTCTCCCACTTCTCTAAAACTCTCTTCTCTTACTCTGCCAATCTCTTGCATTAGGTTAGGTATGACTTGGCTCGGTGTACAATACACTTCAAAGACGCCTTGCTCTAAAAGCTTCATTTCGCTTGGAATCGATGCGATCTCTTTACTGAGTAGTACAGGGTCGATGGCAGAAATTATTGAAGTATCAAATAATGGGTTTGAGGTGCTTTCTGAAAATTGGTCATCTTCTTGGCTCATTAAATAGGTATTTAAACGAAGGTAATTAACGATATCCATATCTTGTTCGAAAGATTTAATTTCAGAATAAGGAATCGAAGAACCAATAGAGATGGAAATTGTAGAAGCCCGCTTATTCAGTAACTCTCGACCGAGGAGCGCTGTTCTAAGCAAAGGGTGCACACGACCGGCTTGGTAAAATAGTTCGCTATTTTTTCCGTTGATGAAGATTGGCACTGTTGCTGCTTGATGGCGTTTAACAAACTTAGCAACAGACTTACTCCACTTGATATCGGTCAGAGTTCTATCTTCCTTTGAATAACTTGATACCTCACCAGCAGGAAAGACAATAAGCACACCACCATCAGCTAAGTGATGATTGGCATCTCGGATAGCTTTTGCATTGGTTTGCTTAGCTTGCTTGTTATTAAAGACATCAACACCGATAAATAGCTCATCGAGTTCAGGTAAGCGCTTCAATAATTCATTAGCAAGCACCTTAACATCTTGGCGTATTGATCCAACTAGATCGGCGAGGATTACTCCTTCAATTGCCCCTAAAGGATGGTTAGCCACAATAACGACAGGACCTTCTGTTGGGATATTAGTCGTTGATCCCGCTGCAATACTGTAGTCAATATTTAACGCAGACAAAGTATGATGCATGAATTCAAAGCTCGATAGCTCGGCTGGGCGCTGTTGATATATTTGATCAAGCTTAGATAGCCCTGTTGCCCACTCGACAACAGATTCACCTAAACCGAAAGGTGTATAACGAGGTAAACGAAAAGGACTATCAATCATAATTATTCTGCCTTATTAATGAAGTTATAAAGAAAACCATTTTGATTTTTTAGATCTTTTACTGTAAGAAATGCACCGCATAGCCAAACCAGACATGCCATTCCAAATAACAAGCCACCGTCGTATCCGATAATTTCACCTGTCGCATTAAATTCAGGCATTTGGATACCGAGAGGCGTAAATAGGTGGAAGAAAATAGCGCCACTCATGATGCCAACACTCATGAGTGCTCCCATGCCATGAAACCTGCTGAAAAGTAGAAAGGCGGCAATTAGCTCAGCAATTCCAATCACATACCCACCGATTGATCCAAACCAATCAAGCCCAGACCATTCACCTAGAGTTCCAAATATATGGTCAGTCTCATATGAGCCTGTGAACTTAAAAAATAGCGACTGAATAAAAACAAACGCAATAAATGCTGAAGGAATATGTTTAAGTGGAGCGAATGTCATAGTGAATTCCTTAATTGATTAGCTGTGGCCAATTTTTATCGGCTTGCTGAATGTGTGCGTCTCTTTTTGTTTCCCAAAGGTTTTTAATGTCCTGGTCATAATTGAGATACAACTTGTTGTTCACTATGCTCCACTGCAATGGATCTCCTGGTGCAAAGTCATTTTTAGCTGAAACTGCCCATGCACAATAGCCACCATATTGAGGAGCATATTTTTCAGGATTATTAACAAATAAAGTCAAATTGGTTTCAGTAGAAAAATACCAATCTGCGCCTTTGTACTCTGTTGTGAATTGCTTGCTTCCTTTCACTGGCTTGTTTTGTGAAAAATAGGCAACGGTGTCATAGCCATCAAGGGCTTTACTGCTGAAAATACCGGTATAAATTTCATCATCGGCGAAAGATAAAGGGCTGAGCAGTAATAAGAATGCTGTCAGTAGTTTTCTCATAATATTCTCCAGTTCTATGTGTTTAATGCTTCTGAAAGAGCAAATGTGGATCGGTTTTGGCTAATTTCGTTAGCCGTTATTTGATGACTAATTACTTGATGATTCGCTATTTGATACGTCTTGATTGTTTTGGATGCTCTCTGTTCCTGCGATGTTTCTTTTAATGAAGAACATGGTGAGCCAGGGCGGTAGAACATTGAGAAATCACCATTATTTGAATGCAAATGCGTAAAGCTAACAGTGTGTGCGTCTTCTCTATGCATACATGTCGACATGTGGCTGAAATCAGGGTGATGATGAGAATGAAAGGCAAGCAGCGTTTCTTGTGATTTACCAGTTTGAGTCAGCTTTCGGTAAATGGTCTGGCGGTAATGCACGACGTTAGATAAATCAAAGCCAGATGAAAATAAAGGCGAGTCAGTTTCATATATTGAGATTTGCTCACCATTCCATGTGTAAGCCATAACCTTTGGGTTCAATAGGCTTAGATTCGGAGAGAAAACTAATAGCGTAAATGGAGCAAATCGCTCAATTTCAAGTTGCTGAAATTGTTGCGAGACTTGTTCTGTAGTTGAACTGCTAGAAAGTTGCTTTAGCAAAAGACCACGGCTTAAGAGTGAACCAGCAGCAAGCCTCCCTTGATAGTTATTGAGTAAACATAAGGACAAACCGAATTGATTCATGCTAATCCAACTTCCGCCACCCACAGGATCTAAAGGCATCAAAACATCCACACCATCTAAGGTGTATTTTTTAGGTGGTAACGCTAATTCTCGTGATTTTTGTTCGTCACGGTTAAAAAAGACTTGGTAGCCTTTCTTTTCTAGTAGCCAAGATACTGAGCACATTTTATTGCTCCCTCAGGTAGCTAGCGGTTGTTGGGGCGTAACCAAAAGCGTGGCAAGTTTGTATTTCTAAAAAAGTCGCGATCACTTTGATCATTGCGTAGTGGTGATTCGCGTGCAGAGCAGCAAAAGTGATCTCTCGTTCTATGTTTGATGGAATAGAATGAAAAACTTGGTTATTCATAGAGACTTCAGTTTCAATAGTAATCGCAGTACTGAGTAATATTGGATCAACCTGTTTTAGCCAGTTAATGACATATTGGATCTCGGATAGAGCTATCGTGCGCTCATTTTCTACTGCATGCCCTCTTCGGCGAGTGTTGTAATCCACCGTCAGATCTTCTTGAATGATGAGCGCATGAAAAAGATCGAGAGTGTGGCGTGTATGCTCACCAATAGAGCTTGTGATATGTGGCTTAGCACTGCATAGATAATCGCTATCTGAAATTGAGCAAAGAAATTCGTACCCTTGATTTAGAATTTCGATCGCTCCTGTCACACTTGAAGGCATGGTTATCTGCGGCGTTGCCTGTCTTATTTGGTTCATTAAAAATCCTCGAAACTGGTTTGATTTTCTTTATGAGATAAAGGGTTCAATCAATCGTCTTTTACTTTATCTATGCATTATTAGTCTTTGGGAAATGGCTTAATCGGTGCTCGGGTATTGCTGTACAAGCTGTTTTTCATCTTGCCAAGCATTGAATAACTCTTTGAGAGGTGGAGTGCGGTGACCACGTTTTTTTTGCTGTGCACCAATCTCAAATAAAATTCGATATTGCTGGAGTAATGTGGAAAAAATTTCTTTCAGAGGTGTGTTTCGATCCCAGATATGCGCTGCTTCACTACTGGCTCCATTCACTTCTAGAATCGTAAAGTCTTCGCCTTGCATTAATGTTTGGATGTCTTTGAATTTGATATCTAAACGACCGTAATAGAAGCCACCAAAATCATTGAAAATCGCATCCAACTTTTGGGTGAGTGCTTCAGATATGAATTGGTTACCGTTTCTGAAAATAGAGCCACGGCTGTGACTTCCTGCAAAAGCGAGTTGAAATTCTTCTCCGTTTTGAGGAATCCAATCCAATTTATCAACGTGTCTTGGTAGATAAAGGTGGCTTAGTTGACCGGCTCTTGGGTGACTTTTAATCAGTTCTTTAAGGGTGTGTTCACCATCCCCAGTTACGGTTGGTGCATACTTCAAAGTGATCGAAATGATCTGCCCTTGCTTTTGCTCTGGATAGCGAACATAAAAGACACCCGCTTCAGCTTGGTAAGGGGCTTTTTGTTGAAGTAGAAAACGTGCTTGATTCGGAAATGAATCAATATATTGCTCAAGTTGATCATGGTTATTGATCAGTTTCACGCCAGCACCGCGACAGCCTAGATCCGGTTTTGCGACAATCGGAAAATCTAGGCTTGCTTGTAGAAGAGCTGAATAGGCATCCTTTGCTTGCTTTTGGGAGTTAAGATCCGTTTTAGTCAGTGTAATAAAGGGGGAGATCCATGGTTGGCTTTGCTTACCAGCTAAGCTCAAAATGTCGTGCTTGGATTCACCAACCATACCGCTGAGCTTGATACTAGGGTTAGCAATAAGTGGTAACCCTAAGTCTTGATGCTGTAGCCCTTGGAGTAAGCTTTGCACGAAGACAGGGGTATAGAAAAACCAACTCGGCAGGAACTCATAAGGCGACACACTGCGTTTGGTATCTTCTTCTAATGGTGGCATACCCGCATTGATCTTATGAGGTGGAATACACTGGATTGCATTTAGTAAGCTCATGACAGCCCTCTTGAGTAAGTTCTATTAAGCAGACGGTTGGCAGTAATCAATAGTAAGACTGCACAAGGGATTACAGCCCATTGGTACTGGGTGGCTTGCAGCCAAGCTGAAGAACCTAAGTAATAAATGATTGAGAAAACAAGACAGGTCCAAATTGCCGTAGCACTGAGTACTGCGGCAAGAAAGACAGGAATGGATACAGAGAAGAAACCACTAAGAGTAAAACCTACGGTTCTTAGCCCAGGAATGAAGCGAATGATGAATAAATTCATGAAGGCGTTTTTATGTAGCCTTTGATGCAAAGCTCGGAAGTGACGATTAGTGAGCGCTTTATAGCGAACGCCACGGAAGTAACGACCTGAATGTCCTAAGTAATACAAAGCAAGATCACCAGTCGCAATACCAATGAAAATCGCAAGTAAAGCAAGTTCAGGTTGCATTACCTTTTGCACCGCCAGACCAGCAGCCGTGACTATGGCTAAGTCTTCAAGTAAGTAAGACAAAGCAATAATTGCGAGCATGAGCCATCCAACTGACTGTTCGCCAGAATTTAGGAATACTTGAATACTCTCTGTGATGCCCATAAATATCGCCTTTGCTTTTTAATCTCTAACTGGTAAACGGATATTTGGTAATCAATTTGTTACCAATTAATTGTAGTTAAATAGTAGACAGGGACTCATACAAAAAACTTACAGGTTGAAATTGTTTTTTTACTAAGGTGTTTATTTCCTAAGGGTTTAAATTTGCGAACGTAGAGGCTAAAAGGTAAATGAGGAACTCATTAAGGCTGAAGGAGATGTATAGGTTAGGGGGTTAAATAGAGTGATGAAAAGACAGTTAGAAACAAAAAAGGCTGAGTAAAAATACTCAGCCTTTTATCGTTTAAGTGTATCGATTTAGTTTAGCTTATTTCGATAAATCGATTTGGTAAACGGCAAATCCAACATCGTCAGTCGCAACACGTTTCATCGGGTATTGACCTTTATCTTTGATGAACTGCGCGGCTTTCTCACTTGGAGACGTTTCGAAACGGATATCAAGTTTCTTATCGGCAGTAATAGGAGCAAAAGACCAGTTGTTGTCAGCCGTTGGGCTTACTTGACCTTGTTCTTTGCTTACGCGAGAAATGTAGTTCGCAAGAACGGTGCGGTTTTCATCTGGAGCATCAAATGCGATGAAGTCTTCACCCGTTCCCGGGAATTTGTTGCTGTAAGCGCGGTAGTTGTTAGTCGCGATAAGGAAGTCTTGCTTCATATCAATAGGCTTACCTTGGTAAGTAAGACCCACAATACGCTGTGAATCAGGGTTAACCACTTTACAGTTAGCATCGTATTTCGCAGGTTGAGTTACGTCGATTTGGTAATCCACACCATCAATAACGTCGAAGTTGTAAGTGCGGAAATTATCCCACTCAATCAATTGTTGCGGTGCTGTTGAATTCACATCGACTTGATTGAATTGACCTGAAGAACATTCAAGCCATTCTTTTACTTCATGACCTGTAACCTTCATCGCTACTAACGTATTCGGGTAAAGGTACAAATCTGCCGCGTTTCGGAAGGTGAGCTGACCGGACTCGACTTCAGTGAAATTAGCTGGGTCATTCTTACGACCGCCCGCTTTAAATGGTGCAGCGGCTGAAAGTACTGGAATGCCGTCTAAGTCTGGGTCACCTTGAATAAAGCGCTCAACGTAATCTTTCTGTGCAAGGTTAACAATCTGTACTGTCGGATCGTCTTGAACTAGAGATAGGAAGCTGTACATCACATCGTCTGCTTTACCAATTGGTTGGTTAACAAACTCACGAGTACCCGCGTGGTCTTTTTCTAGTGCAGTGACGATACCTTCATCAGCAGCAGCTAAAGATTTCTTCTCAATTTTATCGTAGATAGGGCGAGCTTCAGATTGACCTTTTACCACGCTCCACTTACCGTCTTTTTGTGCAAGTGTTAGATCCATAACACCGACGTGGCTACCCCAACGCCCTGGCATTACAGCAGCAACACCATTCATTGTTCCGGCTTCGTTATCAATACCTTGAATGTCATCAAATCCTTTACCTGGGAAAACCGCATGTGCGTGACCAAAGGCAATGGCATCAATGCCTTCTACTTCAGATAGATAAAACGTCGAGTTTTCTTCGCCTTGTTTGTACGGATCGGTTGAAACACCAGAGTGAGGAATCGCAACAATGACTTCAGCCCCTTCAGCTTTCATTTGAGGTACTAACTCGTTAGCGGTTTCAATGATATCGCGAGCAATGACTTTGCCTTCAAGATTCTTCTTATCCCACGTCATGATTTGCGGTGGAACAAAGCCGATATAACCGACTTTCACTTCGTGTTCCACACCTGCAGTATCAGCAAAGGTGTGTGTTTTGATGATGTAAGGCGTGAAGTAGTGTTCTTTGGTTTCAGCGTCGTAAACGTTCGCGCTGATGTATGGGAAATCAGCGTCGTTGATTGATTCTTCTAGGAACTCTAGACCATAGTTGAACTCGTGGTTCCCTAGGTTCGCAGCATCGTAACTGAGTTGGTTCATTGCTTTGTAAGCTGGATGAACTTCACCGGCTTCGATGCCTTTATCTGCCATGTAGTCACCCATTGGGCTACCTTGCAGCAAGTCACCGTTATCCACTAAGACGCTGTTGGTTACTTCTTTTTGAGCTTCTTTTACGAGAGTTGCAGTACGTGCTAAACCGATTTTTTTAGATGGTTTATCTTTGTAGTAATCGTAGTCCATAAGGTTGGTATGGATGTCTGTGGTTTCTACAACACGTAAATTAATCACTTCATCAGTATCAGGTGTCGTTGTGCAACCTGAAAGTGTCAGGCCTAAACCAGCAAGTACTGCCAGAGATAAAGGTTTCATAGCAACTTTCATAATGTAGCTCCAAAGTGGATATAAAGAAAATACGTTGCGTAATGTAACAAATTTCAATGAAACACAGATTACGGTGAAGGTTAAAACGTGACTTGTCTCTATTACTTGATGCCGTTCTGCAATTTGTTACCTCAATAAGTATACAAGTTCATCACATTTCATCGCTAAATGTTGGCTTTGTTAAATCTCTACAATTCATCAATTTACTCTCCCTTATCAGCTTTTCGAATAAAAAATGAAATTTTAGAATTTCCAGTAATATAAGGAGCTGGTCATAATGCCTATATCAAGGATGCACTCGGCAGATGACTAGCAACGGATCGCTCAACAATAATATCCTCCTAGCTAGTGCCGAAGTCCGACTCACCGTCATTGGTGAATAAGTCAAATCCCATGCTTGGTTAGCCAAGTAATGAATTGCTCGTGAAGCGAGCCTTAAAGGAAGCACTGAAATGGACCAAGAACGTTTAACCCACTTAAAACAGCTAGAAGCGGAAAGTATTCATATTATCCGTGAAGTTGCCGCTGAGTTTGATAATCCGGTAATGATGTACTCAATCGGTAAAGATTCATCTGTGATGCTTCATTTAGCTCGTAAAGCTTTTTACCCAGGAAAAATCCCTTTCCCTCTGCTGCATGTAGATACCGATTGGAAATTCCGTGAAATGATTGAATTCCGTGATCGCACAGCCAAGAAATACGGTTTTGACCTATTGGTACATAAAAACCCTGAAGGCATCGAAATGGGATGTAACCCGTTTGTACACGGTTCTTCAAAGCATACTGACATCATGAAAACTCAAGGGTTGAAGCAGGCGTTAAACAAATACGGTTTTGATGCCGCTTTCGGTGGTGCTCGACGTGATGAAGAAAAGTCACGAGCAAAAGAGCGTGTGTATTCGTTCCGAGATAAAAACCACACGTGGGATCCAAAAAATCAACGTCCAGAGCTATGGCGCACTTATAACGGTCAAGTAAACAAAGGCGAAAGTATTCGTGTATTCCCTTTATCAAATTGGACTGAGCTGGATATCTGGCAGTACATCTATCTAGAAAATATCGAAATTGTTCCACTTTACCTTTCTGAGAAGCGCCCAGTAGTTGAGCGTGATGGCATGCTAATTATGGTTGATGACGACCGTATGAAGCTTGAAGAAGGCGAAGTGATTGAAGAGAAAAGCGTTCGTTTCCGTACTTTAGGCTGCTACCCACTGACGGGTGCTGTGGAGTCTGAAGCGAATACGTTAACAGGCATTATTGAAGAAATGCTGGTGGCGACGTCAAGTGAGCGTCAAGGACGAGCGATCGACCATGACCAATCTGGTTCTATGGAGCTGAAAAAGCGCCAAGGTTATTTCTAAGAGTCTAAGGAAAGAAGAATGAATAGTGCAGTAGAAGCCGAACTAGCCGAGCTAGGAATTGAAGGCTACCTAAGCCAACACCAACATAAATCAATGCTTAGATTTTTGACTTGTGGCTCTGTAGATGATGGAAAAAGTACTCTAATCGGACGCTTGCTCCACGATACAAAACAAATTTATGAAGATCAGCTAGCAGCGGTTCACTCTGACAGCCAACGTGTTGGCACTACTGGTGAGAAACCAGATTTAGCTTTGTTAGTAGATGGTCTACAAGCAGAGCGAGAGCAGGGTATAACCATTGATGTAGCGTACCGTTATTTTTCTACGCAAAAACGTAAGTTCATCATCTCTGATACTCCAGGGCATGAGCAGTACACGCGTAACATGGCAACAGGTGCTTCAACGTGTGATCTCGCCGTGATCTTAATTGATGCTCGTAAGGGCGTATTGGATCAAACGCGTCGTCACTCTTTCATTTCCAACCTATTGGGTCTGAAACACTTCGTTGTTGCGGTAAACAAAATGGATCTTGTGGATTATTCACAAGAACGTTTTGAAGAAATTCGCGATCAATACTTAGAGTTTGCTGAAAACTTGGAAGGTGAAACTAACATCCAAATCATTCCAGTTTCAGCTCTTGAGGGGATTAATGTCGCTTCTGAAAGCGAAGAGCTTGCTTGGTTTGAAGGCCCTTCATTACTTGAAGTGCTTGAGAATGTCGATATTGATCAAAAGCGATCGTCAGGTGAGTTCCGCTTCCCTGTGCAATATGTCAACCGACCTAACCTCGATTTCCGTGGTTTTGCTGGCACGATTGCTTCTGGTCGAGTAAGTGTTGGTGATGAAATCAAAGCTCTTCCTTCTGGTAAGAAATCAAAAGTAGCGCGAATTGTTACCTTTGATGGTGATTTAGAATCGGCGCAAGCTGGGCTAGCCGTAACACTGACTCTAGAAGATGAAATTGATATTAGCCGTGGTGATTTGATTGTGCTGGAAAATGCTCAAGTTGAATCTACAAACCATATTCTTGCAGATGTTGTATGGATGACTGAACAGCCGTTACAAGCTGGTCGTGATTACGATATTAAAATTGCAGGCAAGAAAACGGTTGGACAGGTTAAGTCAGTTAAGCATCAATACGATATCAATAACTTATCAAGCCATGAAGCGAGTGAATTGCCACTGAATGGTATCGGGCTTTGTGAATGGTCTCTTAATGAAACTGTTGCGCTTGATAAGTACCGAGAAAGTGCTGATACAGGTGGTTTTATCATCATCGATCGTCTCACTAATGTAACGGTTGGTGCGGGTTTGATTCGCGACCGTTTAGATTCAGTTGAGCTGCAGGTTGGTAACTTCTCTGCGTTCGAGATTGAGTTTAATGCACTTGTTCGTAAGCATTTCCCACATTGGGATGCGAAAGATTTAAGTCAGTTATTGAAATAATTCAGAACTGAATTAAAGACTAATAGGCGGAGGCATTCGCTTCCGCCATTAAGGATAAGTTTATGTGGGAACAAGGATTTGTATTAGCGATTTTGCTTGGCATCATAACTTGCCTACTGGTCACTCGAATTAAGCCTAGTTACATTTTTGCCAGTGCCGCATTTATTGCGTTTATGGCTGGTTTAATTGATCTTACGAGTTTAGCGACCAACTTTACCAATTCATCTTTACTGACTCTTATTCTTCTTATTCTTGCGTCTAGTGCGTTGGAGAAAACTCGCTTAATTAGCTGGGTTAGCCGTAATATTTCAGAAGGTCGGCTAGGTACAGTTGTAGCAAAGTTGGGTATTTCCACAGCGTTACTTTCTTCTTTTACCAATAATACTGCGGTTGTTGTTTCATTGATCGGAGCGATCAAACGCAATCAGCAGCACGCACCATCAAAATTATTAATCCCTCTATCTTACGCCGCTATTCTAGGTGGTACGCTGACTTTGATCGGAACGTCGACAAACTTGATCATCAACAGCTTTGTGGAAGATGTGGGTTTACCTAGCTTAAACTTTTTCACTCCGACATTGATCGGCTTAGCTGTGCTGGTGGGTGGGGTGCTGATCCTTATCCCATTAAGCTATCTACTGCCTGCCTATGACGATGGATCGCAAGATGATCTTCCTTATTTTCTAGAGGCACGTGTTGAACCTGGTTCTCCTTTGGTCGGGCGTAGCGTGAGTGAAAATAATTTAAGAGCATTAAGAAAACTGTTTCTCGCAGAAGTGATTCGTGATGGGCAAACGACCGCATCTATCGACCCAGATTTTGTTTTACAAGCCAGAGATCGACTTCTGTTCTGTGGTGATGTCGAAAGTGTTGCGACACTGCAAGAAATTCAAGGTCTCACTCTGTTTGGGCAGCACCATTTGAATGGTCAAAACTTTGTGGAAGTCGTAGTCAGTTCATCTGCAAGCTTTTGTAATAAGACCTTAAAAACCAGTCAGTTCAGAGATAAATTCGATGCTGTGGTTGTGGCTATACGCCGTGGACATGAAAGGCTTGAAGGCGGGTTAGGCAATATTACCTTAGCCGCTGGCGATACCTTAATTTTAGTACCTGGCAAGCGTTTTGAAGAGCAACGTCAGCAACACAACAAAGAATTTGTGCTGATGAATGACTTAGATTCTAGTGCCAAGCTTGATGGCGATAAATCTGCTTTTGTACTGTTAGGGTTTGCTGCTGTCATTGGTTTTTCACTTGCTGGCATTGCACCAATTATTAAAGGTTTAGCTGTATTCTTATTACTGCTGGTAGTTTTCGGAGTGGTTCAGCTTAGTGAGTTACGTAGACGTTTTCCTGTTGATATTGTCGTTATTGTTGGCTCTGCGCTGTCTATAGCACAATTGATGATTTCATCAGGCTTATCTGAAAGGATGGGGCTGATGTTTATGGAAGCATTTAACGGCTGGGGCGTCTTTGGTGCTCTGGTTGCGACTTACTTAATGACACTTGTACTGACTGAGTTAGTAACAAACAATGCTGCTGCTGCCCTTTCATTTCCAATTGGCTACAGTATGGCTGTTGGTTATGGCGTCGATCCTATGCCGTTTATTATGGCGGTATTATTTGGTGCGAGTGCCAGTTTTATTTCTCCTTATGGTTATCAAACTAACCTACTTGTATACAGTGTTGGCAATTACCATATAACGGATTACTTGCGTATTGGCATTCCCATTTCGATTGTATATTCGGTATTAGTATTGAGTTTGATCCCTTACTTTTTTCCATTCTAATGTTGTTCACTTAAAGGACTAACCATGACGACTTCTCTTAAGCCAAAAGATGAGAATATTGTTTGGCACCAACACTCGGTTGATAAAGAATTTAGAGCAAATATAAAGTCACAGAAACCAGCTGTACTTTGGTTTACAGGGTTATCTGGTTCAGGGAAATCTACTGTTGCTGGGGCACTTGAAACCCGTTTAGCTCAACTTGGTTACCATACTTACTTGCTTGATGGTGATAATGTTCGCCATGGTTTATGCAGTGATTTAGGTTTTTCAGAACAAGATCGACGTGAAAATATCCGCCGTATTGGTGAGCTTGCTAAATTGATGGCAGATGCTGGGCTAATTGTTCTATCTGCGTTTATTTCCCCTCATCAAGCTGAGCGAAAACTAGTCCGTGATTTATTGCCTGAGGGTGAGTTTCTAGAAGTATTCGTGAATACTCCTTTAGAGATCTGCGAGCAGCGAGACCCTAAAGGGCTGTATAAAAAGGCGAGAGCAGGGGAGATCCCGAATTTTACAGGTATCAGCTCTGTGTATGAAGCTCCTGAAAACCCTGAAATTGACTTACTTGCAGGAGATAAGTCCTTAGATGAGTTGGTCGATCAGTGTGTGGCAAGCCTTAAAGAGCGCGGCGTCTTAGCTTCATAAAATAACGAGAAATGAGTCTTTATCAAGTGAGTAAATAAGAGGCTAAGTAAAATAAAAGACGAAGTTAGTTAATAAAAGGTGAGTTAACTAACTTCTTCAATTTATTGATTTATTTCGTGCTTGCCTAGTTCTACGGTTGGTTTATTAATATCCAAGCAATTCGTTTCGTCAGTTTAAACGGTGTGGTGAACACTGCTTTTCGCTTCAGTTTGTACAGTGAACTTCTGACTTAATAAAGCAATGAGCTGATCATAATATTGAATGTTTGGTTTATTACCGAGTAATTTACATAGCTCATTTCCAGTAGGGCTGAAGCGGTAATAAATCAGTTTCACGCCCTTTGATATAGGCTGTAAACTCATAGTTTTACCTTGATAAACAAGGTTTAAAGCCGGATCAAAATCAATCTCACCCGACTCCAGCTCCGTCCCCAGAATTAACCCTAATTCAATCAAGTGCAGTAAGCTTGAGTATGGCAATTGATGCCCACCAAGATTGATCGTATTGGTTGTATCGCGTTTACCGAAACTAAAAATCCCACCATGAGCTTTAAAGCCAAGTAATAATTTTCGGCTGCTATCACTACCAAAACTGCACGCTAAAGATGCGGCTCTTTGAAGGTTCTGAGCTTCTCGTGGAGTCATGTCTTGCAGAGCTTGTAATGCTTTCATGGACGTTGAACCGGGGTTGGTGACTTCTCGCTTGAGAACTTGAGCCCAGAGTCTTTGCATTGATGTGTTATGGATGTCTTGTGCCATATCGAAGAAGCGGTAAAGCCAATCTTGGTCAGGATCGCCTGCGGTTTCATCTTTGCATGATGAATGCGCGAGCTTAAGAATTTGTTCTAAATTCTTTTGTCGTTGTTCTTTACGTTTCTTTTCCCTTAAGAGCGCTCTTTCAATTAAAGACTTATCGGTACTCTCTGACTTTGCAGAATTGCCTGAATCCTTGAACAGAGCATCTAGCCCAAAACTTTGAGCAATGCTAAGCACTCGGCTTGCACTGTCTTTTATGTAGGTCTTTTTTTCATGATGAGAAGCGTTTTGAGCTGTATTGTCGTGCTCAATGACAACGGGTTGTTTGTTTTCAGACATAAGAATACCGTAAAGGAAAACTATAACTGATTAAAATGTAACTCTTTATTCTCGTAGTTGCTAGATGTTGATGTCACAAGGAAGAGACATTACAAAATTTAGCTTCAGGTGATGATAATAAAATGTTAAATTTGTTGTGTTAATTATGGAGGGAACATGAGTCAAGTGAATGACAATAAGCTGAAGAAGCAGCTCACATTAGGTTTAATCCTGGTCAGTTATGTGGCTTTACTAGCTTATCTATCTAACTATATTGTTTAAAATAGATAAGCTAGCTAGTTACCATTTTGTTATGTGTATGGTTTCTTATGTTTAACTTGCTATATACCGATAAAATGAATAAAGCATTTTATGAAAAATTACATGTCATCGTAAGCTTCAATTTCGATCCCGTCGATCAAATATCCTGTTTCAGCTAAATCATGGCTGATACTTTCTGTTTTAAGTGTTCCCACAACATAAATCACATCCCATAACTCCTGTATTGGAGCGCCTTTAGGGAATTTCACGTAAATAATTTGATTCGGTGGTGGTGGTGGTACATGGATGCATGCTCCGAAATATGGAACCAGTAAGAATTCAGTGATCATGTCAGCATCACCTTCTAATGGAATCACAAACCCAGGAATTTTAACTTTACTGCCGTTAAGCTCTGGTCTAATTGCCCCTAGCTTTGATTGTTGTGGTTTTTCTTGTGAGTGATCAACCGTAGGCATTCCAAATGGGTCTAAAAATGATTGTTCAGAGTCTGGGATCAGGTCGATCCAATCAAGATTAAGTAAAGCATCATTACTGATGGTGCTATCACTTTCTTGTGTCGTCTGGCTGTCAGATGTGCTTCCTGAGTTTGCTACGCTATAAAAAGGGATGAAGACTAACCCTATAAGTAGCAATAATTTATGCTTCATTGTTAAATCCTGTACTAAATTCTAATTGTCATACCATCTGCCAGCGACTGGCGATAGGCACGAAATGCTGGAATGAAACCAATAATAATGCCAGCAAGTTGCACAAGCATAAGTAATTGCCATTCATGTGATGTAATCGCAGATATAGATATGTTGATACCATAATGCTGCTGAATTATTGGTGCTGTCATTGTTATTAAGGCAAATAAAGTCGCGACACCAAGCATGATACCTAGGAATGTGAGCGCGCTTGCTTCACTTATCAATAGGCTGAACACGTGCCTTGGCCTTGCTCCCATAGCTCTTAAGATAGCCATTTCCCTACGACGCTCTTGTAAGCTAGTTAATAAGCTGCTCAACATTCCAAGTAACCCAGCTACGACAACAAAGCCGGAAACAACTAATAGGGCTTGCTCTGCAACTGCCATCATTCCCCATAACTCATAAAGGGCAATACCAGGCATAATGGCACTCAGTGGTTCTTGGCGATATGTGTTGATTTCTCTTTGCAAAGCAAAGGTCTGAATTTTGGAATTTAATCCCAGCATCATTGCTGTGATTTGCTGTGGTTCAAATTTATGTGCCTTGAGTTTTTCTACATCAGGCTTGTAACCTAAGTTTGCCCCTGATTCCCAACCAACATGGATTGCTTCTATTGCTTCTAATGAAACATGAACGGTTTTATCTACAGGAGTGCCTGTAGGAGCAATAATGCCAACAACAGTAAAGGGAAGGTCATCATGACGGCTGAAAGCAACATCACTAAGCCCATGAGCAAGTGTGATTTTATCGCCAATTTTGTAGCCTAATTGTTTAGCGACATCAGCCCCTAGTACTGTTTCAAAAAGGCTATTGAACTCAGAACCTTGTTGCAAGGTTAGTAATTGCTTACTTCCATACCGGTAGTGTTCAAAATAGCTCTGATTGGTGCCCATGACGCGGAAGCCTTTATGAGAGTCACCAAGTGAGATAGGTACTGCCCATTTCACTGCTCTATGTTGGCTAAACTCTTCATAGCTTTTCCAGTCAATATTATTAGTCGCATTACCTATGCGGAATACTGAATACAGCAAAAGGTTAACTTGCCCAGAACGGCCACCTACGATGAGGTCAGTACCTGAAATCGTATTAGCGAAACTGCTTTTTGCTTGAGTTCTAACACGCTCAACACCTAAGAGTAAAATAACTGAAACGGCGACCGTTAAGATTGTAAGAATAGCCGTCGCTTTACGGTTAAGTACGCTTTTAAACGCTAAGTGAGTAATTACTTTCATAGTGTTACCTTCGCTTCATTAACCGTCGTTAAATCAATACTACGCTTGAAAAGCTTTTCTAACGTCGGGTCGTGACTAACAAAAATAAGCGTTGAACCTGCTTGGTTTGCTTGTTCCATGAGTAACTCTATAAAGAGCTCTCGATTGTCGTGATCCAATGCCGAGGTTGGTTCATCAGCAATAATAATTTTGGGCTGACCAATCAAAGCTCGAGCTGCGGCAACTCTTTGTTGTTGTCCGATACTTAACTCTATAACAGGCTTATCCATGAGCCCTTTTGGCAGGTGCAATCTATCGAGTAGTTCTCGTGCTGTTTTTTTTAGGTCACCTGTCACTTGTTGCTTGCGCACTTTCGAAAACTGGCAAGGCAAAGTGACGTTATCTATTACTGATAGATATGGCAATAGGTTGAACTGTTGGAAAATGTAACCGATGTTATCTGCGCGAAACATATCACACTGACGTGGGGATAATTGAGTGAGGTCTTCCCCGAGAATCGTCACTTGTCCTTGTTGAGCTTGGTTTATACCGGTTAATAACCCGAGCAGGGTTGATTTGCCACAGCCACTTGGTCCTTTGATGAACAAGTGTTCTTGGTGCTTGATCTGTAATGATGAGATTTCAAGAGTGGCAGGTAAGTCCGCTTTCCAACGAAATTGTACATCATGGAGTTCAACGACAAGTGGTGAGCTTGTATCTGACATAGTCGCTCCTAAATAACGGTGTAATAAATACAATATAACTAGCCAAGTAAGTGGTTACTTACTTGGCTAGTATTGTACGGTTTCAATGTAGACTATATAGCCAGATTAAAAGCGAAAGCTAACTTGTTTTGGTGTCAGTTTCTGTTGAACTTGTTTTGTATCTGTCAGCAAGTTAACAGTCATTGATTCTGTGTTAGTGAACGTTGAGAACCATTGAGTACTGATCGAATCCAGTTTGTTGATAGCAGAGCAGTCATAGTGGTATTCCACAGTGAATTCACCGTGACCGCCTTCTGAATGGTCGTGACCTTCATGATCGTCATGGTCATGTTTGTCATCGTGGTGGTCGTGACCTTCATGAGCGTCGAGGTCATGTTTGTCATCGTGGTGGTCGTGACCTTCATGATCGTCGTGGTCATGTTTGTCATCGTGGTGGTCGTGACCTTCATGATCGTCGTGGTCATGTTTGTCATCATGGTGGTCGTGACCTTCATGATCGTCGTGGTCATGTTTGTCATCGTGGTGATCGTGACCTTCATGAGCGTCGTGGTCATGTTTGTCATCATGGTGGTCGTGACCTTCATGAGCGTCATGGTCATGTTTATCATCATGGTGATCATGACCTTCATGCTCTTCTTGCTCTAATGAATTTGAAACGGATTTAAATTTAAGCTCACATTGCGCATTGTTAAAAGCGAATAGGCTTTCTGGTTGGTTAAGCATTGCAGTTGCATGTTCAAGTGCTTTTATTTGCTCTGGTGTTTTTGGTGCGTGTTCAAAACCAACAACATCAGAACCAGGAGCCGTGACTTCGATTAATAACTCATTGTTATCTTGTGCAATATTAACTTCCACATGTCCGTGAACATGTGCATCGTGTGAGCGAAAGTGTTCTTCTGCTAAAACCGAGTGAGAAGCAGCAAGACCGATACATAATGAGATTAAAGTACGTTTCATTTGAGTTTTCCTAAAGAATTAAAAGTTAAAGTAATAAGTTAACGGATAATGCTTGGTGGAGAACGAGCCAAATACGCGAAGTAAAGTCTCTTTACCTTTTGTATCGCAAGTGATTGATAATTTTCAAATTTTTGTTTTATTTGAGGCAGTGTAACAGGTGTGTGTGCTAGCCCACATTGGATAGCAGAAAAGAGTTCGCATTGATGGTGTAAATGGTGATGAGGCGTATCATCGATAGCATGAGCAATAGCAGCAAAATTCAGCATGAGTACGAGTACTAATGCTAAATAACTCCCACGCTGTAATGTCACTAGAGGTTTATGCCGCATGTAGAGATGAGTACCATAGATGCAAAAAGGATATTGTTACAATATAACAATATCCTTTAGATAGATCTTCAAAAAGAAGGTAATAAGTTGTTATAGACTGGTTTTAATTAGCGAAATCACGCTGGCAATTTCTGTTTCAGTCAATGATCCCTCTTTCACAAATAATATTTTGCCTTGTTTATCCTGGACAATAATCGCAGAGCTTTCTTCTTGTAGAGCCCAAGAACTTGCTACTTGCCCATCTTCATCCAAAATCATAGATGACCAAGGAAATTCTTCTTTGCTGTCTTCTGCAGAAGATTTCACAAACGATCCTGTACCCCAAATGGAATCATCTTGGTTGATGACTGTCGTCGTTTGGTAATCATTTTCAGAGAATTTAGCTGCGGTAATTGCAGCCATTAAAGGCGCATTCATTTCTTTTGAGCTGCTTCGACCAGCAATCGCTTGAATGACTCGAACTTTTCCTAAGAGAGCATTGGTTGACCAAGTTTGGTAGTCCGTATTGCCTTCTTTAAGGATTATTTCGCCGTAGCTGTTTACCTCAACTGTTGGGACTGAGCCGCCAACAGAAAGGTTATGAGCATTGGCGAATAGAGGAGAGGCTGATAGTAGTAGAGTAAGTAGAGTTTTGTTTTTCATTATATTTTTATTCCGCTAGTTGGTTTGCCTTGGAAGTATAATATGAAATTAGAAAATTGCTTTGTTAACTTTCTTATCGTGCGCTATAGAAAGGTGTTGCAGATATGTTATCTATGAGTATAATGTACGCTATACTGGCTTGGTGCACGATCATGTTGGTGTCGCTAAAGGAATTAGCTGAAAATAAGGTAAATTTGAACACCTAAGTGAATACTGTTTTACCCCAAATGGAATTGAGGTTGTATATGCTCCGTGAATTTTCTACATACCGTCCACGTCAAGTGGCACGTTTCGTTAAAGTTTTGTTTAAAGGTCAGTTTGCTATTGAAGGTATCGGTGAGTTTCGATTCGATCAAGGCAAGGTTCTGCTTCCTGAAATTTCAGACAAACAAAAGCTGACTATTTTTAAAGAAGTGAATGGTACGATTGCAGGCTTACCTGTTTAAGCTCTTACCTATAGGCATTAAATTGTCTGGATACTCAGCTATCTGGTTTTAAAGTTCGGTATGAAGAAATGGCTTCCAGTGAGGAAGCCATTTTTATATCTGATATGAAGTCACCGTTTCTAATTACTTGGTTACGCTAAGCTCGGTGGAAAGCAAACCCCTGTACCACCTAGACCGCAGTAGCCGCCTGGATTTTTAGCTAGATATTGCTGGTGGTAAGTTTCAGCATAAAAATACTGACCGGCGGGTAAGATTTCTGTTGTCACGGCATTACCAAGAGACTGAGAAAGCGCTGCTTGATATTGATCTTTAGATTGTAATGCAATGCTCTGCTGGTCTTCGCTAAATGTATAAATCGCTGAACGATATTGAGTACCGCGGTCATTGCCTTGTTGCATGCCTTGAGTAGGGTCGTGACGTTCCCAAAATGTTTGTAGTAGTTGGCTTAGTGGTAATCTTTGACTATCAAAAATCACTCTTACAACTTCAGTATGACCGGTTTGAGCTGTACATACTTGCTCGTAAGTTGGGTGTTTAGTAAAACCTCCGGCATAACCAACAGATGTAGAAACAACGCCATCTAAGTTCCAAAAAAGTCGTTCAGCTCCCCAAAAACATCCCATGCCTAGTAGCACTTGCTGCTGAGTGCCTTCTGGTGCTTTAGTTAAGTCAGTTTGATTGACAAAATGTGGCTCGGTTACTTCAATTTTTTGCTCATTTCCTGCAAGCGCATCATTGGCAGTTACCATGTCTTGTTTGTTAATCATCATTTATCCTTTTCTACTCTTTGATTCGTTGTTTTGGCATGTATCAGCCAATACAAATTTATTCATCTATAACCTTTGGTCGCACCATTTCAATATGATTTCATGCAAAAGGTGAGATTATAAGTTCATGATTGGTCAATATTTCGCAATCTGATAGGTTATAAGTGAAGAATGGTTTTCCGATATAATTCACTAATTCGTTAAAAGTTTATTCACTCCTCAAATTAGACCGAGATATGACCTTATTTATTACAGACTAAGTGGTCTTTTAACGGTATTATTTCGCTTACTTCTTAACGTATTTATAACTTACTCACCAATTAAGCATGATAAGAAAAACTTTACCAGTTCTGATTAGCGCCATACTGGCAACTTCAGTATTCGCTTCTGCTAATGCGCTTGCCGATGTTTCTTTGGAAATAGAGGGGCTAGATGGTGCTCTCCAAGATAATGTTGATGCTTATTTGAGTGCAATTCCTGAAGAGGAATACTCTTTATCACTCCGTTTTCAGTCGCGTATTGAGTCGATAATTAATGAAGCATTGAATGCTTTGGGCTACTACCACCCAGTTGTAGATTTCACCTCAGCGGATGACGGTTCAGAACTCTTAGTTGTGGTTGATATTGGTGAGCCGATGCTCATTCATACTGCCGATATTGTGATCAGCGGTGAAGCCGAAAATGATCCTGATTTTTTAGCGCTTGTAGCTAGAACAAAGTTAACTCAGGGTAGCGTGCTGAATCATAGCGATTATGATTCATTAAAGTCGGCTATTCGAAACTTGGCTTTAGCGAAAGGCTATTTCGATGGGAGCTACCTAGTTAGTCGCCTTGAGGTGGTACCGGATCTGAATCGCGCTTATGTGCGTCTGCATTATGACAGCGGTATTCGCTATCACTTTGGTAAAACGAACGTCATAGGCAGCCAAATTGAAGAAGATAGAGTGGAATCGTTAAGACCATTTGAAGACAACGAGCCTTATCTTGTGTCAAAAGTTGGCGAATATAACAGTAACCTATCGAATACTGATTGGTTCTCTTCTGTATTTGTTGAGCCGGATCTTGAGTACCTAGGTAAAGGTCGTGAGATACCTATGAAAGTGTCACTTTCACCACAATCAAAAAACCAATTGGAAACCGGTATTGGTTTTTCGACTGATGTTGGTGTGAAAGGAACGTTGAAATGGAAAAAGCCCTGGCTAAACCAATACGGGCATAGTTTTAATAGTAGCCTTTCTATTTCAAAGCCAGAGCAGACCGTGGTTGCTAGTTATAAAATCCCCCTTGAAGATGTTCTCAATGAGTATTATCAAATTCAATATGGGATGAAGAATTTAGATAATCGCGATACTAAAAGTTTGGAGTCTAATTTAGCCCTCGAGAGACACTGGAGATTAGAAAGCGGTTGGCACAGAACTGTTTTTATCCGTTATCTTATTGAAAACTATGAGCAAGGTTTACAAAGTGATGTTGGCCAGTTCTTATTACCTGGTGTCTCTTTTTCACGAACTCGAAGTCGTGGTGGTTCAATGCCTATGTGGGGAGATAAACAGAGTATTACCATGGAAATCGGTGACGATACTCTTTTGTCTGAAACACGAGTCTTTAGAGTTCAAGGGCGTACGACTTGGATCCGAGGCATTGGAGAGAACCATCGAGGTTTAGCTCGTTTAGAGGGGGGGGCGAACGTAGCGGAAGATTTTGATGCTCTTTCTCCTTCCTTAAGATTCTTCGCCGGTGGTGATAACAGCATTCGTGGTTATGGATACGAATCGATTTCTCCTAAAGATTTTAGTGGGGCTTTAACCGGTGCTAAATTTACCGCAAGCAGTACTTTGGAGTATCAATACCGAGTGTATGGTAACTGGTGGGGAGCCATGTTTGTTGATGTAGGTGATGCATTCAACGACACTCCTGAATGGAAAAAAGGTACGGGAGTTGGGGTTCGTTGGGCTTCGCCTGTTGGACCGATTAGTTTAGATTTTGCTTGGGGTCTCGATGCAACGCCTGGTAATGAATTCCAAGTGCATTTCACTTTAGGACCTGAGTTATGATTAAAGTGATGACAAAGTGGGCTAAATGGAGCTCAATTTCACTCATCTCACTGTTGTTAGTAGTTGTTGTCTTCTTGGCGACAATCTTATTTACGAACCCTGGGTTGAATTTAGTTTTATGGGGAGCCGAAAAAGCACTTCCTCAATTAAGAGTTACTGAAACCTCAGGCGCACTTTTTCCTCGATTTACTCTACATAATCTTTCTTTCGAAGATGAAAGCCTTCATGTCGATACCAAACTTGAAACGGTCACTTTGGCAATCAACCCAAGATGTCTGTTAGATCCGGCACTGTGTGTTGATGAAATTGCTATTCAAGGTTTGGATTTCACTTTATCTGACTTACCAGAACCGACTGAAGATCCAGCTCCTGAAACCCCACCAGCTAAATCTATTGCGACACCTTTACCAATAATGGTCAATCGTATTGCGCTGTCTGATATCAATTTGAATATCTTAGGCAATCAAGTGGATTGGGCATTGTTTTCAACTGCTTTTAAAATGAATGGGGATCGCTTGACGATCGCGCCTACAGTTTTGAATGACTTGTCAGTTGAGCTTGCTTCTTCGGAAAGTGCGGATACAAAAGAAAACGCAGATGAAACACAGAGTCAAACGGCGAAATCTGAACCGCAACCGATTGTTTTGCCTGAAGTATGGATCCCAATCAATATAGCTTTGCAGCGGTTTGACCTAAATCGTTTTACTTTAAATCAAGAAGCGCCTGTCATCGTGAATCACTTAGGTGTTGAAGCGACAATTGGTGGCAATGTTGTTGATGTGACCACACTCGAACTCGATGTGCCTCAAGCTAGCGCAAATCTATCGACTCGTGTTGAGCTAGTAGGCGGTTACCCTATTGAGTTATCGCTAGATGCTTTAGTCAAAGAAACGGATATCTCTGGGCAAACCGTGAACATTCAAGCTAACGGAAGTGTTGCCAAACTACACTTTGATTCTAGATTCTCTGACGTTATTCAGGCGGAACTGTCAGGCAATATCCAGCCTTTAGAACCCACATTACCTTTCGATTTAACCTTGAATAATGGTGTCGCTCAGTGGCCGTTGAAAGGTAAAAGCGATATCAGTGTTGATATTGCACAGTTGAAAACAAGTGGTTCTCTTGATGGGTACACGTTACTTCTTGATACCGACATTGCCGGAAAAGATATCCCCGATCTTGCTGTCGACTTAAAAGGTAAAGGAACCTTAGAGCAAATAGATTTAGAAAGTTTAACGCTAGGCACATTAGGTGGAGAAGTTCGCGGTAAAGTGATGGCGAATTGGGCGGCTCCAATTAACTGGACGGCGGACATTGCTCTCAAAGACATTCAGCCAGGTTTACAATGGCCGAATGCAGAAGGGAACATCAGCGGAAAGCTGCAAACATCTGGTGAATTAACTGAAGCTGGTGGATGGGCGGTAGAACTGCCCATGTTAGATATAGACGGTATTTTGCGTGACTATCCATTAAATATTGAAGGTCAACTTAATGCTTCTGATAAAAAAGCTACGGGTGGGCCAAAAATTACCACCCAAGGCTTGGTTCTATCTCATGGACCTAACGCATTACACGCAAAAGGAACATTAGATAAAACATGGAATATGGACGTTGAGGTTAACTTTCCTGAATTGGCCAAAAGTGTTCCTGAGTTAGCTGGGAAACTGTTAGGTGAAATTCACCTAACAGGTCAATTCATGGAACCTGAAGCGGATCTTTCACTTAATTTAGAACAAGTGAACTGGAACGATGAAGCGACATTAGAGAAGCTTGTCTTATCTGGTTCAGTAACGCCACTTCCCCACCCTTCTGCCGATCTAACCCTCTCGGCGACAGGCATGGCTTATCAAGAGAACACCATCGATAACGTGCAATTAAATGTTAAAGGTGGTGAAAAGTCTCATGAGTTAACGTTAGATGTGGTATCCAATATTGTCTCAACCAGCTTGGCAATCTCTGGTGAGTTAACACAAAAGCCAAGTATGATTTGGAATGGTGCACTTGAGAGAATGAAAGTCACCTCTGAGCAAGGTTCATGGTTGCTTGATAAATCTGTATCAATTAAAGCTGATGTGGATAAAGAGTCGGTGATGGTTCAAAACCATTGTTGGACTCAAGCGGGCTCAAGCGTGTGTTTGACTGAGGATGCGACGGTAGGTAAGGCTGGAGAAGCGAAGCTGGCTATTAATCAGTTTAACTTTGACCAAATTAAGCAGTACATCCCTGAAGGCACGAATGTGGAAGGCATGGTGAATGCTACTGCAGATGCCAAATGGGCGGAAGGTGCAGCACCTGAAGTTCTGCTTAAGGTGATATTACCTAAAGGTAAAGCGATACAAAACTTAGGTGAGCCAGTGACTATTGGATGGGAAACCATCGCATTGAATGCCGAAGTGAAAGATAACCAGTTAAGCGCAGACTGGATGCTGGATGTGACAGATAATGGTGATATTTCAGGAAAACTGTTTTTACCCGACGTACTTATTGAGGATAAGACGGTTGATGCTGAATTTAAGCTCACCACATTCAATCTAGATTTCTTAGAGCCAATTTTAGGGCAGTACAGCCTGTTACAGGCTGAACTTCAGTCAGAGATTGCGGTAAAAGGGGCGCTTATGCACCCTCAAGTCTTTGGTCAATTTTCTGTTGATGGTATTCAAGTAAAAGGTGATATCACGCCTATTGATGTCAATAGCGGTAAAGTTCAACTGGATTTTGATGGTTACAACGCCAGTGTAAATGCTGACATTATTACTCCTGACGGGAAGTTGGAAGTTGAAGGTTCTGGTGATTGGCAAGATTTAAAGGATTGGAACTCGAATCTACGAATTTTTGCTGAAGAGCTGAAAGTAAACTTACCGCCTATGGTTAAAATTAAAGTCGTGCCAGACATGACCATCGATATCACTCCTAAGTTAGCCAAAATTACAGGTGATATAAGCCTACCTTGGGGAAGGATTGTGGTAGAAGAATTGCCACCAAGTGCTGTCGGTGTATCTAAAGACCAAGTGGTCTTAAATGAAAATTTAGAAGCTGATGATTCCGCAAACAGCATTCCTTTTGATGTTGAAACGAATATTAATATCTCAATAGGTGATGACTTCCAATTGGCTGCTTTTGGTTTAGAAGGCGGGCTAATCGGTAAGTTGAACGTTGCACAGAAAGATAAAGGTCCGTTTATTACTGGCGAAGTGAATATCGCAGATGGAACATATCAGTCCTTTGGTCAAGACTTGGTCATTAAAGAAGGTAAGATCTTGATGAATGGACCCGTCGATCAACCTTATGTCACGATTAACGCGATTCGAAATCCAGACAATACACAGGATGATGTTACTGCTGGTGTTCGAGTGACCGGTCCTGCAACTGAACCGCAGATCGAAATTTATTCGGATCCTGTAATGGCTCAAGCAAATGCGTTGTCTTATTTACTGCGTGGACAAGACATAGATGGTGAATCTGGTGGCGGATCCATGACAACGACGTTGATTGGCTTGAGCTTGGCTAAGAGCGGAAAAGTAGTCGGCGAGATTGGAGAAGCCTTTGGTGTACAAGACTTACAGCTAGACACTGCTGGATCAGGTGATGATTCTCAAGTAACAGTGAGTGGTTATATTTTACCTGGGCTTCAAGTGAAATATGGCGTAGGTATATTTAACTCCTTAGGTGAGTTCACCGTGCGCTATCGCTTGATGCAAGACCTCTATGTAGAAGCGGTATCTGGTTTAGACAGCGCGGTTGATCTGCTCTACCAATTTGAATTTGATTAATTGAGCTGAATCTAAAGCGGTACAGAAATAGGTTTTCAGAGTAAGGAGAAGTCAATGCAACATCTCGTTTTTGTATATGGCACTTTGAGGAAAGGGCAATCGAACGCGCATTATCTTTCTTCTAGTGAATTACTAGGGAGCTTTGAAACTCTACCTGAATTCGCTTTATATGACCTTGGCGCATACCCTGGCATTATTTCTGGAAAGAAGAGGGTATCTGGAGAAGTCTATATGGTGGATGACGAGGTTTTAAAACAACTTGATGTACTAGAAGATATCCCAGTTGAGTATCGCCGAGAAACCATTCAGACTGATTTTGGTCCTGCTTGGGTATATATCTATCAGTTAAGTACTTCGCAGAACGGAAGTGAAATCATCTCTGGGGATTGGTGCCAAAGGGTCTAGATAGTAACTATACTCAGTATGATTTAAGTATTCGAATTCAGTCATCATTACTTAATGGAGGGATTATGAAGTTTTTATTATTAGCGGTCTCCTTGATGCTTGTAGGTTGCTCTCAAGTGTCACTTCCAGCTTTATCCAGTTTGAGTGATTGGAAGGATTTTGGAGAAGAAACCGCACTGAGTGGAAAAGTGAAGCAAAGTGAAAAACAGCTAGTAAGAGCGAGTTCTTTGTCAGCTTTGGATAGCGATGCATACACGGCGTATGAACAAGGTTATGAGCTGGGTCTCGAACAGTATTGCTCTCAAAATGCCCATATATTAGGTGTTAAGGGTGAACCATATTTAGGTATCTGTGACAAAATCAATTTCTGGTTTCAAAGTGATTATAATGAAGGGCGACACTCAATGTTTGGTTCTTCAATATAATTAAAAAGAGAGTAGTAAACTTCATTGGTTAGTGTTTTTACTACTCTCAAAGCTCTTATTGCTGCGCTCTTTTGTGCGACGTTAGGATTTCTTCGCGAGCGGCTTCAATGTCAGCCCAGCCATCAACCTTTACCCATTTACCTACTTCCAATTCTTTATAACGTTCAAAAAACTGAGTGATTTGAGCTTTCAATAATTCCGGAATATCCCCAACATCCTGGATGTGGTCATACTCTTTTGATAGCTTTGAGTGTGGAACTGCAAATACTTTCGCATCTTCTCCTGACTCATCTGTCATTTTTAACACCCCAACTGGTCGGCAGCGAATGACAGAACCCGGTATAAGAGGGTAGGGAGTAGGGACTAATACATCTACAGGGTCCCCATCTAAAGACAAAGTGTCATTCACGTAACCGTAATTACAGGGATAAAACATAGGAGCAGACATGAAGCGATCAACAAATACTGCACCTGAGTCTTTATCAACTTCATATTTGATAGGGTCAGCATTGGCTGGAATTTCGATGACAACATAGAGATCATCAGGAAGGGATAGACCCGCAGGAACTAAGTTTAGACTCATTACGATTTCCTTTCGTTAAAATAAAAATAACCATATTAAGTTGGTTAACTATCATTCAACTTTAGCTGTAAATCGGCGAAGCGGTAAACTTTGCGGGGTTAAAATACCTTCTCATTATTATCTTCCTCGCAAAAAAAAACGCCTACCGAAGTAAGCGTTTCAATTTGGAAGTTAGGTTAGTCTTGGTTTAATTCCAAGAACTCTTCAACCTTTTTCACCATACTTGGTGAGCCAACAAAGAATGGGACACGCTGGTGCAATTCAGTTGGTTTTAAATCCATAATACGGGTTACTCCGTCAGACGCAGTACCACCCGCTTGCTCCATAATAAATGCCATTGGGTTGCATTCGTAAAGTAGACGTAACTTACCTTGAGGATGGCTTTCAGTACTCGGGTATAAGTAGATACCGCCTTTAAGAAGGTTACGGTGAAAGTCAGATACCAATGAACCAATATAACGTGAAGTATATGGACGTCCTTCACTTGGCGCACTTTCTTGGCAGTATTTGATGTATTTCTTAACACCCGTTGGGAAACGAATGTAGTTACCTTCATTGATTGAGTAGATTCGACCTTCATCTGGAATCAGCATGTTTTCATGAGATAGACAGAAAGTACCTAGTGAAGGGTCGTAAGTGAAACCATTTACCCCTTTACCTGTAGTATAAACCAGCATGGTTGATGAACCATAAACCACATAGCCAGCAGCGACTTGTTTGTTACCAGGCTGCAAGAAATCTTCTTGAGTTGGAGGTGTACCGATTGGGGATACTCGGCGGTAGATAGAGAAAATAGTACCAACTGAAACATTCACATCAATGTTTGATGAACCATCCAAAGGATCCATAAGTACAACGTACTTAGCGTTTTTGTTCAGTTCCTTGTTAAAAGCAACAGCTTCGTCTTCTTCTTCACTCGCAACACCACAAACTTGATCGCGAGCTTCTAGAGCGGCTTTAAATTTGTCATTAGCGTATAGATCAAGCTTTTGCTGCTCTTCACCTTGAACATTATCTGTACCAACTGCACCAGTAATATCAACTAGACCTGCTTTATTGATTTCACGGTTTACGATTTTTGCAGCAAGACGAATTGATGATAGAAGGGATGAAAGATCACCGCTTGCGTGAGGGAAGTCATTTTGTTTTGCAACAATAAACTCGCCAAGGGTGCGCATCTCAGACATGTTAATTCCTTAAGCTTCTCTAAATATAGTGGGGGATTTTAGTGCTACTGAACCTGACCTCTAGTGGGCTTTATTCACCTAGACACTTAAGTTAAATTCTACGGGGTAGATCTTTTTAATGGTAATGAACTAAGCGACAGAGATCTCAGTTACAATGTCGACTAAATTTGTTTTGCATTGCTGCTCGCTTTTACAAGCCGATTCGTGATAAGTAATGCAAATAGTTTTATTGAGAAATTGTTCATTTCACTAGCACTTTTCGACAAGTATTTGGAAGTAACTTATGCATATTCACATCTTAGGGATTTGTGGCACTTTTATGGGTGGTGCCGCTGTTTTAGCTCGTCAATTGGGTCATAAAGTGACAGGAAGCGATGCTAATGTTTATCCACCTATGAGCACGCTTTTAGAATCCCAAGGCATTGAGATTATTGAAGGGTTTGATCCTCAGCAGTTAGAGCCAAGACCGGATTTAGTGGTGATTGGAAATGCGATGAGCCGCGGTAACCCATGTGTCGAATATGTACTTAACAACAATCTAAAATACACGTCTGGCCCCCAGTGGCTACAAGAGTTCTTACTGCATGACCGTTGGGTTCTTGCTGTGTCTGGGACACACGGAAAAACGACCACATCGAGCATGTTAGCTTGGATTTTAGAAGACTGTGGCTATGCCCCAGGCTTTTTGGTGGGAGGGGTGCTTGGCAATTTCGGCATCTCAGCTCGCTTAGGTGAGAGTATGTTTTTCGTAGTCGAAGCCGATGAGTATGACAGTGCTTTTTTCGATAAACGTTCTAAGTTTGTTCACTACCATCCAAGAACCTTAGTCATGAATAATTTAGAGTTCGATCATGCGGATATTTTTGATGATTTAGAGGCAATTAAGCGTCAATTTCATCATTTGGTACGCACTGTTCCAAGCAATGGTCGAATTTTCTCCCCAAGACAAGATACTGCCATTGAAGATGTACTGGAACGTGGTTGTTGGAGTGAAACTGAATACAGCAGTGAAGCTTCATTGAATCAAGAAACTGATATTTTAGTGAATCAGCCTAGTGAAGAAAGTTTGAATGATTGGCGTGCTGAAAAGTTAGTTAAAGATGGTTCTCAATTTAATGTCTACTTCCAAAATGAAAAAGTCGGAACGGTGGATTGGGATCTTGTTGGCGACCACAATGTAAATAATGCATTGATGGCAATTGCAGCGGCTCGTCATGTGGGCGTTACTCCCGACCTAGGCTGTGAATCTCTTGCTAAGTTTATTAATACGAAGCGTCGTTTAGAATTAAAAGGCGAAGTTGCGAAGGTGAAGGTGTATGACGATTTTGCTCATCACCCTACAGCAATTGAACTTACTTTAGGTGGGTTACGTAATAAGGTGGGTGAGCAGAAAATTATCGCGGTTCTGGAACCTCGCTCTGCCACGATGAAGCGAGGTGTTCATAAAGAGACATTAGCTGACTCTTTAAAGCAAGCTGATTCCACGTACTTGTTCCAGCCTGATAATATTGATTGGTCAGTTCAAGATATTGCTGACGCATGTCATCAACCCGCTTATGTGAGTGATGATATGGATGCTTTCGTATCAAGAATCGTTGCTGAAGCACAACCACAAGACCAAATACTTGTGATGAGTAATGGCGGCTTTGGCGGTATCCATCAAAAGTTACTGGATGCACTTGCAAGCAAGAATTAACACTCACCATAGAATTATTAATAAGAAGTAATTGAGATCATGACGACAAAGAATAAAGCCATCACATTAGCTTTTACTGGCGCTTCTGGCGCCCCTTATGGCTTACGTTTATTAGAGTGTTTACTTGCTGCTGATTATCAAGTGTATCTACTCATTTCTTCTGCGGCTCGCGTAGTCATGGCAACGGAACATGATCTTAAATTGCCAGCGGGTCCAGACGCAGCAAAAGCGGTGCTGGTTAAGCACTTAAATTGCGATCCTGAAAAGCTGATTGTATGCGGCAAGGATGATTGGTTTTCGCCTGTGGCATCTGGTTCTGCTGCTCCTAAGCAGATGGTGGTTTGCCCATGTTCAGCAGGAAGTGTTGCGTCTATCGCTCATGGAATGTCAGATAATTTGATTGAACGCGCCGCTGATGTGGTGATGAAAGAGCGTGGACAATTATTGTTGGTGGTAAGAGAAACTCCATTTTCTACACTGCATTTAGAGAACATGCATAAGTTATCCACTATGGGTGTGACTATTATGCCCGCTGCTCCGGGTTTTTATCATCAACCTAAGACCATTGAAGATCTGGTGGATTTTATGGTGGCGAGAATTTTGGATCACCTTGGTGTTGAGCAAGGTTTAGTGCCACGTTGGGGATATGATCAACGCAAGTAACGGGATCGTTATAGCTTATTGAGTCAATTCCAATTACAATCCAAATCACTCATCGGGGAGCGAAGCATTCGATTTATGAATGTTAGCTGAGATCAAGTTTAACCTTGGGACCCGTAAACCTGAACCAGATAATGCTGGCGTAGGAATTGAGTTAGGATCCTACCTATTTATCCTCCCTCAAACCTGTGCCGCTCATGACCATGGAGAGCGTCCAGTGAAATTTGCATTAACTACTCTTGCTTTAGCAACAGTGACTTCATTTTCAGCTTTAGCTGCTGATAGTACACTAGCGGCTAATAGTACATTAACGGTGTATACCTACGATTCTTTTGCTGCTGATTGGGGACCTAGACCAGCAGTAGAAAAAGCATTTGAAGCGCAGTGTGGCTGTGATGTTAACTTTGTTGCTTTAGAGGATGGTGTGTCTATTTTAAATCGACTGCGTCTTGAAGGTGGCAATAGTAAGGCTGACATCATTTTAGGTTTAGATAACAACCTGATGGCTGAAGCGAAAAAAACAGGTTTATTGGCTGAGCATAAAGTAGATACTTCTGCTGTTACTCTGCCTAATGGTTGGAGCGATAATACGTTTGTACCGTTCGACTTTGGTTACTTTGCTTTTGTTTACAATAAAGAAAAGCTAGAAAACCCGCCAAAAAGCTTAAAAGAATTAGTTGAGCAACGTGATGACCTTAAAGTGATTTATCAAGATCCTCGCACCTCAACACCTGGTCAAGGTTTAATGCTTTGGATGAAGTCTGTGTATGGTGACGACACGACTCAAGCATGGAAACAGCTAGCGAAAAAGACAGTAACCGTGACGAAAGGTTGGTCTGAAGCTTACTCTATGTTTTTAGAGGGTGAATCTGATTTAGTGCTTTCTTACACGACGTCACCTGCTTATCACATTATTGCAGAAAGCGACTCAAAATACGCAGCCGCAAATTTTGCTGAAGGTCATTACACCCAAGTTGAAGTTGCCGCAAAAGTGAAAGGCAGCAAAAATGAAAAGCTTGCTGATGAATTCATGCAGTTCATTTTAAGCGATGGCTTCCAATCTGCCATGCCAACCGGAAATTGGATGTACCCTGTGACTGGCGTTAAATTACCTGAAGGCTTTGAAGCGTTGACAGTGCCAAGTAATGCACTGAGCTTTTCTTCAGATGAAGTAGCAGAAAATCGTAAGACTTGGATCCGTGAATGGCAAAGTGCTTTAACATTTTAATCGTTCTTTTTGGTTCTCAAGTGAAACATTTTTAACGGAGCGACATGTTAAATTCGATTCCAAAGATTGGCTTATGGGTTGCGTTACTCATTGCCGCTTTTGTTATCTCATCAGTAGGGGCATTGCTTAGCAATGCCCCTACTCTTGATATAAGCCAAGTATGGTCAGACCCTTACTATTGGCATGTAACAAAGTTCAGTTTCTATCAAGCTACACTTTCGATGGTATTAAGTGTGCTTTTTGCTATTCCTGTTGCTCATGCTTTATCTCGCCGTCAGTTCCCTGGGCGAAGTATTTTATTGCGGCTTTTTGCCTCTACCTTAGTTCTTCCTGTTCTCGTTGGTGTGTTTGGGATTCTAGCTATTTATGGCAACAGTGGTTGGTTGGCTAAAGGGCTCGCTCAATTTGATATTAAACTCCCATTTTCAATCTACGGTCTAAATGGCATTTTGCTTGCGCATGTCTTTTTCAATTTGCCTTACGCTAGCCGGCTTTTATTACAAGCGATTGAGACGGTGCCTGCAGAACAGCACAAGCTGTGTGCTCATTTAGGAATGACGCATTGGGATAAGTTTAAATGGGTAGAATGGCCTAGGTTACGCCAGCAGCTTCCTCATGTATGTGGCTTAGTGTTTATGCTGTGCTTTACTAGTTTTGCAACTGTCATGGCATTAGGTGGCGGTCCGAAATCGACCACTATAGAACTCGCCATTTATCAAGCGATTAAGTTTGATTTTGATTTACAGGCGGGGGCGATACTGGCGATTTGGCAAATGCTATTGTGCGGTGTCCTCGCGATCAGTATTCAACGCCTCTCTAAACCGATCTCTGTTACTCCTAGCCAACAGTCTGATGATAAGTATTTAGTGAAAGATACTTATTGGTCAAAAGGGTGGGATAGCTTTTGGATCATAGCTGTTTCACTGCTTGTGCTACCACCTTTGGTCATGGTCATCATTAGTGGTATTAATGCGCAAGGTTTTAATGTCTTAACCAGTGCGCCTTTTTGGAACGCTCTTGGAACATCATTAAAAGTGGCCGTGCTTGCCAGTATTATTGCGATGATCATTGGTATCGCGATTCTTATAACTAGCCGAGCTTGGCGTCTGCATGGCAAAAACTTCAAAGCCGATAAAATTGAATTAGTGGGCACCATTATTTTGGTGACACCAGGGCTAGTGATCAGTACTGGTTTATTCTTGTTACTTCGATCATTTACCGATGTTTTTAGCTTAGCCTTTTTCGTTGTGGTTGCGGTAAACAGTTTAATGGCATTGCCTTATGTGATTAAAACCCTTGCGCAACCTATGTTGCACCTAGCTCAGCAATATCAATATTTATGTCCAAGTTTGGGTATGACGGGACTGACTCGATTCAGGTTAGTGGAATGGCGAGCGTTACGAAAGCCGATGGCACAAGCGTTTGCGATTAGTTTTATGTTAGCTATAGGTGACTTAAGCGCAATTGCTTTATTTGGCAGTCATGATTTTAGAACGTTACCTTTGTATTTATTCCAATTGCTAGGCAGTTATCAAATGGAGGCGGCTGCGGTGGTTTCTGTGAGTTTATTGCTACTGAGTGTGGGCAGTTTTAGTCTGATTGAATTTTTATTTACTCGAAACTCAAATTCTAACGCGAAAGAATTAAGGAACCGATAATGTTAGTGATGAAAGAGGTGGACTACCACTATCACCGAGAGTTGTTTCGCTTTGACTTTCAAGCTGAGCAGGGCGACATTGTCGCGTTGATGGGACCGAGCGGTGCCGGAAAGTCCACACTATTGGCGCTGGTTGCTGGGTTTATCGAGCCTACATCGGGTGAGATCTCTGTGGCAGGGCAATCGCTTATTGGTAAGGAAGCGCATCAACGTCCATTGGCTATGCTGTTTCAAGAACACAACCTGTTTGCCCACCTCACGGTACGTGAAAATATTGGCTTAGGGTTGCATCCGGGTTTAAAGCTTACAGTAACCCAAAAGCTCGAAGTTGAGCAGGCTGCAGCACAAGTTGGAGTGGCGGAATATTTAGATAGATTGCCGGAGCATTTATCTGGCGGTCAGCGTCAGCGTGTCGCGCTTGCCCGCTGTTTTGTTCAGCCTCATGATATCTGGTTACTTGATGAACCTTTCTCAGCACTTGACCCTTTGCTTCGTGAGGAAATGCTTAACCTAGTGAAGCGATTAGCGGCAGAGCGAAATATTACGGTCTTGATGGTGACTCACCATTTAGGTGATGCACGCAGTATCGCGAATAAGTTTGTTTTTGTGGCACTCGGTAAGGTGCTGGTTGAAGACTCGATAGAGGTACTGACGGCTGATCATTCCCAGCAAGAATTGAGCTCATTTGTTAAAGCGGGTGAGTGACGACTGAACTTTGATAGTCAATACATATTGAGGCTAAGTACATCTTAATACTTCAGTACATATCGATATTAAGCACTTCTAAAACCAAAAGACCTAGCATGTGCTAGGTCTTTTATTATCTTTCTGAGTAAAGAGGGGCGAAGGTTAGTCGCCTAGCTTTAACTCTTTTAAGATTTGGAAAATCTCACGAGAAGACTTGGCTGGCTTATTCGCTGATTTCTCTTTGTTAGCTTGGCGAGCGAGCTGGCGAAGACGCTGACGGTCTGCTTCAGGGTACATGTCCATCACTTCTGAAATAGCTTTATCGCCTTCAGCAACAACGCGGTCACGCAGTTGTTCTAGTTTGTGCAGTTCAACTGTTGCTTGAGAGTGTTTGTTGCGAATCTTATCTAAAGCAGCTTGAATTGGCTCAGGATCTACATTGCGCATTACTTTACCAATGTATTGAAGTTGACGTCGCTTTGCTTCGTTCTTAAAGCGCTGTGCATCTTTAATCGCTAAAGCCAGATCTTCAGACAAAGGAAACTTATCAAGAATCGAAGGCTTTAATTCAACAAGCTCTTCTCCCAGCTTTTGCAGGGCGTCCATGTCCGTTTTCATTTCTGTCTTACTTACCCAGATGATTTCTTCTTCTGGTTCCCATGGGGCTTTTTGGTTTTTGCGAGCCATCTTTTCTGCCTATATCACTATCTCAAACGAATATACGCCTATTTTAGCAAGAATCTTGGGGAGAATGCGAAATTCTTGTTATCCTAACGAATATTGATACTTAAAATTAGATTAGATATGGATGTGAAACAGCAAGTCGCTCAGCAACGTGTTGAGTTAGAAGCCGCAGTAGCGAAAGCATTAGACATGGCATCAGTCAGCTCAGACGCAGCTGAAGTCGCAATAACTAAATCAACGGGATTAAGTGTTTCTACTCGCATGTGTGAAGTGGAAAACGTTGAATTTAATAGTGATGGTGCGCTTGGTATTACTGTTTATCGCGGTCAGAAGAAAGGCAGCGCATCAACATCTGATCTTAGTGAAAAAGCTATCGCTCAGACTGTTGCTGCTGCATTAGATATTGCTCAGTACACTTCTGAAGACCCATATGCAGGTCCTGCACCGAAAGAATTAATGGTTCAAGAGATTCCAGATCTTGATTTATTCCACCCTGATGAACCTAATCCTGATGTTGCCGCTGAAATTGCGATTGCAGCTGAAAGACAAGCTTTAGCTTATAGTGACAAAATTAAGCAAAGTGATGGTGCAAGCTACGATAGCCATTATGGCGTGAAGGTTTATGGTAATAGCCATGGATTATTAGCAAGCTATGCTTCAAGTCGTCACAGCACGAGCTGTTGTGTGATTGGTGAAGGTGCAAATGGCGAAATGGAACGAGACTACAGCTATACGCTTGCTCGTCACCGTGATGATTTGTGGACGCCTGAGCGTGTTGGTCAAGAAGCGGCAGAAAAAACCGTTAGCCGTTTAGATGCAAGAAAGCTCGCTACAGGTAAATACCCGATAATGTTTGCTCCTGATGTTGCAACAGGTCTAGTTGGTCATTTAGTGATGGCTATCAGTGGTGGCAATCTATATCGCAAGTCTTCATTCTTATTGGATCACCTAGGCAAACAAATTTTACCAGAGTGGTTTAACATTTCTGAAAAGCCACATGTATTACGCGGCTTAGCTTCTAGCCCCTTCGATAGTGAAGGCGTCTTCACTCAAGACCGTGAGATTATTACTGACGGTGTGTTAGCGACTTATCTACTGACAAGCTACGCTGCGCGTAAAATGGATATGACTTCAACAGGTCACGCTGGTGGTATTCATAACTGGTTTGTTAAATCGACAGGTCAGAACTTTGAGCAAATGCTTAAAGAACTGGGTACTGGCTTCCTTGTTACAGAAGTAATGGGGCAGGGCGTGAATACAGTGACAGGCGATTATTCTCGTGGCGCTGCTGGTTTCTGGGTAGAAAACGGTGAGATTCAATATCCAGTATCAGAAGTAACGATTGCGGGTAATTTAAAAGACATGTTCACCCAAATAGTCGCTGTGGGTAATGACGTGGAAACGCGTTCACAAATACAAACAGGTTCTATTTTATTGGAATCAATGAAGGTTGCTGGCGAGTAAGTTAGAAACTTTAAATAAAGAAAAGGGAGCGATTATGCTCCCTTTTTTGTGTTTGGTATTAAGTGCTTGTTTATTAATATTTAAAACTTAGTATTGCCTTAAGTGCATTCTCTAAATGAACGAGTTAAATGGCTCAGCTAGATAGATGAGCCAAGTACGATAAATTTAGATAAGAATCGTTGCTAACCCTAGGAATACCGATAAGCCAATCACATCAGTCACTGTTGTAAGCGCCATACCACCTGCGAGTGCGGGGTCGATATTCATTTTCTTTAGCATGACAGGAATTGTTACCCCTGCTATGCCTGCAACAATTAAATTGGTCATCATTGCCGCGGAGATGATCCCGCCCAGTATCCAGTTACCTTTCCAAGCAACCACAATACCACCAATGATCACAGCCCAAAGTACACCGTTTAGAAAACCAATTGCCGCTTCTTTTAGCAGTAGTTCACGTTTGTTACTGTCACCGATGTGACCCAGAGCTAAACCACGGATCACTAGCGCGACCGTTTGGTTACCCGCAACGCCACCCATAGAAGGTACAATCGTCATCAATACGGCAATGGCAGCCATCTGATCTAAAGTGGCTTCAAACATATTGGAAACAGAAGCAGCAGCAAGGGCAGCAAGTACGTTTGCACCTAACCAGACGCTTCGACGACGTGCTGATTTTACTACTGGTGCAAAGGTATCTTCGTCATCATCCATACCCGCCATACTCATCATGGAGTGCTCGGCATCTTCACGAATTACGTCGACAACGTCATCGATCGTAATACGACCGACTAGGTGCTGATTTTCATCTACAACTGGAGCTGAAACCCAATTTCGACGTTCAAAAAGGCTGGCGATATCAGACGCGCTAGTTTCAACGGCAATGGCTTCGTCGGCATTCTCCATGACTTCAGAAACTTGAACATCAGGCTGAGTGGTAATCAGTGCCGTAATAGATAAATTACCGATTAGTCGATTGTCTTCATCGATGACATAAAGAGCATCTGTTGCATCAGGCAATTCACCGCGCATTCGCATATAACGAAGTACAACATCGATATCGACATCACCACGGATGGTGACAACATCGGTGTTCATCAATGCGCCTGCAGAATCTTCCGGGTAAGACAGTGCGGTTTCGACAAGAGCTCGATCAACCGAGTCCATTTGAGATAGGACTTCACGAGATACATCATCAGGTAAGCTTCGAAGTACGTAGGCAACATCGTCGGTCTCCATACCTTCAGTTGCTTCTGCGAGCGTTTCGGGTGCCATTTTTGACACCAACGCATCTTTTACGTCTTCGTTAAGTTCATCAAGAATTTCACCGTAGTCTTCAGGGTCTGTGAGTTGCCAAAGTACTTCACGACTTTTTCGCGGAGATGCTTCTAAAAGGTGTGCGATATCTTCAGGTTCCATATCCTGAAGTTGTCGACGTACATGGACAAAACGACCGTTTTCTAAGGCTTCGCTGACTTCTTGTAGGGTTTGGTGAGCTTGGTCAAATTCTAGTTGTTCGGCCATTCTGCCCCCTAAGTCGTTATTATTACAGTGTTTCGAATAGTAACTTAATTCTAGCCCTTATTTAATAAGAACTTATTACGTTAGGGAATTAAATTGAGAATAATTGAAGTGCGAATATGAAGGAGCTGACGGGATGTAAATGCATAGAAAAAATGGGGCTACTCACCCTCATCAAATTTATCTTCAATTAAATGACAAACTGCATCCAACGCTTCTTGAGCATCGACTCCTGATGCCTGAATTGTGATGTTCTGCCCTTGAGCTGATTCTAGCATTAAGAGTCCCATCACGCTGTCTGCTGTAGCCGTCTTGTCTTCTTCGCTATGGACGGTAATGGTCGCAGTATAGCTCTGTGCCAATTCGACAAGCTTTACTGCGGCTCTCGCATGTAAACCAAGTCGATTTTGTATTAATACGGTTCGCGTGAGTTCCATGCTTAGTCTCTATTTGTTTTTTTCTAAAGAGGCGTGTCTGATCTGTACTTGATGACCGAGTTCAGAGAAGTACTCACCAATTTTTTGAGTTAGGTAGACCGAACGGTGTTTACCACCAGTGCAACCTATCGCGACGGTTAAGTAGCTGCGGTTGTTTTTCTCTAACATAGGCAACCACTGCTCAACAAAGCCTTGGATCTGCTGTTTGAGTTCAATCACTTCTTTGTGTTTTTCGAGAAATGAATGGATGGGAGCATCGAGACCTGTCATTGGACGTAAAGCCGGTTCCCAATGTGGATTTGGTAAGAATCGAACATCGAAGACATAATCAGCGTCGCTTGGAAGACCATATTTAAATCCAAACGATTGAAATACTATGATGAGATCTTGTTTTTCTTTGCCTTCAATTTTGAAACGAACGGTTTCGCTTAACTCATAGAGGGTTTGATTACTGCTATCTAAAACGAGGTTAGCTTGCTCAATGAGTGGAGATAGAAGTGTTTTTTCAAGTTCAATAGCTTGATCAAGAGAAAGCTTTTCAGAGCTGAGTGATAACGGGTGAATACGGCGTGTTTCGCTGTAGCGTTTGAGTAAGGTTGTTTTGTCTGCATCTAAAAATAGAACATCGACATCTATGTCGTTCGATGCCTTTATCTGGTCGAGAGCGTCAGAAACTAATGTCGGCTCTTTAGGCAAGTTACGGATATCAATACTGACCGCTACGTTTTGGTTACTGTCTTTGATGGAAGAAACAAAGGCACTAAGCAGAGCAACAGGCAAGTTATCAACGCAGTAATAGCCTAAGTCTTCTAAAACACGAAGCGCCACACTTTTTCCTGCACCAGACTGACCGCTAACAACGATTAATCTCATCTTATCACTCGCAGGTTTGCACATTAGTCATGATCTCATAAAGCTCTTGATCGCTCTGGGCGTTGCGGAGCTGTTTCAAGGTTTGTTTATCATTGAGCCTTTCTGCCATGCAAGAAAGCGTTTTGAGGTGCTCCTTACATTGTTCACTGGGAACTAGCAGTGCAAATAAAAGATCTACAGGTCGGTTATCGATAGCATCAAACTCGATAGGATCTTGGCATTGTAATAAAACAGCGATGGCTTTATCGCTAGCATTCATACGCGCATGTGGAATGGCGATACCATTACCAATGCCTGTACTACCCATTTTTTCACGGCTGAGCATGCATTCAAAAAGTTCAGTAGAATCTTGCCCACTGTTTTCTGCTGCTATTTGGCTGATTAGCTCTAGGGCTCTTTTTTTACTGGTGCATTGAACTGCACTTTTGGTGCAGTTCAATGAAAGTACTTCGCTTAATTGCATGTTAGTGACTACTTAACTTTTCTTTGTGCTTATTGAGTTGGCGAACGAGTTTGTCGACTAAAGCATCTATAGCTGCATACATGCTTTCATCGGTCGCAGTAGCATGGATGTCATGTTGATTGACATGCAATGTTGCTTCTGCAATTTGGTTTACTTTCTCAACTCGTAATACAACTTGAATGCTATTGATATGATCAAAGAAACGTTCAAGTTTTTCGAATTTAGAGTGAACATAGTCTTGCATTGAATCGGTAAGATCAACGTGGTGGCCTTGGATATTGATTTGCATAGACTTTCCTTTTCATTTGGGTGCCTGGTTTTAACTAATTAAGCTAGCTTATAACAGGCGTTTACGCTGACTCGAGGGGGAAATGCCCAGGGATTCACGGTATTTTGCTATCGTCCGTCTAGCTACCTGAATTCCTTGGTCAGCCAGTAAGGCAGCAATTTTGCTATCGCTAAGAGGCTTGGCTGTATTTTCAGCCGCCACCAACTTTTTGATTAAAGCGCGAATTGCTGTAGATGAACACTCTCCGCCATTATCTGTACTGACATGGCTAGAGAAGAAATATTTTAGTTCGAAGATGCCGCGTGGGGTATGCATGAACTTTTGAGTGGTGACTCGAGAGATCGTAGATTCATGCATGTCGACATCTAAAGCCACATCATTTAGTACCATTGGTTTCATGGCTTCTTCACCATATTCAAAGAAACCATGTTGATGTTCAACAATACACCTTGATACTTTGAGTAAAGTTTCATTTCGGCTTTCTAGGCTTTTAATTAGCCACTTTGCTTCTTGTAAATTTGAGCGTATGTATTGACTGTCGGCACTGTTGCCTTTACCCAATTGAGCATATTGCTGATTTACTTTTAATTTAGGAATGCTGTCTGGATTGATGGTTACTAGCCATTTGCCATGATCTTTAAATACAGATACATCTGGCACAACGTATTCAGTTTCATCGGGTGTGATTTTGCTGCCAGGTCTTGGATCGAGTTGTTGAATCAGCTGCAGAACTTCACGTAGTTCTGTTTCTTTTAGCTTAGTTTCTTTAATAACTAGCTTATAGTCTCGGTTACCAAGTTGGTCGATATGATTGGATAAAACCAATTTAGCTTCATTCAACCAAGGCGTTTCTTCGGGGAAGGTCGCCAGTTGAAGTAATAAACAGTCTTGTAAATTTATGGATGCAACACCGAGAGGATCAAATTGTTGAACACGTTTACGAACGGCTTCGATCTCATCAAGTTCAACTTCTTCACTATTGAAACTTTCTAAAATATCTTCAAGTGAAACCGTTAAGTAGCCGTGGTCATCAACGGCATCAATTAGCGCTAGAGCAATCGTTCGGTCGGTTTCACTAAAAGGGGTTAGGTCGAGTTGCCATAATAAATAGTCGTGAAGGCTTTCGGTTGTTTCACCTTGATAAACTGGCATGTCGTCATCAATAGCAATACCGGTATTACCTGTATTGGAGGTGTAAACATCTTCCCAGGTAGTATCTATTTCTAGTTCATTACCAATTTCAGATTTTTCGATAAGGTCTGAGCTATCAGGTAAGTCGGGCTCAGATGTTGCTTCTGGAGTGTCTGCTGAGTTTTCCTTTGCTTCACTTGTGGCTTTGTCATCAGTTGAAGGCGTATCTTCACCACCTTCTTCCACATCAAGTAATGGGTTTGACTCTAACGCTTCTTGAATTTCTTGCTGTAAATCCAGAGTCGACAATTGTAACAAGCGAATGGCTTGCTGCAATTGAGGCGTCATAGCTAACTGTTGGCCAAGCTTAAGTTGTAATGAGGGTTTCATTCAGTAGTACTTACCTAATTATTATTTTTAGACTTTCTTGATGCTCTCTATCTAATCATAGACGGAATTGTTCACCTAGATAAACTTGTTTTACTTGTTCGTTATTGAGAACGTCTTCAGGTGTTCCTTCAGCAATAAGATGGCCTTGGCTCACGATGTATGCTTTTTCACATACGTCTAATGTTTCGCGTACGTTATGGTCAGTAATGAGAACGCCTAAGCCTCTATCTCGCAAATGCTCAATGATTTTTTTGATATCAATGACGGAGATTGGGTCAACACCAGCGAAAGGTTCATCAAGTAAAATGAACTGCGGGTTTGCTGCAAGTGCTCTTGCGATTTCAACCCGGCGTCGTTCTCCACCTGATAGCGCCATACCTGCACTGGTTCTGATGTGTTGGATATGGAATTCTTCAAGAAGATCTTCAAGCTTATCTTGTCGCTGTTCATGAGTCAGTTCATCACGAGTCTGAAGAACCGACATAATATTATGTTCAACTGAAAGCTTGCGGAATATGGATGCTTCTTGCGGTAAATAACCAATACCTAAACGCGAACGGCTATGCATAGGCAAAATACTGATGTCATTATCATCAATGCTGATAGTGCCTTCATCACGAGCAACCAGACCTACAATCATATAGAAAGAGGTAGTTTTACCCGCACCATTAGGTCCGAGTAAGCCGACAATTTGCCCTGACTCGACTTGCAAGCTTACATCAGTGACAACTTTCCGTTTACTGTATGTTTTCGCGAGATTTTGTGCTTTTAATATTGCCATAATTATTGGTCACTTGCGCCGTTATTTGTTCACTTGAGTTGGCTGTAATACCGTTGTTACTCGCTCATCTTTATCACTATCAGCAACGAGCTTTTGTGACGAAATTTGATAAGTAATACTTGAACCGCTAATGGTATTTCCATCTTGGGACAGTTGCGCATTCTTAGTCATGATTAACTTATCGGTTTGTAGCTGGTAGTTTAGATTATTGGCTTGCCCATCCAGTGTTTTCCCATCGTCTGTGAGCTGAGAAAATGTCGCTGGTATGCCAAACGCATTAATAGCAGCGATCTCACCAGTAGTGGCATCTCGAGTTACAACTATTTTATCGGCATTGATATTAATGCTGCCTTGCTTCAGCTTTACATCGCCTTGAAAAGTGACTTTATTACTTTTCATATCAAGCTGCTGACTGTCTGAATCAATATAAACAGGCTGCTCAGTATCTGAAGTTAACGCTAAAGCGTTAGGTGAAGCAAAAGCAAAGGCAAGTAGGCTAAGGTGTAAGAGTTTCATATCTACCTTGGACAGTATTTAAGAGGGTTGCAGTATTGCTATCGAAATTACCTTCCATAGCTTGTCCCTCTGTTTCAAATAATGGACCGATCATGTGAACTGCCGTTTCTGATCTAAAATCTCGATTTGTTAACTCAATTGCAAGCTTGTTAGTTGTCATTGTATCAAAGCTTGCTTCTGGTAATAGGTTCTTAATGGCAACATTATCATAGAGTGTTAGTTCTTGCTCTTCACTCATAACAGCACGCCTTGCGGTTACTTGCCATTCAATCGTATGACCATCTCGAAAGACCGATAAAACCGGGTTTTCAAAAATAGTATCGCCACTTTTTGAAAAGTACTCTAAATGGCTCGATTCAATTTCGTAACTGCGTATGCCTTGTTGGTTATAGGTAATGTTGTCTAGATTTTTTCCGCTAAAAATAGGCAATTCTAAATTTGGAGCGACCTGTATTGTATGACCCTGAGATTTATCATACAAATAATATGTTGACCAAGAACACACAAAGACTAGTATTAAATAGATAATACGAGGCAAAGTCATATGCTTAAGCCTTTATGCAGATCAAGTTCATTTCTTGCTTGTAAGATCAGGTCGCAGACTTCGCGAACCGCGCCATGACCGCCGTTAATACTGGTAACGTAGTTAGCGCGTTGTGCTAATAAAGGGTGACCATCGGCAACACAGACCTTTAAACCAACCTGCTCCATGACAGGCCAGTCGATCAAGTCATCCCCAATGTAACCAGTGTGTTCCGGTGCAACCGATAACTTGGTGCAAATGTCTTGGTAAGCTTTTACTTTGTCATCTTGACCTTGGTAAATGAGCTTAATACCAAGCGCGTTCATTCTGTTTTCGACAATTTGTGATTTTCGACCTGTAATGATGGCGATTTCAATTCCAGCATTCATTAAAGATTTAACACCATAGCCATCACGGGTATGGAAGGTTTTTAATTCCTCACCATTATTTCCCATATAGATACGACCGTCAGAAAAAACACCATCTACGTCGCAGATCAGTAGCTTAATGTCTTTTGCGATATTGAATACGTTAGCGTCAACTTCGCCATATAATGTTTGAACAGATTGAGTCATTACATTACTCCTGCTTTTAATAGGTCATGCATATTTAGCGCACCGACAAGCTTTCCTTCATGACACAACATGAGACCATTGATGCTTTTATCTTGCATAAGGTTTAAACCTTCAACCGCTAGCATGTTTGGCTCAGCTACGGTTGGCTTCGATGTCATTACTTCACCGATGGCGGTGGTGTGAATATCTATACGCTTATCGAGGATGCGTCTTAAATCTCCATCCGTAAATATTCCGACCATATTACCTGTGTTATCAACAATCGCAGTCATCCCCAGGCCTTTTTGGGAAATTTCTAATAAGGCATCACGAACTAATGCTTCAGGAGCTACAACTGGCAGGGCTTCACCCGTATGCATGATGTCTTCTAATTTTAACAGTAACTTTCTGCCTAGCGCACCACCTGGGTGTGATAGGGCGAAGTCTTCAGCAGTGAAGCCTCTTGCTTGAAGCAAAGCAACTGCAAGAGCATCTCCCATAACCAGTGTGGCTGTTGTGCTTGTTGTTGGGGCTAAACCAAGTGGGCAAGCTTCTGCTGGAACCGTTATTTGTAAATGAATATCTGCGAGTTTTGCCATGTTTGAGTTTGGCTTGCCCGTCATGCTCAATATTTGGATATCTAACCGCTTAAGAACAGGGAAAAGGCTCAAGATCTCTCCTGACTCTCCGGAGTTAGAGATGGCAAGTACAATATCACCGGGCTCAATCATTCCAAGGTCACCATGAGCGGCTTCCCCTGGGTGAACAAAAAATGCTGAAGTACCGGTGCTGGCAAGTGTTGCCGCTATCTTTTTGCCTATGTGTCCAGATTTCCCCATCCCCATAACAACTACTTTGCCTTTGTTATTAAGGATAAGCTCACAAGCTTGGCAAAACTGGTCATTAAAATACTGTTCCAGTTGAGTTAGACCTGCAATCTCGGTCTCTAATACTTGTTTAGCGACACTGCGATAATCGAAAGACTTAGGCATCAAATACTCCAGAAAATTAGGTTTTGTTCGTTGTATAAGGCGTGATTAAGCCGTCATATTCATTAGCAAGTAACCTTGGTATGCAAGGAACAGTATGACTAGAATGCCACCTTCTATACGATTAACGCTACGAGATTTACCAAGCGCCATAAGTACAAGTAATAAAGAAACGCCTAGCATGACCCAAAAATCACGACCCATTGCAAATTCACTGAGAATGGATGGGTTTAATATACCTGGGATGCCCATTACCGCTAGGATGTTGAATACATTAGAACCAATGATATTACCTACGGCCATGTCGTCTTCACCCTTCATAACACCCGCTAGAGAAGCGGCTAATTCAGGTAAACTTGTGCCAATAGCAATGATCGTTAGACCGATAACTAGATCACTCATACCAAAGTATTTTGCGATAACCACAGCGTTATCGACAAGCATGTCGGCAGCTAGCGGAAGAATAATCAAACCAATCACTACCCACATAATGGCTTTTGGATTACTTACGCCTTCAGGGACTTCTGATTCTTGCTCATCAACAAAAGCATCGCCATTGACTTTTTCTTTACGGCTAATCTGTAACATAGCAATTAAGAATGCGGCAAAAAGCACAAACAAAAGAACGCCTTCATAGAAACCAAGGTGATTATCCCATAATAGAGCACCGGCTAATAAGGTGACACCAATCATAAGGGGAAGTTCTCTGCGAATAACACCAGAGCTGATTGAAAGCGGTTTAATGAGAGCGGTAATACCTAATATAAGGGCGATATTTGCAATATTAGAACCAAGAACGTTACCAACCGCAGTATCCGTTTTTCCATCTAAAGCCGCGGTAGCTGAAACCATCATTTCAGGAGCTGAAGAACCCATAGCTAAAATTGTCATACCAATAACAAGAGGTGAAATACCTACGTTACGAGCAAGAGCAGCAGCACCATATACAAGCTTATCTGCACTCCAAACTAAAAAAACAAGACCGACAATTAGAAACGCGATGGCTTCAAGCATGATGATTCCTACAAATGAGTTAAATGGGGGTAATTAACCGCTAATTTTGACTTGTTGCTAAGTAAAAGGGAAGTCACTGTTTCAATTAATTGTTGGTTTGCTGTAAACAAACTTAATCGCTTTTAAAAATAATCATGAATTTTATTATTTAGAAGAGGTTGGATGAGCACTAGAATAAATCGAACAGTGCTTTTAATTATTATACATAGTGCTTATCATGAACCGAATTAACGATGCTTTTTAGATCAAGGATAGAGCCATACTATGAGAAATAATGAACTCGTTAGAGTAGAGAACTTAACTTTCTCTCGCGGCGAACGAACTATTTTTGATGACATTAGCCTACTCGTACCCAAAGGCAAGATCACTGCGATCATGGGGCCATCCGGTATAGGTAAAACAACTTTGCTGCGTATTATTGGCGGTCAATTACCTCCTGATACGGGGAAGGTGTGGTTTGATGGAGATAATATCCCATCACTGTCACGCCGAAATCTATATCAAGCCCGTAAAAAAATGAGCATGCTGTTTCAATCTGGTGCGCTTTTTACGGATCTAACGGTATTTGATAATGTCGCATTTCCACTACGTGAACATACGGATTTAAGTGAGAAGTTCATTGACTCGATTGTTAAGCTTAAACTTGAGGCGGTAGGGCTTCGTGGCGCTGCGCAACTAATGCCAAGTGAGCTTTCTGGTGGTATGGCAAGGCGTGCGGCTCTAGCTCGTGCTATTGCGCTAGATCCTACACTTATTATGTACGATGAACCTTTTGTTGGGCAGGACCCTATTACGATGGGAGTCTTAGTTAAGCTTATCCGCAGCTTGAACCAAGCACTTGATTTGACATCTATCGTGGTTTCACATGATGTTCCTGAAGTGATGAGTATTGCCGACCTTGTCTATTTACTCGCCGATGGAAAAGTCATCGCGAGTGGCTCCCCGGAGGAACTACGTCAAAGTAACGATCCAAGGGTGCTGCAATTCTTACAAGGTGACGCGGATGGCCCAGTGCCTTTCCGTTTCCCCGCTCAGAGTATTGAAAAGGACTTGTTCTAAAATGATCTCCAATTATATCGCGAGCGTTGGACAAAGAGCATTAGCCATTTGTGAAGCTTTTGGGCGTGCAAGTCTAATGTTATTCGGAGCCCTAGTTGGCGTTCCTCGTTTCAAAAACTGCCCTCTATTAGTTAAGCAGCTTTACAGCGTAGGCGTGCAGTCTCTCGCGATTATTATCGTATCTGGACTTTTTATCGGAATGGTTTTGAGTTTACAAGGCTACGTGATTCTTATCGATTATGGTGCTGAAGGTAGCCTTGGACAAATGGTGGCACTATCGCTATTACGTGAACTAGGACCGGTTGTGACGGCTCTGCTTTTTGCCGGCCGTGCTGGTTCAGCTTTAACTGCCGAAATTGGTTTGATGAAAGCGACCGAGCAATTGTCTAGCTTAGAAATGATGGCAGTGGATCCCTTAAAGCGTGTAATTGCACCTCGTTTATGGGCTGGATTAATTTCAATGCCACTACTTGCTATGATCTTTATGGCCGTGGGGGTTTGGGGCGGTCAACTTGTCGGTGTTGATTGGAAAGGAATTGATCATGGTAGTTTTTGGTCTGCGATGCAGTCTTCTGTTGAGTTAGGTAGAGACATAGGCAACAGCTTAATTAAGTGTATGTTCTTTGCTATTACAGTGACTTGGATTGCTCTATTTAATGGTTACGATGCAATACCTACTTCTGAAGGTATTAGCCGCGCAACCACACGCACTGTTGTGCACTCTTCTCTAGCTGTATTGGGGCTAGATTTTGTTCTTACAGCATTGATGTTCGGGAATTAATCATGCAACAAACACGAAAATTAGAATTATGGGTCGGTACTTTTGTTATCGCCGGAATTTGCGCAATCTTAATCATGATTTTTCAAGTCGCTGACGTAAAAGGTCTTGGTTCAAACCATACTTACTCTTTAAAGGCGACATTCGACAATATTGGTAGCTTAAAAGTACGTTCACCTGTCAAAGTTGGCGGTGTGGTTGTAGGTCGTGTTACGAGTATCGAATTAGATAGCGAGAGTTACTTACCAGTTGTAAATCTTTCTATTGAATCGAAATATTCGCAATTCCCAGAAACTTCAAGTGCGAAGATTCTGACTTCAGGGTTGATCGGTGAGCAGTACATTAGCTTAGTGCCAGGTTTTGTCTTTGAAGATGAAGAAATGCTAGTCGATGGTGACTTTATTGAAGACACTAAATCCGCTTTAGTACTTGAAGACCTTATAGGTCAGGTTTTGTACAGTGTTGGCGGCTCAGAAGAAACGACAAAGGAATAATGACATGCTGAAGAAATTATTTATTACCCTGACGGCTCTGCTCTTTTCTGTGAATGTTTTTGCAGAGTCGACTGATAAAAAAGAAACGATAGATAAAACTCAGCCTTATCACATGATGAAGCAAGTCGCTGACCAAGCTTTTTCTCGATTGAAAGATGAGCAAGTTAATATTCAGAACGATCCTGAATTATTGAAAGTCATCGTTGAAGAAGAGTTGATGCCATACGTCAATTCTCAATATGCGGCGTTAAAGCTATTAGGACCCAATTTAAAAGGTGCGGATAAAAAAGACGTACGTATTTTTATTGATGCTTTTTATGGCTATCTAGTGACATCGTATGCGCAAGTTTTGACTCAGTACACTGACCAAAAAATTGAATTTGGACCAGAAACTAAGTTAAAAGAAAGCAGCCGTATTACTAGCGTAAAAGTCGATATCATTGCGACTCCACGTCCTAATATCAAACTTGAATTTAAATTACGTAAAGATAAAAAATCTGGTGAGTGGAAAGCTTTTGATATGATTGCGGAAGGCATTAGCTTACTTTCTAGCAAGCAATCTGAATGGAACAGTAAAATACGCCAGCAGGGTATTGTTTCAGTTGCACAAGATCTAGATCGTTTGGCGCAACAGCCAATTCGTTTTGAAGGGGCTAAGTAATGTCACATCCTCAATGGAAATCAATCAGCATTGATACGTTTCAGCTCTCGGGGGATTTAGACAGAGAGTCAGTTCCATTGCTATGGTTAACATTGGAGAGTTGGAAAACGGCTGAATCTGAAGTTCAAGTCGACTTAAATCAAGTAAATCGCATTGATTCGGCTGGAATGGTGATGCTAATTCACTTAATAGAGCATGCAAAAAATCAAAACTGTCATATAATGCTCAGTTTCGTGCCAGAACAATTACGAACGTTGTTCCAATTGAGCAATATCCAGCCATTGATGGCAAAACACTTAAAAGATTAGGCAGGAGCTATTTGTGGACAGCACAAAAGTACAAGAATTATTAACAGAGGCGTTAGGCCTACAAGAACTTATCGTAAAGGGTGAAGGTAGCCACTATGAAGTGGTTGCAATAGATGCTTGTTTTGACGGTATGAACCGAGTGAAAAAACAGCAACTTATTTATGGTCCTTTAATGGAATACATTCAACGCAATGATATCCACGCTCTTTCTATTAAGGCTTACACGCCAGAAGAGTGGGAACGCGATAAGAAACTGATGTCTCTGTAAGGTTTATGATGGAAAAGTTTCGAGTTATTGGATCGGATAAGCCACTTAATGGCGAAGTAACGATCTCAGGCGCAAAAAATGCTGCGCTCCCTATTTTATTTGCTTCTATTCTTGCAGAAGAGCCTGTAGAAGTAAGTAATGTACCTCACCTTCGTGATATTGATACCACGATGGAATTGCTTAAGCGATTAGGTGCAAAAGTATCACGTAACGGTAGTGTTCATGTTGATGGTCGTGAGATCAATGAACTATGTGCTCCTTATGACTTAGTTAAAACGATGCGTGCTTCTATTTGGGCTTTAGGTCCATTGGTAGCTCGTTTTGGTCAAGGTCAAGTGTCACTTCCTGGTGGTTGTGCAATTGGTGCTCGCCCTGTGGATCTTCATATCCACGGTCTTGAGCAACTAGGTGCAACAATTACATTAGAAGACGGTTACGTTAAAGCAAGTGTTGATGGTCGCCTTAAAGGCGCACATATCGTGATGGATAAAGTGAGCGTAGGTGCCACTATTACTATAATGTGTGCAGCAACACTAGCTGAAGGTAAAACAGTACTTGATAATTCTGCTCGTGAGCCAGAGATTGTTGATACTGCTGATTTCCTTAATAAGTTAGGCGCTAAGATTTCAGGAGCAGGTACAGACACTATTACGATTGAAGGCGTAGAACGTCTTGGTGGTGGTAAACATGCTGTTGTTGCCGACCGTATTGAAACGGGGACATTCTTAGTTGCTGCTGCTGTTTCTGGCGGTAAAGTGATTTGTCGTAACACGAGTGCTCATCTTCTTGAAGCGGCATTAGCGAAGCTTGAAGAAGCTGGTGCGAAAGTTGAAACTGGTGAAGATTGGATCAGCCTGGATATGACGGGCCGTGAACTGAAAGCGGTGAAAATCGTAACAGCGCCTCACCCTGGTTTTCCTACAGATATGCAAGCGCAATTTACTTTGCTGAATATGATGGCGAAAGGTAGTGGTGTTATCACTGAAACTATTTTTGAAAACCGCTTTATGCATATTCCTGAGCTTCAGCGCATGGGTGCCAAAGCTGAAATTGAAGGCAACACTGCAATTTGTGGTGATACGCCCCAGTTAAGTGGTGCACAAGTGATGGCGACCGATCTACGTGCTTCTGCAAGCCTAGTTATCGCGGGCTGCATTGCTCAAGGCGAAACTATTGTAGACCGTATTTATCACATCGATCGTGGCTACGATAAGATTGAAGATAAACTGTCTGCTCTAGGCGCAAATATCGAACGTTTTCGTGATTCAAACTAGCCCATACGCTAGTGAATAATGAGTTAAACGATAAAAATAGAAAGTCGAAACCTTGGTTTCGGCTTTTTTATAGATGTATTTATTTATAGTTATACCTCGCTGTTTTTAGCGTCGTGAGCCTCATTCTAATGGGGGACCAGCAAGGTGTTTCTGGAGAACAAAATGATAGCAATATTACGTATTTTTGCCCTCGCTATTTTTGCGATTCTTATGTTTGTATTTGGCTGCGGTTACTGCTTATTAAGCCCACGCAATCCAAAGCATGTTTTTACTTTTGGTCGTTACTTCGGTTACATGTCCAAAATATTTGGCATGAAATTAGAATTACGTATTCCTGAAGACGCGTATTCTCGTGGTCAGCATGTCTATGTTGCCAACCACCAAAATAGTTGGGATTTATTCACCGTTTCATCAGCTGTAACACCTAAAGTCGTGACTGTAGGTAAGAAAAGCCTAGTGTGGATGCCTTTATTTGGTCAGCTTTACTGGCTAACGGGTAATATCTTGATTGACCGTGCAAATAGAAGCAAAGCGGTTGGCACTATCGATCAAGTTGTGAATAATTTAAAAGAAAGTGATGTGTCTGTTTGGATGTTCCCTGAAGGTACGCGTTCACGCGGGCGTGGGTTACTACCATTTAAGACGGGTGCATTTCATGCTGCTATTGGTGCCGGCTTACCGATTATTCCAATCGTTTGTAGCTCGACGGGTGATGTTAAATTAAACCGTTGGAATAACGGTCATGTTATCGTTGAAATGTTGCCGCCAGTGAGTGTTGAAGGTTATGACAAATCAAACGTACGCGAATTGGCAAATCAATGCCGAGAGCAAATGAAAGATAAGCTGGAAGCGCTAGATAAAGAAGTTATTGAGCTGAATAGTAAATAATTTAGTCATACGATAGATAATAAAAAGGTTGCCCACAGGGCAACCTTTTTTGTTTCTAATGAATGTACAAGTCAGCCAGAACTGGTTTGCACGTACATTCGATAATTTGAAACTTATTTACGCACCGCGATAGCTTCGATTTCAATACCAACATCTTTTGGTAGACGAGCTACTTCAACACAAGAGCGAGCAGGGTAGTTTGCTACGCCATGTTCGTCGAAGAACTTACCGTAAACTTCATTTACTGTTCCAAAATCATTTAGGTCTTTTACGAATACCGTTAGTTTCACAATATCTTTTACCGTTAGACCAGACGCTTCAACAACAGCTTGAACATTGTCTAGAGACTGACGAGCTTGTACTGCGATGTCTTCCGACACTTCACCCGTTGCTGGGTTTACTGGAATCTGACCTGAAGTCAGTACCATGTTGCCAAGATCAACACCTTGAACATATGGGCCGATTGCTGCTGGAGCAGATTCTGTATGAAGTACTTTAGTCATGGGTTATTCCATCAGTTATGAGATAAAAATCGAAATTCAGTGTGCCTCCAAATTTTCGATTGGTAAAGAGCAAAATACCCCGCATAGGCGAGGTATTTCATAGTTTTGACATTCGCAACGACGAATAAACTGGCTTTATCTCTCCGTCACGATTTCGCGTGCGAAAACTTTCTCACAGTATTTGCACTTCAAGCGAATATCTTCTTTCTTCTCAAAGACCTTGAAGCTACTTTCAACGGGTTCATTATGCGTAATACAGTTGGTATTTGGGCATTCAAAAATATCATTGATTTGCTCAGGAAGTTCTAAAGCAAGTTTCTTAACGACTTCGTAATCTTCTATTTGGTTAACAGTGGCATGCGGTGCATACAGAGCTAACTTATTTGCTTGCTCTTCTGTAACGAATACGTTTTCAATTTTTAATAAATCTTTTCCACCTAGAGCTGAAGACGGAAGGTTTAGACCTATCGTGATACGTTGATTTGAATTATGCATATCAAAAAGTTTTAGAACTTTGATGCCGATATTCGCAGGAATATGGTCAATCACGGTGCCATTCTTGATTGCTTCAACTTGCAATTGAGTTTCTTTAGTCATGTTATATCTCCCGATTACAAGGTTTCGTTTAGAACTAGAGCCAGTAAAGCTTCACGTGCGTAAACGCCATTTTCAGCTTGCTCGAAGTAATAGGCGTAAGGTGTTTTATCAACATCCGTAGTAATTTCATCTACACGTGGTAGTGGATGAAGTACTTTAAGGTTGTCACGAGCACCTTCAAGAAGCCCAGCATTTAAAATATAAGCCGATTTAATATGAGCATATTCTGATTCGTCAAAACGCTCTTTTTGAACTCGTGTCATGTACAAAATATCGAGCTCAGGAATTACGCTATCCATATCTAATAGCTGTTTATATTGAATGCCTGCTTCATCTAGTTCTTCACAGATGTAGTCTGGCATAGCCAAAGCTTCAGGTGCGATAAAGTAGAAACAAACGTTGTTGAACTTAGCCAATGCTTGAGTCAGCGAGTGTACGGTTCTGCCATATTTCAGGTCACCGACGAACGCGACATTCAAGTTATCTAAACGCCCTTGTGTTTCTGCAATTGAGAATAGGTCAAGCAGAGTTTGAGTGGGGTGTTGGTTCGCACCATCTCCAGCATTGATAACTGGAACACCATTAGAGAATTCAGAAGCGAGACGCGCAGCGCCTTCTTGTGGGTGGCGCATAACATAAGCATCTACATAAGAAGAAATCACCTGCACCGAATCTGCTAGTGTCTCGCCTTTTTTAGCTAAAGAAGTATTACCACCACTATCAAACCCAATCACATCTCCGCCAATACGTTGAATTGCGGTTTCAAAAGACAGACGTGTACGAGTTGAAGGCTCAAAGAAGCAGCTCGCAATGACTTTATTTTTAATAAGATTAGGGTTGGGTTCTGCTTTGAGTTGACCTGCCGTTTGAACAATCAATTCTAGCTCTTCACGAGAAAGCTCTGGAATTGAGATAATGTGCTTTTGAAAAAGCGAATTCGTCATGATCTTCTTCCCTACTATTTTGTATTAGCCATAAAAAAGCCCCCCAATAAGGGAGGCTTTAAAAACGTGCTGAAAAGCAGAATAGACAACCAGACAAGCAAGATAGCTTGCGTGCAATATTGGGCATTTTCACAACATTGATAGGTGTCATTTTCACTACTCTCAGACAAATTGCCGAGAATTATACGCTTTCAATTTGTGATCGCAAGCGATTACATCAAGCTTTTTTACTGTTATGAAACTCTATGATTCACGCTCGAATCATAAATTTTAAGATGACTACCCTAATGTGGCAACCATGACTGCTTTGATGGTGTGCATACGGTTTTCAGCTTCATCAAATACAATTGAATATTCAGATTCAAAGACTTCATCTGTAACTTCTAAGCCGTTCATGCCGTATTTATCTGCGACTTGCTGCCCAATTACGGTTTCATTGTTATGAAAAGCCGGAAGACAATGCATGAACTTAACTTGTGGGTTACCCGTTTGTTTGATGACATCCATATTTACTTGATAAGGCGTCATTACAGCTACTCGTTCATCCCAAGCTTCTGGCGCTTCACCCATTGATACCCAAACATCGGTGTAAAGGAAATCACAGCCTTGAACGCCTTCATTTACATCTTCTGTAAGAGTAATTTTAGCCCCAGTTGATTGAGCGATTGATTGACACTGTTTGACAAGAGATTCTTCAGGCCAAAATGATTTAGGAGCAACGAGGCGAATATCCATTCCCATTTTTGCTGCGCCAACTAAAAGTGAATTACCCATATTGTTACGAGCATCACCAAGGTAAGCAAAACTAATTTGATGCAGTTGTTTACCTTTGCCGTGTTCAAGCATCGTTAGAAAATCAGCAAGAATTTGTGTTGGGTGGAATTCATCTGTCAGTCCATTCCAGACTGGAACGCCAGCATAAGCCCCTAAATCTTCTACTATGCTTTGCCCAAACCCTCGATACTCGATGCCGTCATACATTCGCCCTAATACACGAGCTGTGTCTTTCATTGATTCCTTTTGACCGATCTGAGAACCAGAAGGACCGAGATAAGAAACTTGAGCACCTTGATCAAAAGCGGCAACTTCAAATGCACAGCGAGTTCGGGTTGAGGCTTTTTCAAAGATCAGCGCGATATTTTTACCGGCTAATTTTTTCTGCTCCGTACCTGCATATTTAGCTTTTTTTAAGTCAGCAGAGAGATCCAGTAAAAACTGAATTTCCTTTGGAGAGAAATCGAGAAGTTTTAGAAAGTTACGGTTGCGAAGATTAAAAGCCATATCTCGCTCCTTGAGCATAAAGAATCAATGAAGTAGATAGTTATACATATAAATGCTTTTATTGTGAATAATTATTTTATATTTTATATTTTAATAAAAAAAGCTGATGAGTAATCATCAGCTTTTATGGTGTTATAAATGGTAGAGTTTTAGGTGACTTCTACCAACGATATTTATCGTTTTTAAATATCATCACGTTCAATTGGGCAGCTCATGCAGCGAGCACCACCTCGTCCGCGTCCAAGCTCGTTACCAGGAATAGTCAGGACTTCTATTCCAGCTTTATCGTATTTTTCATTCGTGTAAACATTGCGCTCGTAGCCAATGACGGTGCCAGGCTTAACAGTCAACACGTTGTTAGCATCATTCCACTGTTCACGTTCAGCTTCATAATTATCACCACCAGTCGTAATGATCTTTAGTTGATCTAACCCTAATGCACCTTCGATAGCAGACAAGTAGTTATCGGCCTTCTCTACACGCATTTCACCATTTCCTTTTGGTGTTAAGCGCCAAGTATCAAGATCTTTGCGTACGATCTCTGGATATACTGAGAAAGTATCAATATCCATATGAGTCATGACAGTATCTAAATGCATGCATGAGCGATGTTTTGGCAGATCAATGGCGATCACTTCTTTAGCCTGACCTGATTTAAATAGGCTTGCTGCTAAATTTTCAACACCTTGAGGTTTGGTACGCTCAGAGATACCGATTAGCACAGCACCTTTACCAATAACGAGTACATCACCACCTTCAATATTTGCATTGTCGTAATGCAAATCTTCATCGCCAAAGTATTTAATGAAGTCCTGCCCTGCAAAAACAGGATGCCAGCGGTAGATCGCTCGCAAGTGGTTCGTTTCTCGTTGACGAGCTGGCATCATCATTGGGTTAAGAGATACACCGCCATATACCCAACATGAAGTATCACGCGTAAATAAGTGATTAGGTAATGGTTCAATGACAAAGTCGAGCGGTCTATGCATTTTAGGCAGCATAGAAGAAGACTTGATTGGCAGTTCTGAATAAGCCAAGCCACCTAATAAAATGGTTGCTAGGTGTTCATTGTCCATTTGAGCAAGATAGTTACGTAAGTCTCGAGCAAAAGTAGGACCGTAACGGAAATCAGAGATTTGAGTATTCAGTAGCCATTCCCTAGCTTCTGTAACATTGAGAGTTTCAACGAGTAGATCGTGTAACAGTAATACTTCCACGCCTTGGTTACGTAGGGTTGAGGCGAAAGCATCATGTTCTTCACCTGCCGCTTCAACAGCCAAAACATCATCAAATAATAGTTCATGACAGTTCGAAGGGGTGAGGTGGGTGAGTGCTCGTTCAGGTCGGTTTAATAGAACTCGTCTTAACTGACCAACTTCGGAGCCAACGTACAGCTTACTCATTTTGCATCCTTACTTTTAATCCAGCCTCTAGTTATGACAAGCTTAAAAGAAAGATGCAAGCTCTAACAATAGTGTCTTTGTTTGGTTTATTTAATTAACTTGGTTGTAAAAACTACAAAATATGGAAATTTAATTTTTTTATATCAATTTAATGAAAGGTAAATAGAGGCTTCCTCCTGAGTTTATATGCTGTTTTTTGACGAGACGATTCGATTACTCAAGTGGGATTAAGTGAATAAAAATTCAGCATTATTCAACTTGTGAGGCTTTTACGAGGTTTTATTCATTTTGATATGATCCCTTCTATGCATTTATCATGCTTAATCACGCAATTTAAGCACATTTCATGCAAAATAGTGAATGCAGACGATATGCTAAAATAGAAAATGGTTAATAATATGTTGAAAATTTGTTTCTGTGATTGCCGTTTTATTTTTCAATTAATATTACGCTACTAATCTGTTTAGAAAGATCATCTTCAACCTTTAATCTAGGTGGCTTTTCTGGTCGATCCATGACATATTTCGTGGCAATCAAATTTGATCTTTTCATAGTCAACACTCTGGAGCAGACACATGTCTCACGAAGATGAATATCTATCAGTAGCGGAATTAATTGAATTTCAAAAGGAAGAGACTCGCGACATCATTGAAGCCTTAATTGAAGATGGTAGCGATCCTGATGCTTTATACGATATTGAGCATCACCTATTTGCTGAAGATTTCGAAGTACTTGAGAAAGCCGTTGTTGAAGCATTCAAAATGGGCTTTGAAGTTCTTGAAGCTGAAGAGACAGAAGACGAAGATGGCAATAAGTTACTTTGTTGTGATGCAACGATGCAGTCTGTTCTAAACCCAGAAACGATTGATGAGCAAGTTGAGAAGCTTGTTAATCTAGCTGAGAAATTTGACATCATTTACGATGGCTGGGGCACTTACTATGAAGGTGAAGATGCTATTCACCCAGAAGAAGATGATGAAGACGAAGAATAATTTATCGTGATTTAATGAATGCCAGCATCTTTGCTGGCATTTTTGTATCTGTTCGAAAACCCTACAAAAATACATGTCATTAAGTGTGTACATTCACTATAATGCGCTCAAACTTGATCTAGCTCAATTTATCCTATGCAGTTATCACTGGCTGGCCTTTGGCAAATATCCCCGTTAACCGATCTTTCTATTCCTCAAGATGATATTACTTTTCCAGCACCTTTAAGCTCTGTACTTCCTGAATCTTTAAGTGAAGATGCGATTACTGAGCAAGAGTGGCATTTAATGCATGATATTGAAGTAGATGAAGCCATGATGGCGGTTCCTTTCGTGGAATTGGTGATGGCTGGCATTGATTATTATGCTGAAGTGAGATTAAACGGTGTAGGGGTCTTTGATTGTGATGGAAGTGAGGTTGAATATCGGAAAGATATTTCTCCGTACCTTCAATTAGGTCGTAACCGTTTTGAAATTCTTTTTTTAGAAGAAGAGGAAGGGTTGCTGCTTGAAGAAGATATGCCTGAGGTTTTGGTTCATGATAGGCAAATATCTGATTCGAGAATAGGAGTATGGAAAGCTCCATATTTACAGTTCGTCCGGAATGTGAAGTTAGAACAAGTAGTGACTGAGCAAATTTGGCATCACGGTGGTGGCTGCGAGTTTAAAGTAGACGTTATCTATCAGACACTCAAACCAGGTCTTATTTCTGCCTCGGTTAAGTTTAATGGAATGAAACTGGTACTGCCAATTGATGTAAGAGCTGAGCATACAGGCGTTATTTTCCAGGTTGAGGCGCCAATCATCTCTGATATTAATCACCCCAACCCTAAAGATTTATACAATTTAGAAGTAGAAATTGATGGACAGGTTGAGGTGTCAAAGATATCTCTGAACCCCGCTTCATGCGTCAGCAACTTTTTACGTTAACTGCTTAGCCATGACGACTTCACAGGCATCATGGCCAGTTTCGCCCCAAGCCGATTCTAAATGCTCAAACCCAAGCTTTTCATAGAGCTTCACTGCCGCATTTAGACATTCTGTTGTTTCTAAATACATCTGTTTATAGCCTAACGTTTTGGCATGACTAATCGACATATTAACCAATTTCTTTGCCAAACCCTTTCCGCGTGTTTCCGGTAGAAAATACATTTTCTGCAATTCACACACTTCCGGCATTCCTGCTAGGGGGGCAAAACCACCGCCACCTACCACTTTTCCCGCGAGTTCTATTACCCAGTATTGAGCGCGTTCATTGTTATAAACGCTGAACATATCTTCTAGAGTAGGGTCGGCTACTCCATAACCCTTATCTTCAGTTAATCCATTTTCGTAAGAGACTTGTCGAATGACATTGGCAACATCAGGGTTGTCTTGTTTTGTTAATGTGCGTACCACAAACGATTCAGAAGAGTGAGTTTGTTCGAGGGCTTTGAGGTAAAGTTCAATGGCTTCAGATACGGTGTCTTTTTCGTTTGAAGTAAGCCGTGTTAGTACTGAATCATAAAATTTATTTTGCTGTTGGTGTAATTGGGAGACTGTTTCATGACCGAGTGGCGTTAAAGCGGCGACGACACTTCTTTTATCTTCTGGATGTTTAAAGGTTTCGATTAACCCTTTTTTTTGAAGATTACTGATAGCACGGCTGGCGTTAGATTTATCAATATTGAGCTTATTTGCAAGTTGATTGACATTGGATGCCTGCATTTCTAACTCGATCAATGTGTGAGCCTGAATGGGTTGCAAATCAAATGCACCGCATTCTTTGTTTAACATTCCAAGCTGTCTCACCAATTGACGAGATACTTCTCTTAGCTGCTGTGCTTTCATATTCACCCCATTTGGTTGCGCTGTACAACTATAAATTAATTGCGAATCACAACAATGTCAACAAGCTTACTTGATGAATTAGTTAATAACTTATAGATCATAGGGTTAATACTGATAAGTTGATCTCTTTTTTATATCAATTATAAATTGATCAGAATGATGTGTTTCTATAATTTCACACTGTTGATGTGCACGCAGATGTACATGATTGTTTTTAATACGTCAGATGGAATAGAAAATGGAAACGAAACAGTTAGAAACTAGGGTTAGTTTTAAGGGAAAGGGTAAGGAGTACTTTGGAATTTGGATTGTGAATATCCTTTTATCCGTCATAACGCTGGGTATTTACTCAGCGTGGGCCAAAGTACGTAATAAACGTTATTTCTATGGGAATACATTTATTGGTGGTGATAGTTTTCAATATCATGGGCAGCCAATACAAATCCTAAAGGGGCGAATCATTGCATTGATTTGTGTGGTGGTTTGGGGTGTTACGAATCAATTAGCTCCTCAGATCGCACTTATTTTAATGATGGCTTTCGTGGCTTTATTACCGCTGTTGTCTCGTAGTAATGCGCGCTTTGATTCAGCAATGACAAGCTTTAGAAATGTTCATTTCTCTTTCCATGGTACTATTTCTGGTGCTTATTGGTCGATCCTTGGACGCGGTCTTATTGTCGGCCTAGGGTTAGTCTTAGCGATTTTTGCCATCACCTTTATTATGAAAGCGAACATGATTGCTGGTGGTATTGCTATTTTAGTATCCATCCCTGCATATGTTTATCTGCAATCTTGGTCATTAACTGGTATTGCTAATTATTTCTCGAATGGTTATCGCTATGGTGATCGCCAGTTTAAAGCGGATTATCAAAGCCGTTATTATTTTAAAGTATATCTAGTCTGCATGATTGCTTGGGTTTTAGTGAGTGCTGCAGCTGCTTTAGGCTTCTTTAGCATTGCAGGGTTCAGTGTAATCAGTAACCCGGAATCAATCTCTGAAATGGCTAATAGCGGAAGTTTCACTTCGTTGATGGTAGCTTTTTATTTTGGCTTTATCGCGATGAGTTTAGCTATTGCTGCTTACGTTAAAGTTAAAGTGAGAAATTATACATTCTCTGAGTTAACACTTGAGGGCAAAGAAAGTGAATCCAATTCAGAATTCAGCTTTGCTTCGACATTAACAGTAAAAGGTTACATGACCTTAGTTATCACTAACTTCTTACTTCAAGTGGTTACCCTTGGTTTAGCAAGACCCTGGGTAATGGTTAGAACGATGAATTACTTATCGAATAATACGTATGTTAAAGGTAATTTAGATTTACTCATTGCAAATGACCAAGCTTCAGATGTGAAATCAGCTGTTTCAGATGAGATCTCTCAAGCATTTAATGTCGACCTTGGTATTGGCTAGATGATATCAGGTGTTGCGCACCCGCCTCGTAGCTCTGAACGTTGCGAGGCAATTTTAGATACCTCTCAGTCTGATAAATTGATCTTGAATGTGGATGGCTCTATTGTCTCGGCATATTTTGAGCGTGTTGAAATTATGCGGGGCGTTGGTTCCGCTCCAACAAAGCTAAAGTTTCCAGATGGGTGGCAATTTATCACGGATGCAAGTGATGAGCTGGATACCTATTTACAGAGTAGAGGTAAACATAATTTCATAGGGAAATTAGAGAAAAACATCACGACTATTTTAGTCAGCAGTGTTGTTCTTATCTTACTGACTATCTCTATGTTTACTCATGGGATCCCGTGGTTAACTCATCAAATAGTCACTTATTTACCTGATTCGGTACCTAAACTGGTTGAAAATCAGGTCTTAGAGTCTTTAGATGACCAATTCTTTGAGAGTTCTACTCTTTCTGAGGAACAACAGCATCATATTCGACAGCGCTTTGAAAATCAGTTACGAAAACTGAATATCGAGGGCGATGTGCAGTTGGTCTTTCGTTCTTCAGAACTTGGCGCCAATGCTTTTGCGCTGAGTGCTGGAACAATCATTGTATTAGATGACTTAGTTCGGTTGACTGAAACTGATGAACAATTAGACAGTATCCTGTTGCATGAATTAGGGCATGTTCAACACCAGCATGTAATGAAGATATTGGTTCGATCTAGTCTTCTTTCAGTATCAGTTGCTGTGCTGACAGGTGAGAGCTCTGGGATCATTGATAACCTCACAGGTCTTGGTGTGTTTATTGCGAACAATGGTCAATCTCAAGATGCAGAGCGAGAAGCGGATGCCTTTGCTTCTGATTCAATGATTGAGCTGCATGGTTCTAATCAGGCTATGATTGAGATGTTTGAATTACTAGGAAAGGGTTCTGAAGGATATGCTGAACTGCCTACATGGCTCAGTACTCACCCTGAATTAGATGAGCGAGTTGAGTTATTAAGAGCTGCGCACTAATGCTGAATTGAGATGATTAATATCCGAGTTTGGGTATTCGTTCTCTACCCATAAATTATGGCTTGGCCAAGAATACAAACTACCAGAAAATAAAAAAGGGCAGAATATCATCTGCCCTTTTTCTTATTTAAAACTATCGCTTCAATTATAAAGCAACGATGGTCGCTTTTTGCTCTTCAAGTTTGACAAGAGTCTCTTGGTAACCTTCAAGCTTTTCACGCTCTTTCGCGATAACCGCTTCTGGTGCTTTAGCAACAAAACCTTCGTTACCTAGCTTACCTTCGATACGCTTAATCTCACCGTGAGTCTTCGCTACTTCTTTATCTAGACGAGCAAGCTCAGCATCTTTGTCGATAAGACCCGCCATTGGGATCATCAGCTCAGATTTGCCAACAAGCTTAGTTGCACAAGCTGGAGTCGCTTCGCCGTCTGCTAGAACTTTAATATCGTCTAGCTTAGCTAGAGAAGTAAGAACGATCTTATTTGCTTCGATACGAGCTGCATCTTTCTCATCAGCGACTTTGATCATTACTTCTAAGCCTTGGCTTGGTGCAATGTCGTATTCCGCACGTAGGTTACGGATAGCTGTGATGAAAGTCTTAACCCATTCGATGTCTTCTACGATCTCTGCATTGAAGTTATCTTCATTAAACTGAGGAAGCGCTTGAGTCATGATTGTCTCGCCTTCAACGCCGTCTACTAGCGGCTTAACGCTCTGCCAGATAGATTCAGTGATGTAAGGAAGAACCGGGTGAGCAAGACGCAGAGTCTTCTCTAGAACCGTGATAAGCGTGTAACGAGTCGCCTGTTGTTGAGCTTCAGTGCCTTTCCAAAGAACAGGCTTAGTTAGCTCTAGGTACCAGTCACAGAATTGGTTCCAGATGAATTCGTAAAGCGTGTTTGCAGCCATGTCTAGACGGTAGTTGTCTAGGTGAGCATTAAACTCTTTCGCTGCAACTTCAAATTGAGATTCAATCCACTTGTCTGCTAGAGAGAATTCCATATTTGCACGGTCTAGAGCAGACAGTGACATGCCACAATCGTGCTCTTCTGTATTCATCAGTACGTAACGGCTCGCGTTCCATAGCTTGTTACAGAAGTTACGGTAACCTTCAAGACGTTTCATGTCCCAGTTGATGTCACGACCAGTTGAAGCCATAGCAGCAAGAGTGAAACGCAGTGCATCAGTACCGTATGGTTCGATACCATCTTCGAAAGTTTTACGCGTAGCTTTTTCGATCTTAGCAGCCAGTTTTGGTTGCATCATGTTGCCACAACGTTTTTCTACTAGTTCTTCAAGACCAATGCCGTCAATCATATCGATAGGGTCAAGTACGTTACCCTTAGACTTAGACATCTTGTCGCCGTTTTCATCACGGATAAGACCCGTCATGTAAACCGTTTTGAAAGGTACTTGAGCCTTGCCATCTTCGTCTTTCACGAAGTGCATGGTCATCATGATCATACGAGCAACCCAGAAGAAAATAATATCAAAACCAGATACTAGTACTTCTGATGGGTGGAATGTTTTCAATGCATCTGTATCTTCAGGCCAGCCTTGTGTGCCGAACGTCCAAAGTGCAGAAGAGAACCATGTATCTAATACATCGTCATCTTGCTTAAGAACAATAACCGGAGAAAGGTTGTTCTTTTCACGAACTTCTTCTTCAGTACGACCAACGTAAACTTTACCATCGTTGTCGTACCATGCTGGGATGCGGTGGCCCCACCAAAGTTGACGAGAGATACACCAATCTTGTACGTCACGCATCCACGCGAAGTACATGTTTTCGTATTGCTTAGGTACGAACTGAATTTGACCATCTTCAACCGCTTTAACTGCAGGTTCTGCAAGCGGTGCTGTACGTACGTACCATTGGTCAGTCAGCATTGGTTCGATAACCACGCCACCACGGTCACCGTAAGGAACGGTTAGGTCGTGATCTTTGATTTCTTCAAGTAGACCTAGCTCTTCAAATTCAGCAACCGTTGCACGACGAGCTGCAAAGCGCTCCATGCCTTGGTATTTAGCTGGAAGATCTGTTGAGTACACATCGCTTTCTTCACCGTTCGTTGTGAAGATTTCAGCCGCATCACGGATATCACCGTTGAACGTTAGGATGTTGATCATTGGTAGGCTATGGCGCTTGCCTACTTCGTAATCGTTAAAGTCATGAGCTGGAGTGATTTTCACACAACCCGTACCTTTATCCATGTCTGCGTGCTCATCGCCTACGATAGGGATAAGACGATTAACGATAGGAAGTAGGATTTCTTTACCGATAAGATCTTTGTAACGTGGATCTTCTGGGTTAACAGCAACGCCTGTATCACCAAGCATGGTTTCTGGACGAGTAGTTGCAACTACGATGTAGTCTTTACCATCAGCCGTTTTAACACCATTAGCTAGCGGGTAGCGGAAGTGCCACATGAAACCTTTTTTGTCTTTGTTTTCAACTTCAAGATCAGAAATTGCAGTGTGCAGTTTAGGATCCCAGTTTACTAGGCGTTTGCCACGGTAGATTAGGTCTTCTTCGTATAGACGAACAAACACTTCTTGAGTTGCGGCTGATAAGCCGTCATCCATAGTGAATCGCTCACGATCCCAATCTACAGATGCACCAAGACGACGAAGTTGCTGAGTGATCGTGCCACCAGATTCGCCTTTCCATTCCCAGATCTTGTCAATGAAAGCTTCACGGCCGTAGTCGTGTTTTGTTTTGCCTTCTTCAGCTGCGATCTTACGCTCTACAACCATCTGAGTTGCGATACCTGCGTGGTCAGTACCCACTTGCCAAAGTGTGTTTTTGCCTTTCATACGTTGAGCACGGATAAGCGTGTCCATGATCGTATCTTGGAACGCGTGACCCATGTGTAGGCTACCAGTGACGTTCGGTGGCGGGATCATGATGCTGTAAGCTTCTTTTGATGTGTCACCGTGTGGCTTAAAGTAGCCTTTCTCTTCCCAAGTCTGATATAGAGCTTGTTCGATTGATGTTGGGTTATATGTCTTTTCCATAGTGCTCTTAAACGGATACTGTGAATGGTTAATCGTGGTCAAACTTCATAAGTGAAGCTTCTTGAATCTAAATATCAAAGATAGCTTTAACTATGACGTTTGACTATGGATGTTGAATCTCGATAGTTTGTAGCTGATATCCAGCCTGACGGTAAATTTTATACCTTTCTCGAGCTTGTTGCTTAGCTTTTTCTTCGCAAGGAACGAAGTCTACCACCTGAGTAAAGGCGTTCGCAAAGGTTGTGTGATTATCCGCCAAATTTATCACCAATTGACGGTTCCAATTTGGTTTTACTCCATCGTGCCCAATTTCAACGCTAGTTGAGTACTTAGGACCCTCACCAACAAGGTTGTGAGCAATGAAGTGTTCAGGCTCAACTTGCCAAAAGTATTCAGCAATTGCTTCTGCATGTGCTTTGTCATTGCAGTTAAGATAAACCTTAGCGCCTTGCTTAGCGAAATACCCCGTTAGAAAAATGATGTATTCGGCAAAGCCTTTATTATGAGCTTGCGGTGATTCAGGACTTACAATGTAAAACGTTGCATTGGACATATGATTACCTTTGAAAATCTCAAATATATAGTGGCACTAAGTAATCATGCGACTAATAAAAATGGCTAAAAATAAGCTAGGCATTAAATGTTCAGAGAACATAGTAAACCTCATTAGAGTTACTGAGGCTTTTATTGAGATATTAAAAAAGGGCCCGGAGGCCCTCTTTAGCTATTTGATAGCTACTTTGAAGATTGCTCTTCTGTTTCTTGGCCGCTTCTATTTAGTAAGAATTGGACAAGAAGTGATACTGGACGTCCGGTAGAGCCTTTCGCTTTACCTGATTTCCATGCTGTACCCGCACTATCAATATGTGCCCAGTGGTATTTCTTAGCAAATTTAGATAAGAAACAACCAGCGGTGATAGTACCGCCTGGACGACCACCGATGTTAGCCATGTCTGCAAATGGACTAGCAAGCTGCTCATGGTACTCGTCAGTCATTGGTAGGCGCCATGCACGGTCGCTTGCTTGCTCAGATGCGTTCACTAGCTCATGAGAAAGTGGGTTATGGTTCGATAGAACAGCACTGATGTGGTGACCAAGTGCCATTACACATGCACCTGTTAGTGTTGCTACATCAACAACACATTCTGGTTCAAAACGCTCTACATAAGTCAGTGCATCACACAATACTAAACGACCTTCAGCATCGGTGTTTAATACTTCAACAGTCTGACCTGACATTGTCGTTAGAATATCACCTGGACGGTAAGCATTGCTGCCTGGCATGTTTTCACAACCAGCAAGAATACCCACGACGTTAATCGGTAGGTTCAGTTTTGCTAATGCTTTCATTGTGCCGAATACAGACGCTGCACCACACATGTCATATTTCATTTCATCCATGGCTTCGCCTGGTTTTAGTGAAATACCGCCTGAATCAAAAGTAAGACCTTTACCTATCAGTACAATTGGTTTTGCACTTGGGTCTGCAGCACCTTTGTATTCCATGATAGACATTAGTGATTCGTTCTTAGAACCACGACCTACAGCTAGGTATGAAGTCATACCCAGTTTTTCCATCTCTTCTTCACCAACAATTTTAGTTGTAACAGTTTCGAAGTCATCCGCTAGGCGACGAGCTTGAGAAGCTAGGTATGCTGGGTTTGCAATGTTCGGTGGCATGTTACCAAGATCTTTCGATGCTTTAACACCAGAAGAAATAGCTAAGCCGTGTGCAATAGCTTTTTCACCAAGGCTCAATTCACGACGAGTTGGTACGTTGAATACCAATTTACGAAGTGGACGACGAGTTTCAGGCTTGTTGCTCTTGAATTGGTCGAATGTGTATAGACCATCTTTAGTCGCTTCTACTGCTTGGCGTACTTTCCAGTACGTGTCACGGCCTTTAACATGCAATTCTGTTAGGAAACAAACTGCTTCCATAGATCCGGTTTCATTCAGAGTGCTGATGGTTTTTTGAATGATTTCTTTGTATTGGCGCTCGCCAAGTTCACGTTCTTTACCACAACCAACAAGTAAAACTCGTTCTGATAGAACACCAGGTACTTGATGCAGTAGTAGCATCTGGCCAGGTTTTCCTTCTAGATCACCACGGCGAAGTAGTGAACTAATGTAGCCATCGCTAATTTTATCTAGCTGCTCAGCTACTGGAGAAAGGCGGCGTGGTTCAAATACTCCAACTACGATACATGCGCTACGTTGTTTCTCTGGGCTGCCACTTTTTACACTGAACTCCATGCGTACTCCTACATCCTGAAGACAAATAGAACTAAATGTTAGATAATGCGCTCTTACTTGTTGGATCCTACAATGGAACTAACCTTTAAATAAGAACGTTAACACTTAGTAAAAATTTAAAAAATAAAAGGTTCAACGGGAAATTATAGTGATTCAATTAAAAAAACAAGTTTTGTATAGGTAATTTGAGCGTGATTATTGTTAGATATTTGATCCGCGAGACACTCAAGAGCCAATTTGCGATATTTTTCGTTCTTTTTCTCGTATTTTTAAGCCAAAAGTTTATCAGCGTTTTAGCTGACGCTTCTGATGGTGATATACCCGCAAGTCTAATTTTATCCATTGTTGGTTTGAACATGCCTGCAATGGGGTTACTCATGCTTCCATTGAGTATTTACATCGGAATATTGCTTACTTTTGGTCGTCTTTACGCTGAAAGTGAAATTGTCGTGATGAATGCAACGGGAATTGGAAACAAGTTTCTGATTCAAGCGGCGTTGTATCTTGCGATTATTACCGCGAGCGTAGCTGCATTTAACTCACTCTGGTTATCACCTTGGGCTCAAGATCGCGAAGCGCAACTAATTGAGCAACTGGCAGCTGAAAATAATGTAGACCTACTGAAGACTGGCAGTTTCGAGCAAACACCAGACGGCTCTTCAGTTGTATTTATTGATTCGATAAAAGACAGCAAGCTTTCAAATGTGTTCATTGCACAAATTCTTCCTCGAGATTCAATATTGCCGAGCGTAATGCTTTCCAAATCTGGTGATGTAAAAGAGCTGAATGATGGGCGCCAAGTGATCACCATGTATGAAGGTACTCGATATGAGGGTGTGCCGACTCGTGTAGATTATATGGTGACGCACTTTGAAGAGTACGAAGGATTAATTGGTCAAAGAGATGTAGAAAGGAAAGGACGAGATTGGGAAGCAATTCCAACCTTAGATCTGCTTACTCACCCAGACAACAAAGCAAAAGCTGAGCTTCAATGGCGAATCTCCTTAGTGCTGTGTATCCCATTATTAACGATGCTTGTTGTACCTCTTTCGGCTGTTAACCCTCGTCAAGGGCGTTTTGCGAAAATGGGACCTGCAATTCTTATTTATCTCACTTACTTCTTGGCGATCAGTGCAACAAAATCTTCAATTGAAGACGGGAGTATTCCTGCAGTTATAGGTATGTGGCCGATTAATGCATTACTTCTTGTTGTTGCAGTAGCGGCAAACTTTATGGATAGCGTGCCAGTAAGGCGAGTTAAAGAAAAACTTAGAAAGAAGAGGCTTGCTTAAATCGTGTTTAAGATTCTTGATTTATATATAGGTCGAACCATCATTGCGACAACGTCTTTGGTATTAGTGACGTTTGTTGGTTTGTCTGGAATCATCAAATATGTGGAGCAGCTACGTAAGGTAGGGCGGGGTACATACGATTTACTCCAAGCGCTTTATTTTGTGCTTTTGAGTATTCCACGTGATATTGAAATGTTCTTCCCTATGGCGGCTTTGTTAGGTGCTCTTATTGGATTAGGGATGTTAGCGGCAAGCTCTGAACTTGTTGTTATGCAGGCGGCTGGTTTTTCTAAGCTGGATATTGGTATGTCAGTATTGAAAACAGCCGTACCACTGATGGTTATTGTTATGCTGTTAGGGCAGTGGGGTGCGCCACAAGCTCAAAAAATGGCTCGTGATTTAAGAGCTATGTCCATTTCTGGAGGTAGCATTGTTTCTACACGAAGTGGTGTGTGGGCAAGAGATGCGAATGACTTTATTTTTATCGCTGAAATAGATGGTGAACAGCTACATGGGGTAAATATGTGGCGGTTTGATAAAGATAAAAATTTAAAAACGAGCCTTTTTGCCGAGTCTGCTGAATACAACGGTGATAACACTTGGCTGATGTCTGGTGTGCAGTCAACTTCTTTTGAAAGTGAAGTTGAAATCTCGAAAATTGTTTCACCAGATTATTTATGGAAAACATCGCTGGCACCGGACAAATTGGCGGTTGTTACTGTGAAGCCAGAAGAGCTATCGCTTAGTGGGCTTTATGATTACGTAAAATATTTGAAAGCTTCAGAACAAGATTCATCTCGTTATGAGTTGGCTTTCTGGCGTAAAGTTACACAGCCAATCTCTATTGCTGTAATGATGCTGATGGCGTTATCTTTTATCTTTGGTCCCTTAAGAAGTGTTACTATGGGGGCAAGGATATTATCTGGGGTAATTGCGGGCTTCACTTTTTATATCTCAAGTGAGTTTTTCGGCCCAGTAAGTTTGGTTTATCAGATACCCCCTGCATTTGGTGCATTAGCACCTAGCTTTGTATTTTTCTTCGTAGCTGTGATGTTGCTGAGGCGAAAACTTTAAGTTAGGCGTCAATCTAAGTTAGAAATAAAAAAGGGAAAGCTCAGTGCTTTCCCTTTTTGTTATGGTTTTTATAGATTAAAGATGACAACCAACTCTATCTAGTTAGCCTTTGGAAGAACAACGACTTCTGTCTTTGCCCATATATCGTGAAAGGCACGTTTCTTTGGATCAAATGGCACGGCTAGGTTCGATAATCCAAACCCTGATGTTGCTAGCCTAATTAATGCCTGTGTTACGGAAATGGCTGTCCCATCTGTATTTTGCAGGCGTAACTTCCAAGCTCTCATTCCTAATGTTTGACCAGCTCGAGTCCAGAAGAATACGAAGAAATAAACCCAAACAGCGGCTAGATAAAAGGTATAGACATAGCTCCAGGTTGGGTGGTTAGAAAGCATATCACTTGCATCTGCATATGGAGCGTAAGAGATTAACCCGCCTGCTAATAAAGCTTCTAATACCGCAATCACAATACCTGCAGCCATCATCTCTACAGCAAGAATGATTAATGCATCGTAAAAGAGTGCACTAAACCTTCTCATCATGCCGGCTGGTGGTAATTTGTTTGGTGATGTCATAATGATTTACTTACCCTAAAAATTTTCGTCAGAATATAGTTTTACTTGCTTCCTGAAAAGAGAGCTAACGCACAGCTTACTTGTTAATGGCGAAATTATCGTCAAACACACTGCTTTTCAATCTTTTATACTTGCAGGATCACTTCGCATACGTATAATGCCAAGCATCGAAAGGGTAACGCCCCAAGATAATGCCGGTATGGTGAAATTGGTATACACGACGGATTCAAAATCCGTTGCCTTCGGGCGTGGCGGTTCAAGTCCGCCTACCGGTACCATATTTAAATGATAAAGCCTCGACTCATGTCGGGGCTTTGTTGTTTCTAGGCTTAAATGCTTTTAGCTACTCACACTTTTCCCCACGTTATTCTTTAGTCGTAAATTGTTGGTAAAACTTAACAAAGTCACACTCTTATCTTTCAATCCTAATGTCATCGTCTATGGTTAAAGTATCAACCAAGGAGATGCCTATGCTAAAACTAACCCCTTATTTATTTTTTAGTGGTCGCTGTGAAGAAGCTTTAGAGTATTATCGAAAGTGCTTTAATGGTGTTGTGCTAACCAAGCAATACTTTAGAGATGCGCCACAACTTATTGAAGGGGGCAATCCAGATTGGATCATGCACGCCGAACTAGAGGCGTTTGGTCTCAAAATTATGATGTCTGATGGCGTGAACGCTAAAGAGCTACAAGGGAATAATATAGCTCTTTCACTAGTGGTTGAGGATTCACATACTCAAAATCAACTGTTTGAATATTTTTGCGATGGTGGACGCGTCATGATGCCTTTAAATGACACGTTTTGGGGAGCAAGATTTGGCAAAGTTGAAGATAAATTTGGCATTCGCTGGATGCTACATTGTGAAGAACTTAGCTAACCGCACTGAAATACATAATGAATTCAACTGATAAATTAATTAATATTATAAATTATCTCCATAGATTGTGTTGTATATAGAAAGTGGCCAGTATCAAAATTACAGTGGATCGTATTCAGCCGGGTTTACATATCCGACTTCCAGTCAAGTGGAATGAGCATCCATTTCTGTTTAACAGTTTTAAGATAAAAGATAATGAACAGATCCAAATGATCAAACATTTGGGGATTAAATATGTTTATATCAATCTAAATCAAAGTGACACTCAACCTCTTCCTGCTAACCAAGAATCAACAAGTACTGACGATGTGTCGAGTGAAATGGATCTTGAAGCTGAAAGAATGTGGCAAGAGAAGCAAAAGCGCATTGAAAACTTAAGTTCATACAGAAGGCGAGTTATCAATTGTGAAAAAGAGTTCGAACGTTCGTTAGCTAGAATGCGATCTGTAATGACGAAGATTCGGAATCGCCCGGCAGATGCTGTTGGAGAAGCGAAAGTTTTAATCGATGATATCGTCGAAAAGCTACTAAGTGATGATAATGTCACTTTGCATTTGATGAATGGGAAAAGTGAGTTTGAAGATATTTACTTCCATTCTTTAAATGTTGCTGTTATTGCCATGATGGTGGGAAAGGCAAAAAACTATAATGCTCAACAATTAAAAGAGCTTTCATTTGCTGCTCTATTTCACGATATTGGTAAAATAAAAATACCTTCAGCTATTTTAAGAAAGCAAACTCCTTTAACTGGACCAGAAAGTAACTACCTTAAGCTACATACTAAGTATGGTTTAGATATTGCGGAGGCGATTGAAGACTTTCCAATTAGTGCCAAGAATGTGATTGCCCAGCACCATGAACTTAATGATGGTTCAGGGTACCCAGAAGGACTAAAAGAAGATCAAATTGATGAACTAGCAAAAGTGATATCAGTAGCGAATGCTTTCGATAATCTATGCCATCACAATGTGCCATCCCAACAAAAAATCCCTTATATTGCACTCTCTCATCTATACAAAAACTGCAAGCATCTATATAGCAACGACAACCTAAATATTTTGATCAAGTTTATGGGTGTTTTTCCCCCGGGTACGGTTGTACAGCTTTCAAATGACATGATTGGTCTTGTCATTTCTGTGAATAGTAAAAACATCCTATTTCCTAATGTTCTAATTTACGACCCTAACGTTCCTCGAACGCAGGCTCCTATCATTGATTTAGGAGATAAAGAAATAAAGATAGTTAATGCCGTTCATCCTAACAAGCTTCCAGAGAAGGTAAGAGAATATCTAAATCCAAGATCTAGACTATCTTACTTTTTCGATAGTGATGACTAAGTTATCCACAGGATTTTGTGAGGAAACTGTAAGTAACTTGAGGCTAAATTGGTATAAATAATCATTTGGTTGTTCTCTAAACAGTTGAGTGTTTTTTTTAAAGAAAATCGCTTTTTAGGCTTGCCAATATAGAGAACCTCTCTATAATGCCGCCTCACTGACACGGCAGACGCCATAAGGCTTCAGCGAAAATCAGTAAGACGAAAATTCTAAAAAATTAAATTTAAAAAGTGTTTGACACTTTAAGTTAAATCGCTAGAATTCACGTCCGCTTTGAGAGGTTTCCTATTAAAAGGAAAGCTTCAAAAAAGCAAAGCTCTTTAACAATTTAAACCTATCAATCTGTGTGGGCACTCGTTGATGAATATCAAAATTTGTTTTGCATTAGCAAAGCAAGATTTCCTCGGAAATCAATTTGGTTTCAATGAACTGAGTGACCAATACAAAATTAAGTTTACTTAATTTTGGCACAGTCAATTCATTACCATTCTGTTGGAATGGTAATAGCTTTAGAATTACATGTTTACTTCGGTAAATATTAGTTTTGAAGTCAGTATTCATTGAGCCGACAAAATCTTAAATTGAAGAGTTTGATCATGGCTCAGATTGAACGCTGGCGGCAGGCCTAACACATGCAAGTCGAGCGGAAACGACAACATTGACTCTTCGGATGATTTGTTGGGCGTCGAGCGGCGGACGGGTGAGTAATGCCTAGGAAGTTGCCCGGTAGAGGGGGATAACCATTGGAAACGATGGCTAATACCGCATAATCTCTACGGAGCAAAGCAGGGGACCTTCGGGCCTTGTGCTACCGGATACGCCTAGGTGGGATTAGCTAGTTGGTGAGGTAATGGCTCACCAAGGCGACGATCCCTAGCTGGTCTGAGAGGATGATCAGCCACACTGGAACTGAGACACGGTCCAGACTCCTACGGGAGGCAGCAGTGGGGAATATTGCACAATGGGCGAAAGCCTGATGCAGCCATGCCGCGTGTATGAAGAAGGCCTTCGGGTTGTAAAGTACTTTCAGTTGTGAGGAAGGGGGTAAGCTTAATACGCTTATCTCTTGACGTTAGCAACAGAAGAAGCACCGGCTAACTCCGTGCCAGCAGCCGCGGTAATACGGAGGGTGCGAGCGTTAATCGGAATTACTGGGCGTAAAGCGCATGCAGGTGGTTCATTAAGTCAGATGTGAAAGCCCGGGGCTCAACCTCGGAACTGCATTTGAAACTGGTGAACTAGAGTACTGTAGAGGGGGGTAGAATTTCAGGTGTAGCGGTGAAATGCGTAGAGATCTGAAGGAATACCAGTGGCGAAGGCGGCCCCCTGGACAGATACTGACACTCAGATGCGAAAGCGTGGGGAGCAAACAGGATTAGATACCCTGGTAGTCCACGCCGTAAACGATGTCTACTTGGAGGTTGTGGCCTTGAGCCGTGGCTTTCGGAGCTAACGCGTTAAGTAGACCGCCTGGGGAGTACGGTCGCAAGATTAAAACTCAAATGAATTGACGGGGGCCCGCACAAGCGGTGGAGCATGTGGTTTAATTCGATGCAACGCGAAGAACCTTACCTACTCTTGACATCCAGAGAAGCCAGCGGAGACGCAGGTGTGCCTTCGGGAGCTCTGAGACAGGTGCTGCATGGCTGTCGTCAGCTCGTGTTGTGAAATGTTGGGTTAAGTCCCGCAACGAGCGCAACCCTTATCCTTGTTTGCCAGCGAGTAATGTCGGGAACTCCAGGGAGACTGCCGGTGATAAACCGGAGGAAGGTGGGGACGACGTCAAGTCATCATGGCCCTTACGAGTAGGGCTACACACGTGCTACAATGGCGCATACAGAGGGCAGCAAGCTAGCGATAGTGAGCGAATCCCAAAAAGTGCGTCGTAGTCCGGATTGGAGTCTGCAACTCGACTCCATGAAGTCGGAATCGCTAGTAATCGTGAATCAGAATGTCACGGTGAATACGTTCCCGGGCCTTGTACACACCGCCCGTCACACCATGGGAGTGGGCTGCAAAAGAAGTGGGTAGTTTAACCTTTCGGGGAGGACGCTCACCACTTTGTGGTTCATGACTGGGGTGAAGTCGTAACAAGGTAGCCCTAGGGGAACCTGGGGCTGGATCACCTCCTTATACGAAGATATCGTTGATGAGTACCCACACAGATTGATGGTTTAGATTTAGTTAAAGCCAGAGCTTTAATTAATAACGCGAGTTATTGATTAAAGCTTTTTGCTTTATGCTCTTTAACAATTTGGAAAGCTGACTGATTGATTACTTACGAGTAATTCAATCAAATTTAAAAGTTCTCAATGTTTATCTTTCATTAGATAAACACAACAAACACATTCAAGTGTCTTGTATTCGAATCAAACCTAGTTTGATTCACAATTGAGTCCGGCAAACAGTTATCAAGAATTAACCCTTCTTGATGACAACCAAAACCTTGGTTAGTTGCCATACACTAAGACCCTTTCGGGTTGTATGGTTAAGTGACTAAGCGTACACGGTGGATGCCTTGGCAGTCAGAGGCGATGAAAGGCGTAATAACTTGCGATAAGCCCAGATTAGGTAGTAATAACCTTTTGAGTCTGGGATTCCTGAATGGGGAAACCCACTTACATAAGTAAGTATCCTGTTGTGAATACATAGCAACAGGAGGCAAACCGGGGGAACTGAAACATCTAAGTACCCCGAGGAAGAGAAATCAACCGAGATTCCGAAAGTAGCGGCGAGCGAAATTGGATTAGCCCTTAAGCTTTTAATGATGCAGGTGAAGACTCTGGAAAGTGTCGCAACAAAGGGTGATAGCCCCGTAACCGACGCATCATAATCAGTGAAATCGAGTAGGGCGGGACACGTGATATCCTGTCTGAATATGGGGGGACCATCCTCCAAGGCTAAATACTACTGACTGACCGATAGTGAACCAGTACCGTGAGGGAAAGGCGAAAAGAACCCCTGTGAGGGGAGTGAAATAGAACCTGAAACCGTGTACGTACAAGCAGTAGGAGCACCTTCGTGGTGTGACTGCGTACCTTTTGTATAATGGGTCAGCGACTTAATTTTAGTAGCAAGGTTAACCGTTTAGGGGAGCCGTAGGGAAACCGAGTCTTAACTGGGCGTACAGTTGCTAGGATTAGACCCGAAACCAGGTGATCTAGCCATGGGCAGGTTGAAGGTTGAGTAACATCAACTGGAGGACCGAACCGACTAATGTTGAAAAATTAGCGGATGACTTGTGGCTAGGGGTGAAAGGCCAATCAAACCTGGAGATAGCTGGTTCTCCCCGAAAGCTATTTAGGTAGCGCCTCGGACGAATACTACTGGGGGTAGAGCACTGTTAAGGCTAGGGGGTCATCCCGACTTACCAACCCTTTGCAAACTCCGAATACCAGTAAGTACTATCCGGGAGACACACGGCGGGTGCTAACGTCCGTCGTGGAGAGGGAAACAACCCAGACCGCCAGCTAAGGTCCCAAAGTATAGCTAAGTGGGAAACGATGTGGGAAGGCTCAGACAGCCAGGATGTTGGCTTAGAAGCAGCCATCATTTAAAGAAAGCGTAATAGCTCACTGGTCGAGTCGGCCTGCGCGGAAGATGTAACGGGGCTAAGCTATACACCGAAGCTGCGGCTACGTACCTTAGGGTATGTGGGGTAGGGGAGCGTTCTGTAAGCCGTTGAAGGTGGTCTGTAAGGGCTGCTGGAGGTATCAGAAGTGCGAATGCTGACATGAGTAACGATAAAGGGAGTGAAAAACTCCCTCGCCGGAAGACCAAGGGTTCCTGTCCAACGTTAATCGGGGCAGGGTAAGTCGACTCCTAAGGCGAGGCCGAAAGGCGTAGTCGATGGGAAACAGGTTAATATTCCTGTACTTCTTATAATTGCGATGGGGGGACGGAGAAGGCTAGGTGAGCCTGGCGACGGTTGTCCAGGTCCAAGTACGTAGGCGGAAAGTTTAGGTAAATCCGGACTTTCATTAACGCTGAGATACGATGTCGAGCTACTACGGTAGTGAAGTCATTGATGCCATACTTCCAGGAAAAGCCTCTAAGCTTCAGATTATAAGAAATCGTACCCCAAACCGACACAGGTGGTCGGGTAGAGAATACCAAGGCGCTTGAGAGAACTCGGGTGAAGGAACTAGGCAAAATGGTACCGTAACTTCGGGAGAAGGTACGCTCTTATCAGTGAAGTCCCTTGCGGATGGAGCAGACGAGAGTCGCAGATACCAGGTGGCTGCAACTGTTTATTAAAAACACAGCACTGTGCAAAATCGTAAGATGACGTATACGGTGTGACGCCTGCCCGGTGCCGGAAGGTTAATTGATGGGGTTAGACTTCGGTCGAAGCTCTTGATCGAAGCCCCGGTAAACGGCGGCCGTAACTATAACGGTCCTAAGGTAGCGAAATTCCTTGTCGGGTAAGTTCCGACCTGCACGAATGGCGTAATGATGGCCACGCTGTCTCCACCCGAGACTCAGTGAAATTGAAATCGCTGTGAAGATGCAGTGTACCCGCGGCTAGACGGAAAGACCCCGTGAACCTTTACTACAGCTTGGCACTGAACATTGACCCTACATGTGTAGGATAGGTGGGAGACTATGAAATTGCGTCGCTAGATGTGATGGAGTCGTCCTTGAAATACCACCCTTGTATGCTTGATGTTCTAACGTCGGTCCCTGAATCGGGATTACGGACAGTGCCTGGTGGGTAGTTTGACTGGGGCGGTCTCCTCCCAAAGAGTAACGGAGGAGCACGAAGGTGGGCTAAACACGGTTGGACATCGTGTGGTTAGTGCAATGGCATAAGCCCGCTTGACTGCGAGAATGACAATTCGAGCAGGTGCGAAAGCAGGTCATAGTGATCCGGTGGTTCTGAATGGAAGGGCCATCGCTCAACGGATAAAAGGTACTCCGGGGATAACAGGCTGATACCGCCCAAGAGTTCATATCGACGGCGGTGTTTGGCACCTCGATGTCGGCTCATCACATCCTGGGGCTGAAGTCGGTCCCAAGGGTATGGCTGTTCGCCATTTAAAGTGGTACGCGAGCTGGGTTTAGAACGTCGTGAGACAGTTCGGTCCCTATCTGCCGTGGGCGTTGGAAAATTGAAAGGGGCTGCTCCTAGTACGAGAGGACCGGAGTGGACGAACCTCTGGTGTTCGGGTTGTCATGCCAATGGCATTGCCCGGTAGCTAAGTTCGGAATCGATAAGCGCTGAAAGCATCTAAGCGCGAAGCGAGCCTTGAGATGAGTTTTCCCTGACGCTTTAAGCGTCCTTAAGGGTTGTCGTAGACTACGACGTTGATAGGCAGGGTGTGTAAGTGCTGCGAGGCATTGAGCTAACCTGTACTAATTGCCCGTGAGGCTTAACCATACAACACCCAAGGGGTTTTGTGGACTCATAGAAATACCAGACCTTGAATGAGTTTGAAGAGAACAAAAACAGCTTTCCAGATTATTTTGCCTTCAGTTTTTAAACTGAAAGTAAAAGCAAAATTTGCTTGGCGACCATAGCATTGTGGACCCACCTGACTCCATGCCGAACTCAGAAGTGAAACACAATAGCGCCGATGGTAGTGTGGGGCTTCCCCATGTGAGAGTAGGACATCGCCAGGCTTTAATTTCGACTTTGTCTAGTTTCTAGACAAGTCACCATAGAGTTCTAAGTTTTCTTAGTATTTTATGTTGACTTTCAAAGTAGAAAGCGTATTATACGCGTCCTGCTTAAGTGCTAAGGCACTGAAAGCAAAGCTCTTTAACAATTTAAACCTATCAATCTGTGTGGGCACTCGTTGATGAATATCAAAATTTGTTTTGCAATAGCAAAGCAAGATTTCTTCGGAAATCAATTTGGTTTCAATGAACTGAGTGACCAATACAAAATTAAGTTTACTTAATTTTGGCACAGTCAATTCATTACCATTCTGTTGGAATGGTAATAGCTTTAGAATTACATGTTTACTTCGGTAAATATTAGTTTTGAAGTCAGTATTCATTGAGCCGACAAAATCTTAAATTGAAGAGTTTGATCATGGCTCAGATTGAACGCTGGCGGCAGGCCTAACACATGCAAGTCGAGCGGAAACGACAACATTGACTCTTCGGATGATTTGTTGGGCGTCGAGCGGCGGACGGGTGAGTAATGCCTAGGAAGTTGCCCGGTAGAGGGGGATAACCATTGGAAACGATGGCTAATACCGCATAATCTCTACGGAGCAAAGCAGGGGACCTTCGGGCCTTGTGCTACCGGATACGCCTAGGTGGGATTAGCTAGTTGGTGAGGTAATGGCTCACCAAGGCGACGATCCCTAGCTGGTCTGAGAGGATGATCAGCCACACTGGAACTGAGACACGGTCCAGACTCCTACGGGAGGCAGCAGTGGGGAATATTGCACAATGGGCGAAAGCCTGATGCAGCCATGCCGCGTGTATGAAGAAGGCCTTCGGGTTGTAAAGTACTTTCAGTTGTGAGGAAGGGGGTAAGCTTAATACGCTTATCTCTTGACGTTAGCAACAGAAGAAGCACCGGCTAACTCCGTGCCAGCAGCCGCGGTAATACGGAGGGTGCGAGCGTTAATCGGAATTACTGGGCGTAAAGCGCATGCAGGTGGTTCATTAAGTCAGATGTGAAAGCCCGGGGCTCAACCTCGGAACTGCATTTGAAACTGGTGAACTAGAGTACTGTAGAGGGGGGTAGAATTTCAGGTGTAGCGGTGAAATGCGTAGAGATCTGAAGGAATACCAGTGGCGAAGGCGGCCCCCTGGACAGATACTGACACTCAGATGCGAAAGCGTGGGGAGCAAACAGGATTAGATACCCTGGTAGTCCACGCCGTAAACGATGTCTACTTGGAGGTTGTGGCCTTGAGCCGTGGCTTTCGGAGCTAACGCGTTAAGTAGACCGCCTGGGGAGTACGGTCGCAAGATTAAAACTCAAATGAATTGACGGGGGCCCGCACAAGCGGTGGAGCATGTGGTTTAATTCGATGCAACGCGAAGAACCTTACCTACTCTTGACATCCAGAGAAGCCAGCGGAGACGCAGGTGTGCCTTCGGGAGCTCTGAGACAGGTGCTGCATGGCTGTCGTCAGCTCGTGTTGTGAAATGTTGGGTTAAGTCCCGCAACGAGCGCAACCCTTATCCTTGTTTGCCAGCGAGTAATGTCGGGAACTCCAGGGAGACTGCCGGTGATAAACCGGAGGAAGGTGGGGACGACGTCAAGTCATCATGGCCCTTACGAGTAGGGCTACACACGTGCTACAATGGCGCATACAGAGGGCAGCAAGCTAGCGATAGTGAGCGAATCCCAAAAAGTGCGTCGTAGTCCGGATTGGAGTCTGCAACTCGACTCCATGAAGTCGGAATCGCTAGTAATCGTGAATCAGAATGTCACGGTGAATACGTTCCCGGGCCTTGTACACACCGCCCGTCACACCATGGGAGTGGGCTGCAAAAGAAGTGGGTAGTTTAACCTTTCGGGGAGGACGCTCACCACTTTGTGGTTCATGACTGGGGTGAAGTCGTAACAAGGTAGCCCTAGGGGAACCTGGGGCTGGATCACCTCCTTATACGAAGATATCGTTGATGAGTACCCACACAGATTGATTAGGTTTAAAAAGTAAAAGAGACGATATTGGGTCTGTAGCTCAGCTGGTTAGAGCGCTCGCCTGATAAGCGGGAGGTCGGTGGTTCAAGTCCACTCAGACCCACCAATATCGATTGCAACACAGATGGGGCTATAGCTCAGCTGGGAGAGCGCCTGCCTTGCACGCAGGAGGTCTGCGGTTCGATCCCGCATAGCTCCACCATCTTTAAGCACATTTACTTAAGTGTTTTTAAAAATGGTTCAATTTATTGAATCAAGCTCTTTAACAATTTGGAAAGCTGACTGATTGATTACTTACGAGTAATTCAATCAAATTTAAAAGTTCTCAATGTTTATCTTTAACTAGATAAACACAACAAACACATTCAAGTGTCTTGTATTCGAATCAAACCTAGTTTGATTCACAATTGAGTCCGGCAAACAGTTATCAAGAATTAACCCTTCTTGATGACAACCAAAACCTTGGTTAGTTGCCATACACAAGACCCTTTCGGGTTGTATGGTTAAGTGACTAAGCGTACACGGTGGATGCCTTGGCAGTCAGAGGCGATGAAAGGCGTAATAACTTGCGATAAGCCCAGATTAGGTAGTAATAACCTTTTGAGTCTGGGATTCCTGAATGGGGAAACCCACTTACATAAGTAAGTATCCTGTTGTGAATACATAGCAACAGGAGGCAAACCGGGGGAACTGAAACATCTAAGTACCCCGAGGAAGAGAAATCAACCGAGATTCCGAAAGTAGCGGCGAGCGAAATTGGATTAGCCCTTAAGCTTTTAATGATGCAGGTGAAGACTCTGGAAAGTGTCGCAACAAAGGGTGATAGCCCCGTAACCGACGCATCATAATCAGTGAAATCGAGTAGGGCGGGACACGTGATATCCTGTCTGAATATGGGGGGACCATCCTCCAAGGCTAAATACTACTGACTGACCGATAGTGAACCAGTACCGTGAGGGAAAGGCGAAAAGAACCCCTGTGAGGGGAGTGAAATAGAACCTGAAACCGTGTACGTACAAGCAGTAGGAGCACCTTCGTGGTGTGACTGCGTACCTTTTGTATAATGGGTCAGCGACTTAATTTTAGTAGCAAGGTTAACCGTTTAGGGGAGCCGTAGGGAAACCGAGTCTTAACTGGGCGTACAGTTGCTAGGATTAGACCCGAAACCAGGTGATCTAGCCATGGGCAGGTTGAAGGTTGAGTAACATCAACTGGAGGACCGAACCGACTAATGTTGAAAAATTAGCGGATGACTTGTGGCTAGGGGTGAAAGGCCAATCAAACCTGGAGATAGCTGGTTCTCCCCGAAAGCTATTTAGGTAGCGCCTCGGACGAATACTACTGGGGGTAGAGCACTGTTAAGGCTAGGGGGTCATCCCGACTTACCAACCCTTTGCAAACTCCGAATACCAGTAAGTACTATCCGGGAGACACACGGCGGGTGCTAACGTCCGTCGTGGAGAGGGAAACAACCCAGACCGCCAGCTAAGGTCCCAAAGTATAGCTAAGTGGGAAACGATGTGGGAAGGCTCAGACAGCCAGGATGTTGGCTTAGAAGCAGCCATCATTTAAAGAAAGCGTAATAGCTCACTGGTCGAGTCGGCCTGCGCGGAAGATGTAACGGGGCTAAGCTATACACCGAAGCTGCGGCTACGTACCTTAGGGTATGTGGGGTAGGGGAGCGTTCTGTAAGCCGTTGAAGGTGGTCTGTAAGGGCTGCTGGAGGTATCAGAAGTGCGAATGCTGACATGAGTAACGATAAAGGGAGTGAAAAACTCCCTCGCCGGAAGACCAAGGGTTCCTGTCCAACGTTAATCGGGGCAGGGTAAGTCGACTCCTAAGGCGAGGCCGAAAGGCGTAGTCGATGGGAAACAGGTTAATATTCCTGTACTTCTTATAATTGCGATGGGGGGACGGAGAAGGCTAGGTGAGCCTGGCGACGGTTGTCCAGGTCCAAGTACGTAGGCGGAAAGTTTAGGTAAATCCGGACTTTCATTAACGCTGAGATACGATGTCGAGCTACTACGGTAGTGAAGTCATTGATGCCATACTTCCAGGAAAAGCCTCTAAGCTTCAGATTATAAGAAATCGTACCCCAAACCGACACAGGTGGTCGGGTAGAGAATACCAAGGCGCTTGAGAGAACTCGGGTGAAGGAACTAGGCAAAATGGTACCGTAACTTCGGGAGAAGGTACGCTCTTATCAGTGAAGTCCCTTGCGGATGGAGCAGACGAGAGTCGCAGATACCAGGTGGCTGCAACTGTTTATTAAAAACACAGCACTGTGCAAAATCGTAAGATGACGTATACGGTGTGACGCCTGCCCGGTGCCGGAAGGTTAATTGATGGGGTTAGACTTCGGTCGAAGCTCTTGATCGAAGCCCCGGTAAACGGCGGCCGTAACTATAACGGTCCTAAGGTAGCGAAATTCCTTGTCGGGTAAGTTCCGACCTGCACGAATGGCGTAATGATGGCCACGCTGTCTCCACCCGAGACTCAGTGAAATTGAAATCGCTGTGAAGATGCAGTGTACCCGCGGCTAGACGGAAAGACCCCGTGAACCTTTACTACAGCTTGGCACTGAACATTGACCCTACATGTGTAGGATAGGTGGGAGACTATGAAATTGCGTCGCTAGATGTGATGGAGTCGTCCTTGAAATACCACCCTTGTATGCTTGATGTTCTAACGTCGGTCCCTGAATCGGGATTACGGACAGTGCCTGGTGGGTAGTTTGACTGGGGCGGTCTCCTCCCAAAGAGTAACGGAGGAGCACGAAGGTGGGCTAAACACGGTTGGACATCGTGTGGTTAGTGCAATGGCATAAGCCCGCTTGACTGCGAGAATGACAATTCGAGCAGGTGCGAAAGCAGGTCATAGTGATCCGGTGGTTCTGAATGGAAGGGCCATCGCTCAACGGATAAAAGGTACTCCGGGGATAACAGGCTGATACCGCCCAAGAGTTCATATCGACGGCGGTGTTTGGCACCTCGATGTCGGCTCATCACATCCTGGGGCTGAAGTCGGTCCCAAGGGTATGGCTGTTCGCCATTTAAAGTGGTACGCGAGCTGGGTTTAGAACGTCGTGAGACAGTTCGGTCCCTATCTGCCGTGGGCGTTGGAAAATTGAAAGGGGCTGCTCCTAGTACGAGAGGACCGGAGTGGACGAACCTCTGGTGTTCGGGTTGTCATGCCAATGGCATTGCCCGGTAGCTAAGTTCGGAATCGATAAGCGCTGAAAGCATCTAAGCGCGAAGCGAGCCTTGAGATGAGTTTTCCCTGACGCTTTAAGCGTCCTTAAGGGTTGTCGTAGACTACGACGTTGATAGGCAGGGTGTGTAAGTGCTGCGAGGCATTGAGCTAACCTGTACTAATTGCCCGTGAGGCTTAACCATACAACACCCAAGGGGTTTTGTGGACTCATAGAAATACCAGACCTTGAATGAGTTTGAAGAGAACAAAAACAGCTTTCCAGATTATTTTGCCTTCAGTTTTTAAAACTGGAAGTAAAAGCAAAATTTGCTTGGCGACCATAGCATTGTGGACCCACCTGACTCCATGCCGAACTCAGAAGTGAAACACAATAGCGCCGATGGTAGTGTGGGGCTTCCCCATGTGAGAGTAGGACATCGCCAGGCTTTAAATTTTAAGAATCGTTTTAAACGGTTCTTTGATTTGCTGATATAGCTCAGCCCGGTAGAGCGCACCCTTGGTAAGGGTGAGGTCCCCAGTTCGAGTCTGGGTATCAGCACCACAATTTAGTTGATTTTATTATTAAAATTAACAACAGAATTTGTTTGACGACCATAGCATTGTGGACCCACCTGATTCCATGCCGAACTCAGAAGTGAAACACAATAGCGCCGATGGTAGTGTGGGGCTTCCCCATGTGAGAGTAGGACATCGTCAGGCTCAAATTGCTTTAAGCTGAATAGACACTGCGGAGTGGTAGTTCAGTTGGTTAGAATACCGGCCTGTCACGCCGGGGGTCGCGGGTTCGAGTCCCGTCCACTCCGCCACTTATTAAAAGCCCTGCTAGAAATAGCAGGGCTTTTTTTATGTCTAGGTTATCTCTCTATAGGTTCTCATTGCTTTAGTACTCGCTTGGGAGCCATTTTCGGTAGTGCTTTACCTTCATTTCTAGTTATAAACTTCTTGATTAATCGTTTCTTAAAGGCTTAAGCTTGCTTGTACTTTTAAACAGGTTAAACCAAGTCTAGGCATCAAAGCATGTTTTCTTCATTTAATTCTCGATCCTGTACCAGTTAATAAGCTCAACTTCTTGAAGGTTAGAAGTACTGCAGAATCTTATGGTTTGACTGTATAAGCTTTTTTGATGTATCACACCACTTCACTCTACGATGCTCCTTAAGTACTTCTAATTACGCTTTTACAATAGTGTAGAGCCTACCACGTGTAGTGCTTGGTGAGTGGTTAAGTGAGAATGTGCTTTTAGGTGGAAGTAGCTTTGATTTGATAGTATGAAATGTGAATGATTTTACCTATATGAAAAAGAAGGCTGTAAGTTTCGCTAGTGCTTCAATCTGAAACTTTGAGAGATCTTATTCATCCCAGGAATAGATATAACAGCCTTTAATCTAAAATAAATTAGCGGCTTGCTCACTTGATAGAGCAGGGCTTGGGTGATTTTATTCCAAATAAGTTGTGAGCAATTTGATTATTCATCAAACATAACTAGTCGAATAGGTTAGTACTACCACTCCTGTTCTTATTGGATCTTTTCATCAATTTCATCACTACCTATTTTTAGTTAACCGTATATATCGAGCTACTGTAGCTCTTGAGTCATAACTGTTATTTTTTAATGTCATGATATTTTTTGTTTTGTGAGTAGTCAGCTGAAGAGTCAATATAGATCACTACTATAAAAATAGACAACGTATAGCCTTCTGAGGCTCCTATTGAAAGATTCTATTACCTAATCCTTCGTAAATTAATCGATCGTTATTAGAGGTATTAATGGCGTCTTGTTATGTCTAGAGTATGAATAAGTTTTGTTTGTTAGCTCTGATTGCTGTAAAGAATAGATATGTACTTATCTCTAAATTTGTTGGGGTGCGGAGATATGGATATATAAATTTGGGTTTCGAAATGCAAAAAGGCCGCATCAATGATGCGGCCTTTTTTAATTGGCTCCCCTTGCAAGACTTGAACTTGCGACATACGGATTAACAGTCCGCCGTTCTACCAACTGAACTAAAGGGGAATTGATGGTTTAATCTCTAATCAAGAGAATGGTGCCGACTACCGGAATCGAACTGGTGACCTACTGATTACAAGTCAGTTGCTCTACCTACTGAGCTAAGTCGGCATCATATATCAAAAAGCTAATGCTTAATGATGAACTTGGCTCCCCTTGCAAGACTTGAACTTGCGACATACGGATTAACAGTCCGCCGTTCTACCAACTGAACTAAAGGGGAATTATTCTTAAAGCTTTAAAGAAGTGGTGCCGACTACCGGAGTCGAACTGGTGACCTACTGATTACAAGTCAGTTGCTCTACCTACTGAGCTAAGTCGGCACATAATATCTCTTTGTGCTTTACTGTTGTTGTCTAAGACACCAACAAATAAATTGTGGTGCCCGGAGGCGGAATCGAACCACCGACACGAGGATTTTCAATCCTCTGCTCTACCGACTGAGCTATCCGGGCGACGAGGTGTATTAAACGCGTTTTCGGCTTTCTGGTCAACTTTAAATTGCAAAAAAAGTATCGTTTGATGTTTTTCTATACTTAATGGGGTGTTTTTATTCATTTTGTATAGAAAAGCGTTAGTCAGCATGACCCAAATAATTCAATACTTGCGATTAACTTAGTGAAAATGTCTGGAGATATAATAAAGCACCTATGAAAATGTATTACTTTTATTTTAAAGAGTAGTGGCATCTTTAAGATCTAGCTTAGTTCTTAATTATGCCTGATTCTCTCTATTTTCAAATGAACTGTAATGTTAGGTTTCATTACCCAAACATTGAACGGGGTAGTGCCTACTGCAGTTTATGACCTTTTTATAAAGTTAATTGGATCGCTTCAATACGGCGCCTTTCTTGCTCTGTTCGGATATCTTTACCTTTAAAGCCGTCATCTATGATGTTCTTCACTTGAACGGTTAAAGCGGCTTGGTAAGCAGTTTCAAAACGTTTTTTTTGAGGGTAAGGTTCTTTCTCTAACCCCTTTCTTCCAGCATGATCTGCTTGGCAGCATAGTAGGATGTCGTTCAGCCTTTCTGGTTTTCTCCAGACATCGAATTTATTGAGTACTTTAAGAAAAGTTGATGCTTTTAACTCGCTCGCTCGGTGGATATTTGAGTGCTGCTCGCAAACAAGCAAAGCAAGCTCTTTGAATTCGTTTGGTATACGAATTCGTTCGCAAAGTTGTTTAATGATTTTTAGCCCAGTGTGGCAGTGCATTTTGTGGCTAGGCCATTCTGATTCAGGAGTGATACCTTTACCTAGATCGTGAACCTGGGCTGCAAACCTTACCGGCAATGCTGAACTTAGTACTGCGGCTTGCTGAGCTACCATTAATGTATGAATGCCAGTATCAATTTCTGGGTGCCATTTTTCTGGTTGAGGAACCCCAAATAATGCATCTAACTCAGGTAAGACAATTTTAAGAGCGCCGCACTCTCTTAAAATGGATATAAAAATTTCTGGGTGATGAGAGCTTAGTGATTTGTGCCATTCTTGCCATACACGCTCAGGCGTTAAATAAGCAAGCTCACCTGACTCAGCAATCGCTCTCATGAGTAATAGGGTGTCTTCAGCAACACTAAAGCCTAGGTGATGTAACTTAGCGGCAAATCGAGCGACGCGTAATACTCGTAGAGGGTCTTCTGTAAATGCGTGAGATACGTGCCTTAGAATTTTATCTTTTAGGTCTTGTTGTCCATTATAAGGGTCATAGATGGTTTCATTTTCATCTTGAGCCATTGCATTGATCGTTAAGTCTCTGCGCATGAGATCTTCTTCTAAACTAACGTCAGGGGCAAAGTGGCATTCAAACCCTGTGTAACCAGTGCCAGATTTTCGCTCAGTCCGAGCAAGTGCATGTTCTTGCTTGGTCGTTGGGTGCAAAAATACTGGAAAGTCTTTTCCAACGGCAATGAACCCTAAGGATTTCATTTCTTTTGGTGTGCTGCCTACTACAACCCAATCTTGATCTTCGCACTTAATACTCAGAAGTTTATCGCGAACCGCACCACCTACTAGATATCTCTGTAATGGCTTATTTTTTTGCAGGTTGTCTGTAATTTGCAAGCTAACACCTCGAAATTTTTATCACTACTGGACTTTATCGTGCGCAGTGGTACTTTGCCATAATCGTAATAATAGGGCTGCACATGTATAAGGAATATTTTGGCTTCGTAGAGATGCCATTTTCGATTGTACCAAATTCTCGCTATCTGTTTCTTAGTCAACGCCATCAAGAGGCGATGCAGAACTTACAGGCAGGTTTAGGAGAAGGTGGGGGCTTTGCAATGCTTACTGGAGAAGTAGGTACCGGTAAGACGACCGTAGCAAAAGCAATGCTAACAGGGCTAGATGAAGATACTTGTGCAGGGCTTATTTTAAACCCGACTTTTTCTAACACTGATTTATTAGAAGCTATTTGTGATGAATTTGAAGTGTCGTACCCAGAGCAAGCATCACTGAAACAGCTGAGTCAGGCTATACACCATTTTTTGTTAGATAATCATGCTCAAGATATTCAGACCCTCCTTGTTATTGATGAAGCTCAGCACCTTGCTGCTGATGTGCTAGAACAGTTACGCCTGCTGACCAATCTAGAAACGGATCATCGAAAACTGTTAAAGGTTCTGCTGGTTGGTCAGCCTGAGCTGCAACAGCATTTACAAACCACTCAGCTGCGCCAATTAGCCCAACGAATTACTGGTCGTTATCATTTACTACCTCTCAATGTGGAAGAGACCGGGAAATATATCGCTTTTCGTCTCGAAATGGCGGGGGGCAGCGACATGCTTTTCATGAATGCATCAATTAAGTCAATCGCTCAGCATACTCATGGTATCCCGCGCTTGATTAATTTAGTTTGTGATAAAGCATTACAGCTGAGCTTTCATGCGGGTGAAGCTTCACCGGGTCGAAGTCGATCTATTCCTAGTAATACGGTTCAACGAGCTTGCCAGCAGGTCATGTCATTTCAAGCGGAAGTTTATCACTCTCCACAAGTAAATCGCACATACCAACGTCCTAAGTGGATGAAATACATAGCTGCAACGTTATGTGGTTTAGGAATGGCTTATGGAGCCTATATTTACAGCCCCCAGTACTTTGAAAGGCTTACTTTTAGTCAGCTAGAAATGGCAAATGAGCCTGAAATTGCTGTTAAATCTGTAATAGCGGTAAAAGAAGAAAGTGACATACCTAATGATATTAAAGAAGCATTAGAAGCTGGCAAGCAGCGTTCTATAGCGATACAGAGCCTATATGGACTATGGGGATATAAATCTTCAGTACGAGATGGGCTTTGTTTGAGTGAGCCACAGAGTGAGTTTATTTGTCGCCAGCAAAAAGCAACGTTAAGTGAGCTAATCAATGAGAATGTTCCTGTTGTACTAAACCTTGAGTTGAACCAAGTACCATTATTTGGTGTGCTTTATAGTGTCTCATCAGACTCAGTTGAGTTACTCATTCGAGAACAACTGATACAACTTCCAATAGATGCTCTAAATGAGTTGTGGAGTGGGGATTATGTCGCTATTTGGAAACAGCCTTTAAGGCAAACCTTAAAATATGGCTATCAAGGTGAAGCTGTTACCATGCTGGACTTATTGCTTTCTGAGGCTCTTGGAGAAGAGGTGTCGGGTAGTGATGTGTTTGATGAGGAATTAAAATCTAAAGTCGCAGCTTTTCAGAATTGGCAAGGTATGACAGTTGATGGAATTGCAGGTAGTCGCACTTTAGCTCGGTTACAAAAATTGACTCAATTAGATGCCCCTGCGCTTCTCATTAACTCTGGAGAACAAAAATAATGTCTCAGATTATGGATGCGTTAAAGCAATCAGAATTAAGAAAGCCAGGGCTTCAGCAATCTACTTTCCATTCGGCCGGAGAACCTGTGGATCAATTTCAGGCTTCGCCAACCCACCTCAATAAAACTAAAAGTACTTCAAAGCTTTTGCTGTGTTCACTATTGGTCGTGCCCTCTGTATTGGTTATTGGTGCTCTGTATTATCAATGGCAAGAAGATAAAGCTCCAGTTATGGAGATGGAGAGTCGTGAGCTTCAACAAGTTAGGGTTGAACCTGAAGGGGATTCTTTATTCTCTGTTCGTCCTGCAATGTTAGCTCAGGATTTGAAGCCATTGATTCGTCAAATCGAATACTCAGAAACGCGTATTGTTTCTCGAGTTGCTTCTAAAGAAGATGAAACAGGTTTACAGGAAAGCTCTCATTTAATCGCACAAGCAGAGCCTTTAGGTGCATCAGAAATCGATCAGAAGTCAGAGTTTGAACGGTCTAATCCAAGACTGATTGAGCCAAATGAACCTGAGCTGGATTTAGGTGATATCGATTTAACTGAGTTCTCCCCAGAACTAGCTCTGACTATTGAATCTATATTACAAGACTCAACGAATAATCGTGATTCAGGTAGTAGTGATGATCGCGGGAATGCAGAAAGTGGTGCAATTGACTTTGAATCAAATACTCACCTTTTTTCTGGTTCTTTACCTAAATTAAACCTGCAAACGCATATGTACTCTAGTGACCAGACAAAACGCTGGGTGAAGGTAAATGGTAAAGACCGGTATGTGGGTGATTGGATTGCCAATGGCGTGCAATTAATCGAAATCAAGCCTCAATCGATAATTATAAAATATCAGCAAGAGCTTATTGAAGTTCCAGCCTTATATGAGTGGCAGGGGTAAACTTCAGTTTAAGGAGGCAGCTAAAGGCTATAGCTTATGTCGATTATTGGTCGGTTATAATTATAAAAGGGGCACATATCAATGTGCCCCTTTTTGGTGTCTGTTACTTGATTAACTCATCAGAAATTTAGCTACTCACGCATACTCTAAGTAGCTAAAGAAGGAGTAAGCGTTTAAGACCAACCGTTTGGTGACTTCTTACGGCGTGGGATAATATGCGGTAGCAACAAACCAAATAGAAGACCAATACCTGCAACGCCACCGCCATACATGAAGTATTTAAGTAGTAAGTCGTCTTTTTGAGTATCAATTTTCGCACGTAATTCGCGATTCTCAGTTTGAGATGAAGTTAGCTGCTGGCTAATCTCACTATAGTTCTGTTCAAGCTCTGAAATTTGTTTGTTACGCGAATCAAGAGAGCTAGCTAAGCCAGCTTTTTCGCTATCAGCACTTTGACGTGCATTAGCTAGTTTTGCTTTTACGTCCGCGAGTTCTTTTTCAACTTTTGGTAAGCGTAATGCCATGCTTTCTTGACGGCTAACAAATTTACTTTCAACCCAACCTTTACGACCGCGGTTATCAAGAACCTCGCTGTATCCAGTTTGTTTGTTCGCTTGCAGTAGTTTAATTTTCTCACCAGCATCAACACTACCGATAATTCGATAAGTATTGTTTGGACCAGAGTGCATGTAAGTAAAAAGTTTGTCAGCGATATAACGATCTTGAGCGAATGCTGCAGGAGCAGCAAGCATTGTAAATAAAACCATGCAAATCAGTTTTTTCACAGTAATTCCCTTAACAATTCTAATTTGGGGTAGGCGAGAGTCAGCCTTAATTATCAAATAGTATTTAGTTTTTTTGGCTCGTGCAACAAAGAAGGGAGGCTAAGCCTCCCTTTCTGTGCGTTTGAGTCAATAATGACATTGTATTTACATACGAATATCTTGACTCACATGTCTCTGACTTAATTCTAAATTACAAGCTCATGAATAAAGCTTGAATCATGTAGAAGAATACAACCGCTAGTAGAGCACCAGCAGGTAGCGTCACAATCCATGAAGCAACAATATTACGAACTACGCCTAAGTTCAGAGCTGCAATGCCTCGAGCAAAGCCTACACCAAGAACAGCACCAACTAGTGTCTGTGTCGTTGAGATTGGAAGACCAGTACCAGAAGCTAATACTACAGTACAAGCTGTTGCTAGTTGAGCTGCAAAGCCGCGGCTTGGTGTTAGTTCTGTAATACCAGTACCAACAGTTGCCATAACTTTATGACCCATAGTCGCAAGACCAACAACGATACCAATACCGCCAAGAGGAAGAATCCACCAAGCTATTGAGGTTTTACCTGAAATTTCACCCATGTGCTCAACAGTTGATACAACCGCTGAAAGTGGACCAATCGCATTTGCTACATCATTTGAACCGTGAGCAAAAGCCATCGCACAAGCTGTGATAACCATAAGTACAGAGAAGATGCCTTCTACGCCAGCAAAGCCATGATCTTCTTCGCGGTTAGCAAACTTTTTCTGGATGTATAGGTAACCACCTAACATAACTAGACCAGAGAAACCTGCAGACCATAACCAAGCTTCGGTATTGCTTAGGTGAAGACCAACGTGCTTAAGACCTTTCTTGATCGTTACAAGTGCAATTACCATCGTGGTAATGAACATGTATACAGGAACAAAACGCTTAGCATTAAACAGAGGGTTCTCTGTATCGAAAATTAATCGTTGGGCACTGACAAATATCACATAGGCGAAGAAGCCGGAGATAAGCGGTGTAACAATCCAACTACCTACAATACCTTGAACACTATTCCAATCTACCGCTTCAGTACCAACAGATACACAAGCGAAACCGATGATTGCACCGATAATAGAGTGTGTCGTAGATACTGGCCAGCCCATGTAAGACGCAAGAAGTAGCCATGTACCTGCCGCTAATAGCGCAGACATCATGCCATATACAAGCACATCAGGTTGGTGAGCAAATAGAGATGTTTCGATAACACCTTTACGGATCGTGTCAGTTACTTCGCCACCCGCAAGGTATGCACCTGCGAATTCAAAGATCATTGCGATAATGATCGCTTGTTTAACGGTTAAAGCTTTAGAGCCTACTGAGGTGCCCATTGCGTTCGCAACGTCATTTGCACCAATACCAATAGCCATCAAGAAACCGAAAGCTGCTGCAACAATAATCAGGACAGTGCCGTAATTAGCAAGGATATCCATCGTAATACCTAGTTGTTTGATAACAAGCGGAACAAATTTAGACGCAAAAAACCGCTCAGCGAGAGAAATACTCAGCGCATAAGTGGTTTGGTTAAAAAGTGCTCTTCGTTATATAGTTAACGTATGATTTAAGATCGAGAAAGCATTACTTCAAGACGAGCGCCAACACGCTGTGCTTGATCTGCAATACCACCAATCCATTCAAGAATTTTGTATAAGAACATGATGTCGACAGGATTTAGATCGCCTTCAATCGCCATTAATTGTTGGCGTAACTCGATCTGCATTGCATCGGTATCATCTTCGATTACATCTAATTGATGAATCATTTCAGCAACGAGTGTCACTTCACGACCTTTAAAGCCCGTTTCAAGTAACTCGTCTAGTTCATTGATTACGTTTTGTGCTTGGTTCGCTGCATCTAGGCAACGTTTAACGTAAGCAATAAAGTTTTCTTGCATTGGAGCAGGAATGACAAGTTGACGACCATATACACGGCCAGCAATGTCTTTCGCTAGGTTTGCAAGTTTGTCTTGCTGAGTTAAAAGCTCCAACATATCGGTGCGATCAACTGGCATAAACAAACCGCGAGGAAGTTTAAGGCGAATTTCACGTTTTAGTACGTCTGCTTCTTTCTCTAAATGAGAAATTTGAGCTCGAATTTCAGATGCTTTTTCCCAGTCACCCTTTGAAGAAACTTCAAAGAAATTGACTAAATGTGAACAACATTCATTCACGCAAACCACGTGACGCTGCAAAGGCTTAATTGGGGACTTTGCAAATAACCCCATAATTGTATTTACTGGCATGGTCATCCAACCTAATAAATAATAACCTAAAAAACATACACCATTTTCGTGGTGAAATGTTAAGCGATGGCTACAAAGTCGCGCATGTTAACCCAATCAATCTCTCATTAAAACTGTTTTAGATCATCATTATCGCGATATTTCTTTCTTGCCCGGATTCTAAATAGGCAATATCCTATTCTTATCTTTATAGAAAGGCATAACTATGGAAACCGAGATAGAGCTTAAGTTTTTTGTTTCTCCTGATTTTTCAGAGACTTTGCGCAATAAAATTGCTGAAACTAAAGTCCTTCAGCACAGTTGTCGTGAATTAGGTAACATCTACTTCGACACCCCTGATAACTGGCTACGTAAGCATGATACTGGCTTACGAATTCGACGTTTTGATGACGTATTTGTACAAACCGTAAAAACGGCGGGTCGAGTTGTCGCTGGTCTACATCAAAGACCTGAATATAATGCCGAGCATAACAGTAATGAACCCGACTTATCTTTACATCCTGCCGACATTTGGCCAGAAGGAAAAGATATTGAAACGGTCCAATCCGAATTATTCCCCCTTTTCTCGACTAACTTTACTCGTGAGCAGTGGTTAGTGGGGATGCCTGATGGAAGTCAAATCGAAGTTGCTTTTGATCAGGGCTTTGTAGTTTCAGGTGATAAACAAGATCCTATTTGCGAAGTCGAGCTTGAACTTAAATCCGGCCAAGCCGATGCTTTATTTACTCTGTCTCGCCAGTTTTGTGAAAATGGCGGCATGCGCTTAGGTAATCTTAGCAAAGCTGCGAAAGGTTATCGCCTTGCTCAAGGCTATGCTGGGGATGAAGTGAAAGAACTGACATTGGTGAATACCGATAAACATGACACAGTCGAATCGTGTTTTATTCAGTCTTTAGAGCATGCCTTATCTCACTGGCATACTCATGAACAGATTTTTACTGAGCGTCAGTCGATTGAAGCTTTGCATGAAATCAGTCATTCAATCAGCTTTATTCGCCAAACTTTTACTATTTACGGTGGCATCGTTCCACGTCGAGCCAGTGCTATTTTACGTCAAGAATTAAAATGGCTAGAGCAGGAACTAAACTGGCTAAAAACGTACGATTACCTTGAAGACCTGCTTGAAGATAAAGGGCACGTACTACGTAAGCTTGATGCACGTAAGTTTTTGGTTTCAGAATTGAAGGAGATGCAACAACAGCTGCCTGAACGTGAAGAGTTACTGACACTGTTAAGTTCTGCGCGTTACACCGGCTTATTGTTGGATTTGAGTCGCTGGATCTTATCAAGAGGATGGCAACCATTCTTAGATGAAAAAGCTCGTGAGCAAATGGCTCGAGGTATTGAGTGGTTCTCTGTGAAGCAATTAGATAGAACTTGGGCTGAGCTCATGGAAGCTTTCCCACCAGAAAGAGTAATGTCTAGCCAAGCGTACATAGAGCAGCAATATCGATTAATGAGGAATTTATACTCAGGTGTCGGGTTTGCCAGCCTTTATGATGATGAAGAACGTAATAGCTTCAGGCTACCTTGGGCTGACATGATCCAGGGTATTGATGATTTATTAATGTTAAAGACGCTTTCACCACTTATCGAGAAGTTAGAAGGCGATGAGAAAGATCAGCTAGAGCGCTGGTTAGCTCGGCAAGAAGTATCAATCTTGCATGCAATGGAACAAACTCGTCAGATTAGCGTTGAAGTTGAGCCGTACTGGCAAGACTAATTTATCGAGAAAATCAGTGTTCAAGATAGAAGAATAGGGCGAAAGCCCTATTTTTTTATCTGTTTTTCGAGCTGATCCAGACGTTCTAAAATCGCTTGTTGCTGCTTGATGATCAGTTCTATATTTTTATCATTATTCTCAGCCTGCAGGTTTTCTTGTCTGTTGGGGGAGGTGATGAGTGAAGTGATCAGCCCTGAGATCATACCGAATACACCCACACCACAAATAATTACAATTGATGCGATCAATTTTCCCGAACTTGTGACGGGATAATGATCCCCATAACCCACGGTTGATATAGTAACAAATGCCCACCATAAGGCATCTTGCCCTGTGGTGATGTTCGCACTTGGGTCTTTGTGCTCAAGTAATAGAATGCTTCCAGCACCGATGGTAAGCAATATCACGAGCAGTAAAAGAATAGAAGCTAGTGTTGTTTCTTTCTTATTATTCAGCAGGTTTCTAAATACTCGTTTTCCTGATCTTAATATCAGGATCACTCTTAAGATCTGGAAGATTCGAGCGAAACGCAGAGGTTCAATGAGCGGCAAGCTGGCTATGAAATCGATCCAGTGGACTTTTAGGTACTGGACTTTGTCATCTGCCCGAAAGAGATCAATGGTGAGCTGTAGGATAAAAATACTACAGATAATAAAGTCGAGGCCGATAAGTATTTGTCGAGTCTCATGATCGATTGGGGCAAACAACAAGCTAGAGATCACAAATAACGCTATGAAAGAGAGTATAAGTGACAATAAGCTCATCGGCTTTGCTGTGTCTTTGGTAGTATTTAACATTCTTATGAAGCTCGAAATAAATAGCGCATGACTATAATTTTGTACAGTGTGCTTGCGACTAACGCAAAGACTTTAATATATAAGACTTAGTGGAGAAGTGACAATGACAAAACTGGCCTTTAAGCCTTGGGAAAGGATTATCTCGGATACCCGTCTCGTTCCGAAAATGATCGTATTGATGGTGTTTAGTACGGTTTTGATCATTGCTAAGCAATTGTGGGATGCAAGTACATTCTACGATGCGCTTCTTGCTGCCACAAATAGCGCTCAAGTTGCTCAAGAACATTATGAAACCTACCTGGTTCAGGTGGCATGGCAAACTGCAATTATGATTGCTGTATTTATCGTGCTGCTGATGGGGGCCGCTAACGTGATGTTGCGTCAAACTCAGTACTTAAGCGCTGCAATTAAAGTTATGGCAAGCAAAGACCTTTCAGTTCCTATTGGTATGGACTGTAAAGATGAGTATGGTGATGTTGCTCGTGAGTTAGAAAAAACTCGCGTTCAACTTCATGACATGATTAAAACTCAGCTTAGCTCTTCAGATGAATTATCAGCGCTGACGGAAGTAATGACTATCAGTATGTCTGAAACGAAAGACTCGGCACAAGAAGAATTCAATGAAATTGATCAGCTTGCGACTGCAATGAGTGAAATGACTTCTACTGTACAAACAGTAGCAGACCATGCTCAGAATGCTTCAGCACTAACCGAGCAAGCATCAGCACAAGCCGTAACGGGGCAGAAGTTTGTACAAGGTACTGTGACGAAGATGAGCGAGCTATCTACAGATATTTCAGCGTCAGCAGGTGCCGTGAACCAAGTAGAAGAGCGCGTAGAATCTATTGGAAGCGTTGTTGGTACTATTCAAGGCATCTCAGAACAAACTAATTTACTTGCATTGAATGCTGCTATTGAAGCTGCGCGTGCGGGTGAAGCTGGTCGTGGTTTCGCGGTTGTAGCCGATGAAGTTCGTAACCTAGCTCAACGTACGCAACAAGCAACTGTTGAAATTCAAGAGATGATCACTCATTTGCAAAATAGTGCGAATTCAGCTGTTGAACTAATGGAGAAAAGTGTAGTTGAAGCTGCAGATGGTGTAGAGCTGGTAACCAATGCCGGTTCTGAACTTGATGGCATTGTTGAGCAAGTTAATCAAATAAATGACATGAACTTCCAAATTGCAACGGCCGCAGGTCAACAAAGCAGTGTGGCTGAAGAAATGAGCGTTAACCTTACTAACGTAAGAGAGCTAGTAGAAGCGTCTGTAACCGTAGTCGGTGAGCTACTAGAAACCTCTGAAATCATGCAAACAAATGCTGAAGAATTGGATGGTAAAATCAAGCAATTCAAAGTGTAATGGAATGCCACAGCCTTCTTAGGTGTCGATATTTAGAATAGATAAATTAAAACGCCCGCATTGTTGATGTGGGCGTTTTTTATTGGCTGAAGTTTGATACAAACAAAGATGAGTTTGATACAAATCTCAAAGAGTTTGATATAAATAAAACTCGCTCGGAAGAAAAACACAGTAATCCTAAATAGACAAAGTTTAGGTCAAGTCAGTCATCGGTTTAATACAAGGAAGACTCATGCAATTACCTTCTCAACTCGTACCTTATGCTCAGTCCGCATTAGAGAGCTTATATGATCATCAAAAAGAACATATTGAACAATGGTCACCAGAGCGACTTGATGAGCTGACTTATGTTTTAGGCTTGAGTTCATTTATTGGTGATTGTTTACAGCGAGATGAAGAACTTTGTCAGCAGTTGCCAGCGATGTTGGATGCCTCAACTAGTGGGAATGAAAGATCAGCTCAGTACCGAGCAAAACTAGCGGGCTTACTGTCTGAATGCCGCGATGAAATGAGTGGGCAACGAGTTTTACGTCAATTCCGAAACCGAGAGATGACTTATATTGCATGGCAAGATTTTACAGCGTCATGGAAGTTAGAAGAGAGCTTATCTCATCTGTCGATGCTTGCTGAAGCGATGATCTTTGAAACCTATCAATGGCAATATGACATCTGCTGTCAAGAGTGGGGCACTCCATGTAATAGTGAAGGTGAGCCGCAACCCATGCTTATTATTGGTATGGGAAAACTTGGTGGTGGTGAACTGAATTTCTCATCGGATATTGATTTGATATTTACCTACCCTGAAAATGGGGAAACGCAGGGTGCGAGGCGCAGTATTGCAAATGCACAGTTCTTTACTCGATTAGGGCAAAGACTCATTAAGGCGCTTGATCAGCACACCTTTGATGGCTTTTGTTATCGTGTAGATATGCGCTTAAGACCGTTCGGTGAGAGTGGACCACTCGTGATGAGCTATGCCGCGCTTGAAGATTACTACCAAGAACAAGGACGTGACTGGGAACGCTACGCGATGGTTAAAGCCAGAGTGATGGGCAGTGAAATGTACCCTGAATATCAAGAGCTTCGCCAAATGCTGCGCCCGTTCGTATTCCGCCGTTATATTGATTTTAGTGCCATTCAATCTTTGCGCCGTATGAAATCAATGATCAGCAGCGAAGTCCGTCGCCGTGGTTTATCGAACAATATTAAACTTGGTCCTGGTGGAATCCGAGAAATTGAATTTATTGCCCAAGTATTTCAACTTATTCGCGGTGGGCGAGAACCTAGCTTGCGAGGTCGTGGTTTACTCGAAACACTATCTGCCATCGAAACGCTTGGCTTATTAGAATCAAAAGAAGTTGAGCATTTGAGCTCGGCATATTTATTTCTAAGACGTCTTGAAAACCTATTGCAAGCGATGGGTGATAAGCAAACTCAAACTTTACCTGATGGTGAGCAAGAGCAGCTTCAATTAGCCGTTGCAATGAAATTTTCAGATTGGGATGGTTTAATCGAAGAAACGCGAAACCACATGGCTAAAGTGCATATTGTTTTTGAAGATCTCATTGGTGTTGAAGAAGAAGATGCAAACCCCATTGCGAGTCATTTTTCGGAACTCTGGGACATGGCACATAAGCCAGATGTAATAGAACATGTACTAGAAAATGACATTGCAATCGCTAATCCACCAGAAGCCGCGAAAACAATCATTCAATTCAAAGCCGATCTTGCCAAGAAAACCTTAGGTCCACGCGGAAGGGAAGTTCTAAATCGATTAATGCCAAAAGTCTTCCAAGCTTTGTATACCGCCAAGGATGCCGAGTTTGGTCTATCAAGAGTTCTGCATTTATTGCATCGTATTGTTACGCGTACAACATATTTAGAATTGCTAGATGAGCACCCTGCTGCACTGACTCAGCTGGTTCGGTTATGTACTGCAAGCCCAATGATTTCAGAGCAACTTGGGCGTTACCCGATTTTGCTCGATGAGTTGATCGATCCTCAGCAACTGTATAACCCAGTTCCTTTAGAGTCTTACAAAACAGAATTGCGTGATTACCTTGCTCGTATTCCAGAAGACGATATGGAACAGCAAATGGAAGGGCTACGTCAATTCAAGCAAACCTGTATTTTGCGTATTGCTGCGGCTGACATTGCAGGGGTTCTACCAGTAATGAAAGTGAGTGATCACTTAACTTATTTAGCTGAAGCCATTGTAGAAGCAGGGATCAATCAAGCTTGGCTACAAGTTGCCGCTAAATTCGGAGAGCCTACCCATATTAAAGATCGAGAGGGTCGAGGTTTTGCTGTAGTCGGTTACGGAAAAGTAGGCGGTTGGGAATTAGGGTACAACTCTGATCTTGATATTGTGTTCATGCACGATTGCCCTGTGAATGTATACACTGACGGTAAAAAAGAGATTGATGGTCGTCAATTTTACTTGAGACTTGCACAGCGAATTATTCACATATTCTCCACTCGAACCGCTTCAGGGATCTTATACGAGATCGATACACGTCTACGCCCTTCTGGTGTTTCGGGTTTACTGGTTAGTCCTACGGATGCTTTTGATGAATATCAGCATAATGATGCATGGACCTGGGAGCACCAAGCCCTGACTCGCGCTCGAATGATTTATGGTGATGGGCAGCTTGCTGAGGCGTTTAACAAAACTCGCCATGAAGTGTTGTGCCTTGATCGAGATGAAGAGAAGCTCAAGAAAGATGTCGTAGATATGCGTGAAAAAATGCGTGGGCATTTAGGTGGAAAGAAATCAGACCGATTTATGCTTAAGCAAGATGCTGGTGGTATTACGGATATTGAGTTCTTAGCCCAATATTTAGTGCTGCGTTATAGCCATGAAAAACCGAAATTAACTCGTTGGTGTGACAATGTCCGAGTTTTTGAAAGCATGTTATCGCAAGGCATTATGGAAGAAGCACAAGGCTTAGCATTAACGAATGCGTACACTACTTTACGAGATGAAATCCACCATCGTAATTTACTTAACTTAGATGCCGATGTCGCGATAGATAAATTCCCACAAGAAAGGGAAGCGGTGAAGCAAGCATGGCAAGAATGGATGGTTGATTAACCACACTTTTATCAAATTTTTCTATGGTTTAGCCGCTGTAATCAGTGTGCTAAACTCTATCCAGATATGATTTTTGGAGATCCACAATGAAACCAATTCTACCTGACTACAGCCAATCAGGCGTTCTAATTGTCGGTGATGTAATGCTAGACCGCTATTGGTATGGTCCAACAGGGCGCATTTCACCTGAAGCGCCAGTACCTGTTGTAAAAGTAGAAAATAACGAAGAGCGTCCTGGCGGTGCTGCCAATGTGGCAATGAATATTGCTTCGCTAGGTGGCTATGCGCATATCGTTGGTTTAACGGGTGTTGATGAACCTGCACAAGTTTTAAAAGACACATTAAGTTCGTTGAAAGTGAAATGTGACTTTGTTGAATTAAAAGATTACCCAACGATCACGAAATTACGCGTGATGAGCCGTGGTCAGCAATTAATTCGTCTAGATTTTGAAGATAAGTTCGAGAATACAGACCCAGAACTAGTGCTTTCTCGTATGGAGCAGGCATTACCTAATGTTCGTTCTGTGATCTTATCGGATTACGCAAAAGGTGCTTTAGAGCATGTTCAGCAATTTATCCAAAAAGCGCGCGCGGCTAATGTTCCTGTTTTCATCGACCCTAAAGGTGCCGATTTTGAGCGCTACCGTGGCGCAACTCTATTAACGCCAAATATGGCTGAATTTGAGCTTGTTGCAGGTAAAGTAAAATCAGAAGAAGAACTTATCGAAAAAGGCTTAGCTTTAATTGAAGAGTTTGATTTTGAAGCGCTACTCGTCACTCGCAGTGAGCATGGCATGACTTTGCTACGTAAAGGACAAGAACCTTTCCATCTGCCAACATTAGCAAAAGAAGTGTATGACGTAACTGGCGCGGGTGATACCGTTATTTCAGTACTTGCAGCTTCGGTTGCTGCGGGTAAAGCATTAGATGAAGCATGTGCATTAGCGAATGCGGCCGCAGGTGTTGTGGTTGGTAAGCTAGGTACATCAACGTTATCAATCATTGAATTAGCAGAAGCTATTCACGGAAGCCAAGATACTGATTTCGGTGTGATTTCTGAGTCTGCGCTTGTTGAAGCGGTAAAACGCGCTCGAGCGAAAGGCGAAAAAGTCGTCATGACAAATGGTTGCTTTGATATCTTACACGCGGGCCATGTTTCTTACATGAACCATGCTGCTGAACTAGGTGACCGATTAATTGTCGCTGTGAACACTGATGATTCAGTTAAACGTTTGAAAGGTCCAACTCGTCCAATTAATCCAACTGATCGCCGTATGGCGGTATTAGCGGGTTTAGGTGCCGTTGATTGGGTGGTTCCATTCTCTGAAGATACCCCTCAACGTTTGATCTCAAAAGTACTGCCAAGCATTTTAGTAAAAGGTGGTGATTACAAACCGGAAGAGATTGCTGGTGGTGAAGAAGTGATTGCTGCTGGTGGCGAAGTGAAGGTTCTAAACTTTGAAGACGGTTGTTCAACAACTGAAATCATAGAAGCGATCAAAGGTGGTAGAGGCTAAATCGTCAATTGCGATAAGGCGTTACCCCTGATAAATCACTCACTCGATATAAAATATTTTTCTTCTGGTGATTAATCAAAAGCAATAAAAATGCCGCTTATTGAGCGGCATTTTTGTTTTTAGGTTTTACCGAGAAATGACTCCCGATAAGCTAATTTAGCTTGCAGCTTTAAGACCTGCGTTTACATCTACAATGTCTTGTTCGCTTAATGTACCAACTGCTTGACGAAGTTGAAGTACGCTTAAGATGTAGTTGTAACGAGCATCAGAAAGGTTTTTGTTTGCATCGTAAAGACGACGAGTCGAATCTAATACGTCAACAATAGTACGAGTACCTACATCAAAACCAGCTTCAGTCGCTTCAAGAGCCGATTGAGCTGAAACTACAGACTGCTCATAAGCGCGTAGTGCGCCAATTGATGCGCTGATGTTGTTATTAAATGCACGAACATCTTTTACTACAGAGCGGTAAGTCGCTTCTAAGTCTTCACTTGCTGCAACATAGTTGTATTCAGCTTGTTTAGATAGAGATGTTGTATTACCACCCGTGTATAGAGGCACTACCAAGTTTAAACCTAGGTTTAAGTTGTCTTGATCATAGTCATTTGGACTGCTTGATTGATCAGCAAGTGAGTAGCTACCATCTAAAGTTAGGCTTGGCAGGTGACCAGAGTCAGCTAATGCAATGTTGTCTTTCGCAATGTCTTGAGAAATACGAGAAGCCAACAAGCTTAAGTTCTTCTCTTGAGCTTGTTCTACTAACGCTGTAGCAGACTCAGCAGTTTTACTTGCTGAGAAGCGGTCAGTATCTAAAATGTTCAGGTTAGAGTGCTCTTGACCTGTAATTTCACGAAGACCTTCATAGTTATTGACTAGCGTATTTTCAGCAAGAACTTCATCGGCAAGTACACCATCAAACTGAGCTTGTGCATCATGCACATCAGTAATAGCAGATAGACCAACTTCAAAACGTTGCTTAGTTTGCTCTAACTGTCGAGCTACCGCTGCTTTTTCTGCACGAACAAACTCTAAGTTATCTTGAGAACGTAATACTTCAAAGTATGCCGTTGCTACTCGAAGGATTAAAGCCTGCTGTGTTGCCGCGTAAGATGAATCGGCTTGACGAGCTGTTTTCTCTGCTGAATCTAGAGTGATCCATGAAGAACGTTGGTAAAGTTCTTGTGTGAAGCCAATTGCTGCACCCCAAACATTACTATCGTTATCAAGACTATTACGCTCACCACGATTGATATCGTAGTTAGCCGTTAAATTGATTTGTGGAAGCAAAGTACTGCGGCTTGAAGTTACAGCTTCAAAGGCAGCGTCACGTTGAGCCGCTGAACGTAGAAGTTGCGGATCATTCTGCTTTGCTAGGTCATAAACTTCAGCTAGTGAATCAGCAAACGCTGATGTACTAAGGCTACCAATTGCTGCACTGATAAGTAGTGGAAGCAGTTTCTTCATTTTCCTATTCCTGCCTTTATAAATAAGGTTTCTTCTCAAGAGTTTAACTCAACTTGGTGGTAATTTACTCGAAAATTTGCACTTTTTTACCTTTAATTATCCACTTGTGCAATATATTTTTTGGGAATTTAACTATTGTTATAACTTTTGTATAAAAAGTTGAGCCATATCCTTGGTAGTTATCGATGACAATGAGTAAACTATAAAACCACTGAGTGAGGTATCAAATGCAAAGCAATGACAATCCAGCAAATGAATTTACTCCACAAGATGTCGAAATAATCTCAAAAAAGACATTGTTCCGTGGTTTTTTCAAAATGGTAAAATACACCTTCAAGCATCGATTGTTTGAAGGCGGTTGGAGTCAGCCCATCGAACGTGAAATGTTCGAGCGTGGTCATGCGGCTGCATTGGTTCCATATGATCCTATTCGTGATGAAGTTGTGATTATAGAACAAATTCGAGTAGGTGCTTTAGAACATGAAAATCCATGGCAGCTTGAAATCGTAGCGGGAATTATTGATACCGATGAAACTGCTGAAAATGTTGCAAGAAGAGAAGCTTTAGAAGAAGCGGGTTTAGAGGTGAAGAAGGTGTTACCAATTACTTCGTATTACCCATCTTCAGGAGGTTGCTCTGAAAAGCTAGACGTTTTTGTTGGGCAAGTGGATTCTTCATTAGCGAAAGGCGTTCATGGGTTAGACTATGAAGGTGAAGACATTCGAGTTCAGGTAATGAAACGAGAGCAAGCTTACCAATATGTGAAAGACGGTAAATTTGCGAATGGTGCCACAATCATTGCGATGCAATGGCTGCAGCTAAACTACTTAGATCTACAATCACAGTGGAAAGAGTAAAGTAATGACAAATATAGCAGCGAAGAAACCTTACCACGTTGATCTTGCAGAATTGATGCGTGTGTATGAAACAAATTATGCCAAGTTGAACGCCTTGTTACCGGTGGGACACAAGGTGGGAGATGTTCGCTGTTATCAAGCTGTTAATATGGTGTATCAACTGACAGTGAATGAGGTCACAAAATACACCACATTAATAGATATATGTCAGAGTGATGAGACGCCAGTATTCCCTTTGCCTAAAATGTCTGTCAGGCTATATCACGATGCTAGGGTTGCAGAAGTGTGTTCTAGTGGGCACTTTTCAAGAGTAAAAGCGCGCTATGACTATCCCAACGCAAAACTCATGCAAAAAGATGAAAAGTATCAGCTTAATAAGTTCCTTGGTGATTGGTTAACGTTCTGTTTAAAAACGGGTATTAGTCGCATACCACTCTCATTTTCATAACGCTATTTTAAGAGCAATTGTAAAGTTTACACAGTAATGTATCTGGATTTGTTATTTTGAATTTATCACGCACTTCAAAATTTGATGGCAACAGTATTAAGCTTGTTCAGCTAACTGATACTCACTTATTTGCGCCCAGTAATGGCAGTTTGTTGAGTATTAATACACAAGACAGCTTTCATGCTGTGGTGTCTGCGATCTTAGAGCAAAGTTTTGACTTTGAAGCGATTCTTGCAACCGGTGATATTTCTCAAGATCACAGTGAAGAATCGTACCAAAAGTTTGAATCAGGAATCAAACCACTAAGTAAGCCTTGTTACTGGTTGCCTGGTAATCATGACTTTAAACCTAATATGAGTAGTGTATTACCTTCTCCTCAAATCCAATGTGTTGACCATGTATTACTTGGTGAGCATTGGCAAATGGTGATGCTTGACTCACAAGTCGTAGGCGTTCCGCATGGTCGTTTAAGCGATCAACAACTTGAGTTATTAGATACCAAGCTTTCAGAACACTCTGCTCGTCATACTCTCGTGCTTTTGCATCATCACCCACTTTTAGTGGGTAGTGCTTGGCTTGATCAACACTCATTAAAAGACTCTGAGCAATTTTGGGATGTAGTAAACAAGCATTCTAATGTTCGCGCAATTCTCTGTGGTCATGTTCATCAAGACATGAACCGTGAGCATTTTGGTGTGCAAGTCATGGCAACGCCATCAACCTGCGTTCAGTTTAAGCCTAATTCTGATGATTTTGCGTTAGATACTCTAACCCCTGGTTGGAGGGAGCTGACTTTGAAAGAAGACGGAGATGTTGAAACTCAGGTTAAGCGTTTACCTAATGGGAGCTTCTCCCCTGATTTCAATGCAGAAGGTTATTAGACATGCCAGTACCGTCAGCTGATAAAAAACCATCACTTCTTTTGTATATCCATGGTTTTAATAGCTCATCTTTGTCGCATAAAGCGAACGTAATGAGAGATTATTGTGCAACGCACCGCACTGACGTGAAAGTATTAACGCCTCAACTTCCTAGTTTTCCCCAGCAAGCCGCACTTCACCTGCAAGGGGTAGTTGAGCAATACAAAAATGATTATCAAATAGCATTAGTAGGCAGCTCTTTAGGTGGTTACCTTTCCACTTGGCTTAATGCCCAGTATGGCTTTAAAGCTGTTGTAGTAAACCCAGCAGTTAAGCCTTATGAGCTTTTGGCTGATTATTTGGGTGAACAAGAAAACCCGTATACTCATGAAAAATACCTGTTAGAGCCAAAACATATTGATGAGCTGAAAGCATTAGAAGTTAAAACGTTGAACGATGTGAATGACTTTTGGCTGTTACAACAAGTTGAAGACGAAGTGCTTGATTACCGACAAGCCGTAGATAAGTATCAAGGTTCAAAACAAACAGTAGAGCAAGGTGGCGATCATAGCTTTGTTAACTTTGAACGTTACCCAGAGCAAATCCTCGCTTTCTTAAATATTTAATTAATGTCATCAATCATGACGTGATGTAATAAAGTCTGACGGTTATTTCACCTATCAGTGGGGAAATATCATAGTTTGACGCCATACTTTTTGAACTAGCTTGACAACAATCCTCAGCTTCCAGACTATATTCCCCAATACTTTCGCTCGTTCGCTTTGTTATGAAGGTTCATAACAAATAATTCATCTTTTGTTGTTTTTGCTACAAGCGAACCGATGTAAATTTTTTGAGTACACTCCGTATTATGACTGAACAATATAATGCAAAAGACCTCGAGGTTCTTGAAGGTCTCGACCCTGTGCGACATCGCCCAGGAATGTATACAGAGACAGAAAGACCCAACCACCTTGCACAAGAAGTTATCGATAACTCTGTGGATGAAGCTCTAGCGGGTCACGCTAAAAAGATCAAAGTTATCCTGCACGCCGATCAATCTCTTGAAGTCATTGATGATGGTCGTGGTATGCCTGTTGATATTCACCCTGAAAAGGGCATCTCAGGCGTAGAGCTGATCATGACTAAGCTTCACTCGGGTGGTAAGTTCTCCAACAATAACTACCAATTCTCTGGTGGTTTACACGGTGTTGGTATTTCAGTTGTAAATGCGCTGTCTAAACGTGTTGAAGTGACGGTTCGTCGTGATGGACAAGTCAATGAAATCGCTTTTGAAGGCGGAGTGACTGTTACCGATTTAACCGTAACAGGGACATGTGGTCACCGAAATACCGGGACATCTGTGCATTTTTGGCCAGATGCCAAGTATTTCGATAGTGCTAAGTTTTCTGTCATACGCCTTATCAACAATTTACGAGCAAAAGCGGTACTTTGCCCTGGCTTGGAAATTACCTTCTCAGACAAGGTTAATGGTGATGAACACCAATGGTTCTATGAAGATGGTCTAAAAGATTATCTAGCAGAAGGCGTAAAAGGCTACACCTTACTGCCTGAAGAACCTTATGTTGGGGAATTCATCGCAGAAAAGGAAATGGCAAACTGGGCGATTATTTGGCAGCCAGAAGGCGGCGAAATGATCACTGAGAGTTACGTGAACTTGGTACCAACTAAGCAAGGTGGTACTCATGTTAACGGTCTGCGCCAAGGCTTGCTTGATGCTATGCGTGAGTTCTGTGAATTCCGTAACCTTTTACCACGCGGCGTTAAGCTAACGGGTGATGATATTTTTGACCGCTGTTCTTACGTATTGTCGGTTAAAATGCAAGATCCTCAATTTGCTGGTCAAACAAAAGAACGCTTATCTTCTCGCCAAACGGCAGCGTTTGTTTCTGGCGTAGTAAAAGATGCTTTCAGCCTTTGGTTGAACGAAAAGCCACAACTAGCTGAGTTACTGGCTGAAGCTTGTATTGCCAATGCTCATCGCCGAATGCGTGCCAGCAAAAAAGTGGTTCGTAAGAAAATAGCTTCAGGCCCTGCATTACCAGGCAAACTTACCGATTGTTCAGTTCAAGATTTAAGCCGTACTGAAATCTTCTTCGTGGAAGGGGACTCGGCAGGTGGTTCTGCTAAGCAAGCTCGCGATCGTGAGTTCCAAGCGGTAATGCCACTTCGCGGTAAGATATTAAATACTTGGGAAGTATCAGCAGACCAAGTTCTTGCTTCTCAAGAAGTTCATGATATTTCTGTTGCGTTAGGTATCGACCCTGATAATGATGATTTATCAGGTTTACGTTACGGAAAAATTTGTATTCTTGCCGATGCGGACTCGGATGGTCTTCATATCGCCACATTATTATGTGCTCTGTTTACTCGTCATTTCCGCGCACTTGTTGAAGCGGGACATATCTATGTCGCAATGCCTCCTTTGTATCGTATTGATTGCGGTAAAGAAGTGTTTTATGCATTAGATGATGATGAAAAAGATGGCGTGCTTGAGCGACTTTCCCAGAAGAAAGCCAAGATTAACGTACAGCGATTCAAAGGTCTGGGTGAAATGAACCCACTTCAGCTTCGTGAAACGACAATGGATCCAAATACTCGTCGTCTTGTTCAATTAACAATTGATGATAGCGAAGCGACAATTGAAATGATGGACATGCTGCTCGGTAAGAAACGTGCAGATGATCGCCGTGCATGGCTACAAAATAACGGTGATATGGCCGAGGTATAATGGATGTCTAACGAAATTACATATGACGGCGTTGAACAGTTGCCAATGCGCAAGTTCACCGAAGATGCCTACTTAAATTATTCAATGTACGTGATTATGGATCGTGCATTGCCATATATTGGCGATGGCTTGAAGCCAGTACAGCGTCGTATTATCTATGCAATGTCTGAGCTTGGTCTTTCTGCCGCATCGAAATATAAAAAATCAGCTCGTACTGTTGGTGACGTTTTAGGTAAATATCACCCGCACGGTGATTCTGCTTGTTACGAAGCTATGGTTCTTATGGCACAACCTTTCTCTTACCGCTATCCGCTGGTGGATGGTCAGGGTAACTGGGGTGCTCCGGATGATCCGAAATCATTCGCGGCGATGCGTTATACCGAAGCTAAACTTTCCAAGTTTGCTGAAGTGCTGCTTGGTGAGTTAGGTCAAGGGACGGTAGATTGGCAGCCAAACTTTGATGGCACGATGAAAGAGCCTCAAATGTTGCCGGCGCGTTTACCTCATATCCTATTGAATGGCATCACGGGTATTGCTGTTGGTATGGCGACAGATATTCCGCCTCATAACGTCCGAGAAGTGGCAAATGCAGCCATCCACCTGATTGATACGCCTAAATCTGAACTCCCCGATATAATGGCGTTCATTCAAGGACCTGATTACCCTACAGAAGCTGAGATTATCTCACCTAAGTCGGATATCGAGAAAATCTACCGTACTGGTAAAGGCAGCATTAAAATGCGTGCTGTGTGGCATAAAGAAGGTTCTGATATTGTTATCACAGCTCTTCCACACCAAGTATCCGGTGCGAAATTGCTAGAGCAAATTGCCAACCAAATGCGCGCTAAAAAGCTGCCAATGGTTGAAGATTTGCGTGATGAATCTGATCACGAGAACCCAACTCGTATCGTTGTTGTACCGCGCTCAAACCGTATCGATTGCGATCAGTTGATGAGCCACCTATTTGCTTCAACAGACCTAGAGAAAAACTTCCGAGTTAACTTGAACATGATTGGTTTAGACAATCGTCCTCAAGTAAAAGGTCTAGTTCAGATATTAAAAGAATGGATTGAGTTCCGTCGTTCAACGGTTCGCCGCCGCTTGCAATACCGTTTAGATAAGGTGTTGGCTCGTTTACATATTTTGGAAGGCTTACTGGCTGCTTACCTGAATATTGATGAAGTAATTGAAATCATTAGAACTGAAGACGAACCTTGTCCAGTTCTGATGAGCCGCTTCAATATTTCTGAGATTCAAGCAAACGCTATTCTTGATATCAAGCTACGTAACTTAGCAAAACTTGAAGAGTTTAAGATTCGAGCTGAGCAAGAAGAGCTTGAAGCTGAACGTGACAAATTAGAGAAACTGCTAGGTTCAGAGCGTCGTCTAAACACTTTGATCAAGAAAGAAATTCAAGCTGATGCTGATAAGTACGGAGATGACCGCCGTTCACCACTAATAGTTCGTGCTGAAGCTAAGGCTCTGACTGAGCGTGATTTGGTACCTAGTGAACCAATTACCGTTGTATTGTCAGAAAAAGGCTGGATTCGTCATGCGAAAGGTCATGATGTTGATGCTGAAACTTTGAACTACAAATCAGGTGATAAGTACTTAGCCCACACCCGTGGTAAGAGTAACCAACCTGCTGTGTTCCTTGGCAGTGATGGCCGAAGTTATTCATTAGAATCTCACTCTTTACCTTCGGCAAGAAGCCAAGGTGAGCCGATTACAGGGCGCCTAAACATTAGCCCTGGTAGTTCTATTCGCCAGGTCGTGATGGGCGAGAGTGAACAATTATGGTTAGTTGGTTCTGATGCTGGTTATGGCTTTGTTTGTAAAGGCAGTGACTTATTGTCTAAGAACAAGAGCGGTAAAGCTCTGGTGAATTTACCTCAAGCCGCTGAAGTATTATTGCCAAGCTCTGTTGATGATTTGGAAACGAATGAAATATTAGCGATCACCAATCAAGGTCGAATGCTTTTATTCCCAATCAAAGATTTACCTCAGTTAAGTAAAGGTAAAGGTAATAAGATCATCAATATTCCATCTGCGAAAGCGAAGGAACGTGAAGAGTTTGTTTCCCACTTGATGGCTATCCCGCAAGGGGCGACCTTAACCATTTATGCTGGTAAGCGTAAACTAGGTTTGAAACCTGCTGATTTAGATAACTTCCGCGGTGAGCGTGGTCGTCGTGGTGGGCTTCTACCGAGAGGTTTACAGCGCGTCACTCATATCGATATTGAATCGTAAAGGTTCAAGCAAGAGTGGAGTGATTTGTAGGTTAATCCTGTAAATTTACTGCCACTCTTTATTGGAATATAAATTAAAAAGCACCGAACATGAATTTGTTCGGTGCTTTTTTGTTAGATAGGAAACGTTGGTTACTGACAATGCTTATAGACAAATGGGTTGTGGTTCTTTTGAATGCTATGAATCCGTTCGTCTCTAGTGCACTCCCATTCAGTCACAGGATATTGTTTATCCCAAGCCATCATCAAGTTGGTTTGCTGCTTCGATAGCTTGAACCCATATTCTTGGCTCATGTACAGGTATGTACGCGCAATTGCGCCTTTAGAGCGATCAGTTGGCATTACTTTACGTTGTTTAAAGTTAACCTGAACTTCACACTGTCCGTAACTTACACCATCAACCCCATTCCACTGGCTGAAATTGTAGTTAGATCGATCGCCATTTACCTCGCCAATGGCAGGAACTAAGTTATGCAGGTCTGCTTCCATCGATTTAAATACTTTATCGTTTCTAGTACAGTTCTTACGCCCTCCTGACTGCCAACATTGTCTTTGGTGACCAAACTGCCATGCTGGCACTACATGTTCCCATTCAATGCGAGAAGCGCGTTTTAGCTGCTTTCGAACTTCGTAGCCGCATGAGTCAAGGTCGGGGATGCCTTTCTTTTTATCTTTCCAAGTGATGTCGCAACCACAGTAAAATGAAGTCGGGTGATCAAGATAAATTTTCACCGCTTCTTTCTTGGCTTTTGAAAAAGAACTAGGAGGAGCGGCAAAGGCGCTTTGGGATAGGCTAAAACCTAGAAGTAAGCAAAAGGACACCGATAGGCTAAGTGCTTTCAAGTTTATGAGTTTCATAAAATAAAGACTGATAAAAGTATGATAAATATCAGTCTAGCACTCAATTTATGAAATTCTCTATCGTATTTTCACATAGGCACCGTTTGTTTAGCTGAATACCTTGTGACCAAGAGGATGGTTAGGTGTGGGAACAAAGGGATAACAGGCAATATGCGAGGATAAAATGAGTGCAACTAGATAGGATCTTTTAACTGAGTTGTATTCCCGTAAACGTTAATAGTTGACTACATTGTTGGCATCGGTAAGTCGATTGCCTACGTAAAACCTTATTATGGCGGCGAATAGATAAAGGGTATGTAGTGCAACTACACTGATACTCAAAGGTTTTTCCTTGAACTGATTTAATTTCAAAGTTATGTGTAGTTTTGGCTGGAACTTGAAATATCCCTTCCATGACAGATTGCCATTCTTTACCGTGCGGTCTAACTCGCCCATACACTTGATAGGTAATCAGGTGTGCGATCTCATGTGGGATCACCTCATTTAAAAAAGCTTCTACATTCTCTTCAAATAAAACACGGTTAATTTTTATTTCGTTAAGCTGCAAATAGGCTTTGCCTGCTGCCTTGCCTCTTAACTTAAAAGAAACTTTAGGCACTGGGAATTGACGTAAGAAGTGTTGATTGGCTTGAGTGATGCATTCTACGATCTTTTTATTCACGCGGTGTTGTAAAGAGCAGTATGGCAAGTTGATGAACTCCAAAAAATGGCCTTAGGGTGAGCTAAGGCCAAATAATATCATCACAATGACTACAGGTAGGAGACCTACGGATGATGTTTTTTCTTTATAGTGTCGTGATAGGCGTGCCATGTGCCGTAACCAAGCAATGGCATTGTGACTATCATTCCTAATCCATAAGTTGCAAATCCAACTAATACGCCGATACCTATCAAAGCTGCCCACACAATCATTGCCGGGATATTCGACTTAACGGCATTGAAACTTGTAAATATAGCACTCATTACATCCACTCTTCTTTCCATCATTAACGGAATAGAGAAGGCAGAAATACTAAAAATGAGACTCGCAATAACAAGACCAATGACTGAACCTGTTATTAAAAATGGAGCAAACTCAGTGAGTGGTGCCCCCTGAACAGAAGGGTAAAGGGCATGTAATAATGCTGCAATTCTCATCCAAAAAATCATAGCAACCATCAACACAATGGCAAAAGCCCACTGTGAAGAAGAGTTCCTTGAAATGGCTTTAATTGAATGGAATAGGCTTGCATCATGACCTTTCTCTCTTTCCCAGCTTGCATCATAAAGCCCTAAAGCTAAGAAGGGACCAATAAGCATGTAAACAATTAAACTTGGCATAACAACAAGGTGTGTACCTTGCCATTGCACTAATTGAACGATAGCAACTGCGGCTGCCATAAAACAAAGCCCGTAAAAGGCGCTGATGAAAGGCATTCGAATGAAGTCATGTAGAGCAAGAGAAAGCCAATGGAAAGGTGCTGATACGCTGACTTGATTGCAAGGAATCGTTCGTGCGTATTCGCTATCGCTGACCTTATGCTTTTTCTTATTATTAAAATCTGCTGGTTGTGCTGTACGAGACATAGATCCCCCCAGTTAATAACATCCTAGTTAAAATTCATTGAATGTAGCTGATTTACTGCACTTCAAACTGTGCATTATCACGACCATTTCAACGCTAGAGTTCTAGGTTGTACTGCAGTACCAGTGCTCAAATTTCAATAAAAGAGGTTTGTTATACCTAAACTAGCAAAAGGTGTGGTTGCTAATGGTATAGCTAGACTCTTAAGCATTTTGCTAGCGAGAGGGAGTCGATAAACTCTGAATCTGAAACTAACATTTTTGCATTTAATGTAAGCACATTATTGCCTAGGAACAGTATTAACTATTGGCAGTAGTATCAAAAAATACAACTTACACAGAGGCTTTTTGAATGATTATTTTTGAGGGGGGATGTTTAGAAGGAAAGCTGGGAAGGTGGCTAAGTTGAATAACTTCATAAAAATAAAGCCCTTACTAGAAAGTAAGGGCTTTAAAAGTCTGATTTGCGTTATCTAAATTATTTTAGACCTGCAAAGTCCGCAAGGATAGCGGCTTTGTCAGTTGCTTCCCAAGGGAATTCTTCACGACCAAAGTGACCGTATGCAGCTGTCTGCTTGTAGATCGGTTGAAGAAGGTTAAGCATTTCTTGTAAGCCGTATGGACGAAGATCGAAGTTTTGGCGAACCGCTTCAATGATGATTTCGTGTGCTACTTTCTCAGTACCAAACGTTTCAACCATGATAGAGGTTGGATCAGCAACACCGATAGCGTAAGACAGTTGAATCTCACAACGGTCAGCCATACCAGCAGCAACGATGTTTTTAGCAACGTAACGTGCTGCGTAAGCTGCTGAACGGTCAACTTTTGATGGATCTTTACCAGAGAATGCACCACCACCGTGACGAGCTGCGCCACCGTAAGTATCAACGATGATCTTACGACCTGTAAGACCACAGTCACCCATAGGACCACCGATTACGAAACGGCCTGTTGGGTTGATGAAGAAGTTAGTGTCTTTGTTGATCCACTCTGCAGGAAGTACTGGCTTGATGATCTCTTCCATTACTGCTTCACGTAGATCCGGTGTGGTTACTGAATCACAGTGTTGAGTAGAAAGTACGACTGCATCGATACCAACGATCTGACCTTGGTCGTATTGGAAAGTTACCTGAGATTTAGCATCTGGACGAAGGAAATCTAATTTTCCGCTCTTACGTACTTCAGCTTGCTTTTTAACAAGAAGGTGAGAGTAAGTAATTGGAGCTGGCATTAGGATTGGAGTTTCGTTAGTTGCGTAACCAAACATGATACCTTGGTCGCCCGCACCTTGCTCTTTAGGGTCAGCTTTATCAACACCTTGGTTGATATCTGGAGACTGCTTACCAATTGTGTTTAGTACTGCACAAGAGTCAGCGTCAAAGCCCATGTCAGAATGAACGTAACCAATTTCACGAACGGTTTCACGAGTGATTTCTTCGATATCAACCCATGCAGACGTTGTTACTTCACCGCCAACCATTACCATGCCGGTTTTTACGTAAGTCTCACAAGCAACACGTGCTTTTGGATCTTGTTCCAAGATGGCATCAAGAACAGCATCAGAGATTTGGTCTGCAATTTTATCTGGATGACCTTCTGAAACAGATTCAGAAGTGAAAAGGTGCTTAGCCATGAGAGCTCCACTTTTAGTTTTGAACGTAATACGTTGAGGCGTAAATAGTTAAAAAGCGCCGATAAATTTATAAGTCGTCGCTAATAATTACATTATATTATGTAGGTGTTTCTACATCTAGACGTCTATTTTAGTTTTCATAGGTTGAATTACAAGCTCTTTTTTCGGATATGTCATAACTAAACGTTTGCGTATGAATAAGGATAACCAACGGTTTAGAGGGATAAATGTCATAAAAATGCAGAAAATGCCGCTTATAAGCCCTGTAAAACGTTTGCAGTCACTATAGTCGTTTGAGAGAATACTGGCGGCTAAATAACAAGAAAAGTTTAGCCTTATCCTCTTTTTCTTAAATCGCTTACGCATCCAGGAGCAGACATGCCTTCTCGTAAAGATCTAGCCAATGCAATCCGCGCACTTAGCATGGACGGTGTTCAACAAGCAAATTCAGGTCACCCAGGCGCCCCTATGGGTATGGCTGACATCGCTGAAGTACTTTGGCGTGGTCATTTGAACCACAATCCTTCAAACCCTGAGTGGGCAGATCGCGACCGTTTTATTCTTTCAAATGGTCACGGTTCAATGTTGATTTACTCTCTGCTTCACCTAGCAGGTTACGAGCTTTCAATTGAAGATCTTAAGAACTTCCGTCAGCTACACTCTAAGACTCCAGGTCACCCTGAGTACGGTTACGCACCAGGTATCGAGACGACGACAGGTCCTCTAGGTCAAGGCATCACTAACGCTGTTGGTATGGCAATGGCTGAGAAAGCTCTTGCTGCACAGTTCAACAAAGAAGGTCACGACATCGTCGATCACTTCACTTATGCATTCATGGGTGATGGTTGTCTGATGGAAGGTATCTCTCACGAAGCATGCTCTCTAGCGGGTACGTTAGGTCTTGGTAAGCTGGTTGCTTTCTGGGATGACAACGGCATCTCAATCGATGGCGAAGTGGAAGGCTGGTTCTCTGACGATACACCTAAGCGTTTTGAAGCATACGGCTGGCATGTAATCCCAGCGGTTGACGGTCACGATGCTGACGCGATCAACGCGGCTATTGAAGCGGCTAAAGCGGATCCTCGTCCAACACTTATTTGTACTAAAACTATCATTGGTTTTGGTTCTCCAAACAAAGCGGGTACGCACGACTGTCACGGTGCTCCACTCGGTGCTGATGAAATTACAGCAACTAAAGCAGCGCTTGGTTGGGAACACGGTCCTTTCGAAATCCCAGCTGACATCGCAGCTGAATGGGATGCGAAAGAAGCGGGCGCAGCAAAAGAAGCGGCGTGGAACGTGAAGTTTGATGCCTACGCAGCGGCTCACCCTGAGCTAGCAGCTGAATTCAAACGTCGTACTAACGGCGATCTTCCAGCTGAATGGGAAGAGAAAGCAAACGCAATCATTGCTGATCTTCAAGCTAACCCAGCTAACATCGCATCACGTAAAGCATCTCAAAATGCTCTAGAAGCGTTTGGTGCTATGCTACCTGAATTCATGGGCGGGTCTGCTGACCTTGCGCCTTCTAACTTGACTATGTGGTCTGGTTCTAAGTCTCTTGAAGCAAATGACTTCTCTGGTAACTACATCCACTACGGTGTACGTGAGTTCGGTATGACGGCTATCATGAACGGTATCGCTCTGCACGGTGGTTTCGTACCATACGGCGCAACGTTCCTAATGTTCATGGAATACGCTCGTAACGCGATGCGTATGGCTGCTCTGATGAAAGTTCAGAACATTCAAGTTTACACGCATGACTCTATCGGTCTTGGCGAAGATGGTCCTACTCACCAACCGGTTGAGCAGATCGCATCTCTACGTCTGACTCCAAACATGAGCACATGGCGCCCATGTGACCAAGTTGAGTCTGCTGTTGCTTGGAAACTAGCAATCGAACGCAAAGATGGTCCTTCTGCACTTATCTTCTCTCGTCAAAACCTTGCACAACAAGACCGTGACGCTGAGCAAGTAGCAAACATTGCTAAGGGTGGTTACATCCTGAAAGATTGTGCTGGTAAGCCAGAGCTAATCATCATCGCTACAGGTTCTGAAGTTGAGCTAGCGGTTAGCGCTGCTGCTGAACTTACAGCTGAAGGTAAAGCGGTACGCGTAGTATCTATGCCTGCAACTGACGCGTTCGATAAGCAAGACGCTGAGTACCGTGAGTCTGTACTGCCATCTGACGTTACAGCTCGTATCGCTGTAGAAGCTGGCATCGCTGATTTCTGGTACAAGTACGTTGGCTTCGGTGGCAAGATCATCGGTATGACAACGTTTGGCGAATCTGCACCAGCAGGTGAGCTATTCAAGATGTTCGGTTTCACTACTGAAAACGTAGTGAGCACTGCAAAAGAGCTTCTAGCTTAATAAACAGCGGTAATATGAACAGAAAAAAACCGAGCCATAGGCTCGGTTTTTTATTTGGTGTTTAGAAACATTAGTTATTCGAATTCCTTTCCCCAATTATCGATCTCTCTAGTTCCACAGACCTTACATTCAACGTAACGATCCATATTGTAGTAGTGACCACCATTGATAATGGAGTTAGCAAACAGCTTAATTCTGCCTAACAAAGTTTTGTCGGTATCATAGCTGCTTGTTTGGCGAACAAGAACTTCACTATGTGGTGTTTCTTCATTACACTTTTTACAACAATGAGTTGCTGGGAATCCAGACATAACCTTTCCTTGGGTTGAGAAAACTAGGTTAGAAACAGCCGTAGGATTAGGTAAACTCATTCTCAATATAATTGCACAATAGCCATGTTACTCGCTAGATTTATAAATCTTGTTTGTCGAGCTGTATCACTTTATTTATTTTGATAATAAATCTTATGTTTTAGATGGAGGTTTGCTTATGCCTTTCTGGTCTCGCCGATAATTTGCATCTCTATCGAATCATTTGTAACGAGTAACTTACATTGAGGAGTTTGAGCGCATTTCATCACTAACACCCTTGAAAGATATAATGAAGTAAGAGAATGTTGATGCACTTTTTTCATATAAAAGGCTTGGCAATGACAAATAAGATTATCCTGGTCGTTGATGATAGTCAGGACATTCTCGACGCTCTTAGTGAATATCTAGAGCGGTCTAGCTTTACGGTTATCACAGCGCTTGAAGGCAATGAAATGTGGAAGAAGCTCGAAACCGTCACTCCAGATCTTATTATTCTAGATATTATGCTGCCCGGAGATGATGGGTTAACTTTATGTCAAAAACTACGTCTTCAATCTCAAGTTCCAATCATTATGCTAACCGCAGTAACCGACGATGCTGATCGAATCGCTGGGTTAGAAATTGGAGCTGATGATTATATTACCAAGTCATTTAACCCTCGGGAGCTACTAGCCAGAATTAAAGCTTTATTGAGGCGTTCCACGTTTAGCCATAGCCAAGGTGAACGGACATTAAAGTTCATGGATTGGACGTTTGACACTCTTAAACGACAATTGAAACATGAAGATGGTGAGGTGGTATCTCTTTCTAGTGCCGACTATAACTTGCTTACGCTAATGCTGGATTCTCCCAACCAACTATTAAGTCGAAATGATATTGCGCATGCCCTTTGGGGAAGGGATGCTGAGCCACTAGAGAGAGGCATTGATGTGCAAATTAGCAGGCTGAGAAAGCAACTGAGGGACGAAGATAGAAATACGATTATGACAGTAAGGCATCGTGGCTATATGTTAGTGATCGATTCGCATATTAGTCGTATTCAATTTTGAAAAAAAATATATTTCAGTCAATGGTTGCACGAATCACTTTGTCTACATTCTTGGTGATTCTCTTAGCCGAAATATTGGCAGGTGCGGTATGGTTTACTGCTACATCTGCATCAAAAAGAGAATCGGCTAGCCACGCTATGACCGCTATATCATCAGCTGCAGCAGACACCATTAACTACTTTTCTGGTCTGCCGATTAATTATCGCCACTTGGTGTTAGAGCAGTTACGAAACATTGGAGGAACAAGGTTTTTTATATCGATGAATAATCATCAACTTCCGATCCCTTCTTTACTTAATCACTCTTTAGTCCCTCACATGGAAACACAAGCAACTGAACTCTTAGAGCAGCAACTTAAAGGTTCGCATAAAGTGCATGTCAATTTAGCCAAACGTGAAGACTTGCTGGTATTTAATTCTGGAATCAAACTCCATGAATTACCTGCTTTGTGGAAAGACTACAGCTTAGTGTTAGGCAAGCTGGATCTCCCCATCGCTGTTATTCAGGTGGAGTTTTCAGAGAATGAGTGGCTCTATTTAGCGACGGTTATTCCGTTGTCTTTTGATAGTTTGAGCGATAACTTTATTGATAGCCGGCAAATAATTTTTCTCCTCATCGTGACCTTTATGCTTATGGGCGTTTCTTATGTCGTCTTACAGAAAGAAATTCGTCCTTTTCGTTCTTTAGCAAGATCTGCCACGCTGATGGGCTCACAAATGCAGATTGAAGAAATAAAAGAAGAAGGAAGCTCAGAAACCAGAGCCGCTATTCATGCTTTTAATAAAATGAATCGCCGTATTAAAGCGTACTTGCGTGATAGAGATATGTTTTTTAACGCGATTTCTCACGATATAAAAACTCCTTTAGCTTGTTTAAAATTACGGACTGAAATGTTGAGCGATGAACCAACAAAATTAAGATTTGAAAAGCTGTTGAATGAAGTCGAGATGATGCTAAATGGAGCATTACAATGCATGCGAGATAATGATATTCACGAAGAATTAGAGTGGGTTGATATCAATGACATTCTTGAGCAATGTGCGGCTGTTCATAATAAAGATGGGGTGTCTGTTCATCTTGTCGACCTGCCAAGGATCGAGCTTTATGGTAAGCCATTGGCAATAAAGCGCTGCTTGTTTAACTTAGTAGATAATGGCGTTAAATATGGTGATGCAGTAAATATCACTATGTTTTCTCATTCTGATTCTATTCAAATCGTGTTGCGTGATTCTGGGGAGGGAATAAGAGAGGATATGTTAGAAAAGGTCTTTGAGCCTTACTTCAGAGAAAATAATACAGGGGTAGAAGGATCTGGTTTGGGGTTAGCGATTTCACGTAGTATCGCCAGAGCTCATGGGGGAGATATTCAATTATCTAATTCGCCTGAAGGTGGTCTTGAAGTGGATGTTATTTTGGTCAGTGCCTTATGAAAAACTGGCTACTGTTAAGTGTGTTGTTGTATGTGAAACCTGCGTTTTCTTCCCCATCAGTTGAAATGTTGCATTGGTGGACCGCTGACGGAGAGGAGTCGGCTTTGGCGGTAGTTGCAGAGCAGTTTGACTCTCTGCCGTTTACTTTAAAAAGTGAACCAATTACTGGTGGCGGTGGGGGACCTGCTAAAGCGATTCTTCAAGCTAGGGCCATTGCAGGGTACTCACCTGATATTGCTTTAATGGAAGGTCCGGCAATTCAGTCATGGGCTGCACTTGGTTTTTTAAATAATGTTAATGAGGTCGCTGCATCTCATGGGTGGGATCAGTCGCTGTACCCTGATATTAAAGCGATTCATCAATATGATGGTAATTATGTTGCCATACCTTTGAACATTCACCGATTGAATTGGATGTGGATCAATCGAAAGGTCCTTAATCAGCATCAACTTTCATCTCCTCAGACGTGGGAGTCTTTATTGCTGGCACTAACAACTTTGAAAGCTAATGGTGTGAGCCCTTTAGCTTTAGGGGAAGACCCTTGGCAAATTGTTCAAATTTTTGAAAATATTGCATTTGGTGTTGGAGGGGCGAATTATTATCGACAGGCTTTTGTCGATTTAGATCCTGACGCATTGAATAGCAGTGAAACTCTAGAGGCGCTAAACCGCTTTCGGGCTCTTGCTAATATTGTAGGAAATGATTTACCGAATATTAGTTGGAACCAAGGAACCAAAGCCTTGCTTGATGGGGAGTATGCCTTTCAATTCACAGGTGATTGGGCTTTGGGAGAGATGTTCAGTTTTGAGGGTGAAATTCCAGATCACATTGAGTGCAGTGCATTTCCTTCTACGGAAAAAGGCTTTATTTACAACGTGGATAGCTTGGCATTTTTTACAAAAATAACGGGGGAAGATCGTAATATGATACCGATTATGGCTTCCTTATCCTCACCTCAATTTCTTTTGAAATTCAGTCAAAAGAAAGGCTCAATACCAGCTCAAACCAATATATCAGTGAATGAATTATCTCGGTGCCAACAGAAATCTTATCAAGATTATACTTACGCGAGTACTAAGGGAGCATCCATGCCAAGTTTGACTGATTCAATGGCTGTTAATCCGGTACTGCAGAATGCTGTGTCTAATGAGTTATACCGTTATTTTATGGACTCTTCGATTAGTGCTGAAACGCTTATTGGTCATCTACATGCCATTAATAATGAAGTATTTCGCTAGTTTTTTACTCGTATTCTCGCATCTTTTATTTTCTTTTGAGTACTAAATTGTCTCTTGCTTACTTGATGTTTTCCAATCTCATTCTATTGTAAAAAACGGGTTACAAACTGCTTGCTATTTGTAACCTTGAGCCGTGTTGTTATTGGTAAAGTTTGTTGGTATTACATCGATATTAAAGGACTTTATTATGCTCGATAGTTTAAAAGGTGGCTTATCTAAGCTTTCCTTAATTGGTAAAGCACTGATGCTGCCAATCTCTATTTTACCTGCTGCTGGCTTATTACTTGCCTTTGGTGCCAAACTCGACCTTCCACTAATGATGAGAGCTGGTGGCGTTATATTTGATAACCTTGCTCTCTTGTTTGCCGTTGGAGCTGCGGTTGGTTTAACCAAAGAATCAGGCATTGCAGCTTTAGCAGCCATTGTCGCTATGTTGGTCATGAATGCGACAATGGGAGTAGCGCTAAACATAACACCAGAGATGGCAATGGGAGGTGGTCGTTATGCCATGGTCATGGGGATCCCATCTTTACAAACCGGAGTATTTGGGGGGCTTATTGCCGGTATTCTAGCCGCCGTCATGTATCAACGTTTCTATAATACGAAATTACCTGACTTTCTAGGCTTCTTTGCTGGGAAACGCTTTGTCCCAATTGTTACTGCCTTTTCAGCGTTTCTCATCGGTTTAGTTTTACCTCATATTTGGTCATACATTCAATCTGGTATTGATGCGCTTTCACATATGGCGAATGGCGGCAACATGTATATCTCGACCTTTATCTACGGATTTATGGAGCGAGCTTTAATTCCAGTCGGTCTTCATCATATTTTTTATAGCCCTTATTGGTTCTCCTTTGGAGAGTACACGACTGCTGCCGGTACGATTGTAAATGGTGACCATACTATTTGGTTCAAAATGCTTGAGGACGGGGTAAAAACATTCTCAACCGATGAGTACCAAGAAGCAGGTAAATTCTTGTCGGGTAACTTCGCTATTTACATGTTTGCTTTCCCTGCTGCATGTTGGGCTATGTACCATGAAGCGAACAGTAAAAATAAAAAAATTGCAGCCGGTATTTTAGGGTCTGCAGCTTTGACTTCCTTTGTTACTGGTATTACAGAGCCAGTTGAGTTTGCATTTATTTTTGTTGCCCCATTACTTTATTTATTCTCAGCGATAATGGCAGGTGTATCTTATGCGGTGACTTATGCGTTAGATGTGCATATCGGTAAAACCTTCTCCGCTGGTATCATTGATTTTGTGTCGTTTGGTGTGTTGCCTGCAATGGATGGGTTCAAAACTAATTGGGTCAATGTCATTTTGTGGGGACTAACGATGGCGGCGATTTATTACACGGTGTTCCGCTTTGCTATCCGAAAGTTCAATTTGAAAACGGTCGGTCGAGAAGATACTCAAAGCAAGGCGATTACTTTAGATAATGAAACACTAGCAAGTGAAATTACGACCTTGATTGGCGGTGAAGCAAACATTACCTCAATTGGATCTTGCATTACGAGGCTACGTTTACAAATTAAAGATCAAACATTAGTGAATGAGCTTGCCATTAAAGATCTCGGTGCGATGGGGGTAATTAAAGTGGGCTCAAATGGTTTGCAGATCATCCTTGGATCAAAAGCGCAATTTGTTGCCGATATTATGAGTGAGAATACAAGTGGCACGCCAGATTCGTTATCTACTAATCTAAGTTAAAGTAACCATATTGATAAAACTGTCGACTTAATATCGGCAGTTTTATCTCCTCGAAACGACTATTTTCAACGACACCTTTTGTATTCAATTAATGCGCTTTGCGTGCGATTCGGTTACTATCTGTTGCACGAAATTTTGGTTAGATGTATGGAACTATGCTAAAGGTCGCAATCAACGGATTTGGAAGAATAGGGCGCAATGTACTCAGAGCGCTATATGAAAGTGGCAAAAGCCAACAGATCAAAGTCGTCGCTGTTAATGAGCTTGCTCAGCCAGACGCTATGGCTCACCTACTGCAATACGACACCAGTCATGGTCGTTTTGGTAAAAAAATATCTAACGATCAAGAGCACATCTATGTTCATCAGGGTATTGGTGCTGAAGATAAAGGTGAGTTTGATACGATTCGAATCCTTCATTTAGCTGACATCGAACTATTACCTTGGCGAGATCTTGAAGTAGATATCGTACTTGATTGTACTGGTGTTTATGGTTGCCGAGCTGATGGCTTAGCCCATATAGATGCCGGTGCCAAGAAAGTACTGTTTTCTCATCCTGGTGCAAATGATTTAGATAACACGATCATCTATGGTGTTAACCACGACACGATTACATCTGATGATAGAATCGTATCGAACGGTTCGTGTACGACAAACTGTATTGTGCCTATTATCAAAGTTCTTGATGACGCGTTTGGTATTGAGTCTGGCACTATTACTACCATTCACTCTTCGATGAATGATCAACAAGTCATTGACGCTTACCATACAGATTTACGCCGTACTCGAGCGGCAAGCCAATCCATTATTCCTGTTGATACCAAACTCCATAAAGGTATTGAAAGAATCTTCCCGAAATTTTCTAACAAATTTGAAGCTATATCTGTGCGAGTACCGACGGTAAATGTCACGGCTATGGATTTAAGTGTCACAATTAATACAAATGTGAAAGTTAATGACGTAAATCAAACCATTGTTAATGCATCCCAGTGTACATTACACAATATAGTTGATTATACTGAAGCGCCGCTCGTTTCTATCGACTTCAATCATGATCCCCATAGCGCGATTGTTGATGGTTCTCAAACTCGAGTGAGTAACGGGCATTTAGTGAAAATGCTGGTTTGGTGTGATAACGAATGGGGCTTTGCGAACCGAATGCTGGATACGGTACTTGCAATGAAAGCTTCTGAAGGTAAGAAGTAATACCTTGAAGCAAATATGAGGATTATTTATTTTTCGGCTTGAAATAAATGAGCTGTGTCCACATATTATTACCAGTTGAAGAATTTATAGGCTTAGCAGGGTTGCTGAGTTTCCAAAACTTTATATTTATTAAATTTGAGAGGACAAATCATGTCTGTGATCAAGATGACTGACCTGGAACTTGCAGGTAAACGCGTATTCATCCGTGCTGACCTAAACGTACCAGTAAAAGACGGTAAAGTAACTTCAGATGCACGTATCCTTGCATCTCTACCAACTATCAAACTTTGCCTAGAAGCTGGCGCAAAAGTTATGGTTACTTCTCACCTTGGTCGTCCTACTGAAGGCGAGTACAACGAAGAGTTCTCTCTAGCTCCTGTAGTTAACTACCTAAACGACGCACTAGACTGCGACGTCAAACTAGCGAAAGATTACGTAAATGGTCTTGAGCTAAACGCTGGTGAACTAACTGTTCTTGAAAATGTTCGCTTTAACAAAGGCGAGAAGAAGAACGAAGAAGCTCTTTCTAAGCAATACGCTGCACTATGTGACATCTTCGTAATGGATGCATTCGGTACAGCTCACCGTGCTCAAGCTTCTACACACGGCGTTGGTACTTACGCTCCTGTAGCATGTGCTGGTCCTCTTCTTGCTGCTGAGCTTGAAGCTCTTGGTAAAGCAATGGACAACCCAGCTCGCCCACTAGTGGCTATCGTTGGTGGTTCTAAAGTTTCTACTAAGTTAACTGTTCTAGAATCTCTTTCTAAAATTGCTGACCAACTTGTTGTTGGTGGTGGTATCGCGAACACATTCATCGCTGCTGAAGGTCACAACGTAGGTAAGTCTTTATACGAAGCTGACCTAGTTGAAACCGCTCAAAAACTAATGAAAGAGTGTGCTATTCCAGTAGCGACAGACGTTGCATGTGCTAAAGCATTCGACGAAAACGCAGAAGCTGAAATCAAGCACGTTTCTGAAGTTCAAGACGACGACATGATCTTCGACCTTGGTCCTGATTCAACTGCAGCTCTTGCTGAAATCATCGGTAATGCAAAAACTATCCTTTGGAACGGTCCTGTAGGCGTATTCGAATTCAAGAACTTCGAAGCGGGTACTGCTGGTATTTCTAAAGCAATCGCTGACTCTGAAGGTTTCTCAGTAGCAGGCGGTGGTGATACGCTAGCAGCTATCGATAAGTTCGGTATCAAAGCTGACGTTTCTTACATTTCTACTGGTGGTGGCGCTTTCCTTGAGTTTGTTGAAGGTAAAGTACTTCCTGCAGTAGCAATGCTTGAAGAGCGTGCAAAAGCATAATTGATTTAGAAAGGCGAGATGTGAATCTCGCCTTTTAACGTTTGCTGCACATCACAGTTTTTTGCTAGAATGGCATAAGTTGTGAGCAAACGATTGCAAATTTTTAAACTTAAGTTTTTTATCTTAAAACGAATAGAATAATAGGACTATTTCCATGTCTAAGATCTTCGATTTTGTAAAACCTGGTGTGATTTCTGGCGATGACGTACAGAAAGTATTTGAAGTAGCAAAAGCAAACAAATTTGCTCTTCCTGCAGTAAACGTTGTTGGTACTGATTCTGTAAACGCAGTACTAGAAGCGGCAGCTAAAGTTAAATCCCCAGTTGTTGTTCAGTTCTCTAACGGCGGCGCAGCTTTCTTCGCTGGTAAAGGCGTTAAACTTGAAGGTCAAGGTCCACAAATCCTTGGCGCTGTAGCTGGTGCAAAATACGTTCACGCTGTAGCTGAATCTTACGGTGTTCCAGTTATTCTTCATACTGACCACGCTGCTAAGAAGCTTCTTCCATGGATCGACGGTCTACTAGACGCTGGTGAAGAGTTCTTCGCACAAACTGGTAAGCCTTTATTCTCTTCTCACATGCTAGACCTTTCTGAAGAGTCTCTAGAAGAGAACATCGAAACATGTGCTACTTACCTAGCTCGCATGGCTAAAATGGACATGACAATCGAGATCGAACTTGGTTGTACTGGTGGTGAAGAAGATGGCGTTGATAACTCTGATATGGACGCATCTGAGCTTTACACTTCTCCAGAAGACGTAGCATACGCATACGAGAAACTAATGGCTGTTAGCCCACGTTTCACTATCGCTGCATCTTTCGGTAACGTACACGGTGTTTACCAAGCTGGTAACGTTGTACTTACTCCAACTATTCTACGTGACTCTCAAGCATACTGTGCAGAGAAGTTCGGTATTGCACCTAACGCTCTAAACTTCGTATTCCACGGTGGTTCTGGTTCTTCTGAAGCAGAAATCCAAGAGTCTATCGGTTACGGTGTTATCAAAATGAACATCGATACTGATACACAGTGGGCAACTTGGGATGGTATCCGTCAGTACTCTGCTGAAAACTTCGATTTCCTACAAGGTCAAATCGGTAACCCAACTGGCGAAGCTGCGCCAAACAAGAAGTACTACGATCCACGTGTATGGCTACGTGCTGCTCAGTCTTCAATGGTTACTCGTCTTGAGAAAGCATTTGCTGACCTTAACGCTGTAGACGTACTATAATTCGTTTAAATTAGTACACTTCTAAGCTTTGAAAACCCGCTCATTGAGCGGGTTTTTTTATGCGTGATAAAAAGTTGTGCTATTTATGTGAAAACCCTAGCCTCAAGTGAATAAATTGCGTAGTCTTTTATTCATCGATATGAGGCTTTCTATGTAAGTGATTGTTATCCAATAACTTACATAAATATGACTTTGAAATCTGACAAAGATAGGATATCGTGCCGAAAAATTGAACGTGGTTCAGTTTATAAAAAGGACTTGGTTTAGATTTTTTTAACGTGATGATTTGTTAGAAAATACTCTAGCAAATTAGTTAAAAAGAATTCTAGCTTAAGGCAGTTTAGCTCATAGCATATTATAGAGGATGCACATTATGGCTGATAGTTCTACAGCAATTGAGACACCAATTGTGGATGGTTTGTCTCATGCAGAACAGTGGTTAACAAATAATTCAGATCTGTTTATTCAATACGGTGTAAACATCATCTCAGCGCTCGTTATTCTATTTATTGGTAACTTAATTGTTAAAGCAGTAGCGAATAGCGTGTCTAAGGTTCTTCAGAAGAAGAAAATGGACCGAGCTGTCGTTGAGTTTATTCACGGTCTAGTTCGCTATTTACTATTTGTTATTGTTTTAATTGCAGCTCTTGGTCGTCTTGGCGTTCAAACCGCTTCAGTGGTTGCTGTTATTGGTGCAGCTGGTTTAGCTGTTGGTCTTGCTCTGCAAGGTTCACTATCTAACTTTGCAGCTGGTGTACTTATTGTTGCGTTCCGTCCATTCAAGTCTGGTGACTATGTGGAAATCGGTGGTGTTGCAGGTTCAGTTGATTCAATTCAAATCTTCCAAACGGTTCTAACAACGCCTGACAACAAAATGGTTGTAGTGCCAAACGGTAGCGTTATTGGTAGCCCAATTACGAACTACTCTCGTCATGCTACTCGTCGTATTGATTTAATGATTGGTGTTTCTTACAACGCTGATTTACAAAAGACTAAAGCGCTTCTGACTCAAATTTGTGAATCTGATGAGCGTGTACTTAAAACTCCTGGTGTTCAAGTCGGTGTTCATACACTCGCTGATTCTTCAGTAAACTTCGTGGTTCGCCCATGGGTTGAAACTGCTGAGTACTGGAATGTGTATTTCGACCTGATGCAAGCAATCAAAGAAGGCTTGGATAAAGAAGGTATTGAAATCCCATTCCCACAAATGGATGTGCACATGAATAAAGTAGAAGCTTAATTATCTAAATAAACTTGGACATACATTAGCTTTGAAAAATTAAAGGCGGATAACTTAGGTTATCCGCCTTCTTCATTTTCGTACAGTTTACTCACTTATTCGAAAGTGAAAATTACATATTGTTCAATTAAACCATTCGCTAGCACCAAGGCAATAGAGAACATCATAACGGCGACAGCAATATCAATTCCTTTCTTCACATTAGGGCGTGATAGGACTGGTCCTAGCTTAGCAGCGCCAATAGATAGAGAATAAAACCAAGTAAATGAAGCCAAGATCGTTCCAATAGCAAAAGCTATACGGTCATTCCCTTCAAATTGTCCACCAATAGATCCTAAAATCACTACTGTGTCTAAATACAAGTGAGGGTTGAGGACCGTTACTGCTAATGCTCCTAAAATGACAGTTCGTTTTCCTCGCGCAGTAATTTGCCCTTTGGATTCTTCACTTTCTTTCGATCTGAATGCGCTTTTTAGAGAAAGCACCCCGTATATGGTTAAGAAAGCGATTCCTCCAAGAGTGACTGACGTGAGAAGAAATTCATTTTGTGAAAGAATTGCCCCTCCACCAAAAATACCTAGTGAAATGAATAGGGTATCTAATAGGCTACATATGGTTGCAGTCGTTAAATGGTGATTTTGCTTAATGCCTTGATTAAGGACGTAGGCGTTCTGAGCACCTATTGGAATGATCATACTTGCCCCTAAACCAAACCCTTGTAGAAGAATCCAAAAATTCATATCAATCTCACTTATTCCATCGTTGTATTTCGTAATGAAAGCAAAGTAACGTTAATTAATTGATAAGTATAATTAATGATTTTAATGTTTAATTAGAATTGCTAATGTGTATTTTAGATAAAGGGAGAGGGGGTAATTTGATGCGTGGTTTAGATTATAAATGGATTGAAGCACTAGATGCGGTAGTCAATAAAAGGAGCTTTGATCGCGCGGCTGAACATCTTTATATCTCTCAGTCAGCAGTGTCTCAAAGGATCAAACAACTTGAAAAATGGCTCGCTCAGCCAGTATTAATTCGAGAAACACCACCCAAGCCGACTCAGGTTGGTCAGAAGTTATTGGCTTTTTATCAAAGAGTTCGACTGCTCGAGAATGATGTATTACCTGAAATAATGAATGAAGAGACAGTGCGTCCTCTTTCTCTTTCCTTTGCTACCAATGCGGATAGTTTAGCTACTTGGCTATTACCGGCTTTATCTAATGTTATGAAGGCGCGATCTGTAGAGCTTAACCTTGCGATCCATGGTGAATCTCGGACGATTGAAAAACTGAAAAGTGGTGAAGTTGCAGGAGCTATCAGTTTAGAACCCCAATCCATACCGGGTTGCGGGGCTGATTATCTCGGTCTTATGGAGTACGTCTGCGTTTCTAGCCCCGACTTTTATAAGCGATATTTTTCTGAAGGCGTGAACGATGTTAGTTTAAAAGATGCACCTGCCGTCTCTTATGATCAATACGATGATCTCCATAAAAAGTTTCTGCATGATCATTTCGATATGCCTCGCGACAGTATCATTAACCATACAGTGGGAAGCTCCGAAGCTTTTGTTCGGTTAGCTTTGTCAGGTGTCGCATATTGTTTAATTCCTAGGTTACAGATTATCGAAGAGCTAAATTCGGGCTTACTTATCGATATTACTCCTGGTTTTCTTTTGTCATATCCTATTTATTGGCACCACTGGCAACTTGAGAGTGGAATATTAAAAGAAGTATCAGAGGAAATATTACAATATGCGCGAAACAACCTTCCCCAATAGTGACATTATTTACATAGTCAAAGTTATGTAAGAACTTCACTTATAGGATTGGTTGCAGATAAAAATCGCCTATTATGTAAGGGTATTATTAACCAATAAAGGTTGTTTAAATGAAGTTTGTTCCAAGTGTGATTGTTAAAGCGTGTGCATTAACCGCGGCTCTGAGTGCAGTGAGCTTCTCTTCTTTTGCTGATTCTCCGAACTTTCCGCATATTTCAACTACCGGTTATGGTGAAGTGGTAGCAAAGCCTGATATGGCAACATTTTCTGTGAAAGTGGTGGAATCAACCATGACGGCAGAACAAGCTAAAGCGACAGTTGATAAAGTGGTTAGCTCTTTTCTTACTAAGTTACAAAGTGCTGGTGTAGAAGACGCGAGTATTAATAGCTCTAATATTTATCTGGCGCCTCAATATCACTACCCTAAAACAGGTAAGCCTGAACTGGTTGGATACCGAGCATCTCGAAATGTAACCGTTCAGGTAACTGATTTAACTAACCTAAATAAGTATTTAGATATTGCATTGGGTGAAGGCATCAACCAAATTGATAATATTCAATTACAAGTTCGAGACCAAGCTAGGTATCAAGAGAAAGCGCGTTTAGAAGCTATTAAAGATGCTTCTTACAAAGCGAAGTCTTTAGCTTCAGGTTTTGAAAAAGAGTTGGGTGATGTATGGAAAATTGATTATAACGCCCAATCTGTTCAGCCTGTCCTCATGCGCTCAATGGCCATGGATGCAAGAACTGAGTCTAGCACTTACCAAGATTCGACCATCACTATTCGTGATCGAGTAGATGTGGTTTATCAGTTAGAAGACTAATGAGATCATAATGATCTTTTAACTACGATAGACCAAAAGCTGAAAATCTATAACCTTGGCTAAATACAACTAAAAAGGCTCTCACAATGAGAGCCTTTTTTATGCTTGATATAATCAGGGCTGATTAGTGCAGCAGACGAGCACGAATAGTACCGGCGATCTCTTTAAGCTTTAGTAATGCTTCTTCAGAGCGGTCCGCTTCAACATCAATAACTACATAACCCATGTTTGCCGAGGTTTGTAGGTACTGACCTGCAATGTTAATTCCTTCTTCAGCAAAGATGGTATTAATTTGAGTCAAGATACCTGGGCGGTTTTCATGGATGTGCAGTAATCGTGAAGTACCAGTGTGCAGTGGTAGCGATACCTCTGGGAAGTTAACACTTGATAGAGTTGAACCATTATCAGAGTATTTCGCTAGTTTACCGGCAACTTCCACACCAATGTTTTCTTGTGCTTCTTGAGTAGAGCCACCAACGTGAGGTGTTAAGATCACGTTATCAAACTTCATGAGTGGAGATTCAAATGGGTCTGCATTGGTTTTTGGTTCCGTAGGGAATACATCAATAGCAGCGCCAGAGAGGTGACCTGATTCTAGGGCATTACATAAAGCTGGGATATCAACAACAGTACCACGAGCAGCATTAATAAAGATTGAACCTGGCTTCATGCGGTCAAACTCTTCTTTACCCATCATGTCTTTCGTTTCATTTGTTTCTGGAACATGAAGAGAGATGACATCACACTTATTCAATAGCTCAGTCATTGTGTGCACTTGAGTCGCGTTACCAAGAGATAGCTTGTTTTCAATGTCGTAGAAATAGACGCGCATACCAAGGTTTTCAGCAATAATACCTAGCTGAGTACCAATGTGACCGTAGCCAATAATACCTAGACGTTTACCACGAGCTTCATTTGAGTTGTCTGCACTTTTTTTCCAAATACCACGGTGAGCCAGGGCATTTTTTTCTGGAATTCCACGTAGAAGCAACAGCACTTGACCAAGTACCAGCTCCGCTACGCTTCGAGTGTTCGAGAATGGTGCGTTGAATACTGGAATACCGCGCTCAGCGGCCGCGTTTAGGTTAACTTGGTTAGTACCAATACAGAAACAACCGATAGCAACAAGTTTTTCAGCGGCATCAATGACTTCTTGGGAAAGGTTAGTTCGAGAGCGAATACCAATGAAGTGTGCATCTTTTACTGCTTCTAGTAATTCGTCTTCCGCTAAAGAGCCTTTGTGGTACTCAATGTTTGAGTAGCCCGCTGCTTGTAATACTTCAACAGAAGATGGGTGAAGACCTTCAAGAAGTAGAATTTTTATTTTTTCTTTTTCCAGTGAAACTTTAGCCATTATTCTCGTCCTTTAAAATGGGAAAGGTGGGCAAATGCGGCGCACGTGCTACAAAATGGCTAAAGGGGAATAAACTGACCATTTTGTTAGGAGACAAACGATTTCCCTGTGCGTCTTCTGACCAATAAAGTAACAAAAAAAAATTGTTTTGGGTAAGAAAATTACGGAATAAGCCATAATTTTAACGATGCAAAGTAAAAAAAACGGCGCCCTTAGGCACCGCTTGTAATGAAGTAACAGAAAGTAGCTTTCACTTTATGTTATTACTCTTCAATTTTTGCCCCTTCAGGGGTACCAGTAATAACAACATCTGCACCGCGATGTGCAAATAAACCAACGGTTACAACACCGGCTAGGGCATTGATTGTATCTTCAAGTTTCTTAGGTTCTTTAATAGCCATGCCGTAAACATCCAAGATAACATTGCCATTGTCTGTAATTACGCCTTCACGGTAAACCGGGTCACCACCTAGTTTAACTAATTCACGAGCAACGTAAGAGCGAGCCATTGGAATAACTTCTACAGGAAGCGGAAATTTACCTAGTACGTCTACCGCTTTAGTGCCATCAACGATACAAACAAATTTATCTGAAATAGCAGCGACAATTTTTTCACGAGTCAATGCAGCGCCGCCGCCTTTAATCATGTCACGTTCTGCGTTAATTTCATCAGCACCATCAACGTATACATCAAGTTTGAATACGTCATTACACTCAAAAACTTTGATTTCTAAAGCTTCTAGTCTTTCCGTTGAAGCAACTGAGCTTGAAACTGCACCTTTGATTTTTTCTTTCATTGTGCCAAGAGCGTCGATGAAGTGATTCACTGTAGAGCCAGTACCTACACCTACAATGCTGCCTTCTTCAACATACTTAAGTGCTGCCCAACCTGCTGCTTTCTTCATTTCATCTTGAGTCATGCCAATCTCCTGAATACGATAGTGCGTTTGAATTAATAGAACGAGCGTTAGAGTTAACGTTTGCGGGCGGATTATAGCGCTTTAACGATGAATTTCCCATTGCCAAGTCTTACTTGGTGTCACGATTTTCGGCAGCGGAATATCCCAACTTTCGGTAGGAAGGCGCTCAACTTGTTGGCAATCATGAGCAAGCCCTAGCGGTTTTGCTCCCTTTCCAGTTTCGAACCATTTGGATAGAGTACGATCGTAATACCCCCCTCCCATACCAAGCCTTTGCCCTTGAGTATCAAAAGCGACCAATGGAGTAAAAATGAGATCAAGCTGAGAAACGGGTTTGACTAATGTTTGGTTGAGTTTTGGCTCGATAATGCCGTATTTATTGTAAGTCAGCGGTGTTGTCGAATTGTAATGCAGAAAGAGTAGATGCCCCGGGGAGAAAGGGTGAAGCACTGGTAAATAGGTTTGTTTATCTTGAGTCCAAAGCCATTCAATCAAAGGTTGAGTATCAAGCTCCCCGTCAGCAGAAATATAGAGCGCGATATGTTGAGATTTGATGAGTTCTGGCTGCGTGGAAACTTGAGTAATTAAATCAATACTGGCTTGATGCTGAACATCACTTGGAAGTGCATTTCGAGTATGGCGAATTTGTTTGCGAAATTCGCTACGAGATAGTGAATTCATAGAAGTAATACCCCAAAGTGCCGTTGAGAATAGATGGCCCTTGAACCAGCGAGTTCAAGGCGGATCAGCAATGATTACCGTAGGCTTCTCGGTACAAGCCGAGTATGCTCAATAGCACTCAAGTACTAACCCTTAGGGATTGCTTATCGGCTCGGGGACGTGAATCCTCTGACAAACACTCCAGGGTAAATTTGTGTACGCTATTGCTGTCCCAGCTTGACCTTACTTAATGCATCTTCAAGAGATGTTGTGAGCAGTTCCATTCGCTCGGTCAGTGCGTTTTGTTTTTGGCTGTTATCATTTTGCTTAGTTTGTAATTCATAGCAAATATTTAGAGCAGCAATCGTGAGGAGTTTTACCTCATTGGTTACCTTAGTACGTTCAGCCATCTCTTTCAAACGATTATCGAGATCTGCAGCCGCTTCAATTAATGACTCTTCTTGACCTGCTGGGCAATTGACTCGAGTCAGTTTTCCTAAAATTTCAACGTCTACCGCTTGATTACTCATGATGGATGAACTCTTTAACGCGCTGTCTAAGGTTGTCGCTCTTTGCCATTCCTGAAAAATATTACTCATAAGGAAGTGCAATAATTGAGGTTCTTTCGCGATCTAATTGAAAGATTTGGCTCTCAACTTGAAAGGCAAAGTATTACCCTCTGGGAGAAGAACTATAGGTAAAGCGCTATTAAGATTCAAGCTTTTCAGACCTCGTGTTTGCAAATGAGAGCTTGAGCACACAGTAAATCAACAAATTGAACAATTGCTATCCACTATCTTGTTATTTGGTCGATTTCGACGCTTACGTGAATAATGGTGAAATGGTACGATTACCATTATTAAGAACGATCGGTATGAATATTGAGATCGTATCAAAGACTAATAAGCGAGCTATCTGATGAGTGAGAAAACTTTACCTGATTATCTAACCGTTGCCACTGAACTTCAATCAGCAAGCCTAGCGGTAAACCCAGCAGAAATGCACGGTTTATTGACCGGTATGCTAAGTGGTGGTTTAAGCCTTGAAGATAAAAGTTGGCAGCCACTTATCTTTGATTACACAAATGAAGGAATGGGATGGCCAGATCGTGTTCTTACGTTAGCGGAAGCGGCATTAAAAGTGACGACTGGTGAAGTCACTGGTTCTGGCATGGAGCTATCTCTTTTATTGCCAGATGAAGAGGCGAGCGCAAGTGTTTTTGATTTAGCTGATGGTGTATCAGATTGGATCAATCATTTTATATCAGGACTGGGTCTTGTAGATGCCAAGTTAAACAAAGCATCCACAGAAGCAAAAGAAGCATTAGCTGATCTAGAAGAGATGGCAAAACTAGGTATCGATGAAGAAGATGATCTAGAAGAGCAAGCTCAGTTGTTAGAGCATGTTATCGAGCACGTAAAAGTATGTGCTTTGACTATTCATGCAGAGTTTGGTGCTCGTCCGACTGAAGAATCGACACCAACTATTCACTAATTTCTTCATTATCCTCCGAGGTCATGATGGCTCAATTTGATGTTGTTATTGCTGGTGGTGCAATGGCAGGTGCTACGTTAGCACTTGCTCTTACTCGCTTAAGTAAAGGCGCATTGTCTATTGCCGTGGTAGAACCTTACCAGGTTGATCACCTTTCACACCCTGGTTTTGATTCTCGTTCAATAGCATTGTCTTATGGAACCGTTCAAATATTAGATTCTTTGAATCTATGGCAATCAATCGAGCCGGTTACGACACCTATTAAACATATTCATGTGTCTGATAAAAATCACGCAGGAATGACAGACATTCGCAGTGATAATTACTCTGTCGATGCATTAGGTTATGTCGTTGAGCTGGCTGATGTTGGTCGAATTTACCAACAGAAACTAGAAGCTGATTCAAATATCACTTTATTGTGCCCTGACTCAGTGACGGGGATTGAACGTCATAATCAATCGGTAGGTATTGAATTACAAAGTGGTAAAAAGCTGACGTCAAAGCTTCTTGTTGCTGCTGATGGGGCAATTTCTGCATGCTGTCAGCAGTTACAAATCCAGCTTGATGAACATGATTTCGAACAAGTTGCCGTGATAGCAAATATCATTGCAGAACAAGAGCATAAAGGGCGAGCTTTTGAGCGTTTTACTGCTAACGGCCCGGTTGCTTTATTGCCGATGAGTGACAACCGTCTTTCTTTGGTATGGTGCTTGTCACCAAGTGAAGCTGAACGTGTTATGTCTCTAAACGAACATGAATTCATTGAGCAACTTCAAAACGAATTTGGTTGGCGACTTGGCAAGTTACAGAAAACGGGTCAGCGAGCCTGTTACCCATTAATTTTACGTCATAGACCGTATAATATTTCCCATCGTTTCGCCGTTGTTGGTAATGCCGCGCAAACCCTCCATCCTATTGCTGGTCAGGGTTTTAACTTGGGTATTCGCGATGTTGCTTCTTTAGCTGAAGAGTTATCTAAGCAACTTGATGACGTTGGGGCTTATGCTGGCTTGGTTCGTTTTAGAAAACGCCGTGAGTATGATAGAGAATCCACTATTAATCTAACTTCGAATTTAGTCCATTTATTTTCTAATGACTGGCCGGCGGCAAGAATAGGGCGAAACCTAGGGCTCGCAGCAATTGATAATGTCCCTCCACTAAAAGGTCCACTTTTGCGTCATACGCTTGGCCTAATAGAAAGATAAGGTAGAAAAATGATGCAAAGTGTTGATATTGTCATTGTAGGCGGTGGTATGGTCGGATTAGCGTTGGCTGCAGCGCTAAAAGACAGCGATTTAAGAATTGCAGTGATTGAAGGTAAAGAGCCAATTGAAGGGCTGAATGACTTACCTGATGTACGTGTTTCTGCTTTGAGCCGTTCAAGTGAAGTGGTACTACGTAACCTTGGAGTATGGCAAGGGATTGAGCAAAGGCGAGCTGCGCCATACCAAGCAATGGAAGTATGGGAGCAAGACAGCTTTGCTCGTATCGAGTTTGATTCTACTCGTTTAGCGCAGCCTAACTTAGGACATATTGTTGAAAATAGAGTGATTCAGCTGGCACTTCTGGATCAAGTTAAAAAGCAGGATAACGTGCAGCTGTTTATGCCTTCAACATGCCAATCACTTGCTATTGGTGAAAGCGAGGCTTGGTTAACGTTAGATAATGGGCAAGCACTGACAGCTAAATTGGTGGTTGGAGCCGATGGGGCAAATTCTTGGGTTCGAAAACAACAAGATATTCCTCTAACTCATTGGGATTACGGTCATAGCGCGATTGTAGCGAATATCAAAACCGCTGAGTCTCATCAGTCAGTGGCTCGACAGATCTTTACTCCACAAGGACCTTTAGCGTTCTTGCCAATGCAAGACAGCCACATGAGCTCAATTGTTTGGTCTACTGAGCCTAATAGAGCCGATAAATTAGTTTCCATGTCTGAACATGAATTCAATAAAGCACTGACCTTCGAATTTGATTCTAAATTAGGTCTATGTGAAGTAGTTGGCGATCGTTTTGCTTTTCCTTTGCGTATGCGCTATGCACGAGACTTCGTGGTGGAACGTGTAGCTCTGGTTGGAGATGCAGCGCATACTATCCACCCATTAGCTGGGCAAGGTGTGAACCTCGGTCTATTGGATGCTGCAAGCCTAGCTCAGGAGCTTTTAAGTTTATGGAGAGCAGGGGAAGACCTTGGTTTGAAGCGCAACTTACGCGGCTATGAACGATGGCGTAAAGCAGAAGCAGCCAAAATGATTGCCTCAATGCAAGGTTTTAAAGACTTGTTCGAAGGGGATAACCCAGCGAAGAAACTAATACGTGGTATTGGAATGAAACTCGCTGGTCAGTTACCAGGAGCCAAAGATGAGATCATGAAGCGAGCTCTGGGTTTATCTGGTCACCTACCGGAGCTAGCAAAGCGACCGGTTACCCCAAATTAATGTGAATTATATATGATAAAGGGTTGGCAATGAGCCAACCCTTTTTTAATTCTCTGTATTTTTGAGCTATTCAATTTTTAGAATATTAGAACTGAAATTAATACATTAGTTTGAAGGATGAATTCTATGCATAAGCACAGCGTAATTTCATTATCTCACTGTTAATTTCTTTCACTGTTTGGAAGTGGCGCTTTTCTGCTCTTTCCGGCAAAACTAACTTTCCGTTGTCGAATTCAAATTTGCCAACGCCGTAAATGTAGATTCGTCCTTTAAAAAGTCGACTCACATGTTTAGCAATCATACCTGGTGTATAGCGCTTAAACAGTCTCATTCTATTATCCTTATATTTACCTAGCACTGCATATTATAAGAAAACTCCGAAGGGAGAATTGTGATTAAACTGGAGTAAAATGCAGTTGAACTGAACATAATTAGATATTTGTGCTGCTCTGTGCAGTTATGACCGCAAATATCTACTTTAACGTGAGGTTCTTCTCAAAAGAATACGCGCCAGTGAACCATCCTGATTTCTACTCGCCGTATTAAGCATTATTAATGTTACGCTTTTAAGAATAGTTGTAATTTTTTTGTTTGTGTAAGATAAAGGTAAATTTTTGGCATAAAAAAAGCCCGTCTTAGAAAAACGGGCGAATAGTCACAGATGCATTACACAAAAGTGGATACTGATATTACTCAGTGGATTCACTTGCACTAGTCAGTTCTTTTTCTTAAAGGCTAACCAGTAAATTTAGATTACCGCATAAAACCAAAAGTGACTACTTATGTTGTAAAAATGATTAATTATTTTATGTTAATGTTATTTACTTGTGATGTGTTTCACGTTCATATGCAACATATTAATACTTTAGATTTAATTCTGTGAGCTAATGACTAGTCCTGAACCCGACAAAGAGGAACGATCGCTGGTGAACATAATTTAATAAGCGCCTCACAGTTTATCGCAATGCCAATCATGTTATGACCGGAACTGATCGTGACGATCTTTTGCTGTAATAAAGAGGGATCAAAAAGGATTGGTAATGGTGATTTTAATTTAAGTGGCGCAACTGTTCCGATTTTAAAACCTGTAATGGATTCGACTTCGTTTAGAGAAACACATGTCATGCGTCTACATTTCAAAGCTGATCGAACTTTTTTAGGATCAACAGAACGATCACCAGGCGCACAGGCAAGCGCTAATTGTCCGCCCATATCTCGAAGAAGAATACACTTCACCATTTGGGCTGGGTCTATCCCTCTTTCTTGGGCTGTGTCTTCAATGGTAGTCGTGGGCTTGCTCTGAACGAGCAAGTGATATTCTACTTGCTGTTCATCAAGATATTGAGTTATTAGGGTTTCGTGCAACACTAATTATTCATCATTTAGGCTGTATGGGAGCGGTAAGATTTTCCATTCGGTAGTTGGTTGATCGACCAAACGTAATTTCACGTCATCATCCAGGTTATTCGGCAAAACAATTAGCCCAATTGCTTGGTTATTTGAGAACTGGTACACGTTAAGTAGTTGACCTGCATTACGCCAATTATCACCTACACTTCTTTCTAGCGTGATTGAATCACTGAGGTTGAGCTGCTCTGTGGTACTTCCAGAAACAATACACATTTCACGCTTGTTCATTCCTCGGTACTTAGCACGAGCAACAGTTTCTTGACCGGTATAACAACCTTTAGTAAAGCTGATCCCGCCGATTGCTTGTAGGTTTAATGCTTGGGGAATATGTTCATTTTGATTAGTGCTGGATAGGCGAGGTTGAGCATCAATAATCTCAAAATATTGCCACAAATCTTGGCATACTTTTTCTGCATTAGATGATGCAACCAGCCCCTCTACTTGTGCGCTACTGACTAGTAAAGCCCAACGCTCATCAGAGACTTTTACTGCTGTACCACCTTCAATCACACGTACGTCACCTGTATCGTTTGAAAGGGTATCAATAAATGCGTTAGCAGATGCTCCCATAACTCCGATAACTTGATCGTCTGTTTCTGTGATGTCTACTTTTGAAAATACAGCGTATTTCTTGATTTCTGGTAGTTCGACTTCAATGGCAGATTTAGGCTGAAGTAATGCATAGCCACCATTGTGATGAAATAAACGGAAAATACTCCAAACTTTACCTTTTGCATCACAATGCGCACCAAGTGTCGACATATTGCTAGGAAGAGTCACCACATCGCAGGTTACCTGACCTTGTAAGTATGATTTTTTATCATCACCTACCATGGTAATCGCACTCCAATCAGAGACGTGTGTCACCATAAGGTCGGGAAGCGTTTCATTGGGTGCGTAAGCTAGTGGCTGAAATTCATTTTGCCAATCCATTTTCTTTTCCTAAACAATTCATTTACCTCTATGTTAATCCTGTTCGATTTCTTTGTCAGCTTAGGTTTTTAATAGATTAATTTTTTATGGCATGACTTTTCGAATATTTAAGTTTTTTGCAAGCTTAGGTGGGGACTGTGACTCACATAGTAGTTGCTGAAGGTTAGTCTTGTTACACTCCACCCAAATAGATATTAGGTGAGGATAACCAATGTACACTGCAGAGCAGAAAGCACGAATTAAATGGGGCTGCCGTCGTGGTATGCTCGAACTAGACGTTGTCATTATGCCATTTTTTGAAGAGTGTTTTGACTCACTGCAAGATCAAGAGCAGCGTGACTTTGTGTCGCTACTGGAGTCTGATGATCCTGATTTGTTCACTTGGATTATGGGTCACGGCCGTAGTGAGAATCTAGGGCTTGCTTCAATGGTAGATAAGATTGTTGCACATAACCTCAGCAAGGTGCGTTAAGCTCCGGCTTCATCGTTCAAACTATGCATTACTAGCAAAAGGCACTGTTTTATGGTGCCTTTTGTGCTTAGTCTTTTTTTCTAGCATTCCAATATCAATATCTCTTTACTGTCTTTATCTCATTCTTATTCACTCAACACGCTCAGATTTTTTCCATTCTCCATTAGTGGGCTCAGTTGACTGGTTTGACAGTGGCAAACTGATCATAAATTCCAATTCGCATGACATTATTCGATCTGATCTTATTTGGTCTAACTTTTTCATTGCGTTTAAGTTAAGTAATCAAAAGCATGTTTTGTTATGGAGAGACAGTTGTGATGAAAAATGCTATCGGAAGATATTGGCAAAATTAAGATAAAAAAGGGAGCCAAGGCTCCCTTATTATTTGGTGATAGGACTCATTACACTTATCGTTAATGCAGCTTAGTTCTAATAACCCAAATTCTTAACTAGTTTTAGAATGGGTGAAATTACAATTAGATCAGTTACTTTGCTTAGTTGGCTTAAGAATTGTTGGTCCACTATCTTTTGCTAACTCTGGGTAATCAAGCGTGTAATGTAAGCCGCGGCTTTCTTTACGCTGCATTGCACATTTCACCATTAGCTCAGCGACTTGTAACAAGTTTCTAAGTTCAAGTAAATTATTGGAAACTTTGAAGTTACTGTAATATTCATGGGTTTCTTGCTGCAACATTTGAATACGGCGTAATGCTCGCTCTAATCGCTTATCGGTACGAACTATCCCCATGTAATCCCACATGAATAAACGCAATTCATGCCAGTTATGTTGAATGATAACTTCTTCATCACTGTTGGTTACTTGGCTTTCATCCCATGCGGGCAATTCTGCACACAGCTGAGATTGGTCAATATTTTCAACAATATGCTTAGCAGCAGACCAAGCGTAAACCACACATTCAAGTAAAGAGTTTGAAGCCATACGGTTAGCACCGTGTAAGCCTGTGTAACTGACTTCACCAATCGCATAGAGGTTAGTTAAATCTGTTTGACCTTGCTGATCGACCATAACACCACCACACGTGTAATGAGCGGCTGGTACGATTGGAATTGGTTCTTTGGTCATATCAATGCCCAAATCCATTAAGCGAGTGTGAATCATCGGAAAGTGTGCAGTAATGAATTCTTCAGGCTTATGGCTGATATCTACATACATGCAATCAGCACCAAGGCGTTTCATTTCGAAATCAATGGCACGAGCAACGACATCACGAGGAGCAAGTTCACCACGCTCATCGAAATCCTTCATAAATCGTGAACCATCGGGGCGACGTAAATAAGCACCTTCACCGCGCAATGCTTCTGTTAGCAGGAAGTTTCTTGCTTCAGGGTGGAATAAACAGGTTGGGTGAAATTGGTTAAACTCTAAGTTCGCCACGCGGCAGCCTGCACGCCATGCAATGGCAATACCATCACCAGAAGATACATCTGGGTTTGAAGTATATTGATAAACTTTAGAGGCGCCACCAGTCGCCAGTACCACGAACTTAGCGCGTACCGTTTCCACTTGTTCTTGATTACGATTCCAAATATAAGCGCCGATAACTTTGTTTTTATCACCACCAACTTTATCTTCAGTAATTAAATCTAATGCGTTATGACGCTCGAAGATTTCAATGTTTGGGTGGTTATTGACGTTATCTTGCAATGAGGTTTGCATCGCCATGCCAGTTGCATCTGCGGCATGCAAAATTCGGCGATGGCTATGACCACCCTCACGGGTTAGGTGATATTTAGGGTCACCTTCAGTGCTGCTTTCGTCTCTATCAAAAGGAACACCACCATCAATTAACCACTGAACGCATTCTTTTGCATTCTCAGCAATAAATTGAACCGTGTCTTCTTCACATAGCCCTGCACCTGCAATTTGCGTATCTTCAACGTGTGACTCAATACTGTCAGATTCGTCGAAAACAGCGGCAATGCCACCTTGTGCGTAGTAGGTCGAGCCCTCGCTACGTGGTCCTTTACTTAATACAATTACTTTTGCATGTTCAGCAACGCGTAAGGCTAACGACAAGCCTGCAGCACCACTGCCTACCACTAATACATCACACTGATGCTCACGGTTTGCGTTCATAAAACTTTTAAAATCCCGGGCTATAGTAGAGTTGTCCACTCTCGTTTTGATTCTGTCCTTTACGTGACATAAATACTGAAACCGTAATTATAGTATCGTCACAATCACGTCCAATATGCCCTAAACGTTGTGCAAATGCGCAACAAAGACAGCAACCTAAAAATAATTATTTTGGTCAAAACCATTGCTTTTAGTTAAGCATCCCCAATTTTAAGGGATAGACCAATTTTTTATTACATCACATTGTGAAACAATAATGGCAAATAATTTGTAGAAAATTGGAACTTTCCAAATTTCGTTGAGTCACAATAGTGCTCTTGTAGCCGGTGGTGTCAATACTACATTTCGCATAATTAGTGCCCATATCTGAGAAGGTGAGGGTTATAACAATAGGAGTACCCGCTCGAATGAACGAGCAGCTAACCGATCAAGTGTTGATTGAGCGAGTTCAGAGTGGAGATAAACAAGCTTTCAATTTATTGGTAGTCAAATACCAAAATAAAGTGTGCAACCTTATCTCTCGATACGTGAATAATTCCGGTGATGTACCTGATGTAGCACAAGAAGCCTTTATTAAAGCTTACCGCGCTATTCCTAACTTTCGTGGTGAAAGTGCGTTTTATACTTGGTTATATCGAATTGCCGTGAATACCGCTAAAAATCATATTGTTGCGCAGAGCCGAAGGCCACCAGCAAGTGATGTTGATGCTGAAGATGCAGAATATTATGAAACTGGCAGTGCTTTAAAAGAAATATCGAACCCTGAGAACTTAGCGCTGTCAAAAGAATTGAAGCAAGTTGTTTTTGGGGCGATAGAAGCGCTACCTGAAGATTTAAAGACTGCAATGACATTGCGAGAGCTTGATGGCTTGAGCTATGAAGAAATTGCAGAAGTAATGGATTGCCCTGTAGGAACTGTACGCTCGCGTATTTTCCGTGCTCGTGAGGCGGTGGAAAAGAAAATTAAACCTCTTTTACAGCGCTAAAACTTGTAATTATTATGGTGAAAATAATGGCAGATAAAGAAAAGCTTTCGGCACTCATGGATGGTGAAATGATCGATGAAGCTCTAATTGCAGAGTTAGAATCCGATCAAGAAAGCATGACAGCTTGGCAAGATTACCATTTAATTGGTGATGTAATGCGAGGTGATGCGCCAGAGAATGTTGATTGGAATATTGCAAATAATGTAGCTGCAGCCTTAGAGCTAGAGCCTGCACACACTCAAATGCCTAAGGTCCAGGAAGTACATACGGATCCCAAGGTAACCCCAATTGAAGAACAGCCTAAACCGAAGGTCGCTAAACGACAACTTCCAGCTTGGTTACAACAATTTGGGCAAGTAGCGGTTGCGGCATGTGTCTCTTTTGCTGTAATTATTGGCGTGCAACAATATGGAGGTACGGATCCATCTTTACCTCAAAATGAGCAGCTGCCAGTGTTACAGACCATCCCGTTTCCTGGTTCTGCAGAGCCGGTAAGCCTGACTCGTGAGTCAGTTCAGAAATCAGCATCTGAAGCTAATCTTCAAGAGCAACGTCAACGTGTTCACGCCTTACTGCAAGATTACGAATTACAGTTAAGATTGAACGGTGATTCGTCGCAGGTGACTGATGAGCATTTAGAATCGGTAGTTGAATGAAAAAAATTCTGATCAGTGCTCTGACACTGTTCAGTTTGATGACTCCTCCAGCCTTTGCAGAAGAACCAACTGCAAAGGCTCTGTTGCATCAAATGAACGAAGCCAGCCAGCATTTAAATTACGAACTCTCGTATATCCTAATTAAAAAGAGCAGTATTGAACCTCTCTTATATCGACACGCTGTTAGTGATAACCAGCAACTCGCGCATTTGGTGTATTTAAGTGGACCAGTAAGAGAAGTGATTCGTCGAGGTAGCGAAGTTAGCTACATAGAACCTGGGGTTGAGCCTTTTACCATAGCTTCGGGAAATATGGTCGCGCCTGTCATTCCGATGCTTAATAGTAATGTCGATAATCTCAGTAAATATTATGACTATATAAAAGTCGGCCGGGATCGAGAAGCTGGAAATATCACTCAAGTTTTACGAATCGTCCCTAAAGATGGGTTACGTTATTCTTATGTTTTATGGGTAGATGAAAAAAACCACTTACCATTAAGAGCAGACCTTCTTGATCGTGATGGAGAGGTATTAGAGCAATACAGAACCATCTCATACATAGTTAATGATCAAATTGCAGATGCGATGGGCGCGCTTAAAACAGCGAAATTACCAACAGTCTTATCTCTACCTGAAGGTTTGGTGAGTGAAAGTGATTGGACGGTGAGTTGGATACCTGACGGCTTTAACTCTAAAGAGTTAAGTAGATACCAAATGGCAACAACGAATAAAATGGTTGAAAGCCAATTATTCAGCGATGGTCTATTCAGCTTTTCGGTTTATATTTCTGATAGAGATGAATTCTCACCAAAAGGGCAGTTGGTTCGCCAAGGTAGACGAACGTTGCACAGTTTTATCAGTGGCAGTAAAGAAATCTCTGTTGTTGGGGATATTCCGCCAGCAACGGCTAAGCGTATTGCCCAATCAGTAAAGTTTAAAGCCAAGGTATCTAACGAATGATGACTGCGCTTGCAACGGTTAGCTCTGTAGAAACTAAAGGTTCTCAATTTTTGGTTCACCTTAGCTGCGAGCAGCAAACCAGTTGTAGTGGCTGCTCGTCTCAAAAGAGTTGCGGTACAGGTATTGTTACTAAAGCTGTCGGGAATAAATCCCTATTTTGGCAACTAACCACTAAAAGCTTAGTAAAAGCAGGGCAAGTTGTTGAAATCGGTTTTCCTGAAAAAAGTTTGCTGCAATCGGCTGCTTTAGTTTATCTCGTCCCTTTATTTATGATGATGTTAGGCGCAGCCATTGGGCAATTAGTATTGCAACCTCTTTTTACTGGTGGGGAAGGTATCGTCATACTAATGGCTGCTATCTTTACTATTATTGGTATACAGATAGCTAAGCATTTCGCCAAGCCAATAGAAGATAAATCACAGCAACAAGTGGTCCTTGTTAGAGTCCTCGGTGAGCCCCTTATCTAATTTATGATGCGTCTTGCAGTTAAATTGGGTAGAATCTGCCAACTTGATTGAAATGCCGTCACTAGTGACTTGTGTAAATGAGTACTACTGCGGCACTTCTTATTATCCCTATTCAAAGAGTTTAGTCACACCAAGCCTATGAAGCACATTCGTAATTTTTCGATTATCGCCCATATCGACCACGGTAAGTCGACCCTTTCTGACCGCTTAATCCAAGTATGTGGTGGTTTAAGTGAACGCGAAATGGACGTTCAAGTCCTCGATTCTATGGATATAGAACGTGAGCGCGGTATTACAATCAAAGCGCAAAGTGTGACTTTAGATTACAAAGCCAAAGATGGTGAAACGTACCAGTTGAACTTCATCGATACTCCAGGACACGTTGACTTCTCATACGAAGTTTCACGTTCTTTAGCAGCATGTGAAGGTGCGCTATTGGTAGTTGATGCAGGTCAAGGCGTAGAAGCTCAGACTCTAGCGAACTGTTACACAGCTATCGAGATGGACTTAGAAGTTGTGCCAATCTTGAATAAGATTGACTTGCCAGCTGCTGAGCCTGAACGAGTTTCTGAAGAGATTGAAGAAATCGTTGGCATCGATGCTATGGAAGCAACACGTTGTTCAGCTAAAACAGGTCTAGGTGTTGAAGATGTTCTTGAAAACATCGTAACGGCTATTCCACCTCCGGAAGGTGATCCTGACGCGCCACTTCAAGCTCTAATTATTGACTCTTGGTTTGATAACTACCTAGGTGTAGTTTCTCTTGTACGTATTAAAAACGGCAAGCTGAAGAAGAATGAAAAAATCAAAGTGATGTCTACAGGCCAAGTTTGGGGTGTCGATCGTCTAGGTATTTTCACTCCGAAACAAATTGATACAACTGAATTGAACACGGGTGAAGTTGGCTGGGTTGTTTGCGGTATTAAAGACATCCTAGGCGCACCTGTTGGTGATACGCTGACCTTAGCTAAAGGTGGCAGTGAAGAACGTCTACCTGGTTTCCAAAAAGTGAAACCACAAGTTTATGCTGGTTTATTCCCGGTATCATCTGACGACTATGAAAACTTCCGTGATGCATTAGGCAAGTTAAGCCTGAACGATGCTTCGTTATTCTACGAGCCAGAGAGTTCTGCAGCTCTTGGTTTTGGTTTCCGCTGTGGCTTCTTAGGTATGCTACACATGGAAATCATCCAAGAACGTCTAGAGCGTGAATACGATCTCGACCTGATTACAACTGCGCCTACAGTAGTATACGAAGTTGTAAAAACAGATGGTGAAATCCTTTACGTTGATAGTCCTGCTAAATTACCAGCAGTAAACGACTTAGAAGAGATTCGTGAGCCAATCGCTCGTTGTAATATCTTAGTTCCTTCTGATTACCTTGGTAACGTGATCACCTTGTGTGTTGAAAAACGTGGTGTTCAAGTGGATATGGTTTATCACGGCAACCAAGTTGCAGTGACATATGATCTACCAATGGCTGAAGTGGTTCTAGATTTCTTTGACCGTTTGAAATCCACATCTCGTGGTTACGCGTCACTGGATTATAACTTCCAACGCTACGAGGCATCGAGCATGGTACGTGTAGACGTACTGCTAAATGGTGAAACGGTTGATGCACTTGCGATCATTACGCATAAAGATATTGCACAGTCTCGTGGTCGTCTATTGGTTGAGAAAATGAAAGAATTCATCCCTCGCCAAATGTTCGACATCGCGATTCAAGCTGCGATTGGTAATCACATCATTGCTCGTTCTACCGTGAAACAACTGCGTAAGAACGTAATCGCAAAATGTTATGGTGGTGATATCAGCCGTAAGAAGAAACTTCTTAAGAAACAAAAAGAAGGTAAAAAACGTATGAAGCAGATCGGTAACGTTGAACTGCCTCAAGAAGCGTTCTTAGCGATTCTTCATGTTGGTAAAGATTAAATATAACCAGCTGTAAATGAATACCCAAAAGTGAAAGAGTACTCGCTACTCTTTCACTTTCGTTATTTTTAAAGAAATGAAATTTAAGGGATATAAATGGCTAATACATTTTCGCTTATTTTAGTGATCGTAACTTTAGTGACCGGCATCGTTTGGGCATTAGAAAAGCTTGTGTGGGCGAAGAAACGTCAGCAAAAGTTGTCTAATATTGAGCCTCAAACTAATGGTCTGGACTCAGATACGAGTGCGAAGATTACGGCTCAACCTTGGTGGGTTGAAAATAGTGTATCCATATTCCCAGTTATCGCGTTTGTTTTGGTATTGCGTTCATTTATTTATGAACCATTTCAAATACCTTCAGGCTCAATGATGCCAACCTTGTTAGTTGGTGATTTCATTTTGGTAGAAAAATACGCTTACGGTCTTAAAGACCCAGTTTGGCGAACTCAGTTAGTTGAAACTGGTAAACCTGAACGTGGGGATTCTATTGTTTTTAAATACCCACCTCAGCCAAATATTGATTACATCAAGCGTGTGATTGGTATGCCAGGCGATACCATTCGTTACAACAGCAATAAAGAGTTGTGCATCCAAACTAAAGGTCAATCGAGCTGTGCTCCTGTAAAGCTTAGCAACGTTGAAGAAAGTCAATTTATTCAAGATGGTGTGCCACTTATCCAGCTCAATGAGCAGCTAGATGGTGTCGAGCATCAAATCTTGGTTAACCCATTACGTCGTGATCGCGTCAACGCATATCAACCTCGTAGTGGTGTTAATGAATGGATCGTTCCAGAAGGGCAATACTTTGTGATGGGTGATAACCGTGACAATAGTGCAGATAGCCGTTACTGGGGGTTCGTTCCTGAAGCAAACCTAGTGGGTAAAGCGGTTGCGATTTGGATTAGTTTTGAATTCGAACGCGATGCGAACAGTGCTTTACCTTCTTGGATTCCTACTGGTGTGCGTTTCAATCGCATCGGTGGGATTCATTAATCGATCACATAACACATCGAGAGAGCATGAATTCTCCAATAGATAAACTAGAGAGAAAGATTGGTTATCAGTTTAATGATGCCGATCTTATCCATTTGGCGCTGACACATCGCAGCGCCGCTGGTAAACACAATGAACGTCTTGAGTTTCTGGGCGATTCAATTTTAAGTTTTGTCATTGCTGATGATCTGTACCATCGTTTTCCTAAGGTAAATGAAGGTGACATGAGCCGTATGCGTGCCACTTTAGTACGCGGACATACATTGGCTGAACTAGGTCGTGAATTCGAACTAGGAGATTACTTAAAATTAGGTCCAGGTGAGTTGAAGAGTGGCGGTTTCCGTCGTGATTCTATTCTGGCTGATGCTGTAGAAGCGATCATCGGTGCTGTCTATTTAGATAGTGATACTGAAGTCGTTCGTCGCATTATTTTAAGCTGGTACCAATCTCGCCTAGAGTCTATTCAGCCTGGTATTTCTCAAAAAGATCCTAAAACTCGCCTACAAGAGTTTTTACAAGGTCGAAGAAATCCACTACCTGTCTACACAGTGACTAATATTAAAGGTGAAGCACACAACCAAGAGTTTACGGTTGAGTGTGAAGTGGCAGGTACGGATAAACCTGTTATCGGTAAAGGCACTAGCCGCCGCAAGGCAGAACAAGCGGCTGCTGAAACAGCATTAGAGCGACTAAGCAATGTCTGATAACAAGCAAGAATTCGATATTGATGCATTTTTTGCATCAGAAAACAAAGTAGAGAGCCTACCTGAAAACCAACACTGTGGCTTCATTGCTATTGTTGGTCGCCCAAATGTAGGTAAATCAACACTTCTTAACCATATTTTAGGTCAGAAGATTTCAATCACTTCGCGTAAGCCTCAAACCACTCGTCACCGTATTATGGGTGTTGAGACTGAAGGTGACTACCAAGCGATTTATGTCGATACTCCTGGTCTGCATATTGAAGAAAAGCGCGCGATTAACCGTTTAATGAACCGTGCTGCAAACAGTTCATTAAGTGATGTAAACCTAGTGTTTTTCCTAGTTGATGGCACGCACTGGACTGACGACGATGAAATGGTGCTGAACAAGCTGAGAAAAACAGATTTCCCAGTTGTACTTTGTATAAATAAAGTTGATAACGTTCAGGATCGCACGGATGTTATGCAGCATATGATGGATGTCTCTCAGAAGATGGACTTCCTGGATGTTGTACCAATTTCAGCGAAACAAGGTAAAAATATCGATGTATTGCGTAAGCATGTTCGAGAAGTTTTACCTAAAGCGACTCACCATTTTCCTGAAGAATACGTAACGGATCGTTCACAACGTTTCATGGCGTCTGAGATCATTCGTGAAAAGCTGATGCGTTTTACTGGTGAAGAGCTGCCATATTCTGTAACGGTTGAAATTGAGCGTTTTGATTACAATCCAGATAATGATGGTTTCCACATCAATGCCTTAATTCTTGTTGAGCGTACAGGTCAGAAGAAGATGGTGATTGGTAAAGCGGGCGAGAAAATCAAGACTATCGGTCGCGAAGCTCGTATCGATATGGAAGAACTGTTTGGCCGTAAAGTTTATTTAGAAACTTGGGTGAAGGTTAAATCTGGTTGGGCTGATGATGAACGTGCACTTCGTTCACTAGGCTATATCGACGATCTATAATTGATAGCCAATCTCTTTTTAAAATAAAGAGCTAGCTAATGAGTAAATAGAAGAGAGAGTGCGAACTCTCTCTTTTTGTATCTGTAAGAAGGGTTAATCATTGAGTGAAGGGTTACAGCGATGTTTTGTGTTGCACCGCAGACCATACAGTGAGTCGAGTTTAATACTGGATGTGTTTAGTGAAGAGTTCGGTCGTGTAACGTTAATGTCGAAAGGTGCACGCAGTAAGCGTTCCAATCTAAAAGGAGCGTTGCAACCTTTCACGCCTCTACTATTGAAGTGGTCAGGCAATAGCTCAATGAAAACGTTGCGCCAAGCAGAGCCGATTAGTTTAGGTTTACCTCTTACGGGGATTAACCTTTATTCTGCAATGTATGTCAATGAACTGGTCGGAAGGGTGTTGATGGCTGAGGTTGCCATGCCAGCGCTGTTTCATGATTATCTTCATGCTTTAACTGAGCTTGCTCATAATAATAACCCTGAACCCGCTCTACGTCGTTTTGAGTTAGCTTTACTCTCATCGATGGGATATGGCGTCGATTTTTTACACTGTGCCGGTACTGGTGAGCCTGTTGATCCTAATATGACTTACCGTTACCGTGAACAAAAAGGCTTCATTGCTTCAGTGCGAAGAGATAATCTCTCTTTTACTGGAGATGAATTAATAGCGATAAGTGAACGAAGGTTTATCACTAAAGAGCAGCTAAAAGCGGCAAAACGCTTTACACGCATAGCCTTAAAGCCGTATCTTGGCGGCAAACCATTGAAAAGTAGAGAGCTGTTTCTACCAAGGACAGGTCTCCCCAGAGCACGGAGTATTGGTAAATGAGCTCAATCCTTTTAGGCGTTAATATCGACCACATTGCAACATTGCGTAATGCACGCGGAACTAAGTATCCAGATCCTGTACACGCTGCTGAAATTGCAGAACGAGCAGGTGCTGATGGTATTACGATTCACTTACGTGAAGATCGCCGCCATATTGTTGATCGTGATGTTCGCATCCTTGCTGAAACCATTCAAACTCGAATGAATTTAGAAATGGCAGTAACCGATGAAATGGTAGGTATTGCGTTAGAGACGAAACCTGAATTTGTTTGTCTTGTTCCCGAGAAACGTGAAGAGCTGACAACTGAAGGTGGTCTTGATGTTGTTGGGCAGCTTGAAAAAGTGAAAGCCGCAACTGAAAAGCTGGCTGCAGCAGGTATTAAGGTGTCACTATTCATCGATGCAGACCGTGAGCAAATTGATGCAGCGAAAGCATGTAAGGCTCCGTTTATTGAGCTTCATACTGGTCAATATGCAGAAGCTAAGACTGAAGAAGATCAGCAAGATGAGCTGAAGAAGATCGCAGCTGGTGCAAGCTATGCGAATGATCTTGGGATTACTGTTAATGCCGGTCATGGTCTGACTTATCATAACGTTGCTCCAATTGCAGCTTTACCTGAGATCTACGAATTGAACATCGGTCACTCGATCATGGGACGTGCTGTGTTTGATGGTTTAGACAAAGCTGTTGCAGACATGAAAGCTATCATGGAAACCGCGCGTAACAACGCATAATCAGAGTAAGTTGATTCTGTTGAATCAGCCAAAGTAGTAATCAGAAGAAGTAAAAGGTGTGTATGGCTGTTGTTGGGCTAGGTACCGATATCGCAGAAATCGCTCGGGTGGAAAAGGCTCTTGATCGTAGTGGTGAGGCATTTGCAAAGCGTATTCTTGCAGAATCTGAGTTTGTTGCGTTTCAAAAAATTAAGCAGCAAGGTCGATATTTGGCAAAACGGTTTGCTGCGAAAGAAGCCGCTTCAAAAGCTCTGGGTACTGGGATTGCGATGGGAGTGACTTTTCATGATTTCGTTGTATCTAATGATGAACATGGGAAGCCGTTACTTACCCTACGCAATAAAGCATTGCAGATTGCTCAAGCGTCTAAAGTGAACTCAATTCACATTACTATTTCAGATGAAAGACATTACGCGGTAGCAACCGTGCTGCTTGAATCGTAACTGATGTGGTTATTACTCTAAACACACAGCTGTTATTTTTTGGTCAATAGAGCCGAGCTATGATTAATAAAAACCGAACTATCATTTTTAAGTGATAGTTCGGTTTTTTATTTTCATGCTCTGATTTTTGTTGCGTTAAGTTTTAGAAATTATCGATGCTTTATGAACCAGCATCTAATGAATCAGAATGTTGCGGTGGTAAGTAATGTACTGCTGCTGCCTGAACCTTATCTAGTTCATCCTGTAGCTCAAAGAGCTCCGGCTCAACATCTTCAATCGAATCTCCAGATCGAAGTGCCTTTTCTAACGTAGCACAAATTGATTTGAGTCGAGGTACACCGCTATATGAGCTGCTGCCGTGCATCTTATGTATGAAGTAGAGTAAGTCGTCCACAGGGTAACTGCTGTCTTCAATCGCTTTTTCCGTAGTGTCATAAACCTCAGGGATAAAATCGACTAGCATTTGCAGCATATCTTTCGCTAGGTCTTCTTTATTAGCAGCCTGCTTCATTGCGGCTTGCCAATCAATAATGATGTCTTTGTGCTCTTTGGTTTCCGGCTCAATATGACTATCTTGGATAACTTCAGCTGTCATGACTGGATGTTCAGGATCTATCTTCTCTATCTGAATTTCGCCTGCGTTTGGGTTCCAGTGTAGTAACACTTGCTGCAGCACATGTTCTTCAATTGGTTTCGTTAAATAGTCATCCATGCCAGCTTCAAGCAGCCTGTCTCTTTCACCACTCATGGCATGAGCGGTCACTGCAATAACAGGTGTATCTGTATTGTTGGCGAGCTCTTTGATACTTTGGCAGGCGGTCACGCCATCCATGTGTGGCATCTGGATATCCATGAAGATAATGTCAAATTTAGTGAGCGTGGCCTTATCAATGGCTTTCTGACCGTTTGTACAACTAACGACAGTTTCCACTCTTTCTTGTAACAAAGCGGTGATCAATTTTAGGTTGGCTGGATTGTCATCTACAGCAAGCACTGTAAGTGGTAACTTTTCTTCAGTTGTAACTTCTACAACTGGAGCATTTAAGATCGGCGTTTGGTTAGATACTAAAGTTTGCAGTAACTTCTTACGAGACAAAGGTTTTGTCATACAGTGGACATCAAGCTGATTCATCAGTTGGTCACCGAGTGCAAGCTCTGTACTTGGAGTGCCGATAATAACATTTTGGGATATTTCACGAGCATGCTCAGCCCAAGATTTCACCGTCTCAAGTTCATATTCTTGATTAGCTGCTAAGTTAAGCAGCACGTAATCGTATGGTGTTGTTTCTTCTGGCATAGCTGAACGATAAGTGACAACCAGCCCTTCCTGGGTGAGAACTTGCTGGGTAATTGAGGCTGCTTGCATGTTTGGTTCAATAAGCAAAAGTTGTTTGTCTTGAAGAGTTTGAGTATCTACGACATCCGTCATTGGCATATCGGTAGCAGACAGTCTCAATGTAAACCAGAAGGTAGAACCTTGGTGTAAACGACTGGTCAAGCTGATCTCACCATCCATTTGGCTAACCAGCTTCTGAGTGATGACTAGGCCGAGCCCTGTACCACCGTATCGACGAGAAATACTGGCGTCGGCTTGACTAAAGGCTTGGAATAATTGCGCTTGTTGCCGTTCTGAAATCCCGATACCTGTATCTCGAACCATAAATTGCAGCTCAATACTGTCTGCTGTTTGAGACCTCATTTCGACACTGATATCGATATTGCCACGTTCAGTGAATTTGATTGAGTTACCAACGAGGTTAGTTAGAACTTGTTGAATACGAAGTGGATCGCCAACAAGACCTGCTGGCACTTTAGGGTCGATCTTCAGAGTAAGCTCTAATCCTTTTTCATGGGCGCTGGTGGCTTGGAGGTTAACTACCTCTTCCAAACTGCTTTGGAACTCAAATGGGATGTTTTCTAATGCTAACTTACCGGCTTCAAGTTTAGAGAAGTCGAGAATATCGTTGATAATATTTAATAAGTTGTTTGCCGATCGTTCAATAGTTTGTAAGTAATCGGTTTGACTATTAGAGAGCTGGGTTTTCAACATTTGGCGTGTAAAACCAATAACCCCATTTAATGGCGTTCTTAGCTCGTGTGACATATTGGCTAAGAATTCAGATTTAACACGGGCAGCTTCTTGAGCTCTTTTCTTTGCAATATCCAATTCAACGTTTTGAATTTCTAACTGCTCTAATGTTTCTCGTAAATCAGAAGTCGCTTGGTCAATACTGTGCTGCATCTCCACATGGTATTCCGACAGTGAAACTGCCATTGCGTTAATACCATTTTTTAGTGAATCGAGTTCGCCATGCATCTTTCCTTCAATACGCACATCTAAGTGACCGCGACGAATTCTATCAACCATGTTTTTCATGTGGGTAATAGGTTGAGTTACATCGTGCATTAGCCGGAAAGCGAAGACCGCGGAAAGACCAAGCCCTAAAATTAGTACTAGAAAGGCGGAAAAGACTTCTTGGTATTGCTGTAAGCGAAGTGAAGATAAATCGAGTTCAATGGCAATGTAGCCAATAGCTTGATTAGACTGAGACTGCCCATTAGCAGAGTTGAGGAATTGCCCTTCCGCTACAATAGGCGTTCTTAGAATCAATGTATTATCGAGTAAAATCGAAGATCCTAAGTGAGGAATAGGTTTGTCTTTGGGGTAAGTGAGGCTTTCAAAGTCGGGATGAAAATTCGAGGTCACAAATAGTTCGTGTCTTTCATCGAATACAGCAATACTTCGAACAAGCTTCGAATTTTTTCGGTGAGCATAGCTAATCAGTTGGCGAACTGATTCTCTGCTCTCTAATTTCATACCTGACTCACTTGCAATAGCAAGAGGCTCTATAATGCTTGTTCCGGTATTGATCACTTGACCTTCTAGGTCTTGATAGCGATTAAATGAGAAAAAAGCGCTCAATAACAACCCAATAATTAGGGTTGGAGCTAGAGTTAGGGTAATTACACGGGCTCTCAAGCCATATCTGGTCATGTTCTTTAATTACATCGAGGTCTGGATATGGGAAAATAACGCGCACTACGGCGGTTAAGTGAACGGTTAGCTTAATCAAAGCCGCTACGTTCGACAATGATTCCAAGGCAGAATAGTGAGTTTTGGATAGAAAATAATAATTTGATAGATATTTAGGCACAAGCAATGGCACGTTTTTTTCAACCAAAAAAGAAAACTCAATTTGAGACCAAGCATCAACAGATGTTGGTTGAACGAATGGATCACAATGGAGCAGGTATTGCTCACCAAAATAAAAAACCTGTTTTTATTGATGGCGCATTACCTGGCGAGCAGGTCGTAGTCCAACTTACAGAGAGTAAGAGCAAGTTTGCGCGCGCTAAATTGATCAAAATATTGAAACCAAGTGAGCTGCGATTAGAACCGTTTTGTCAGCACTTCAATCAGTGCGGTGGCTGTCACTTACAGCATTTAGATTATGCCTCTCAGCTAGAGCATAAATCTCAATCTCTAAGTCATTTGATGAATACCTATAAAACGAAGCAAACAGATGTAGTAACGCCTGTCACCGGAAGTGATAAAGGTTATCGTCGCCGTGCTCGAATCAGCTTGTTTGTTGATAAAAAATCTCAAAAACTTCAATTTGGTTTTCGTCAGAAACAGAGTAAACAGATTGAAAATATCACAGATTGTGCAGTACTAGAGCCAGCTTTGAATGCCTTACTGCCAAAACTTAAGTCACTCTTATCGACGTTCTCCCACAAAGCTTCATTAGGGCACGTAGAGTTAGTTCTTTCTAAGTCTGGTCCTGTGATCGTTTTACGCCATTTAAAGCCTCTTGTAGATAAAGATCGACAAGCTTTAATTACACTCGCTGAAGAGACGAACTCAACGTTATATTCGATGCCTGAATCCGATACGTTAGAACGATTAGTAGGTGAAGTGCCTAGCTATGATGAAGTGGGCGCGATACTGCCTTTTGAACCTAATCATTTTATTCAAGTCAACCAAGCTGTGAACCAGAAAATGGTTTCTCAAGCGATTGACTGGCTAGACCCTCAAAACCACGAGCGTGTTTTGGATTTGTTCTGTGGATTGGGGAACTTTAGCTTACCGATTGCTCAGAAAGCAGAATATGTTGTTGGGGTGGAAGGCGTTGATGAGATGGTTCAACAAGCGACATCAAACGGCAAAGTGAACAAGCTCAGCAATGTAGCGTTTTACCAAGCTAACCTTGAAGAAGAGTTGTCTTCACAAGAGTGGGCTAAAGAACGTTTTGATAAAGTACTATTAGACCCGGCAAGAGCAGGAGCGAGTGGGATCGTTGATCAACTTTCAGGCTTAGGGGCTAAGAGTGTGGTTTATGTTTCATGCAATCCTGCTACTCTAGCAAGAGACAGCGAAAGCTTGGTAAAGCAAGGTTATCACTTAAGAAAACTAGGTATGTTGGACATGTTTCCGCATACCAGTCACCTTGAATCCATGGCATTGTTTGTTAAGAAGTAGTATTGGTAAAATGCTATGATTTTAAGGCAAATAAATCATTTAATAATTTTTTAAGATGCAAAGTCAGTTTGCATTGTTATTGGTATGGATAGAACTAACTTGGAATCAGTTAGTCATACCAATTTGGGTATAAAACATAATAACTAGGAAGAAATGATGGTTGCGGTACGAAGCGCACATTTAAACCCAAGCGAACAGTTTGAGCTAGAAAACTGGATTAAATCACTTAACCAAGATGCCAAAACATCGAATAAACTCACGAAGGTTTATCGGCATTGTGAAGAGTTATTAAAAGACCACGAGCAAGCATCGCTCTTGTTATGGCGTGGGCGTGAGATGATCGAAATCTTGGTCACGCTGTCGATGGATCGTGCGACTTTAGTGGCTGCACAGCTATTCCCAGTTGTATCCAGCGGGGTATTTGCACGCGATCTGTTTGAAGAAAGCTACGGTCGAGAAACCGTTAAATTGATCGATGGCGTTGAAGAAATGGCCGCTCTTGGTCAATTAAATGTCACCTTAGAAGGCAGCGCGGCATCCGGGCAAGTTGATAATGTTCGTCGTATGTTACTGGCTATGGTGGATGATTTCCGCTGCGTGGTTATCAAACTTGCAGAACGTATTTGTAACCTAATTGAAGTAAAAAAAGCGCCAGATGAAGTGCGTCGAGCAGCAGCAAAAGAGTGTGCCAACATTTATGCGCCACTTGCTAACCGTTTAGGTATCGGTCAGCTTAAGTGGGAAATTGAAGATTATGCTTTTCGATACCAGCAGTCAGATACCTATAAGCAGATAGCAAAACAACTTTCTGAGCGCCGAATTGTTCGTGAACAATACATCACAGATTTTGTTGATGACCTAACTTCAGAGATGGGTCGCTCAAATATTAATGCTGAAGTGAGTGGTCGCCCTAAGCACATTTACAGTATTTGGCGAAAAATGCAGAAGAAAAGCTTAGATTTTGATGAGCTTTTTGATGTGCGAGCTGTCCGTATTATTGCCGATCAATTGCAAGATTGTTATGCCGCTCTTGGTGTTGTTCATACGAAATATAAACACTTACCAAGTGAATTTGATGACTACGTAGCCAACCCTAAACCTAATGGCTATCAGTCTATCCATACCGTGGTTTTAGGTCCTGAAGGTAAAACTATTGAAATTCAGATTCGAACCAAGCAAATGCATGAAGATTCTGAATTGGGTGTAGCTGCGCACTGGAAATACAAAGAAGGCGCAACAGCTGCTCGCAGTGGATACGATGAGAAGATCACTTGGCTACGTAAGCTGATTGACTGGCAAGAAGAAATGTCTGACTCGGGTGAGATGTTGGATGAAGTCCGAAGCCAAGTCTTTGATGACAGGGTCTATGCGTTTACACCGCGAGGTGATGTTGTCGACTTACCAATGGGCGCAACGCCATTAGATTTTGCTTACCATATTCACTCAATGGTTGGTCACCGTTGTATCGGTGCCAAAGTGGCGGGGCGAATCGTACCATTCACCCATAAGCTCACCATGGGCGATCAAGTCGAAATTATTACTCAGAAAGAGCCGAATCCTTCCAGAGACTGGTTAAATCCAACAACTGGATTTGTCCACTCAAGCAGAGCTCGTGCAAAAATTAACGCGTGGTTCCGTGCTCAAAGTCGAGAGAAAAATTTAGAAGCGGGTCGTGATATTCTCGATGTGGAATTAGCGAAAGTCGGTGCAACATTAAAAGATGCCGAACAATACGCTCTAAAGCGTTTTAACGTAAATACCCCTGATGAGCTTTATGCTGGCGTAGGTAGTGGCGATCTTCGTGTAAACCAAGTTGTGAATCATATTAACGCATTAGTTAATAAGCCGACCGCTGAAGAAGAAGACCAAAAAGCGCTAGAGAAGCTCAGAGAGTCAGAGGCAAAACCCGCGCAGCAAAGCCGACCTCGTAAAGATGCGGTTGTGGTGGAAGGGGTCGACAACCTTATGAATCACTTAGCACGTTGCTGTCAGCCGATCCCTGGCGATGATATCAAAGGTTATATTACTCAAGGTCGTGGTATCTCAGTACACCGCAGTGATTGTGAACAGCTAAGTGAGCTGAGTTTACATGCGCCAGAGCGAATCATTGATACGGTATGGGGAAGCGGTTTTGTTGGTTCGTATATTCTGACTTTGCGTGTAGAAGCCCTAGAACGTAATGGTTTATTGAAAGACATCACATCATTGTTCGCGAATGAAAAAGTCAGCGTAACGACGATGAAGAGCCGTATTGACTATAAACGTCAGCTGTCGGTCATGGATTTTGATTTAGAAGTAACGAATATTGAAATTCTGAGTCGAGTGACGAGTCGAGTTGAACAAATTAAAGATGTAATGAGCGTCAAACGCCTCGGCTAACTTTCACGTTGCATTAGTCACTTTTACTGCGTTAACTGCGCTTTCTTGTTCCATCACATAGGCAAGCTATGCTCAGGAATCGTGAAAGCTTGTTGCCTTGTTAAAGTAACAACTGCTTAGTGAAAGATACGTAATTAGAGATTAGATAGTATCAACAAAGGTGAGTGGTTTTGGCTGCTCACCTTTTTTAGTTTTAATCGATGTTTTAAATTATTAAAAACAAAGACAGTAATAGGAAGGAAACGATGAATCACCCGATTGAACAACTTGAACAGATCATGACTAAGCTGCGCGATCCAAAAGGTGGCTGTCCTTGGGATTTAAAACAAAATTTTGAAACCATTGTTCCACATACTATCGAAGAAACCTATGAGGTGGTGGACGCAATTCATAATAAGGACTGGCCTAATCTTCAAGAAGAACTGGGTGATTTATTGTTTCAGGTGATCTTTTATAGCCAACTAGCTAAAGAGCAAGGTTTGTTTGAGTTTTCGGATGTGGTTGATGGAGTGAATGAAAAGCTAACTCGTCGTCATCCTCATGTTTTCTCCGATGCCAAATTTGAGAATGACGAAGAAATAAATGCAAATTGGGAGGCAGAGAAAGCTAAAGAAAAATCTCAAATAGGAAAAACTCAGGAAAGTATTCTAGACTCAATACCAAAATCTTTACCTGCACTTTCCAAGGCTCATAAAATACAAAAGCAAGTTGCGAAATATGGTTTTGATTGGGACACGATAGGTCCTGTTGTAGGGAAGGTTCTTGAGGAAGTCGATGAAGTGCTTGAAGAGGCTATGCAAGTGACTCCAAATGAAGACTTAGTGGAAGAAGAACTGGGTGATTTACTCTTTGCGACGGTTAATTTAGTGCGTCACTTAGGGAAAAATCCAGAATCAGCCCTTAATAAAGCCAATTTGAAATTTGAAAGAAGATTTCAAGGTGTAGAAAAAAAAGTAATAAATAAAGGTAAGGAATTAACGGATTTTTCTCTTCAAGAGCTTGATTCTATGTGGGATGAAGTCAAGGTTGAAGAGAAAATGAGATAAAGCCTTTAGCGATGAATTGATTTGAAGCAAAAAATAAAAAATAGCAGTGTGATAGATTTCACGTTGTGGCGATAAGGGGCTTCTGGTATATTTTCATCCCGTCCAGAAGTAGTCCATTTCCCTCATTCAACCAATTTCAGGTTAAACATGACGACAAATTACATTTTTGTTACTGGCGGGGTTGTATCCTCTCTAGGTAAAGGCATTGCTGCAGCATCTCTTGCAGCTATTTTAGAAGCTCGTGGTCTTAAAGTGACTATGATGAAGCTTGACCCTTACATCAACGTTGACCCAGGCACTATGAGCCCAACTCAACACGGTGAAGTGTTCGTCACGGAAGATGGCGCTGAAACTGACCTTGACCTTGGTCACTACGAGCGATTCATTCGCACCAAGATGACCAAGCGTAACAACTTCACTGCAGGTCGTGTTTACTCAGACGTTCTAGCAAGAGAACGCCGTGGTGATTACCTAGGTGCAACTATTCAGGTTATTCCACACATCACTAACTCTATCAAAGAGCGTGTTATTTCTGGCGCTGAAGGCCATGATATTGCGTTGGTTGAAGTTGGTGGTACTGTTGGTGATATCGAGTCTCTGCCATTTATGGAAGCGATCCGTCAACTAGCTGTTGAGCTTGGTCGTGAGCGTGCTATGTTTATGCACTTGACTCTTGTTCCTTATCTTGCAGCTGCTGGAGAAGTTAAAACTAAGCCAACGCAGCACTCTGTTAAAGAGCTACTGTCTATTGGTATTCAGCCTGACATTCTAGTATGTCGTTCAGACCGCAACATACCTACGAACGAACGTAAGAAAATTGCCTTGTTCTGTAATGTGCAAGAAAATGCAGTTATTTCTATGCGTGATGTTGACTCTATCTACAAGATCCCTCAGCTTATTAAAGCTCAGGGTACAGATGAACTTGTATGTAAGCGTTTCGGCATTACTGCTCCTGAAGCTGACTTGTCTGAATGGGAACAAGTTATTTACGAAGAAGCTAACCCAACGGGTGAAGTGACGATTGGTATGGTAGGTAAGTACATTGAACTGCCTGATGCATACAAATCAGTAAATGAAGCGCTAAAGCACGCGGGCTTGAAAAATCGCCTAAGCGTTAATATTAAATACGTAGATTCACAAGATGTTGAATCTCGTGGCGTAGAAGTTTTAGAAGGTCTAGATGCAATCCTTGTTCCTGGTGGTTTTGGTGACCGTGGTGTTGAAGGTAAGATTCTTGCTGCACAATACGCTCGTGAGAACAAAGTACCTTACTTGGGCATCTGTCTAGGCATGCAAGTAGCGCTTATCGAGTACGCTCGTAACGTTGCGAAAATGGAAGGGGCTCACTCTTCTGAATTTAGTTCTGAAACTAAATACCCAGTTGTTGGTCTGATTACAGAATGGATCGATGGCGAAGGTAAAGTGGAAGAGCGCACAGAATCTTCGGATCTAGGTGGCACAATGCGCCTGGGTTCACAGCTTTGTCACTTAGCTAAAGGGACTAAAGCATACGAATTATACGGTAGCGCGACGATCCATGAACGTCATCGTCACCGTTACGAAGTGAACAATAATCTTCGTCCGCAAATCGAAAAAGCAGGTCTAAAAGTATCAGGCCTATCTGCGGACAAGAAACTGGTTGAAGTTATTGAGAATCCGAACCACCCGTGGTTTGTTGCAGCTCAGTTCCACCCAGAGTTCACTTCAACACCTCGCGACGGTCACCCACTGTTTGCAGGTTTCGTTAAAGCCGCTGGTGAGTTCCAGCGCGGCGAACTTAAATAAGTAAAAGAATACAAGCAGCAGTATAAGTTGTACTGCTGCTATTTAATTTTGACATTTATATATATTCAACGAGAAGGAAACATTCAATGTCTAAGATCGTTAAAGTTCTAGGTCGTGAAATCATCGATTCACGTGGTAACCCAACAGTAGAAGCTGAAGTACACCTAGAAGGCGGTTTCGTAGGTATGGCTGCTGCTCCATCTGGCGCATCTACTGGTTCTCGCGAAGCTCTTGAGCTACGTGACGGCGACAAATCACGTTTCCTAGGTAAAGGTGTTCTTAAAGCAATTGAAGCTGTAAACGGCCCAATCGCTGAAGCTCTAGTTGGTACTGATGCTAAAGCACAAGCTGACGTTGACCAAATCATGCTTGACCTAGACGGTACTGATAACAAGTCTAAGTTTGGCGCGAACGCTATCCTAGCTGTTTCTCTAGCTAACGCAAAAGCTGCTGCTGCTGCGAAAGGCATGCCTCTATACGAGCACATTGCTGAGCTAAACGGTACTGCTGGCGTATTCTCTATGCCTCTACCAATGATGAACATCATCAACGGTGGTGAGCACGCAGATAACAACGTTGACATCCAAGAGTTCATGATCCAACCAGTTGGTGCTAAAACTCTTAAAGAAGCTCTACGTGTAGGTGCTGAAGTATTCCACAACCTAGCTAAAGTTCTTAAGTCTAAAGGCTACAGCACTGCAGTTGGTGATGAAGGTGGTTTCGCTCCTAACCTTAAGTCTAACGCAGAAGCTCTAGAAGTTATCGCAGAAGCTGTTGCAGCTGCTGGTTACGAACTAGGTAAAGACGTTACTCTTGCTATGGACTGTGCAGCATCTGAGTTCTTCGACAAAGAAGCTGGTATCTACAACATGAAGGGCGAAGGTAAAACTTTCACTTCTGTAGAGTTCAACCACTACCTAGCTGAGCTAGCGAACAACTTCCCAATCGTTTCTATCGAAGACGGTCTTGACGAGTCTGATTGGGATGGCTTCAAGCACCAAACAGAACTTCTAGGTGACAAGCTTCAAATCGTTGGTGACGATCTGTTCGTTACAAACACTAAGATTCTTGCTGAAGGTATCGAGAAAGGCGTAGCTAACTCTATCCTTATCAAGTTCAACCAAATCGGTTCTCTAACAGAGACTCTAGCTGCTATCAAGATGGCTAAAGACGCTGGCTACACTGCAGTAATCTCTCACCGTTCTGGCGAAACTGAAGATGCAACTATCGCTGATCTAGCGGTAGGTACAGCTGCAGGTCAAATCAAAACTGGTTCTATGAGCCGTTCTGACCGTGTTGCTAAGTACAACCAACTAATCCGTATCGAAGAAGCTCTAGGTTCTAAAGCTCCTTACAACGGTCTTAAAGAAGTTAAAGGTCAATAATTCATACCTTTGAATTATTAGCTTAAAGCTTTGAATGCCCTGCTAATGCGGGGCATTTTTTTGTCTATAGAAAAGTGAATGGCAGAAACTCTAGGCTTCTCTTACATCACACTTCTCGCACCATTTTGCTCATTATGGTATATATGTGCCTTAATAAATGTTCCCTTCTTTTTCAATCAGCGAAAGGTGTTATGCGAATTTTTGCTTTAGTACTCATAGTGTTATTGGGCTGGCTGCAATACACATTATGGCTAGGAAAAAATGGTATTTCGGACTATTACAGTGTTAACAATGAAATTCAGATACAGCGCCAAGTGAATGAAAAGCTTCATAACCGTAATGCTGAAATGTTTGCTGAAATTGATGATTTAAGCCAAGGCTTGGATGCGATTGAAGAACGAGCAAGACATGAACTTGGAATGGTTAAAGATGGCGAAACCTTTTATCGTATTATCGGCGAGGGAACTAACTGATGTCTATTAAAGTTGACCAGGTTGTAGCCATTGTACCAGCTGCTGGTGTGGGGAGCCGAATGAAGGCTGACCGCCCCAAGCAATACTTAATGATTCATGGTAAAACAATTTTAGAACATACCGTTGCTAAATTACTTTCTCACCCTCAGGTTGAATGTGTTGTGATTGCAGTTGATGACAGTGACCCGTACTTTTCGGATTTATCAATCAGTCAAAACTCGCGAGTGATTAGGGTTTCTGGCGGGAAAGAACGTGCTGACTCGGTGCTTTCTGCCTTGGATTTTCTTAATGAGCAGCAAAAAAGTGGTTGGGTTATGGTTCATGACGCAGCAAGACCTTGCTTATCTTCGGCTGATATTGATAAGTTGATTGATTCAGCTCGTTCTCATCCTGTTGGAGCTATTCTTGCAGCGCCAGTTCGAGATACAATGAAGCGCGGTATGAACGGTATGATCAAACAGACTGTTGAACGTGCTGACTTATGGCATGCTCTGACCCCTCAAATGTTTCGCTCCGATGACTTATATACAGCTCTAAGTGAAGCGCTTGAGCAAGAAGTAGAGATCACCGATGAAGCTTCTGCTTTAGAATGGAAAGGATTATCGCCAGCTTTAGTGATTGGGCGCAGTGATAATTTTAAAATTACTCAACCTGAAGATCTTGCTCTGGCTGAGTTTTATCTAAGTAAAAATAAGGAATAATGATGATTCGTATTGGTCATGGCTTTGACGTGCATAAATTTGGTGGAGAAGGTCCAGTTATCATTGGTGGTATCAGTATCCCTTATGAACAAGGATTAATTGCTCACTCTGATGGCGACGTAGCTCTTCATGCTTTATGTGATGCACTACTTGGTGCTATTGCTGCTGGTGATATTGGTCGTCATTTTCCTGATACTGATGATGAGTGGAAGGGCGCGGATAGCCGAGAATTATTGAAAGACGTATACCGTCGAGTAAAAGAGCAAGGATATGTGATCGGTAATGCCGATGTGACTATTATGGCTCAAGCTCCTAAAATGGCGCCACATATTGAATCTATGTGCCAAGCTATTGCAGAAGATTTAGAAACCAGTATTACAAATGTAAATGTTAAAGCGACAACAACAGAGCGCTTAGGTTTTACTGGTCGAAAAGAAGGCATCGCGTGTGAAGCGGTTGTCTTAATTACTAAAAGTGCATAAGCACATCAACGAAAAGAACAGCATGTCAGATATTCTATCTTCATTGGCTTACTTAAATGGCAAGCCAACAGCTAAAGCAAAATTAAAAGCAAAAGCCGAACACTTTGTTGTAATCGAAGATTTAGGTTTTGAGTTTACCGGTAACGGTGAACATTTAATGGTTCGAATTCGCAAGACTGGTGAAAACACGAGTTTCGTAGCAAATGAGCTTGCAAAGGCCTGTGGTGTTAAATCGAAAGATGTTAGCTGGGCTGGATTAAAAGACCGACATGCGGTGACAGAGCAATGGTTAAGTGTTCACTTGCCTACAGGTGAGACACCTGATTTCTCTGCATTTTTAGCGCAATACCCAAGTATTGAAATATTAGCGACGGCTCGACACAATAAAAAATTACGTCCTGGTGATTTAATTGGTAACCAATTTGAATTGACCTTGTCTGAAGTAACAGATACTGATGATGTTCTTCATCGCTTGGAAAAAGTGGCTAAGATTGGTGTCCCTAACTACTTTGGTGCTCAGCGCTTTGGAAATGAAGGTAATAACTTATCTGAAGCTCGTCGCTGGGGGCGTGACAATGTGCGTACCCGAAATCAGAACAAGCGAAGCCTATATTTATCGGCTGCTCGCTCATGGATTTATAATCTAATTTTGTCTGATCGAATTCAGCAAAGTGTATTTGATAAGGCAGTGGTAGGCGATATTGTTTTTTCTGCTAATAATCATCTAAAAGTCACTACAGAAAACCAAGACGCAGTTAACCAAGATCTTGAGCAAGGTGTTTCTGAGTTAACGGTTGCTTTAGCTGGTGATAACGCACTACCAACAGAAGGTAAAGCATTAGAGATCGAACAAGTACACTTAGATTCTGAACCTGATCTTATGGCATTGATTCGTGGTAATCGTATGCGTCATGATCGCCGTGAAGTCTCGCTTAAACCTACTGGTCTTACTTGGGAAGTGAATGAGGATAATGTGGTATTGAAGTTCTCATTAGATGCCGGTTGCTTTGCTACAGCGATTGTTCGCGAGTTAGTTGAAGAAATTCATGTAGAACGTCACTTCGATTAAAGAAGTGACGTATAGCTGAAGTTGAGAAAGGAAACTAAATGAAGATCTTACTCAGTAATGATGATGGTGTGCATGCTCAAGGTATCCATGAGCTTGCTAAAGAGTTACGTGATCTTGCTGAAATAGTAATTGTAGCGCCTGACCGAAATCGGTCTGGCGCATCGAATTCATTAACGCTTGAGCAACCATTACGAGTTCAAGCTATTGCTGAAGATACATATTCAGTACAGGGTACACCAACAGACTGCGTTCATTTTGCGTTAAATGAATTGTTGAAAGATGATATGCCTGATTTAGTCCTCACTGGGATAAATCATGGAGCGAATCTTGGGGATGATGTGCTTTATTCAGGCACCGTCGCTGCAGCAATGGAAGGGCATTTTTTAGGGGTTCAGTCGGTTGCTTTTTCTCTTGTAGGTAAACACCATTTTACAACCGCTTCCACTATTGCTAGGCAAATTGTAGAGCAACACATACAAAATCCGATTCCTACTAATCGTTTGTTAAATGTGAATGTTCCAGATCTCCCTTTGGAGAGTCTTATGGGAACTCAAGTGACTCGCTTAGGTGCTCGTCACCATTCTGAAGATATGATTAAGCAAAAAGATCCAAGAGGTCATGATATTTACTGGCTTGGTCCTCCTGGGCAGCAACAAGACGCTGGTAAAGGCACTGATTTTTACGCTGTGGATAATGGCTTCGTATCTATCACACCGTTGCAAGTTGATTTAACAGCGCACGAATCACTGAGAGTGATGGCTGATTGGTTAGGAGGTAAGTAAGTGAGTAATCCCCAAGCAGAACGCTTAATTACTTTTCTGATGGATAATGGTATTCGAGATCAAAGAGTATTGGATGCTATTTATCGTCTGCCTAGAGAAAGCTTTTTATCCCAAGCTATGTACCACCAAGCTTACGATAATAATGCACTTCCTATTGGTCAGGGACAAACTATCTCTCAGCCATATATAGTTGCAAGAATGACTGAATTGCTGGAGTTACAGCAAAGTAGCCGAGTGTTAGAAATTGGCACCGGATCAGGCTACCAAACTGCTGTACTGGCTCAACTCGTCGACCACGTGTATTCCGTAGAGCGAATTAAATCTTTGCAGTGGGATGCAAAGCGTAGGCTGAAGCAACTTGATTTCTATAACATATCAACAAAGCATGCTGATGGTTGGAAGGGTTGGCCTCACAAAGGTCCTTTTGATGCGATTATTGTGACAGCTGCTGCTGAATCCATTCCTCAAGCTTTACTAGAGCAGTTAACCGATGGTGGACGTTTGCTCATTCCTGTTGGTGATGAAGAGCAACAGCTTCTAAAGATTGTGCGACAAGGTGATGAATACTTATCAACGGTAATTGAAATGGTTCGCTTTGTTCCATTGGTTGCTGGTGAGCTCGCATAGTACTGAATTTGATATTAAAGGTTGGATGATAAGTTAATGAGTTTAGGTTTTCGAAAAGGACTTCTGATTGGGTTAAGCTGCATACTTGTTGGGTGTGCGGCTCAGTCACCAGCTCCCGTATCCGGACTCAATAAGGATTATTCTTCTATTCCAAGAGGCAGTTATCGAGGTAGCTACTATGAGGTGGAGAAGGGCGATACCTTATACTTTATTGCGTACGTCACAAATAAGAATGTAAACGATCTAATTAGTTTCAATAATCTTAAATCCCCTTATGTTATCCACCCTGGTCAAAAGCTTAAGTTGTGGCGACCAGCTTATGTTGCTCCAAGCCATGGAAAAGCAGCCCCGGTTGTTGTTGCTCCTGTTGTAGTACCTAGTGCTAGTACCCCAGTGGTAACAGCCAAAACGTCTTCTAAATCAACAGAAAAAACGGCTACTAAACCATCATCACCAAGTAAGCAAGCAGTTAAAGAACCTGTGAAACCTCCGGTGAGTGTGGTTAAAAAAGATTCACCTAAGAAGGTTGAACAATCTAAACCAAAGGAGTATGTTGGTTCTAAAGGTAAACAAAATGTTACAACTGCCAACAAGCCAAAAAACGAAAAAGTATCGAAATGGCTTTGGCCAACCAAAGGGAGAGTGATTAAAAACTTCTCTGTAGGAGAACAAGGGAATAAAGGAATTGATATCGCAGGACAGCGTGGTCAAGCCATTATTTCAACAGCAGGAGGCACTGTTGTTTATTCGGGGAATGCACTCCGAGGTTATGGAAACTTAGTAATAGTTAAACATAACGATAATTATTTAAGTGCATACGCGCATAACGACAAGCTACTCGTGTCAGAAGGACAAAATGTTAAATCTGGGCAGAAAATTGCCACAATGGGAAGCTCAGGTTCTAGTAGCGTTAGGCTACATTTTGAAATTCGCTATCAAGGTAAATCGGTTAATCCGAAACGATATTTACCTTAAATACTATACGTTGCAATGACGTATTGTATTCTTTAATAGTCATTTAGCGGCATATTAAGTTGTAATGTCATGCTATATCGCCAGGGGGAGGCGTTATGAGTATAAGCAGTGCAGTAGTTAAAGAAGAATTCACACTTGATCAAGCAGCCATGGAATCGGAGTGCAATGAACAAGCCAATCAACCCAAAAGTAAAAAAACTGAAGCTAAAGAAAAAGAAGTTGAAGTTAGCGCTAAAAATTTAGACGCCACACAGCTTTATTTAGGCGAAATCGGTTTCTCACCACTCTTAACTGCGGAAGAAGAAGTGCTTTATGCACGACGAGCTCTACGCGGAGATGAAGCAGCACGTAAACGTATGATTGAAAGTAATCTGCGACTTGTTGTAAAAATCTCTCGCCGTTATAGCAACCGTGGTCTTGCACTACTAGATCTTATTGAAGAAGGCAATCTAGGCTTAATTCGTGCCGTCGAGAAGTTTGATCCCGAACGAGGTTTCCGTTTTTCTACTTACGCCACATGGTGGATCCGTCAAACCATTGAACGAGCCCTAATGAATCAGACTCGTACAATTCGCTTGCCTATTCATGTCGTCAAAGAGCTGAATATTTATTTACGAACAGCTCGAGAGCTAGCTCAAAAGCTTGATCATGAACCAACCGCTGAGGATATTGCTTCTAAACTGGATAAGCCAGTTGATGATGTTAGCAAGATGCTTCGTCTAAATGAGCGAGTAAGCTCAGTAGACACACCTATTGGTGGCGATGGTGAAAAAGCTCTACTTGATATTATCCCTGATATTAATAATTCAGATCCTGAAGTTTCGACACAAGATAACGACATTAAAAACTCACTGATTCACTGGTTAGATGAGCTGAACCCAAAACAAAAAGAAGTCCTCGCAAGGCGTTTTGGTTTACTTGGCTACGAGCCATCGACTCTAGAAGAAGTAGGTCGTGAGATCAGTTTGACACGTGAACGTGTTCGCCAGATCCAAGTTGAAGGGCTGCGTCGTTTAAGAGAGATTTTGATTAAACAAGGTCTTAGTATGGAAAATCTATTCAATGTTGAGAATGATTAACCTGCTAACGGATCATCTTATTAAGAGATAAAATAAAAGCACTAACTCAAGTTAGTGCTTTTTTTGTAATACATAGATGATCGCTAATTACGCTAAAGTAGTTTCTTCAAGCGATATAATTCCTCTAATGCTTGGCGAGGCGTAAGATCATCAGGATCAACGTTTGCTAAAGCTTGCTCTACTTCGCTTGGTTCGGGTATTAAGCTCAGTTGATTAGCAATATCAACGTTTGTTGACTTACTTGTTAGGTTGTCAGTGCCTAATGCCTCAAGCTGCGTTAGCTTATTACGAGCATTCATTATTACAGCTTTAGGCACACCTGCAAGCCCAGCAACCGCGAGACCGTAAGATTTGCTTGCTGCACCTTCTTGAACTGCATGCATAAAGGCAATGCTATCGCCGTGCTCTACGGCATCTAGATGAACATTGGCTAATTTTTGGTGTTGATTTGGCAGCTCCGTTAGCTCGAAATAATGCGTAGCAAACAGAGTCATGGCATCAATTTGATTGGCTAACCACTCCGCACTTGCCCACGCCAAAGATAAGCCGTCATAAGTACTGGTACCACGACCGATTTCATCCATTAAGACTAAGCTGTTTGGTGTCGCATTATGAAGAATATTCGCGGTTTCTGTCATCTCCACCATAAAGGTTGAGCGACCTGAAGCAAGATCATCAGAAGCGCCGATTCGGGTGAATATACGATCAATCGAGCCAATCGTTGCTGACTCTGCAGGTACGTAACAGCCAATATGTGCCATTAATGCAATAAGAGCGGTTTGACGCATATAGGTTGACTTACCACCCATGTTTGGACCTGTAATGATCAGCATTTTACGTTTATCATTCAGTTCTATAGGGTTAGCTATGAATGGTTCATCCATAACTTGTTCTACCACTGGGTGGCGACCACCTTGTATTTGGACGCTCGGCGCTTTTTTCAATATTGGGCGGCAGTAATCCAATGTATCTGCACGCTCTGCCATATTTTGAAGAACATCAAGCTGTGAAATCGCAGAAGCAATATTCTGTAAGCGCTCTAAATGTGGCAGAAGAAGGTCAAATAATTCTTCCCATAACTGTTTCTCAATGGCTAATGCTTTAGATTTTGAACTCAGAACTTTATCTTCGTGCTCTTTGAGCTCTGGAATGATGTATCGTTCTGCATTTTTTAAGGTTTGACGGCGAACGTAATGAGGTGGGACTAGGTGACTTTGCCCACGACTCACTTGAATGAAGAAACCATGAACATTGTTGAAACCTACTTTTAGAGTATCAATGCCGTGGCGTTCGCGTTCTTCCTGCTCTAATTTATCTAAGAACTCGGTAGCACCAGCCGCTAGGCTGCGCCATTCATCTAATTCTGCGTTGTAGCCTTCTGCGATCACACCGCCGTCACGGATAACTACTGGCGGGTTTTGCTTGATTGCTCTTTCTAGAAGTTCAGACACTTCATGCAACGGAGCTGCATATTCTGTGAGTTGAGTTAAGTAAGAGTGTTGAAGCGGTTGTAATGTATCGGCAAGTTCAGGCAAATATTCCATAGCTTGACGCAGTCGAGCCATATCTCGTGGTCGAGCAGAGCGTAAGGCAAGGCGAGCAAGAATACGCTCAATATCACCGATTTGTTTGAGCGTTGGTTGTAAGTCTAAAAATAAAGAAAGATCTTTCAATTCAGTGATGGCATCAAGTCGCTGATTTAACGCTTCAAGATTGCGCATTGGTTGATGTAACCAGCGCTTGAGCATGCGGCTGCCCATAGGAGTTGCTGTATGGTCAAGTACTTCAGCAAGGGTGTTGTCAAAACCGCCCGATAAATTCTGTGTAATTTCAAGGTTACGACGAGTTGCAGCATCTAGAATGACAGAGTGATCTTGGCGATCAAACGTTAGAGAGCGAATGTGCGGAAGCGCAGTACGTTGTGTATCTTTAACGTATTGAATGAGACAACCTGCAGCGCAAAGACCAAGGTGAGCTTTCTCGACACCAAAGCCAACAAGATCGCGAGTTCCAAACTGTTGATTCAGTTGTTGCTTCGCGGTATCTAACTCAAACTCCCATACTGGGCGACGGCGATTACCATTTCGACTTGCCATTAGATCTACAGGTTCGAAATCTTCGGGGAATAATAATTCTCGAGGGGAAGTTCTTTGCAGTTCAGCAGCCATTGCTTCAGAAGTTTCAGGTTCTGAAAGTTGGAATCGACCAGAAGTAATATCAAGGGTTGCGTAGCCAAACTTACCTTTATGATGGTAAATAGCGGCAATCAAGTTATCTACACGTTCAGAAAGAAGTGCTTCATCAGTTACCGTTCCTGGTGTAACGATACGGACAACAGCGCGTTCAACAGGACCTTTTGATGTAGCAGGGTTGCCGATTTGTTCGCATATTGCTACTGATTCACCGAGTTGCACGAGTTTTGCTAGGTAGCCTTCTACGGCATGGTATGGAACACCAGCCATAGGAATAGGTTCACCATTTGAAGAGCCTCGCTTAGTTAACGATATGTCTAACAGTTGGGAGGCTTTCTTTGCGTCATCATAGAAAAGCTCGTAGAAATCTCCCATGCGATAGAAGAGCAAAATCTCTGGGTTTTCTGCTTTCAACTTTAAATATTGCTGCATCATGGGAGTGTGTTTTTGATCGGCTTTCACAGTTAACTTCTTTCGTTTGTTTCTATTGCGGCTTAGGATACGTGAAAGCTATTGATGCGAAAAGACGCTCTGGCGAAAAGTTCTAAATCGAGCTGAAACAATCGAGTTGTATACAAGAAAGTAGGAAGGTAAGTATGTCAGTAAATCAAACGCTTAGTGAACAGTTAGGTCATCAGTTATTTGAACAAAAGCATGTACTTGTTACGGCTGAGTCTTGCACTGGTGGAGCTATCGCTGCAGCTATTACAGATATAGCTGGGAGTTCGGCTTGGTTTGATCGAGCTTTTATTACTTATAGCAATGAAGCAAAACAAGAAATGATCGGGGTGAAGTTGTCGACATTAGAGGCGAATGGAGCGGTAAGTGAAGCGGTTGTTGAAGAGATGGTTGAAGGCGCTCTACATAACTCTAATGCGACATTGGGAGTTTCAGTAAGTGGTATTGCTGGTCCTGGCGGGGGAAGCAAAGAAAAACCAGTAGGCACCGTATGCTTTGCTTGGGCAGATTCTATTGAGTGGAAGAAAGTTGAAACGCGCCATTTTACTGGAGACAGATCACAAGTGCGTGAACAGGCGACTCAATATGCACTTCAAGTTATTTATGATTACCTATCAGAAACTCGTTAGTAACTCATTGCTGTGCTTAGCTTTGTACTAATTTGATAACGAATTAAACAAAAAGTTTTCACACAGGTATGGACACTGTATGAATCAACAGTATAATAACTACCAATTAGCCGCCCTTATATAGGGTTGAAACAGATTCTAGATCGCTTGACGAACAAGCGGATCACGTGGAGATAGTAATGGACGAGAATAAACAAAAAGCGTTAGCCGCAGCTCTTGGACAAATTGAAAAGCAATTTGGTAAAGGTTCGATCATGCGTCTAGGTGATAACCGCACAATGGATGTAGAAACAATCTCTACTGGTTCACTATCTCTTGATGTTGCTCTAGGTGCTGGTGGTTTACCTATGGGTCGTATTGTTGAAGTTTACGGACCTGAATCATCAGGTAAAACAACGTTGACTCTTGAGCTTATCGCCGCTGCACAGAAAGTCGGTAAGACATGTGCATTCGTTGATGCTGAGCACGCTCTAGACCCAATCTACGCTCAAAAACTTGGTGTAGATATTGATGCTTTACTTGTATCTCAACCTGATACTGGCGAACAAGCTCTAGAAATCTGTGATGCACTTGCTCGTTCTGGCGCTATTGACGTTTTAGTTATTGACTCAGTTGCTGCATTGACTCCAAAAGCTGAAATTGAAGGCGAAATGGGTGATAGCCACATGGGTCTTCAAGCTCGTATGCTGTCTCAAGCAATGCGTAAGCTAACAGGTAACCTAAAGCAATCTAACTGTATGGCTATTTTCATTAACCAAATCCGTATGAAAATTGGTGTAATGTTTGGTAATCCAGAAACCACAACGGGTGGTAACGCACTTAAATTCTACGCATCTGTTCGTCTTGATATTCGCCGCACAGGCTCTATCAAAGAAGGCGATGAAATTGTTGGTAATGAAACTCGTATCAAAGTCGTTAAAAACAAGATTGCAGCGCCATTTAAGCAAGCTGAAACTCAAATTTTATATGGTCAAGGCTTTAACCGTGAAGGTGAGTTGATTGACTTAGGTGTTAAAAACAAGCTTGTAGATAAAGCGGGTGCTTGGTACAGCTACAATGGCGATAAGATTGGTCAAGGTAAGTCTAACTCTTGTAAGTACCTTCGTGAAAACCCAACAATTGCTTTAGAAATTGATACTAAATTACGTGAGCTACTGCTTACACCTGCTGTTCTTGAAGAAGCAGGTTCTGAAGAAGAGCCTCAAGAAGAGCTATAAGCACTAGACTAAGCTTTTCTGAAAGATCAAATTAAAAGCCTCGCATTGCGGGGCTTTGTTGTATTTGCAGTATTTATGTGGGATTTCGGGGAATTTACACAAGAAAACTAGTCGAAGCCTTAACCATGATCTACAATACGGCAAAATTCTAACTCGACTATTTTCAGGAAGAGCTGCATGTACATGAGCACTGATGAGGTTCGCAACGCGTTCCTTAAGTTCTTTGAGAGCAAAGAACACCAAATCGTAGACAGTTCATCGTTAGTTCCACATAACGATCCAACCCTGCTATTTACTAATGCAGGTATGAACCAATTCAAAGATTGCTTCTTAGGCGCCGAAAAACGTGCCTACACTCGAGCAACTACGGCTCAGCGTTGTGTACGTGCGGGTGGTAAACACAATGACCTTGAAAACGTAGGTTTCACGGCTCGTCACCATACATTCTTCGAAATGCTAGGTAACTTCAGCTTTGGTGATTACTTCAAAGAAGAAGCGATTGGGTTTGCTTGGGAATTCCTGACTGAAACACTCGGTCTGCCAAAAGATCGCCTGTTAGTAACGGTTTACGAGACAGATGACGAAGCATTCGAAATCTGGAACAAGAAAGTAGGCATCCCAGCTGACAAGATTGTTCGCATCGGTGACAAAGAAGGCGGCAAGAAGTTTGAATCTGATAACTTCTGGACAATGGGTGACACAGGTCCTTGTGGTCCATGTACTGAAATCTTCTACGATCACGGTGAGCACATCTGGGGCGGTCGTCCTGGTACACCTGAAGAAGATGGTGACCGTTTCATCGAGATTTGGAACAACGTATTCATGCAGTTCAACCGTCACGCTGACGGCACTATGGAACCGCTACCTAAGCCAGCTGTAGATACTGGTATGGGTATTGAGCGTATCTCTGCAATCATGCAGGGCGTTCACTCTAACTACGAAATTGATGTATTCCAAAAGCTAATCAAAGCGACAGCAGAAGTGGTGGGTCACGACGACCTATCTAACCAATCGCTGCGCGTTATTGCTGACCACATCCGTTCTTGTTCATTCCTAATCGCTGATGGCGTAATGCCTTCAAACGAAGGTCGTGGCTACGTTCTACGTCGTATTATTCGTCGTGCAGTTCGTCACGGTAACAAGATTGGTGCACAAGGCGTGTTCTTCCACAAACTTGTGGGTGTACTGGCTGAAGTGATGGGTTCTGCGGCTGAAGAGCTTAAGAAACAGCAAGAGCTTGTTGAAAAAGTACTTCGCATCGAAGAAGAGAACTTTGGTCGCACGCTAGAGCGTGGCATGGTTATCCTTAACGACGCATTAGACGCACTTGAAGGCAAAGAGCTTGACGGTGAAACAGTCTTCAAACTTTACGATACATACGGCTTCCCAGCTGACCTTACTAATGATGTAGCTCGTGAACGCGACTTTACTATCGATGAAGAAGGTTTTGAGAAGGCGATGGAAGCACAGCGTAAGCGTGCACGTGAAGCGGGTCAGTTCGGTACTGATTACAACGCAACGATCAAAGTAGACACTAACACTGAATTCTGTGGTTACACAGGTACTGAAGGTGCGGGTGAAATTTCTGCGTTATTCGTTGACGGCGAAGAAGTATCTTCACTATCGGCTGGCGACAAAGCAATCATCATCCTTGAAGAGACACCATTCTACGCTGAATCAGGCGGTCAATGTGGTGACGCTGGTACGCTAAGCACTGCGTCGGGTCTATTCAAAGTACAAGACACTCAGAAGCTAGGTAATGCATTTGCACACCACGGCGAGCTAGTTGAAGGCGTATTTGCTCAAGGCGATAAAGTAGAAGCGCGCGTTGATGCTGAGCGTCGTGCTGCTATCTCACTGAATCACTCTGCAACTCACTTACTTCACTCTGCATTGCGCGAAGTGCTAGGTGAGCACGTTGCTCAGAAAGGTTCTTTAGTTAAGCCAGACAACCTACGTTTTGACTTCTCTAACCTTGAAGCGGTAACACCTGCACAGATTAAAGAAGTAGAGCGTTTAGTTAACGCACAAGTTCGTAAGAATCATGTGATTGAAACGAACATAATGGACATCGAGTCAGCGAAAGAAAAAGGTGCGATGGCACTGTTTGGCGAGAAGTACGATGATGAAGTTCGCGTTCTGTCTATGGGTGATTTCTCTACTGAGCTTTGTGGTGGTATCCACGCGAGCAACACAGGTGATATCGGTCTATTCAAGATCACTTCTGAAGGTGGTATCGCTGCGGGTATTCGTCGTATTGAAGCGGTAACGGGTGAAGCTGCTCTAGATGCAGTTGATGCTCAGAATAACGCTTACGAAGAGAAATTGGCTGAGTCAGCTAAGAAAGCGAAGTCGCTAGAGAAAGAAATCCAACTGCTTAAAGAAAAGATGGCTGCAGCTGAAGGCGCAAACATCATGGGTAAAGTGGAAGACATCTCAGGAACTAAAGTTCTGGTTGCTGCAATTGAAGGCGCAGACAACAAGAACCTACGTACTATGGTTGATAATGCTAAAAACCAAGTGGGTAGCGGCATCATCCTGATTGCCAACGTAGCAGACGGTAAAGTTGGCTTAATTGCTGGCGTAACCAAAGACCTTATCGGCAAAGTAAAAGCCGGTGACCTCGTTAAGATGGTTGCTGAGCAAGTTGGCGGTAAAGGCGGCGGTCGTCCAGATATGGCTCAAGCGGGTGGTACAGACGTTGAAGCACTACCTGAAGCGCTTAAATCAGTACGTATTTGGCTAGAAGAGCGTCTTTAAGCTTAAGTAATTGATACAAAGATGCCCAATCAACTGATTGGGCATCTTTTATTTTGCCTAATGGAAGAACGTGTGAAAAAGGTTTGATTGAGATTAACCAAGAAGTCTAATGGTAACGTTAGACTCCTTGGTTAATTTTTTATTGCTTCGCCATGACGCGGAGTATGTGTTTTTTTGTCATATATAGACATTGGTCTTGGGAAGGTGAGGAAGGGTGAAAATGCCTCTTATCGTGCAGAAATTTGGTGGAACGTCGGTGGGTTCAATAGAACGAATCCATCATGTAGCAGAAAAAATCATTGAAGCGAAAAATGAAGGGAACCAGATCCTGGTTGTCGTTTCTGCTATGTCAGGTGAAACAAATCGGTTAGTTAACTTAGCTTCACAAGTTGATAGCGTCCCAAATGCTAGAGAGTTGGATGTGCTGTTAACGGCTGGAGAACAAGTTTCCATGGCTTTGTTAGCGATGACGTTGCACAAGTTGGGTTATGAAGCGACATCGATGACTGGCTATCAAGCCAAGATACACACCGATTCTAATCATAATAATGCGACGATTGAGCGTATTGATACTGCTCCTATTAAAGCGCTGTTAGATGATGACCAGATTGTCATTGTTGCAGGTTTTCAAGGCGTTAACGCGAAAGGTGATATCACAACCTTAGGGCGAGGTGGTTCAGATACCACGGCTGTTGCATTAGCGGGCGCGCTTCAAGCGAAAGAGTGTCAGATATATACCGATGTTGATGGTGTATATTCCTGCGACCCTAGAGTCGTTAAGCAATCTAAGAAATTAGATACCTTAGACTTTCCTTCTATGGAAGAAATGGCTCGCAGAGGCGCTAAGGTTTTGCATCTTCCATGTGTTCAGCATGCGTGGCGACACAATGTACCATTGAGAGTGCTTTCGAGCTTTGAAGAAGGCGAGGGAACTCTTATCGCGGGTAATGACTGTTTGAATGAGATCACGGGAATCGCCATTCAAAATGGCATGTTGGAATTGGAATGCTTGCCCACAGATCTTGATACACTGCTAAGACAGTGCCAATTACTTGGTATTGAAGTTTGGAGTGTGATCGAGGAAACAGAAAGAGTAGCGATTCTCATTAAACAAGACGCAGGTCTAAAATTAAAGCTAGTTTTTGATGAGAAAATCCGTAATAGTGAACAGGTTAGCTTGTTGACTGTAGTAGGTAATCGAGCGCAAGGAATTGTGGTCAGCTCTCAGGAGTTGTTGTCTAAGAATGATATTGATATACGTCATTACTCTCTCGCACAACAATCTTTAATGTTGGTGCTATCGCCAACTCAAGTTGATACAGCGGCTAACATACTACATGATGCATACATTACAGCATGCGGAGAGAGCAGTCATATTCAAAAAGAAGTGCATTTTGGTTAAATAAACTAAATAGATAGTTTACGAAAATATAACTTTTGTTGGATAATGCCCGCGTAGCTAGATAAATTTAGAGAATTACTCAAGGAGCAAAGAATGCTAATTTTGACTCGCCGTGTTGGCGAAACACTAATGATTGGTGATGAAGTGACAGTTACTGTACTGGGCGTTAAAGGCAACCAAGTACGTATCGGTGTAAATGCACCTAAAGAAGTATCTGTTCACCGTGAAGAGATCTATATGCGCATTCAAGCTGAAAAAGGTAATGGTAACGTTGCACCTGGCAACTACTAATACTTTCTGCGTGAAAGAAGAGGCTAGCATTTTGCTAGCCTTTTTTGATGATTTCGATTGTTAAGAACAGCTTAACTCTGATATAACAGTACCCGGAAGAACTGAGAGAGGTAAATGTCAGAATTTTTTAAATTTTGATAGCGTGTTCTTCCCATTCATTTTTAAGAAAAAAACGTTTTTATAGTGATTAAAGTTTATTTTACAATCGCTTTGATTGATTTTGCAACACTCAGTCGGTTTTAGGCAGTTTTTTGAAATAAAATGTTTGACATATTTTCGGTAAAACGTAATATGTGCCTCCGCAAGACGGTGAGGTGGCCGAGAGGCCGAAGGCGCTCCCCTGCTAAGGGAGTATGTGGTTTGTAGCCGCATCGAGGGTTCGAATCCCTCCCTCACCGCCATTTCTTGCACGTTTGAATTTGCACACAAACACAGAAGTAACAATGTGCGCTCTTAGCTCAGCTGGATAGAGTACCTGGCTACGAACCAGGCGGTCGGAGGTTCGAATCCTCCAGAGCGCGCCATTCTCTTTTTACTTTAAGTAGCTTGAGAATAATGAATTAGGTGAGGTGGCCGAGTGGCCGAAGGCGCTCCCCTGCTAAGGGAGTATGTGGTTTGTAGCCGCATCGAGGGTTCGAATCCCTCCCTCACCGCCATTCATTACAGGCCGATGGCCTTTTTTTTTCTTCATAGCAAGAAGAATGTGATATGTTTCACAACTTCATTCTCAATGAATGAACACCGTGCGTCCTTAGCTCAGCTGGATAGAGTACCTGGCTACGAACCAGGCGGTCGGAGGTTCGAATCCTCCAGGACGCGCCACTATTTAAGGGTTTATTTCTTATAAGAATGAAAATCCTTGTATTGAATTGCTGTTTACAACAAATTGCTGTTAACAACGAAGTGATACTAAAACCGTGCGCTCTTAGCTCAGCTGGATAGAGTACCTGGCTACGAACCAGGCGGTCGGAGGTTCGAATCCTCCAGAGCGCGCCACTATTTAGGGTTTATTTCTTGTGTGAATTTAAATCCTGATATTGATAATTTGTTTAACTGTTATTAATATCGAAACCGTGCGTCCTTAGCTCAGCTGGATAGAGTACCTGGCTACGAACCAGGCGGTCGGAGGTTCGAATCCTCCAGGACGCGCCACTATTTAAGGGTTTTTTCTTGTAAGAGTAGAAATCCTTGTATTGAATTGTTGTTTACAACGAATTGCTGTTTACAATGAAATGATACTAAAACCCGTGCGCTCTTAGCTCAGCTGGATAGAGTACCTGGCTACGAACCAGGCGGTCGGAGGTTCGAATCCTCCAGAGCGCGCCACTTTTAGGGTTTATTTCTTATATGAATTAAAATCCAGATATTAATAATTCGTTAACGACTATTGATATCGAAACCGTGCGCTCTTAGCTCAGCTGGATAGAGTACCTGGCTACGAACCAGGCGGTCGGAGGTTCGAATCCTCCAGAGCGCGCCACTATTTAAGGTTTTTTCTCATGAGAATGAAAATCCTTGTATTGAATTGTTGTTTACAGCAAGTTGATACTAAAACCGTGCGTCCTTAGCTCAGCTGGATAGAGTACCTGGCTACGAACCAGGCGGTCGGAGGTTCGAATCCTCCAGGACGCGCCACCATTTAAGGGTTTATTTCTTATAAGAATGGAAATCCTTGTATTGAATTGTTGTTTACAACGAATTGCTGTTTACAACAAAGTGATACTAAAACCCGTGCGCTCTTAGCTCAGCTGGATAGAGTACCTGGCTACGAACCAGGCGGTCGGAGGTTCGAATCCTCCAGAGCGCGCCACATTTATAAAAAAGCCTCGATTATTCGAGGTTTTTTTATGTCCAAAATAAAATGTTGCAAAAATGTTAATTTGAATTGATTAACTTATTGTATTTTCAGCATTTCTAACGATTCCTGTGTTTTTTTTTGATCTTCATTAAATTTTCTTTGTTATTGCATATTTACTCACAGTTTAAATAACTAAAAACCACCCATTTACTAGATTTATGTGACATCAGTGGCGAATTATTGACCTTATATGTGCGTTATCTATAAGAGAGCATTAAACAAAATTGACAAACTTTTACCAATCGAGATAATCCATGGGTCGGGATTAAATACGCTGAGTCCTGTACGTATGTCAGGATGACGAAGAAAGGAAGCAACATGACAAATATTGGAAGCCTGCTAGGAGATGCAGCAACCCTAATGCTAACGGGGATGTCTGTAGTCTTTATATTCCTAACTATTCTAGTTTATCTCGTTCGGTTGATGTCTAAACTGGTGCCAGAAGAAGTACCAGAGCCGATCGCAGCACCTAAAACAATTCAAAAAAAACAATCAAACCCTTCTGCTGTTAGTCCACAGGTTGTGGCAGCAATTTCGGCCGCGGTGCGTCAATACCGTGTGTCTACTGCTAAGTAGCATTTAAAAGGATTAAAAAGGAGTTTATGAGCATGTCTAAACCACTAGCTATCACAGATGTGGTACTTCGTGATGCACACCAGTCACTATTCGCTACTCGTATGCGCATCGAAGATATGCTGCCAATTGCGGCAGAACTGGATAAAGTCGGTTACTGGTCTCTTGAAACTTGGGGCGGGGCGACATTTGATTCATGCATCCGTTTCTTAGGAGAAGATCCATGGGAGCGTTTGCGTGAGCTGAAAAAAGCAATGCCAAACACCCCAATGCAAATGCTACTTCGTGGTCAAAACCTTTTGGGTTACCGCCACTATGCAGATGATGTTGTAGAAAAATTTGTAGAACGTGCGCACAAAAATGGTATGGATGTCTTCCGTATTTTTGATGCGATGAATGATGTTCGTAACTTTGAGACAGCAGTGAAAGCTACTATTGATGTTGGCGGTCACGCTCAAGGTACACTTTCTTACACGACGAGCCCTGTACATAACTCAGATACATGGGTTGACCTTGCCAAGCGCCTAGAAGACTTAGGCTGCCATTCTTTGTGCATCAAAGATATGTCAGGTCTGTTAAAGCCTTATGAAGCGGAAGAGTTGATTACACGCATTAAAGCATCGTGTGATGTTCCTTTAGCGCTGCATAGCCACGCGACAACGGGTCTATCGACAGCGACAGCGGTTAAAGCCGTTGAAGCGGGTATCGATATTCTAGATACTGCGATCTCTTCAATGAGCTGCACTTACGGTCATACACCAACTGAAACGGTTGTTGCTATGTTAGAAGGTACAGAGCGCGATACGAACCTTAAGCTTGATCAGATTGAACCGATCGCGGCTTACTTCCGTGATGTACGTAAAAAGTATGCGAAGTGGGAAGGGCAGTTAAAAGGTGTAGATTCTCGTATCTTGATTGCTCAAGTCCCTGGCGGCATGTTAACGAATATGGAAGGCCAGCTTAAAGAGCAAGGTGCAGCCGATCGTATGGATGAGGTTCTAGAAGAGATCCCACGCGTACGTAAGGAGCTTGGCTACATTCCTCTAGTAACACCAACTTCTCAAATCGTAGGTACTCAAGCAGTTATCAATGTTCTCACGGGTGAGCGCTACAAGAGCATCACTAAAGAGACAGCTGGTCTTCTTAAAGGTGAATACGGTCAAGCTCCTGCAGAGGTTGATGCTGAACTACAAGCGAAAGTGTTAGATGGTGCTGAGCCAATTACGTGCCGTCCTGCTGATTTACTTAAATCAGAAATGGATACACTCACAACCGATCTTTTAGAGAAAGCGAAATCAGAAGGTATCTCTCTGGCAGAAGATACCGTTGATGATGTGCTGACTTACGCACTTTTCCCACAAGTCGGCCTTAAGTTCCTTAAGAACCGTCGTAACCCTGAAGCGTTTGAACCTGCACCAACGGCAGAAGCAGCAGCTCCTGTTGCTGCGGCACCACAACCTGCTTCTGGCGGAGTTGAAAGCTACAGCGTAAAAGTTGATGGTCAAGTTTATGATGTTGAAGTTGGTCCTCAAGGTCAACTTACATCTGTATCGCCATCAGCTAAACCAGTCCAAGCGGTTCAAGCAGCACCTGCTGCGGCTTCTGACGCTGAAGCGGTTCCTGCGCCATTAGCTGGCAACATCTTTAAAGTTATCGTTCAGCCGGGTTCAGAAGTGGCTGAAGGCGATGTTCTGCTTATCTTGGAAGCGATGAAGATGGAAACGGAAGTTCGTGCTGCTCGTGGTGGTATCGTTCAAGAATTGAATGTAAAAGAAGGCGATGCAGTTACTGTAGGCGCTCCACTACTAAGCTTAGCGTAAGGGAGCACCATGGAAGGATTGATGACCTTATGGTCTGAAACAGGCATTGCTAACTTTGAGTTTGGCCAAATCTGTATGATGTTGGTCGGTTGCTTATTGTTGTTTTTGGCAATTCGTAAAGGATTTGAACCGTTACTTCTACTACCTATTGGTTTTGGTGCTGTATTAGCAAATATCCCAAATGCTGGGTTTACAGATCCTGGCGGTTTGCTTTACTACGTTTACTACATTGGTATTGAAACGGGTATTTTCCCGCTACTTATCTTTATGGGCGTAGGTGCAATGACTGATTTTGGTGCGCTAATTGCGAACCCAAAAACGTTATGGCTAGGGGCTGCTGCGCAATTTGGTATTTTTGCCACGTTATTTGGAGCGATTTTACTAAATTACGTTCCTGGTATGGAATTTAGCATGGCGGATGCTTCATCCATTGCCATTATTGGCGGTGCTGATGGTCCAACGGCTATCTTCTTAGCGAGTAAATTATCTCCTGATCTATTAGGTGCCATTGCGGTAGCTGCATACAGCTATATGGCGTTAGTTCCTATTATTCAGCCACCAATCATGAAAGCGTTAACATCTCCTGAAGAGCGCCAAATTAAGATGGCTCAACTTCGTCATGTAAGCAAGGCTGAAAAGATCCTTTTCCCGCTTGCTGTATTACTGATGACGATTTTGTTCTTACCTTCAGCAACCCCTCTCGTAGGTATGTTCTGTTTGGGTAACTTAATGCGTGAAGCTGGAGTGGTTGATCGCCTTTCTAAAACGGCTCAAAACGAACTGATTAACGTTGTGACTATTTTCCTTGGTCTAGGGGTAGGCTCTAAGCTTCAAGCGGATACATTCTTGAATTTAGAGACGCTGGGTATTTTAGGGTTAGGTGCAGTGGCATTCAGTATTGGTACGGCTGGTGGTGTATTAATGGCGAAGGTTCTGAACCGCTTCTCTAAAGAAGATATCAACCCACTTATTGGTGCTGCTGGTGTATCAGCAGTTCCGATGGCGGCTCGTGTTGTTAATAAAGTTGGGCTTGAGGCTAACCCTCAAAACTTCTTGTTAATGCACGCAATGGGACCAAACGTTGCAGGTGTACTGGGTAGTGCGGTTGCAGCTGGTATCTTGTTGGCGCTCGTTGGGTAAGTCAATTGACGGTTAATTTGAGATCCATCAGTTAACTTAGTCAAACAAAATGGTTTATAGTCAAAGGGATGCTTTCGCATCCCTTTCTTTTTAACTAGAGTTCTATTCGTTCAGGCTTTATCAATCAAGGAAATGTTGAAATGGAAAATAAGCAAATTGCGATTACAGAGTTTGGTGGAGTTAATACATTAGCGATACAAACAAATTCAGTACCCACGCCAAAATCAGGAGAAGTTGTCGTTAAAGTTGCATTTTCTGGGATCAACCCTATTGATGTTAAAACTAGAGCCGGCCTTGGTTGGGCGGCTGCTCAAAATAAAGATAACCTGCCTTGGGTGCCTGGGTATGATATTTCAGGACAAGTTTTCAGTTGTGGAGACGGTGTTAGTCGCTTTTCGAACGGCGATAATGTTGCGGGTTTTATTGGCTTTCCATTAGTTGGTGGTGGGTATAGTCAATATGTATGTGTCCCAGAAAAAGATTTGTGTGCAGTGCCTGATGCTGTGACATTAGAAGCGGCGGCGGCTCTTCCTCTTGCAGGACAAACGGCTGCACAAGCCATTAATAAAGCACAAGTTAAAGAAGGCGATAGAGTTCTTATTTTAGCGGGCGCTGGTGGTGTTGGTCACTTAGCTGTACAAATCGCGGTTGCGGCAAAAGCTGAAGTGTTTACTACTTGTAGCGAAAGTAACTTGGATTACATGGCGACTCTTGGCGCTCATGCGATTAATTACCACTTTGCACCAGCATCTGAACGAGTGTCTGAAGTAGATGTGTTAATTGACTTGGTTGGTGGTGATACCGCTCTTGATGCATTGAAATGTTTAAACGACGAAGCTCGTGTAGTGACGGTGCCAACACTCAGCGCCGAACTTATTTGTGAGAAAGCCAAATTGTTAGGTTTTCAAGCGACAGGAATGCTGGTTGAGCCAGCTCCAGAACAGCTTGAAACCATGCTTTATATGGTCAGTGTTGGAATTTTAAAAACAGAAATTCAAACCACTTTCCCTATGAAAGAGGTTCAAGCTGCGCACTTACAAGTAGAAACTGGTCATACGCGAGGCAAGGTACTACTTAAAATGCAAGAAGGTTGATATGCAGTGCTAGAGTTTTTTAATACATTATTTGAAACCGTTGCGCTTTGGTTTTCTGATTCAGCTTTGTGGGTTTTATTTTTTAGCGGTTTTTTGAGTGCCACTTTGTTACCAGGTGGTTCTGAAGCTGGGCTTATCGCGACTTTAAGTCTCAATCAATTTTCAACAGCCTTAATTATTGTTATTGCTACCTTGGGTAACACCTTAGGTGGTTTAACCAATTATTGGCTGGGTTTATGGTTACCTAATCGAACTCAATCTGAGAAACATGGTCATAAGGCTATGTCCTGGTTAAGTAAATATGGCTATTGGACGTTATTATTTAGTTGGTTGCCGATTATTGGTGACCCTTTATGCTTAGCTGCTGGCTGGTTAAGAATGAAATTTTTACCAAGTTTGGTGTTGATCACTATTGGTAAAGGTTTACGTTACAGCTTATTAGCGGCAATTTATTTTGGTTTTTTCTAAGGAGAACCTATGAAAAAGGTTTTACTTGGTACATTTTCTCTTATTGCCGTTGCTGGCTGCTCTCACAATGTACCTGTGTCTATCCCTTTCTTTTCGTCTTTACCTGAAGGCGTAACCTTGGTTGAAGAAGTGGAAGCTTCATCAAATAAGGTTGTTATTCCCTATAATAAGTACCAGCTTGCAAATGGTCTTACCGTTATTTTATCCCCAGATGATTCCGATCCTTTAGTGCATGTAGATGTGACTTACCATGTAGGCTCTGCCCGTGAAGATATTGGTAAGTCTGGCTTTGCCCATTTCTTTGAGCATATGATGTTTCAAGGTTCTGAAAATGTTGGCGATCAGCAGCACTTTAAGATTATCACCGAAGCAGGCGGTACTCTGAATGGAACAACGAATCGAGATCGTACTAATTATTTTGAAACGGTCCCAGCTAATCAGTTAGAGAAAATGCTGTGGTTGGAATCAGATCGCATGGGCTTTTTGATTGACGCAGTTTCTCAACGTAAATTTGAAGTTCAGAGAGATACGGTTAAAAACGAACGAGCTCAGAGTTATGAGAACCGACCGTATGGATTAATGTGGGAGCGAATGAGTGAAGCGCTTTACCCTGAAGGACATCCATATTCATGGCAACCTATAGGCTATGTAGAAGATCTCGACCGAGTTGATGTCAATGACCTTAAAGCATTTTTCTTACGTTGGTATGGCCCCAATAATGCGGTTTTAACTATTGGTGGTGATCTCGATGTAGATGACACTTTAGAATGGGTGAATAAATACTTCGGTACCATTCCAAGAGGTCCAGAAGTTGAGCAAGCAGAGAAACAACCTGCTCAATTGACCCAAGATAAGTTTATTACGTTAGAAGATAATATTCGTCAGCCGATGGTTTTGGTCGGTTGGCCGACGACATATCGTGGTGAAGACAACCAAGCATCATTAAATGCTCTGTCTAATGTACTAGGTGGAGGAACGAATAGTTACCTTTACCAAAACTTAGTGAAAACACAAAAAGCAGTGAGCGCCGGTTCATTCCAAGATTGTGCCGAACTTGCCTGTACCATGTATGTTTATGCGATGGGAGATTCTGGAGATAAGGGTGACTTAACAAATCTTTATAAAGAGTTGATGCAAACATTGGGTAAATTTGAAAAAGAAGGAGTAACTCAAGAGAGGCTCGATCAAATTACAGGGATGGCAGAAGCCGATGCTGTTTTCGCATTACAAAGTGTGAAAGGAAAAGTGTCACAGTTAGCTTCAAATGAAACTTTTTATGGGCAGCCTGATCGTATTGAAACTCAGTTAGAACAGATTCGCTCAGTTACACCTGAAAGTGTCGTGACGGCTTACGATTCGTTCATTAAAGATCAATCAAAGGTAACGCTGAGCGTGGTTCCTAGAGGGAAGCTATCGTTAGCAGTACAAGATGCCACATTTGTTACACCTGACCGCACACTCCCTGAGTATGCGAAAACATCAGAAGAGCAGCTTGACGTCAGAAAAGCGATCGATAATTTTGACAGGACTGTCATGCCTGAAGTGACCTTTGGTGTAAAAGCAAATATGCCAGAGTTATATCGTGTTCATTATGATAATGGTGCTGAGCTAATTGGTTCCGAGACGAGTGAAACCCCAACGGTACAGTTACAAATTCAACTACCGGCTGGCGAGCGCTATGTTAAAAAGGGGCAAGAAGGATTAGCCAGCTTAACATCATCAATGTTGGAAGAAGGGTCAACTACTCGAACGGTTGAAGAGCTTCAAGCCGCATTAGATATGCTAGGCAGTAATGTTAGTATTAGTGCTAGCAGCTACACCACATCCATTTCCATATCGAGCTTAGAAAAACATCTCCCAGCCACTCTTGAGATCGCAGAAGAAATTTTATTTACACCTAAATTCTCACCTGAAGATTTCGCTAGAGTTAAGAACCAAATGTTAGAAGGCATTGTTTATCAGCACCAACAACCAAGTTGGATGGCGTCCCAGGCGACTAGAGAAGTGGTATTTGGTGATAGTATTTTCGGTCGAGCAAGTGACGGTACAAAACAATCAATAGAAAAGTTAACGCTTGCAGATGTGAAGCGATTCTACAAAGAGCATTACACGCCTGAAGGCGCGCATATTATTGTCGTCGGTGACATTTCAAAGAGAGCAATTAAAAAACAATTAGCATTCTTTGAAAATTGGAAGGGGGAAGCAGCGCCTATTGTTCGCCCTGAAGCCGTTCACACTCTCGATAAGCAAAGCTTGTATTTAGTGGATAAGCCTGGAGCACCACAAAGTATCGTGCGTTTAGTACGTCGAGGGCTACCTTTTGATGCTACCGGTGAACTTTATCAAAGCCAATTAGCGAACTTTAATTTAGCGGGCAACTTCAATAGTCGCATTAACCAGAATTTGCGTGAAGATAAAGGCTATACCTATGGTGCAAGAGGGTACTTTGCAAGCACCCGTGAAGATGGTGCTGTGGTTTTTACTGCTCAAGTGAGAGCGAATGCAACAGTACCAGCCATTGAGGAATTTATTTCTGAGTTAGATGAGTTTAGTAAAAATGGTTTAACAGATGATGAAATGGTCTTCATGCGTTTAGCTGTTGGTCAAAAAGATGCGCTTAAGTATGAAACACCAAGTCAAAAAGCTGGGCTGCTAAGTAATATCGCAACTTTAGGTTTAGATGACGACTACTTAAAGCAGAGAAATGAAATTGTAGAATACATAGATAAAGAGACGCTTGATGCCCTTGCTCTTAAGTGGTTTAACCCACAGGATTATCAAATAATTGTTGTTGGTGACGCTAATTCACTTCGCCCACGACTAGAAAAACTAGATATTCCAATAGAAGAGCTTGAAATCATCCGTTAGAGTACACATTAAAGGGGGAAGAAAGGCGAAAAGTAGCCTTCTTCCATAACCTAATTTATGATGAGTTCTAATCAGAACGATATAAGATAAGTGAACGACATTTTGACTGATTTTGCTGCGCGACTAAAGCAAGTTGCATCTAACCCTAAGACCTTCTCTGAATTTGGTCGAGGTGTTGAAAGGGAAACATTACGCTACAAGGAAGATGGTCGTCTAGCCTTAGGTCTGCACCCAAAATCTTTAGGATCGGCATTGACGAATGAATGGGTAACGACAGACTTTTCTGAGTCATTACTAGAGTTCATTACTCCGGTTTCGAATGAAGTCCCAACACTTCTAAACCAATTAGCGGATATTCACCACTTTACTCAGACGAAGCTTGAAAGTGAAAAGCTATGGCCGCTTTCGATGCCTTGTTATGTTGGCAGTGAAGATGATATTCAGTTGGCGCAATACGGCTCATCTAATAACGGTAAAATGAAAACATTATACCGAGAAGGTTTGAAGCGACGTTACGGCAGCTTAATGCAGATTATCTCAGGCGTGCATTTCAATTTCTCTTTCCCAGAAAGCTTTTGGGATACGTTGTTGGGTGAACAAACTGAAGACGAACGAAAAGACGCCAAGTCAAAAGCGTATTTTGGGCTTATCCGTAATTACTATCGTTTCGGTTGGTTAATCCCTTACTTCTTTGGTGCATCTCCGGCGCTGTGTTCATCTTTTATCAAAGGGCGCGAAACAAATCTACCGTTTGAGAAAATTGGCGAAACGCTTTATTTGCCTAAAGCAACGGCTTTACGTTTAAGTGACCTTGGCTATACCAATAGTGCGCAAAGTGTATTGAAAATTGGCTTCAACAGTCTTGACCAATATTTAGATGGCTTAAATCAAGCGATTCGTACACCTTCAGAAGAGTTTGCTGAAATTGGCGTGAAAGTTGATGGTCAATACCGTCAACTAAACAGCAATGTGCTACAGATCGAAAATGAACTTTATGCCCCTATCCGCCCTAAGAGAGTCGCTAAAAATGGTGAGAAACCATCAGAAGCTCTGGCTCGTGGTGGTGTTGAGTATATTGAAGTACGCTCACTCGATGTTAACCCGTTTAGCTCTATTGGTATTACAGAGCAACAAGTGCGCTTCCTAGATTTGTTCCTAACGTGGAGCGTGTTGTCTGACTCAGCTGAAATGGATAACTGCGAATTAGAATGCTGGCGCGACAACTGGAATAAAGTGATTCTAGAGGGGCGTCAGCCAGGTTTAGAGTTACAAATCGGTTGTGAAGGTGAAAGACTATCACTTCAAGATTGGGCTAAACGAGTATTCAAAGATCTACGAGCGATCGCTGAAGTGATGGACGCTGAACAAGGCGGTCATGCATATCAAGAGACATGCGATACGTTAGAGCAATGGATTGATAATCCTGAACTTACTATTTCAGGTCAACTTCTTGCTGAAACAAAGAAGTTAGGCGGTTTGGGTAAAGTTGGCTGTAGCTATGGAAAAGCTTATGCTCAGCAACACAAAGACCATCAATATAAAGTTTATTCGGCAAGTTTGATGGAGGCTGAAGTTGAACGTTCACTGGCAGCACAAAATCAAGCTGAGTCTGCCGATACTCAAGACTTTGATAGCTTTTTGAGTGATTATTTCTCGTACCTAAAAGCTTAAATTTAGCGAGATTAGACGTTTGAATAAAATGCGTTCATCAAATGTATTTTTCCGATACCGACAGCTTCTTGCTGTTGGTTTTTGTGCTGTTTTTTTAAGTGGGTGTGCAACCCCCCCACCAAAACAGCAAAGCAACATATGCAGCATTTTCCGAGAGCACTCGTCTTGGTACGATGATGCCCTAGATATGGAAGAAGAGTGGGGCACCCCCATAAATGTAGCGATGGCATTTGTTAAGCAAGAAAGCAGCTTTAGGCATGATGCTCGACCGCCCAAAGATTACTTACTTGGCTTTATTCCATGGGGACATGTGAGCAGTGCTTATGGCTATGCTCAGGCTCAAGATCCTGCGTGGGAAGACTTTCAAAAAGCGACAGGGCATGGTGGTTCAAGAACAAATTTTGATGATGCACTCATGTTTATTGGTTGGTATACCCATGAGACTCGTCGTCAGCTAGGGGTATCCCTTTGGGACCCATATAATCAATATCTGGCTTATCACGAAGGGCGTGGTGGCTATAAGCGTAAATCATATAATAGCAAGCCATCTTTAATTAAGGTCGCTCGCAAAGTCGAACAACAAGCAAAAGATTACGGGTGGCAGTTAAAGCAATGTCGCCAAGAATTGGAAGATAATCGAAGTTGGTTTTTTTAGCCAACTGTCATGGAGAAGAACAATGCCTTTATTAGATAGTTTTACTGTTGATCACACGCGAATGAATGCACCAGCGGTTCGTGTCGCTAAAACAATGCAAACCCCTAAAGGGGATACCATCACAGTATTTGATTTACGTTTTACTGCTCCGAATAAAGATATCTTATCTGAAAAAGGTATCCATACTTTAGAGCACTTATATGCTGGTTTTATGCGAGCGCACTTAAACGGTGCAAATGTAGAAATTATTGATATCTCACCAATGGGGTGTCGTACCGGTTTCTATATGAGCTTGATTGGAACTCCAACCGAGCAACTGGTAGCTGACTCTTGGTTAGCGGCAATGGAAGATGTTCTGAAAGTTGAAAGCCAAAACAAGATCCCAGAGCTGAATGAATATCAGTGTGGTACCGCAGCGATGCATTCTTTAGATGAAGCAAAAGATATAGCTAAAGCAATTATTTCTTCAGGTATTGCAGTGAATAAAAATGATGAACTGGCTTTGCCTGAATCAATGCTGCAAGAGTTAAAAATCGACTAGTTTCGATGTGTTCACCTGCTGCCTTTTATGTTGATTTACAAAGTAGGGTGAAGAGATTAAAAAAAGAGCCTCATTTAATGAATGAGGCTCTTTTTATATGTGTTCGACAATCGACTTATTTTTGAATAGATGATGCTTTGTTTATTGAAATCTATTGAACTAGTTGAGGAAAGACTTTAACCAACTTTATGCGGTTTTCTTCTAACTCAACAATTTCCATTGGGTGGCTCGCCACTTGTACACTAAGATGACTTTCAGGAATGTCTTCTAAATGCTCAAGAATTAAACCATTAAGAGTTCGTGGTCCATCTGTTGGTAAAGCCCACTGAAGCCCCTTGTTAATGTCTCGAATATTGGCACTGCCTTCTATTAAAAAGCTGCCGTCACTTTGAGGGGTGATCTCTTCAGATAAACTTGGAGCAATTGATGTCGTAAATTCACCAACAATTTCTTCTAGAATATCTTCTAGTGTGACTAGACCATTTATATCGCCGTACTCATCAACGATAAGACCAATGCGCTGTTTATTTCTTTGGAATTTCAGCAGTTGGACATTGAGAGGGGTTGATTCGGGAATAAAGTAAATCTCGTCAGCTGCACGCAACAAGGTTTCTTTATTGAATTCATTTTTCTCAAGCATTAAACGATAAGCTTCGCGTAATCTCAGCATGCCTACTACTTCATCAATCTGATCTCGGTACAAAACGACACGACCATGAGGAGAGTGAGTGAGCTGGCGAACGATAGATTTCCAGTCATCATTAATATCGATTCCAGTGATTTCGTTACGTGGAACCATGATGTCATTTACTGTCACATGCTCTAAATCGAGAATGGATACCAGCATATCTTGGTGGCGTTGAGGTATCAGCGTTCCTGCTTCATTTACTACAGTTCTTAGCTCATCTGAACTTAGATGGTCAGGTGCATTATGATCAACTTTTACTCCCAGTATTTTAATGAATCCATTTGTTATGAAGTTCACAAGAATAACGAGAGGGGAAAGAAGCTTCATTAAAATAGTCAGCAATATGCTGCTGGCATAGGAAACTCGTTCGGGAAATAAAGAGGCAATAGTTTTTGGTGTGACTTCTGCAAAAACAAGAATGACGAGGGTAAGAGCACCAGTGGCAATGGCGACACCAATGTCACCGTAGATCCGCATACCTAGAATAGTAGCAATGGCAGAAGCTAGAATATTAACGAGGTTGTTACCAATAAGAATTAAGCCTATCAACCTGTCAGGGCGACTTAGCAGTTTCTCGACTCGCTTGGCACCCTTATGTCCCGTATTCGCAAGATGCTTTAAACGGTAGCGGTTCAAAGACATCATGCCAGTTTCGGAACCAGAAAAATAACCAGAGATTATGATGAGACACGCGAGTAGCGCAAATAAGATACCCGTTGATATGTCGTTCAAACTATTTTTTTCCTATTTTATTTCTGATTAATTTATGACCGGTGTGGCCTTGGTGTTAATTGAATATAGCGTATTCAATATTTTTAAGGCAAGGGCACTGATGCCCTTACCTTATTGATAAAGCCATTAAGTGAGTATGACTTCTTGTACGAATCGGCTACCAAAGTATGCCAATGTTAGAATGCTAGCACCTGCAACTGCAAACCAAGTAACTTTCTGACCTCTCCAACCTTTTTGGTAGTGACCCCAGAGCAGAGTGGTATAGATGATCCAAGCAATAAAGGATAAAACCGCTTTATGCGCTTTACCTTGTGCAAACATATCTTCAACAAAAACGAAGCCTGTTAGCAAAGTACCAGTCAGCAATAAATTACCGATCAGAATGATTTTAAACAGTTGCCTTTCAACCATCATCAAAGGAGGCAAGTTAGGGTTGATGGCAAGTGCTTTCTTCTTTTTGAGCTTATGATCTAGCCACGCGAGTTGTAGAGCGTATAAAGCTCCAATTGTAAGAGTCGCGTAAGAGAATAAAGCTAAGGATATGTGCATGAGCAGCTTAGGGTCTTGCTCTAAATGTTTTATGAAAGTACTAGGTAAGAAAGAAGCCGCAACTAAGTTGATTGCCGCGAAGCTATAAACAACGGGTAGCAAAAACCATAGGCGGTTTTTGAGCATTGCAGCACTCATCACAAAAGAAATGATGAAACTAATGAGAGAAGCGACATTTAGAATACTTAGATTTTGACCACTAGCATTGAAAATTAGATCGCTGAGCAGCCAAGCATGAAAAACCAAAGCAAGTAACGCACTGATGAATACGGTTTTCGTGCGAATGCCGGTCTGATGAGCAAGACCGGGAACAATTGTGGATATAGCCATTACGTAGAGAAAGGCTGCTGCTATTGCAATGAGACTGTCCATGGTTTCCATAAAAAATGATTGTCGTAATCAGAGAATTATACCTTGCATCGCGCGCTTGGGCTATGGTCGAACCATATTCAATTTAAATCGAACAATGGTATAGGTCACACCTGCGAATTATTAACGGCTTACAACGGGTGTGACTCTAATCCGCGCTAATGTATACTGACAGTAATAATCGCAGGATTGAGCGAAGAGAAAACTATGTTTGATAATTTAACGGATCGTCTATCCAAAACGCTGAAAAATATCAGCGGTAAAGGTCGTTTGACCGAAGACAATATTAAAGAAACGCTACGTGAAGTTCGTATGGCGCTTCTTGAAGCCGATGTTGCACTACCTGTTGTACGTGATTTCGTAAAGCGTGTAAAAGAGGGTGCTGTAGGAGTCGAGGTTTCTAAATCTCTAACTCCTGGTCAAGAATTCATTAAGATCGTTCAAGCCGAACTTGAAGCGGTAATGGGAGAGTCGAACGAGGCTCTTGATTTAGCCGCTCAACCACCTGCTGTTATTCTTATGGCTGGTTTGCAAGGTGCAGGTAAAACAACCAGCGTCGCTAAGCTTTCTAAGCTATTAACAGAGCGTGATAAAAAGAAAGTTTTGGTTGTTTCTGCCGACGTTTACCGTCCAGCCGCAATTAAACAGCTTGAAACATTAGCATCTGAAGTCGGTGTGGATTTCTTCCCATCGTCTGCTGATCAAAAACCAATTGATATTGCTAATGGCGCGATTGATCACGCGAAGAAAAAATTCTACGACGTACTTCTTGTCGATACAGCTGGTCGTTTAGCGATTGACGAAGACATGATGACGGAAATTAAAGAGCTTCACACTGCTATTACGCCAGTTGAAACTCTGTTCGTTGTTGATGCAATGACAGGTCAAGATGCGGCAAATACAGCAAAAGCTTTTGGCGATACATTGCCTTTAACGGGGGTTATCTTAACGAAAGTGGATGGTGATGCTCGTGGTGGTGCTGCGCTATCTGTTCGTCACATTACTGGTAAACCAATTAAGTTCTTGGGTGTTGGTGAAAAAACTGACGCATTAGAACCTTTCCATCCTGATCGTGTTGCTTCTCGTATCCTTGGTATGGGTGACGTACTTTCTCTTATTGAAGATTTACAGAAAAACGTTGATACCGAAAAAGCAGAGAAGCTCGCTAAGAAGTTCAAAGAGAAAAAAGGCTTTGACCTTGAAGACTTCCGTGAGCAGCTTGGTCAAATGCACAACATGGGTGGCATGATGGGCATGATGGATAAGCTTCCTGGAATGTCTCAGCTTCCTGATAATGTGAAAGACAAAGTTGACGATAAAATGTTCAAGCAAATGGAAGCTATTATTAATTCCATGACAATGAAAGAGCGTCAGCGTCCGGAGTTGATTAAAGGTTCTCGTAAGAAACGTATCGCTGCGGGTTCTGGAACTCAAGTACAAGATGTAAACCGTATGCTTAAACAGTTCACCCAAATGCAAAAAATGATGAAGAAAATGCAGAAAGGTGGAATGAAGGGCATGATGCGCAACATGCAAGGCATGATGGGCGGCGGTGGTATGGGCGGAATGGGTGGTGGTTTTAACCCGTTTGGTCGATAATCTACAAATGTAACCTTTAGCTACGTTACTTTTCATAGTGTTATCCGTGTCACAGAAAGTATACGGAGCTATGTTGGTGAAAAAATAGCTAAATCCCTTGCATTGCCCCTGAATAAGAGTAAAATTCCGGGGCTTTAATTTGGCACGAGACCCCAAGCTATTTACTTATACTTGGGGTTAATTATTTTATTAAGAAAGCAAAGAGGACGACATGGTAACCATTCGTTTGGCACGTCACGGTGCAAAGAAGCGCCCATTCTATCAAATCGTAGTTGCGGATAGCCGCAACGCTGCAACTGGCCGTTTCATCGAGAAAGTAGGTTTCTTTAACCCTACAGCTCAAGGTCAAGAAGAAGGTCTACGTCTAGACCTAGATCGCGTTAACCATTGGGTTGGTCAAGGCGCATCTCTTTCTGACCGCGTAGCTAAGCTAGTTAAAGACGCTCAAAAAGCGGCTTAATTCTTTTTTAAAGAGAAATAGCTTATGTCGATGAAGGGTAAAGAAACTATGAGCAAGCAAAACGATAGAATTGTTATGGGTAAACTTGGGTCTACCTATGGTATTCGTGGCTGGCTTAAAGTTTTCTCCTACACAGACAATGCTGAAAGCATATTTGATTACAGTCCTTGGTATTTAAACCTAAAGGGCAAGTGGGTTGAGTATAAAGTTGAGAGCTGGAAACGTCATGGTCAAGGCTATGTATGTAAACTAGCGGGATTAGATGTTCGTGAAGACGCGCAACTGATGACTAACTTTGAAATTGCTATCGACCCTGCTTCATTACCTGAATTGTCAGAAGATGAATTCTACTGGCGTGAATTGTTTGGTATGCAAGTTTTTACCACTAAAGGTTACGACCTTGGTGAGGTTACTGACCTATTAGAAACTGGCTCGAACGATGTTCTAGTAATTAAAGCAAATCTAAAAGATGCTTTTGGCCAAAAGGAACGGTTAATTCCGTACCTTGAAGAGCAAGTGATCAAGAAAGTTGATCGCGAAGCTCGCCGGATCGAAGTTGACTGGGATCCTGGATTCTAACTCCAAATTACAGAGCGAGAGAACACATGTGGGTTGGCGTAATTAGCCTTTTTCCTGAAATGTTCCGTTCTGTTACTGATTTTGGAGTAACAGGTCAAGCGGTTAAAAAAGGTCTTTTATCTATTGAGACATGGAATCCTCGAGATTTCACTCATGATAAACATCGCACTGTTGATGACAGACCTTACGGTGGTGGTCCTGGCATGTTGATGATGGTTCAGCCTTTGCGCGACGCTATCCAAACTGCCAAGCAAGCATCACCAGGAAAGACGAAAGTTATCTACCTTTCACCGCAAGGTCGCAAGCTCGACCAGCAAGGTGTTGAAGAGTTGGCTACTAATGAGAACATTGTTCTTATTTGTGGACGCTACGAGGGGGTAGATGAGCGTATTATTCAATCTGAAGTTGACGAAGAATGGTCAATTGGAGATTTTGTAATGACGGGTGGTGAGCTACCTGCCATGACTTTGATTGATTCGGTGTCTCGGTTTATACCAGGGGTACTTGGAGATTTCGCGTCAGCAGAAGAAGATTCTTTTGCAAATGGCTTGCTAGATTGTCCTCATTATACGCGTCCTGAAGTGTTAGATGGAAAAGAGGTGCCTTCGGTACTGAAATCTGGAAACCATAAGGATATTCGTCTCTGGCGATTAAAACAGTCGCTGGGCCGAACTTGGCTAAGAAGACCAGAACTCCTGGGAAACCTAGCTCTGACTGACGAACAGGAACAATTACTGGCTGAATTCATCAAAGAGCATCGCTCCAAGAAGAAAAGCAAGCAGTAACCTATTAAATTTAGTATCAGTTTATTCTAGGAATTTATACAAATGAGCAACATCATCAACGCTCTAGAGCAAGAGCAAATGAAATCAGACCTTCCTAAATTTGCACCAGGTGACACTGTTGTAGTTCAGGTTAAGGTAAAAGAAGGTGACCGTGAGCGTCTACAGGCTTTCGAAGGCGTAGTAATCGCTATTCGTAACCGTGGTCTTCACTCAGCATTCACAGTTCGTAAAATCTCGAACGGTGAAGGTGTTGAGCGTGCGTTCCAAACTCACTCTCCAATGGTTGATAGCATTGAAGTTAAACGCCGTGGTGCAGTACGTCGTGCCAAGTTGTACTACCTACGTGAGCGTTCTGGTAAGTCAGCTCGTATTAAAGAGAAGCTTGCTAAGAAGTAATTCTTTTTGCATTCTATCGATAAAAGCGGAGCCATTTGGCTCCGCTTTTTTGTTTCTAGCTATTCGTATTTTAAAGTGTAGCTAATTCATTATGGGTTCTTTAAGGGAGGCACATATACAAATGTTTAGTTTGTAATATTAATCCTTATACTCATTATAATAGCTAGTCTAAACGTATAATACGAGTATCCGCTAAGCCGCCATCCACACTATCTTTTGTTAAGTACGGTGTATTTTCATCGGCATGAAATGCTTGAAGGTATTCAGCTAAGGCATCTTGTTCAGTACCAGTTGCCGCAAAGTTACTCTGTTGAGGATCCACTGTCATGACTCCATCATCTTCTAGCATAACTTGATTTGAACATCCGCCATTACCATTATCGGTACATGGGTATGGTTCAGATAGAGACAAATAACTAAGAGTGACTGCTTTGTAGTTATTGTTCGCTACGACAACCCCATCACTAACAACCAACTCATCACTAGGTCCACAAGTATTGTCTCCGTTTGTATCGACAATAACTTTTCGGATTCGTTGTCCTGGAGTTGTGACATCGCCGGTGATAGGGTCAGCTACTCGTGCTGTTCTTGAACCGTCGTATTCAATGCACATACCACCGATATGCGTAAAACCACCAGATATATTCTCAACACCAGCAACGCCATATTCAAGAATGTCCCATAGTTCATCCGCGGTAAGATCGACAATTGCCAAACTGTTATTAAATGCGAGGGCAGATTGGACATCATATTGAGAAATATCACCTTCACCTTTACCTGCAAGAGGGTAAGAGGCTGGTGGGTAGTATTGAAGCTCATTTGGATCAATAGAACCTGCAGGGTATTCAGAGTAGCCGATATCAGCACGAATACCGCCTCCGTTTTTAAGAGATATTTGGACTTGAGCATCGTGCAATTGTGCGTACCACAAATTAGCATCAGCTGTCAGACTTCCAAGATTTGTCTCTTCTGTTCGAACATATCCTCTGGTGCCATTTAGATAAACATCCGTATGACCAATGATGTTTTGTTCACTGGCAATAATTACGCTATTAACAGCATCAACGATAGCTTCCACTTCAGTATTAGCTGTAGATCCATCAATACTTGCAACCATTTGATCATCGGTAATAAAGCTACCACTTGCATTCGGATCAATACTTGAAGCAATGAGATCACCATTGGTATCAAAACTTACGACTAAACGCCCCAAGTATTTATAATCAGCATCGACATTAACGATAGCGACATCTTTTCCATCGGCGTCATTTAGCATTATTGGGTAGTTTTCTGCTTTAATATCACCATCCCAAAGTCGGTTACTATCATTTGCTAACAATGTATTTGAACCACCTGCGACGATGATATCGACACCCTTTAATAAACCTGCTAATTGTTTTTCAAAGCGAATAGATTGCATGTGCGCAAGCGCAATAACTTTATCTATACCAGAGTGAGTTAATCTGTCGACTTGGGCTTGAACAATGACAGCCAGGTCTTCTATCGAGTCATTTTCTGGATAAACGGCAATATTATCTGTACTGGTAATATCATCATTAGTTGGTGTTGTGATACCAACGATGCCTATCTTATGTCCATTGACTTCGATAACTGTTGTTTGAGTTAGGCTGTTAGGTATTGTATCCGCGACTTGACCACTAGGAACAACAAGGTCAACAGTATTGGTATCCGTACTGAAATCCATATTGGAACTTAAGTAAGGGAACAGTGCTCCGGGGTAATCACCATCTTTATTTATGATGCTTGCAAACTCCGCACTTCCACCATCTAAATCATGATTACCTACCGCGGAAGCTTGCAGGCCCATAGCACTTAACATAGCGATATCAGCTCTTGCGACGCCAGGAACTTTGATACCGTTGACTAAGCTCATTGAGTTATCTTTGGCTGCTTCGTAGCGAGATCCCGGAATGTAGTTGTCGCCAGAGCTTAAAAATAATGTATTTTCTGGATATTGACTGGTAAATCCAGAAACTAACGAAGCGAAATTACCGGCATTAGATAGGGCTGTTGCATTAGAGCCATCCATATCAGCTACATGTAAAAGCTGAAGAGTGAATGTTGAACCATCATCTAATTCATCATTACTTGAATTACATCCGGCTAAGGCGGCAATAATAGCAATTGTCATTAAGCTACGTTTCATCTTTAATCATCCTTTGTATAAGCATATAAATTGAATCACTCCGGATTACCTAAACGGTTGATTGTGGTTGGAATGATAGGTGAAAGAAGTGACGCTTTCAGTTCCGGAATAATTTAGAGGCTATGACTATAGGCAAGAAGTAAGACAAATTGAGTGGATTAAGGTGACGGCTTTATGTCATTTATCTAAGTGATAAGTGATAAGTGATAGAGGGAAAAAAGGCTGATTATTACATCAGCCTTAAAAGGTGTCGGAGTGATTATTTAGTATTGGTCTTCCGACCAACCATCACTATCTGACATATCTGGAGCGCCAGCAATGGAGTTCTCTTCATCTGCCCATTCTCCAAAATCAATCATTTGACATTGTTTACTGCAAAATGGGCGGTGAGGACTTTGTTCTCCCCATTCAACATCAGCGCTGCATTGTGGACATTTAACGATTGTGGTTTTTTTTTGCATAGTCATTCTTTGGATAATAGTGAGTAGTGCTTGTTTTTATAAGCTGATGTTTTTGAATTTAATTAGGTGCAAATCGCTAACTCAAACTCTATATCTTGAGTACATGCCTGCCCTGTATCAAAACTCATGAATTTAACAGCAAAACGGTTTTTATGACCGGAAATCATAGGGTAAGCGCCGTATTGCATTGGAATAGAAAGGCGCAAAATATTGGCATCTTCGGCATCACTTTGGAAGAACCCTGCTCGTGCAATTTGGTTCTTGAAATGCCCTGTCTCTCGGGTGAGTTTTAACCATAAATTTAACGCATCAGATAGGGATTGTAAGCTGCCAGTCCAAGCATTTGCATCTCTTATCTTTTTATCGAGCGGTAAGTGCAACCAGTAATGTAAGGCTGGTAAGTCAAAGCAGCATGAACCACCTGGAAGGTTGAAACGTTGTCGGATAGCCGCTAGAAACCTGTCTTCCTTTAAAGACTGACCAAATCTTTCCGCTTTCATTAAAGACTGGTGGGTATTATCAATATCAAAGAGTAGAGTTTGAAGCATTTGGTGGTCGACACCATCAACATTTAACCAACTTTTATAGGTTAATCGTTGTTTTTCGATGTCTTTAGCAAGTTCGCTCTTTAGCTGCATTTGCTCAAAAATCTCTAGAAGATCAAAAAGCGAGCGAAAGAATAGTTGATACTGTTGAGCATCTGAAAATGTAGAAGACAAATGAAGTTGCCTTAAGAGTGATTCGACTCTTAAGTAAATACGTGTTTTCTCATTGAGAGGATGTTCAAATTTATGGGTGATCATCGAACTTGCCTTAATTCTACTTAGTGCTATTTTGACCGATTTTCTAGTTCAATAGCCAGATACTTTTGATGCAATTCTGTGATTTGAGGCAAAAGTTCCTGGTTTTTTGTGTGATTTTCAATCACATCATCAGCTTGTGATAATCGAAGCTCTCGAGATACTTGAGATTTTAGAATAGCTTCAACCTGCTCTGAAGTAACATTATCACGAATGACAGTACGATTAACTTGTTCTTCTGAAGAAACATCCACAACAAGTATCCTATCGATCATTTCTTGCATATTATTTTCGATTAGTAGGGGAGCGACAAGAAAACCGTAAGGGGATGAAATAGAAGCAAGATCTTGTTGTATTTTATTCCTAATCAGTGGGTGTAATAAATTGTTCAACCACTGTTTTTCTTCAGGGTTAGAAAATATGATCTCGCGTAATTTTGCTCGATTCAAACTCCCGTCTTCTGAAAGAATGTCATCACCGAAATGAAGGGCAATCGAATTTAAACCTTCACTTCCTATTTCAACAACTTCTCTTGCAACAATATCAGCGTCAACAATATCTATCCCAAAATGCTCATGGAACAAGTTGGCGACAGTTGTTTTACCACTGGCGATGCCACCAGTCAGCCCAATAATTAATGGCATTGTTAAATTCCTAGTACAGAAGTGAAATACCAATTCATAATATCATTACCCCAAATGAGACTCACCCAGCCAGCAATAGCAAGATAAGGACCAAATGGAAAGGCTTTGTCGATACCTTGTTGTTTTAATCGCAATTGTATTAGACCAAATACTAGCCCTACAAGTGATGAAAGTAAGATTATTAGAGGTAAATGTTGCCAACCTAACCAGGCTCCGAGCGCCGCGAGTAATTTAAAATCACCGAAGCCCATACCATCTTTACCGGTCAATAGCTTAAATGCCCAATAGACACTCCAAAGGCACAAGTAACCAGCCATTGCACCGATGACAGAGTCTTGTAAAGAAACAGGGCTTATACCGAATAGAGCAAGAGCGATACCAGACCACATCAGAGGTAATGTCAGTTGATCAGGAAGTAGCATTGTATCTAGGTCGATAAACGTGGCGACAATAAGGACAAAAGTAAAAAATAACAGTGCAACGGCGTAGTAGCTGAAACTAAAATGGCTTGCAACGACTAAACACGACGTTGCGGTGAGCAATTCAACTAAAGGGTAACGAACACTTATGGGATTGGAGCAGCTATGACACTTTCCTCTTAATAATAACCAGCTAAGGACTGGGATATTATCAATGAGCCTAAGTTGTGTTGAACATTTTGGGCATGTTGACCGAGGAACACTTAAATTAAAGGTGCCTTCCGGCAATGGGATATTGTGTTCAGGAAAACATTCTGAACATTCTTGCTTCCACTCCCTCTCCATCATTATAGGTAAACGATGGATCACGACATTTAGGAAGCTGCCAATGAGCAGGCTAAAAATAAAAGCTAATACAGGAAATAGCCAAGGATAGTAATCAAATACTTCCATAGTATGCGGTACCAATGTAATGATGAGTGGTACAAAGCCAACTCATTAATGTCTGAATAATCTGGCGTTTATCCTAACACACTCATAAGATTAAATATTGGTAAGTACATGGCAACTACAAGCCCCCCAACTACCGTACCAAGGAAAACGATGATTAAAGGTTCTAGAATTTTACCTAAATTATCTACGGTATTATCCACTTCAAATTCATAGATAGTAGCGACTTTATTGAGCATGTCGTCTAGGTTTCCAGACTCCTCTCCGATCATCACCATTTGCAACACCATTTCAGGGAAAACATCGGTATTACGCATTGCAATATACATTGGCATACCAGCTGCTGTTTCTCGATGAACCTCGCCAATTGCGACTTCATAATGTAGGTTACCTGCCGTTTTTGCGGTGGTTTTCAAGCTGGTTAAAATTGGAATACCAGAGCTGAAGCTGGTGGAAAGAGTTCGGCTAAATTTTGCTATGGAGGCTTTTGATATAACACCGCCCAAGATTGGAAATTTCAAACCAAGTCTGCTGGTCGCCAAGCGAATTGAGTAGGATCGTTTTCGGACAAGTTTAAAGCTGATAATAGAGACGATGATACCGACCGCAGCGTAAAAACTATAGGCTTGCATCCAGTGAGACAAATGTAGAACTTGTTGAGTGAACCAGGGCAACTCAGCCCCAAATCCTGCAAACATTGACTCGAATTCAGGAATAACCATAGTGAGCATTAAGTAAGAAACTGCTAATGCTACTAGCACGACCATCGCTGGGTAGATTAGCGCTTTAATGACTTTAGCTCTCAATTGCTCGCTTTTTTCACGATAAGTAGCTAGCCGCTCAAAGACTTCAGCCAATGTCCCTGATAACTCACCGGTAGCGACTAAATCTGTGTATAGGTCATCAAAATGGCGGCTTGCGGTTCGCATGGATTTAGATATTGGGGTGCCCGCTTCCACTCCTTTACTTATATGTGAAAGAATCGATTTCATTTCAGCTTTACGATGATTGTCTGAAACCAACTTAATTGCCTGAACAATTGGTACACCTGTTGTAAGCATGGTGGCTAGCTGCCTAGTTAATACGGTAATGTCTTTTGGTGTCACTCGGTTGGTTATTCTAGTTAAAGCGGAAACACTGCTTTTTTTTATTTTCTTAATTTGTATATGCTGTTCTTTAAGCTTTTCTCTTACTTCTAACTCTGTAAGCGCTAAAGTTTGTCCTGACACTTTTTTACCGGAGCTATTGATTCCTTTCCAACGATAATTTTTTAATTGTGGCTGGCTTGTTTTATTCATTACGGCTCCGTTAACTTATCGTCTTAATCTTTTATTTTGGTTATTGAATTACCAGCACAGCGGTGATTCTTACTATTAATTTAGATATACAAATAACTTATAAATACAAAACACGCTGTAGTTCTTGGTAGCTAGTTGTGCCTTCAATAAGCTTTTGAATACCGGATTCTTGTAAAGTTTTCATGCCGTTTTTTTTCGCTATTTGTTCTATTTCTAGTGCGTTTGGCTTTGTGATTAAGCTTTCTTTTAAGTCATCACTAAAAGGCATGACCTCATAGATACCGACACGACCTGAGTAGCCCTTGGTGCATTCATTACAGCCAGGTTTATTGGCTTGATAAATGGTGTGCTCATTAGCTATTCCATGTTTTAAAAATATATGAGGTGAGGTATCTGGAGTTTTACAATGTTTGCACAATCGTCGAGCAAGTCTTTGTGCAATGATGAGACTTAAAGAAGAAGCAAGATTAAAAGGTTCTATACCCATATTGGAAAGTCGGGCTACCGTTTCAGCTGCTGAGTTAGTATGCAAAGTAGATAAAACTAAGTGACCTGTCTGAGAGGCTTTAATTGCGATTTCCGCGGTTTCTAGATCTCGTATTTCACCAACCATTACGATGTCTGGATCTTGCCTTAAAAAAGATCGTAAGGCTTCTGCAAAGCCAAAGCCAATCTTAGGGGTAACTTGAACTTGGTTGATACCGGATAAGTTGATCTCTACAGGATCTTCGGCTGTAGATATATTTCTTTCTGGCGTATTGAGAAGTCTAAGCCCTGTATAAAGTGAGACGGTTTTTCCGCTACCCGTTGGACCTGTCATCAAAATCATACCTTGTGGGCGTTGCAATGCATTTAAGTAGAGCTGCTTTTGTTCATCGCTGTAGCCTAATTTATCAATATCGAGATTGGCCGCACTGCTATCTAACAAGCGAAGGACGATCTTCTCACCCCATAGCGTTGGCAGCGTTGATACGCGCATATCAATGGCTATTTCTTCATTCAGGCGTAATTTAATACGACCATCTTGCGGGAGTCTTCGTTCCGATATATCCAGCTTAGAAAGGATTTTTAAGCGAGCTGATAGGCGACGGCTAAGCTGAGAGGCTGGCTGCTGAGTTTCGACAAGAATACCGTCGCAACGCAACCTAACGCGGTAAGACTCTTCGTAAGGTTCAAAATGAATATCTGATGCGCCTTTTCTCACGGCATCGACTAATATTTGGTTAATAAATCGGCTAACGGGAGAGTCATCTTTACTTAAATCTTCTATCGATGTGACTTCGTCATCTGAGACTTCAACGAGGTTTGCTAGTTCATCTTGACTGATTTCTTTGAGTTTTGAATTAGAGCCGGAAATACTCCGCCCGTATAAACGGCGTACAGCACCAATGAGCTCATCTGAATTAGCCAGTACCATTTCAACTTGCAAGCCTGTTGCAAACCTAAAGTCGTCTTCGGCTTGTAAGTTTGTTGGGTCAGAAACAGCTAGGGTTAGCGTTGATGATGAGCACCTGAGAGGAATTGCATTGTACTTGGTAATCAGTTCACGTAAACCAAGCTGTTCACATAGAGGCTGGTAGTCTATACCTGACAGCTGAACGACAGGTAGACCAAATATCTCGTTTAAATGCGCAGTGAGATCTTTATCGTTAAAACAACCAAGAGAAATTAAAGCTTCTGGCGCAGAAGCGCCAGAAGCTTGTATATGTTCCACCACAGCTTGCTCCTGCGTCAGGCTAAGTAAATTAGCCTGAAGTAGCAGTGTTGGAAGGTTATTGGACACGTTAAGGCGTTGCCGACAATTTACAGCCTTTCAGGGTATCTGAAAGTAATGTAGCAGGGATGTCATGTGTACACTTCCAACCTGAGTTACTTCTCGTATAAGTTACTTTTTTCCCTGTTAGTGATGCTGAACTCGCAAATGTGAAATCAGCTGTTCCATTAGTGGCTGTAGTTCCGTCTTTTGTAAATTTCAGAGTCCCCATAGCACTCATGTCGGTTGCTGCTCCAAAATCGCTTGCTTGAGCGTCTTCAGGGAATGCTCCATTTTCTTGTATATACATATCTATATTACTTAATAGGGTTTTAGGTATGCTAACTCCAGTATTTGCTTCGGTTTTGATTACATAGCTCTTATATGCTGGTACTGCAATTGCACTTAATATGCCGATAATTCCGACCACAATCATCAATTCAATTAAGGTAAAACCATTTTGCTTTTTAGCATTTCTATTTTTCATGTTGTATTCCATATAGATTAATTGATCACTAACCTGTGATGGAATGATGATAGGTGTCTGCTTTGATAATAAAAATACCGTATGGGGTGGTGCTCGAGTGGCTTAGTGTTTATTGATGTTCAATTTCATTCGAGCTGCAAAATTATGTGACGAGGTTAGATTTACGTTCTCATTATTGATAAAAACCCAAATAAAAAAGGCTCTGATTTTCGTCAGAACCTTTAATGTTATTAATTACTTAATGTCTTTCTTATGCTTGAAATCTCATGGATAGATCAAGTGCTTTTAAATGTTTGGTCAGTGCACCAACGGAGATGTAATCCACGCCGGTTTCAGCATATTCAGCGATAGTGTCGAGTGTCACATTTCCTGAATTTTCAAGAGCAGCACGTCCGGCATTCAATTTTACGGCTTCACGCATCATGTCTGTTGTGAAGTTATCCAGCATAATGATGTCAGCACCTGCATTGATGGCTTGCTCTAGCTCTTCTAAGCTTTCCGTTTCAACTTCCACAGGTTTTCCTGGGTTTAGCTCTTTTGCTGTTGAAATCGCTTTCTCGATACCACCACATGCAATGATGTGGTTCTCTTTAATAAGATAAGCGTCAAAAACACCAATGCGGTGATTGAAACCGCCACCACAAGCAACCGCGTATTTCAGTGCGCTGCGCAGACCTGGGATCGTTTTTCGAGTGTCTAACAGGCGGCATTCAGTGTGCTTGACCTTTTCTGCGTAGGTAGCAGTGATAGAAGCGCAACCTGAAAGGGTTTGTATAAAGTTCATTGCATTACGTTCGCCGGTCAATAATGCTCGCGCTGGTCCGCTTAACGTACACAGTGTTTGGTTTGGTTCAACCTTATCACCGTCTTGTACGTTCCACTCGATAGTGACTTCACCGCCTAATTGCTTAAACACTTCATCAGCCCATGCTTGACCACAAAAAACACCATGTTCACGGGTAATGATGGTTGCAGTGTTGACCGCATCAGCAGGAATTAGACTTGCAGTAATATCAGCCATAGGATCAAGCGTACCGCCTAAATCTTCTCTAATAGTCTCAGCTACAGCTCGAGTAATCTCTAATGGCAATTGCTCTTTTAAGTAGTCAAGGCGTTGTTGGCTGTTATGTGTATTTTTCATCGCAAATCTAATCTTGAATGGGAGTGGGGTAGGAATGATACTCTTGCTTAGCTGCAAATTAAAGAGTTGAACCGATAAGCACAAAGGTCTGAGTTGAATCAGGTTTCTTTATTGATAAATTAAGTAGGTTAATAATGACAATAAGTACCGTTGGTTGGTATGAAAATGCTAGGCGCGTTCCTTCTCCTTTTTACGATTCTCGCCCTAAGCTGAATGATGTATCACTATTAGTTGTACACAATATTAGCCTGCCACCGGGTGAATTTGGTGGTCCGTATATCGAGCAATTTTTTACTGGTAATTTAAATCCAGCAGAGCACCCGTTCTTCGAAGTTATTCATCAAATGGGGGTTTCTGCGCATTGCTTGATTCGTCGAGATGGAGAAGTTGTACAATTTGTCCCTTTTCACGATCGGGCGTGGCATGCGGGGCAGTCGAGCTTTGCTGGAAGAGATAGGTGCAATGATTACTCGATTGGCATTGAATTAGAAGGCAGTGATTTTGTTTCTTATACGAAAGAGCAGTACTTGTCTTTATCAACACTTACTGAAACTCTGATGAAGCACTTCCCCAAAATAACCATCCCGCGTATTACGGGTCATCAATATATATCTCCGTTGCGTAAAACGGATCCTGGTCTAGTATTTGATTGGGTTAAATTTAAAGATGGATTGAGCCTTCCCCCTTTATAAAGACAGATTTATTGTCGTGAATGTTTTTGGTTTTAGAGCCTAGATTGATTGATTTGGTTATCAATTTGTAATCAGATTGGTTGGCGGAAAGCGATGAATGCTAGAGAGTGTGATGGGGCTATCAAATACAAATATATTAAAACTTATGAACAAAATTTTTCCTTTTAGTGTGCGGTTGGTTTGATTTTTGAACGGGGTAGGTAAATCAATCTGAAACAATTCATTTTTATCCTGAAACTTTCTAGCACGAATCCTCCCCAAAAGTATTACCCCTGTAAATGGTAAGACCAATTTAGTTGCTGTTTTAAATTTCATTTGTTAAATCATGGTTAATTCACGCCTTGTTCTATGATTCAGGTCAATTTTAGGCTGGACAGTGGCGTTTTAATTATGTTAATTTCTGCGCAAATTAAAAATTGGTATTACCAATTACCTGCAAAAGAAGAACAACAAATTATGGCTTATCAAAGGATTCGTCAGCCAAAACTCTCTGATGTTATTGAGCAGGAGTTAGAAAGGTTGATAGTGGAAGGAACACTGGCTCCTGGGCAGCAATTGCCGCCTGAGCGTGAACTGGCTAAACAGTTCGATGTGTCTCGTCCGTCAATCCGAGAAGCGATACAACGTTTAGAAGCAAAGCGCTTACTGACTCGCCGTCAAGGTGGGGGAACGTTTGTGAGTGAGAATATTTGGAAAAGTTTTTCAGATCCTCTTCTTAATTTGTTATCGAGTCATTCTGAAACCCAACTAGACTTGTTGGAGTCGCGTCATGCGATGGAAGGAATCTCAGCTTACTTTGCAGCATTGCGTGGAACCGATGAAGATTTTGCTCGAATTCAAGCATGCCAAGATAATATTCATGGTGCGCAGGAAAAGAACGATATCGACGCTGAATCCGCTGCAGTTATGGCTTTTCTTATTGCTCTAACTGAAGCCGCACATAATGTGGTGTTACTTCACATAGTGCGAAGCCTCGCTCCGTTACTAGAGCAGAATATTTTAGAGAATTTAAAACTATTACACCGTCGTCAAGATGTTGTAGAGAAAGTAAGCATACATCGAGCTAATATAGTGGATGCGATTGTTTCAGGGCAGCCAGAACAGGCGCGTGAAATGTCACATTCTCATTTAGCTTATATCGAAGAAACATTGATGGATTTGACTAAAGAAGAATCGCGACGCGAACGTTCTTTACGTCGAATCCAACAGGGTAAATAGCCGTAATACTTCGGCTATTTACGTGTTTAGTAGAATCCAACTAACAAAAAGGATAGATCGCCATGTCTGACATGAAGCATGACGTTGATGCTCTGGAAACTCAAGATTGGTTAGAAGCTCTTGAGTCAGTAGTACGTGAAGAAGGTGTAGAACGTGCACAGTTTTTACTAGAACAAGTTCTAGATAAAGCGCGTTTAGATGGTGTTGATATGGCTACAGGCATCAACACGAACTACATCAACACAATTCCAGCAGCACAAGAGCCAGCTTACCCTGGTGACGTAACTCTTGAGCGTCGTATTCGTTCGATTATTCGCTGGAACGCAATCATGATCGTATTGCGTGCTTCTAAGAAAGACCTAGACCTTGGTGGTCACATGGCTTCTTACCAGTCAGCTGCAGCGTTCTACGAAGTATGTTTCAACCACTTCTTCCGTGCTCCAAATGAGACAGACGGTGGCGATCTAGTTTATTACCAAGGTCACATCTCTCCAGGTATCTACTCTCGTGCATTCGTTGAAGGTCGTCTAACTGAAGAACAGCTAGATAACTTCCGTCAAGAAGTTGATGGTAAAGGTATCCCTTCTTACCCGCACCCTAAACTGATGCCTGAGTTCTGGCAGTTCCCTACTGTATCTATGGGTCTTGGCCCTATCTCTGCTATCTACCAAGCGCGCTTCCTTAAGTACCTTGACGGTCGTGGCCTGAAAGAAACTTCAGCGCAACGCGTATACGCGTTCCTAGGTGACGGTGAGATGGATGAGCCGGAATCACGTGGTGCTATTTCTTTCGCTGCGCGTGAGAAGCTAGACAACCTATGTTTCCTAATCAACTGTAACCTACAGCGTCTAGATGGCCCTGTAATGGGCAACGGTAGCATCATTCAAGAACTTGAAGGTCTATTCAAAGGCGCAGGTTGGAACGTTGTTAAAGTTATCTGGGGTAGCAACTGGGATTCTCTACTAGCTAAAGACACGACTGGTAAGCTTCTTCAACTAATGAATGAAACTATCGACGGTGACTACCAGACATTCAAATCTAAAGATGGCGCGTACGTACGTGAGCACTTCTTTGGTAAGTACCCAGAAACAGCTGCACTAGTTGCAGACATGACTGATGACGAAATCTTCGCGCTTAAGCGTGGTGGTCACGATTCTTCTAAACTGTTTGCTGCATTCAACAATGCAAAAGAGACAAACGGTAAGCCGACTGTAATCCTAGCTAAGACTGTTAAAGGTTACGGCATGGGTGATGCAGCTGAAGGTAAGAACATTGCGCACGGTGTTAAGAAAATGGACATGACTCATGTTCAACACCTACGTGATCGCCTAGGTCTAGAAGATATTCTTTCTGATGAGAAAATCGCTGAACTTCCATATCTAAAACTGGAAGAAGGTTCTGCTGAATACGAATACATGCACGCTCGTCGTAACGCTCTACATGGTTACACACCTCAGCGTCTGCCTAAGTTCACTCAAGAATTTAAAGTGCCTGAGCTAGAAGCTTTCTCTCCACTACTGGGTGAGCAGAAGCGTGATATCTCTACAACTATGGCTTATGTACGTACACTAAACATCCTTCTTAAAGATAAGAACATTGGTAAGAACATCGTTCCTATCATTTGTGATGAAGCTCGTACATTCGGTATGGAAGGTCTATTCCGTCAGGTTGGTATTTACAACCCACACGGTCAAGATTACACACCTGAAGATAAAGGCATCGTTTCTTACTACAAAGAAGCAACGTCTGGTCAAGTTCTTCAAGAAGGTATCAATGAGCTAGGTTCTATGGCTTCATGGGTTGCTGCTGCAACTTCATACAGCACGAACGATCTACCGATGATTCCGTTCTACATCTATTACTCAATGTTCGGTTTCCAACGTATTGGTGACATGGCTTGGTTAGCAGGTGACCAACAAGCTCGTGGTTTCCTACTTGGTGCAACTGCAGGCCGTACAACGCTAAACGGCGAAGGTCTACAGCACGAAGATGGCCACTCGCACATCATGGCGAACACAGTACCTAACTGTATCTCTTACGACCCAACGTTTGCTTACGAGCTAGCGGTAATCATGCAAGACGGTATCCGTCGCATGTACGGTGAGAACCAAGAGAACGTTTACTACTATCTAACAGTAATGAACGAGAACTACGCAATGCCAGCAATGCCAGAAGGCGCTGAAGAAGGCATCCGTAAAGGTATCTACAAGCTTGAGTCTTACGCTGGTTCTAAGTCTAAAGTTCAACTAATGAGCTCTGGTACTATCATGAACGAAGCGCGTAAAGCAGCTAAGATCCTGAGCGAAGAGTATGGCGTAGCATCTGACGTATTCTCTGTAACGTCTTTCAACGAACTGACTCGTGACGGTCAAGCGGTTGAGCGTGACAACATGCTTCACCCAGAAGCTGAAGAGAAAGTACCGTACATCACAACTGTTCTTGGTAACGAGCCTGCAATCGCAGTAACGGATTACATGAAGAACTACGCTGAACAAGTACGTGCATTCATGCCTTCAGAATCATACAAAGTACTTGGTACTGATGGTTTTGGCCGTTCAGACAGCCGTGAAAACCTACGTCGTCACTTCGAAGTAAATGCAGGCTACGTTGTTGTTGCTGCACTAACTGAACTGGCTAAACGTGGTGATGTTGAAAAATCAGTAGTTGTAGAAGCTATTGCTAAATTCGGCATCGACGCAGACAAAATTAACCCGCAATACGCATAAGACTGGCATTAAGGTAGGTAAATGCAATGACAATCGAAATTAATGTACCAGACATCGGTGCTGACGAGGTTGAAGTAACTGAGATTCTTGTAAACGTTGGCGACAAGGTTGAAGAAGAGCAGTCACTGATCACTGTTGAAGGCGACAAAGCTTCAATGGAAGTTCCAGCGTCTCAAGCGGGTATCGTTAAAGAAATCAAGATTTCAGAAGGTGATTCTGTTTCTACTGGTTCTCTTATCATGATCTTCGAAGCGGAAGGTGCTGCAGCAGCACCGGCTGCGCCAGCAGTTGAAGCGGCGGCACCAGTTGCAGCTGCTCCTGCAGCGGCAGCTGAGCTTAAAGAAGTTCACGTTCCTGATATCGGCGGTGATGAAGTTGAAGTAACTGAAATCATGGTTGCTATCGGTGACGCAGTAGAAGAAGAGCAATCTCTTCTTACTGTTGAAGGTGACAAGGCTTCAATGGAAGTTCCTGCACCATTCGCTGGTATCGTTAAAGAAATCAAGATCGCTTCTGGTGATTCAGTATCTACTGGTTCTCTAGTGATGGTATTTGAAGTGGCAGGTTCTGGCGCTCCAGTTGCAGCAGCTCCTGCTCCAGCGGCGGCACCAGTTGCAGCGGCTCCAGCAGCATCTGCTGAGAAAGAAGTGAACGTTCCTGATATCGGTGGTGACGAAGTTGAAGTTACTGAAATCATGGTAGCGGTTGGCGATACAGTAGAAGAAGAGCAATCTCTAATTACTGTTGAAGGCGACAAAGCTTCAATGGAAGTTCCTGCACCATTCGCTGGTACAGTAAAAGAAATCAAGATTGCAGCTGGTGACAAAGTGTCAACAGGCTCTTCAATCATGACTTTCGTTGTTGAAGGCGCAGCTCCAGTAGCAGCGGCTCCAGCACAAGCGGCAGCTCCTGTAGCGGCTCCAGTACCTGCTCCAGCGGCAAAAGCAGAAGCTCCAGCAGCTAACGACTTCCAAGAGAACGGCGAGTACGCTCACGCATCTCCAGTTGTTCGTCGTCTAGCTCGTGAATTCGGTGTAAACCTAGCGAAAGTTAAAGGTACTGGCCGTAAGAGTCGCGTACTTAAAGAAGACGTTCAGTCTTACGTTAAAGATGCACTTAAGCGTCTTGAATCTGGTGCAGCAGCATCAGGCAAAGGCGGCGACGGTTCTGCTCTTGGTCTACTACCATGGCCAAAAGTTGACTTCAGCAAGTTCGGCGAAACGGAAGTTCAGAAGCTTTCTAAGATCAAGAAGATCTCTGGCGCTAACCTACACCGTAACTGGGTAATGATCCCTCACGTTACACAGTGGGACAACGCTGATATCACAGAGCTAGAAGCATTCCGTAAAGAACAGAACGCAATCGAAGCGAAGAAAGACACAGGCATGAAGATCACTCCACTTGTGTTCATCATGAAAGCTGTTGCTAAAGCGCTAGAAGCATTCCCAGCGTTTAACTCTTCTCTTTCTGAAGATGGCGAAAGCATCATTCTTAAGAAGTACGTAAACGTGGGTATCGCTGTTGATACACCAAACGGTCTAGTTGTTCCTGTATTCAAAGACGTGAACAAGAAAGGCATTTACGAGCTATCTGAAGAGCTAATGGCTGTTTCTAAGAAAGCACGTTCAGGTAAGCTAACAGCGGCAGACATGCAAGGCGGTTGTTTCACAATCTCTAGCCTTGGTGGTATTGGCGGTACTGCATTTACTCCAATCGTAAATGCTCCAGAAGTAGGCATCTTAGGTGTATCTAAGTCTGAAATTAAGCCAGTTTGGAATGGTAAAGAATTCCAACCACGTCTACAGCTTCCACTGTCTCTATCATACGACCACCGTGTGATCGATGGTGCAGAAGGTGCACGCTTCATTACTTTCCTAAACAGCGCACTATCTGACATTCGTCGTCTAGTACTGTAAGTTAGAAAGTAATTATTAAGGTGACTTTCGGGTCACCTTAATTCTTTATATAAAGACTATTTTTAGAGAACAGTTACCTGCATGTTTCATAAACTAGAAGGGAATTGTTGTCTAGCTCACAGGCTAACTTAAAGCTACTTTCACACTGTTAACATCTCTGTAAAATGTTTCTTGTTTGAAAGTCCAATAATTTAAGAACACCTACTTAGCCTGTTAGGGATAATGACTACAAGAGGTCACAATGAGCAAAGAAATTAAAGCCCAAGTTGTTGTACTTGGTTCAGGTCCTGCTGGTTACTCAGCAGCATTCCGTTGTGCAGACTTAGGTCTTGAAACTGTACTTGTAGAGCGCTACAGCTCTCTTGGCGGCGTATGTCTAAACGTTGGTTGTATTCCATCAAAAGCACTTCTTCACGTTTCAAAAGTAATTGAAGAAGCAAAAGCAATGGCTGAGCACGGCGTTGTGTTTGGTGAACCACAAACGGACATCAACAAAATCCGTATCTGGAAAGATAAGGTTGTTGATCAACTGACTGGCGGTCTTGGCGGTATGGCTAAGATGCGTAAAGTAACGGTTGTTAATGGCTTTGGTAAATTCACTAGCCCTAACAGCATTGAAGTTGTTGGCGAAGAAACGACAACAGTTAACTTCGATAACGCAATCATCGCTGCGGGTTCTCGCCCAATTAAACTTCCGTTCATTCCTCATGAAGACCCACGTATTTGGGATTCTACGGATGCACTAGAGCTGAAAGAAGTACCAGAAAAACTACTTATCATGGGTGGTGGTATCATCGGTCTTGAGATGGGTACGGTTTACCACTCTCTAGGTTCTAAAGTTGATGTTGTTGAGATGTTCGATCAAGTTATCCCTGCTGCGGATAAAGACATCGTTAAAGTCTTCACTAAACGCATCAAAGATAAGTTCAAGCTTATGCTTGAGACCAAAGTGACAGCTGTTGAAGCGAAAGAAGATGGTATCTACGTTTCAATGGAAGGCAAAAAAGCACCAGCTGAAGCTGAGCGCTACGATGCTGTTCTTGTTGCTATCGGTCGTGTTCCAAACGGTGCACTTATCGATGCTGAAAAAGCAGGTATCGAAGTTGATGAGCGCGGTTTCATCAATGTTGATAAGCAAATGCGTACTAACGTTGCTCACATCCACGCGATCGGTGACGTAGTTGGTCAACCAATGCTTGCTCACAAAGGTGTGCATGAAGGTCACGTAGCTGCTGAAGTTATCTCTGGTAAGAAGCACTACTTCGATCCTAAAGTAATCCCATCAATTGCGTACACTGAGCCAGAAGTTGCTTGGGTAGGTAAGACTGAGAAAGAAGCGAAAGCTGAAGGCTTGAACTACGAAGTTGCTACTTTCCCTTGGGCTGCTTCTGGTCGTGCAATCGCTTCTGACTGTGCTGACGGTATGACTAAGATGATCTTCGATAAAGAGACTCATCGCGTAATCGGTGGTGCTGTTGTTGGTACTAACGGTGGTGAACTTCTTGGTGAAATCGGCCTAGCAATCGAAATGGGTTGTGATGCAGAAGATATCGCACTGACTATCCACGCTCACCCAACTCTACACGAGTCTGTTGGTCTAGCTGCGGAAGTATTCGAAGGTTCAATCACTGACCTTCCAAACAAAAAAGCAGTGAAAAAGAAGAAGTAATTCTTTTTTAATTTGTTTTTAAGTTAATAAAAAACCGCTGATAATTCAGCGGTTTTTTTATTTAAGCCTAGGTAAAACGAATAACTATTACTTAGTTTTTACGACTTGTAGATACAAAGCATATTTAGGTAGCTATCAGTCAGCGTATCTAGTTCTTCTTGTGATTGAGCACGATTTGCCTGAATGAACAGTGAGTAACAAATACCATGGAACAAATTCACTAAGTGAGAAGGGCTGTGTTTATCACACACTTCTTCACGCTCGATAGCTTTAGTAAACATATTCTTCAGTAATGCTTGGTTCGTACGGTTTGTTGTTACAAACAGCGGCCAAACTTCATCGCGAGTCGATGCACTCCATTCAAACCATACTTTAAGCCATTGGCAATCATCAGCGACTAATGTCACCATCTGATTAGCAATGTTTTGCAGGTTATCTTTTGCATGCAGGTCTAAGTCAATGTTATCTGTTAAGAAATTAGAAAATTGACGTACAACATGGTTCAAAACTTCATCAACAAGATCTTCACGAGTTGGGAAGTAATTAAAGACAGTTGCAACAGACACTTGAGCAATTTCAGCAATATCTGCGTGTCCACCACGACCAATACCACGGCGAGCAAATACTTCAAGTGCGATCTCCATTAACTGGAGTTTTCTTTTTAAAGGGGAAAGCCTAGTTCTAGGTCTCTTAGCTATTGAGTCCATATCAGTTCCTTGCCAACGAATTATTATATTAATGATTATTTTGTTATTTACGCACAATGAGTGTAATGGTGCATATGCAAATGGTCAAACAGTTATGATGTTTTTATAGACAGTTATATCAATTTTGATACGGTTTTTGTTTTTTAAATAACACGGCGCACTGCAAGTTAATTTATGAGAGGGCTGAGGAGCTCCTTTAACCACATAAACTCTAGTAAAGTGAAGACTCAAGGTGGTGTGACTATTTGAGCAGTGCTAGACTTAGCCCCGAAATGGAACGGCAGAGATTCATGTTAGAGTCTAAACTTGTCGCAATTACCCAATAGAATTGAGAGCAGTATGAAGCATACAGTTGAAGTCATGATCTCTGAGCAAGAAGTTCAAGATCGAGTAAATGAACTAGGTAAGCAGATCACGGAACATTACCAAGGTAGTGAAGATTTAGTACTAGTGGGCTTGTTACGTGGATCTTTTGTTTTTATGGCAGATCTTGCTCGTGCGATTAACCTAACTCATCAAGTCGATTTTATGACGGCTTCTAGTTACGGTAATACGATGGAAAGCTCACGTGATGTACGTATCTTGAAAGATCTTGATGATGATATCCAAGGTAAAGATGTACTGCTTGTTGAAGATATTATTGATACGGGTAACACGTTAACTAAGGTCAAAGAAATCTTAAGCTTACGTGGTCCTAAGTCTATCGAGATCTGTACTTTATTGGATAAGCCTTCTCGTCGTGAAGTTCATGTAGATACTAAGTGGATTGGCTTTGAAATCCCGGATGAATTCGTCGTGGGTGTTGGCATTGATTATGCTCAAAAATACCGTCACTTACCTTATATCGGTAAAGTCGTTCCTCAAGAATAAGCTTTATTTAGATTCAATATAAAAGTAAACGCCCGCTTATCATAGCGGGCGTTTTTCTTGTACTAAAACTAAGCTATCAAATCTCGTAACTGTTATTTATTCGATATTGTTTATTTGATACTGAGCTTTGAAATTATTTGAGGATATCTGAATTTAAAATTTTAGACATAGCAGCCTGGTAGTTAACTTCTAATGATTCTCGGCTTGAGCAACGCACACCAATATCTTGCAATTTTCCGTCACCAATTCCGTAGACAACACCATGAACTTCAACATCTTGTCCACGCTCCCAAGCATTTTGCAATACGGTTGAATTACCTAAGTTATACACTTGTTCAGCTACGTTAATTTCACACAGCTTATCTGCCCATTTTTCTTTAGGCATTTCGCCAAGCCAGTTACGGTGCTTGAGGTATAAATCTCGGATATGTAATAACCAGTTATTAATTAACCCTAAATTAGGGTTTTCTATTGCTGCATTTACACCGCCACAACCGTAGTGACCGCATACAATAATATGCTTAACTTCAAGTACATCAACCGCGTATTGCACGACCGATAAACAGTTTAAATCGGTATGGATTACTTGGTTTGCAACGTTCCTGTGAACAAAAAGCTCACCAGAATATAGACCGGTTAGACGTTCGGCAGGTACTCGGCTATCAGAGCAGCCGATCCAAAGAAACCCAGGATTTTGTCCTTCTTCAAGTGCAGTAAAGTATTCCGGACGTTCAGAGCGAATTGATTCTGACCACTTCGAATTATTTTCAAAAAGCTGTTTAATTTCTGGCATCTTACGTCTTATATCCCTTAAATAAGTTTCGTAACTATACACAATGTTACAAATTCAATCCCTATAAAACTTCATTGAACGGTACTCATCTGACGTGTACTAGCACCAAAAATCATCAACTTACTGATAATGATACGATCTAGTTATATGTCATGATGAATGTGATTGAATTAACACTTTCTGAAAAGTTGTCACATTTGGTAAAGTGATACGGTTTGAGTTTTTATTCGCAGGGAGCTGCATAGTGTTTGGAAGTCGTTTTGAAGATATGAACCTAAAAGGGGATATGTTTGGTGGTGTAACAACGGCCATTATATCTTTGCCTTTAGCTCTTGCTTTTGGTGTTGCCTCTGGTGCTGGTGCGGAAGCAGGGCTGTGGGGTGCCATTATGGTTGGCTTATTTGCGGCATTGTTTGGTGGTTCAAGTAGTTTGATCTCAGAACCCACTGGACCAATGACCGTTATTATGACCGCTGTTATGACAAGCATGATGGCAAAGTACCCTGAATCTGGCATGGCGATGACCTTTACGGTCGTGATGATGGCTGGTGCATTCCAAGTGTTACTAGGGACGTTAAAGTTAGGTAAGTATGTCACTTTGATGCCGTACAGTGTGATTTCCGGCTTTATGTCAGGCATTGGAGTCATACTCATAATCTTACAGCTTTCTCCACTACTTGGTCATGCAGCACCTTCTGGTGGAGTTATGGGGACTTTGGCGGCACTGCCTGATACTGTAGCGAATATGAAGTTCAGTGAACTGTTCTTAGGATTACTGACACTTGCGATTCTTTTCTTATTCCCTTCTAAATATCGTAAATACGTTCCTGCTCAGTTGGTTGCCTTAGTCGCCGTCACGTTATTATCTGTCATCATTTTTGATACAGAAACTATTCGCCGTATCGGTGAGATTCCAGCTGGTCTTCCTTCGTTAGTTATCCCAACCATTAATGCTGAAGTTTTTACCACTATGGTCATCGATGCTTTAGTACTGGGTACATTGGGCTGTATTGATACTCTGCTGACGGCGGTCATTGGTGACTCGTTAACTCGTAAAGAACATGACTCTGATAAAGAGCTTCGTGGTCAGGGTATTGCGAATATTCTTTCAGGTTTATTTGGAGCATTGCCTGGTGCCGGTGCAACGATGGGAACCGTGACGAATATCCAAGTCGGCGCCCGATCCCCGCTTTCTGGTGTGATCAGGGCATTGGTATTAGCGCTTGTTGTGCTAGTTGCTGGTGGGCTGACTGAACCAATTCCAATGGCTGTTCTTGCCGGTATTGCCGTTTATGTTGGTTTTAACATTCTTGATTGGAGTTTTATTCAGCGAGCTCATAAGGTGAGCTTTGCTGGTATGGCGATCATGTATGGTGTAATGCTATTAACAGTGTTTGTTGACCTGATTGTTGCGGTTGGGCTTGGTGTTTTTATTTCAAATATTTTAATTATTGAGCGTTTGAGCCGTGAGCAAGCAAGGCAGGTTAAAGCAATCAGTGATGCCGATGAGGATGATTTGCCATTGACGGATAGTGAACGTCAGTTACTCGATAGTGCTAATGGTAAAGTTCTGTTTTTCTATTTATCAGGTCCAATGATCTTCAGTGTATCAAAAGCAATATCTCGCCAACACTCAAGTATTGCGGACTATGAAGTTATGATTCTCGATCTAACGGATGTCCCAATGATCGATGTGACGGTCGGGTTGGCATTAGAAAATGCTATCAAAGATGCGCTGGATGCAAAGTGTGAAGTTTACTTATTGTGCCCTAATGAAAGCACACGTCAGCAGCTTGAAAAGTTCCATGTGATTGACCTTGTTCCTGAATCTAATACTTATCGCTTTAGATATGAAGCTTTAAACGCTGCTAAAACTTATGTCGACAGAGATGAACATCAATTTGATGCAGTTTAACGTTCAGAGCGAAATTTAATTTCACTGAACTTAATCTTGCTACACTTAAGACCGTATAGATGACGCCGTTGAGTTTCCCACTTAACGGCGTTTTTATTTGTTTGGGATGAGTTTACTTATTTTCGGAAGGTCTAAAATGTGAAAATCCCAATGCTTATTTGTATTCATCGTCAATGAACGATAGACTTGCTGGCAAAACGATCGTCATGCAATATTTAAGAGCTATGAAATCTCACTGCTTGATCATTGTGGATCGAAAAATATACGACTAATAATCATAAAATGGCAATGTATCTTTATGTATGCTCTGGAAATTGAACAGTTAAGAAAAATGTATGCTGGTGGCTTTGAAGCCTTAAAAGGCGTGAGTTTAAGTGTTGAAAAAGGCGACTTTTACGCGCTGCTTGGTCCAAATGGAGCGGGAAAATCTACTACCATTGGTATTATCTCCTCTTTGGTTAACAAGACTTCAGGTCAGGTTAAAGTCTTTGGTTATGATATTGATACCGACCTTGAGCTAGCAAAGCAAAACTTAGGCTTGGTTCCTCAAGAATTTAATTTCAACCCTTTTGAAACCGTTGAACAAATTGTACTTCAGCAAGCTGGTTACTACGGTGTGCCAAGACCGCTAGCAAAAGAGCGTGCTGAAAAATACCTGACTCAGTTGGACTTGTGGGAAAAGCGCAACGAGCGAGCTCGTAACTTATCTGGTGGTATGAAGCGTCGTTTGATGATTGCTCGCGCATTGATGCACGAACCGCAATTGCTGATCTTAGATGAACCGACTGCTGGGGTAGATATTGAACTGCGACGTTCAATGTGGGAGTTCCTTAAAGAGATAAACGAAAAGCAGGGCATTACTATTATCTTAACCACGCACTACTTAGAAGAAGCTGAAATGTTGTGTCGTAATATCGGAATCATTAATCGCGGTGAACTGATTGAGAATACGACTATGAAGGCGTTACTTGGTAAGTTGAGTGCTGAGACTTTTATTCTCGATTTAGAAGAGGGCGTATCTGAGCCTCAGTTAGAAGGTGTAAATAGCCAAGTGATGGTGAATGGCTCATTAGAAATCGAAATCGATAAGAACTTAGGTTTGAATACGATCTTTGCTCAATTGAGTGAGCAAAATGTGAAAGTTCTTTCTATGCGTAATAAGGCAAACCGTTTAGAAGAGCTATTTGTGAGTATTGTCCGTGAAGGGAGTAAGTAATATGTACAGCCTATACTGGACCGCTTTCCGCAGTTTATTGAGCAAAGAAATCAATCGTTTTACGCGTATCTGGGTGCAAACACTAGTGCCACCAGCCATTACGATGACTCTGTATTTCATCATATTCGGTAACTTGATTGGTTCTCGAATTGGTGAAATGAACGGCTTTAGCTACATGGAATATATTGTCCCTGGTTTGATCATGATGTCGGTTATTACTAACTCTTATTCCAATGTCGCTTCTTCGTTCTTTAGCGCTAAATTTCAAAAGAATATTGAAGAATTACTCGTCGCGCCAGTTCCGAACTATGTGATTATTGCCGGTTTCGTGATGGGCGGCGTGGTACGTGGCTTATTGGTGGGTACGATAGTGACGTTTGTTTCACTGTTCTTTGTTGACCTGCAGGTTGACCATTGGGGAGTGATTATTGCGACCGTATTTCTGACTTCGGTTGTGTTCTCCCTAGGAGGGCTAATCAACGCGGTATTTGCACGTACGTTTGACGATATCTCTATCATTCCGACGTTTATTCTTACGCCGCTGACTTACCTCGGTGGTGTGTTCTATTCAATCAGTCTGTTGCCTGAGGTATGGCAGAGTGTGTCTAAATTGAACCCTATCGTGTATATGGTGAACGCGTTTCGATATGGCTTCCTAGGTGTATCTGATGTCGGTATTGTAACTTCGTTTGGTGTGCTAGGTGCATTCATCGTAGTGTTATATGGCATTGCGCATTATTTAGTGACTAAAGGTATCGGCTTGCGCAGTTAGTACGTTTTAAATCAGCACTAAATGTTAGATAAGAAAAAGGTCGATATGATATCGACCTTTTTTATGCTTTGTATTTAGGAGGAAGATGGCTATTCAGCGGTTTCTTCTTTTACTTCATCTTTTGTTTCCGTAACTAAGTCTAGAACTTGGTTATCGATAAGACGAGTTTTACCTAAGAAAGCAGACATTAAAATAACAGCTTGTGTGGAATCACTCGTAATCGCTTGCATAGTGCGAGCATCACAGATGAAAAGTTCATCGGGCTGTAAGTCTGCTGCACGCAACTGATCGGTTGCATCTTCAATAACAGATGCATAATCATCACGACCACCACGGATAGCACTGCTTATCCAACGCATTGTGCGAGCTAGAACAGGCGCTCTTTGGCGTTCATCTATAGTTAGATTACTATTACGAGAACTCATGGCTAAGCCATCCATTTCACGAACTGTCGGCACGCCAATAATTTCAATATCGAGTGCTAAATCTAATGTCATTTGGCGAATCACAGCCAGTTGCTGAAAATCCTTTTCACCAAAGCATGCAAAGTTAGGCTGAACAATGTTAAATAACTTAGTCACGATGGTAGATACACCGCGGAAATGACCAGGGCGAGATGCACCTTCTAGCATATGAGATATGCCAGGTACTTCAACGAAGGTCTGTTTATCCAAACCCTCTGTGTACATATTCTCTGGGGTTGGTGTAAAGACCAGTTCCACACCTTCACCTGTTAACTTGTTCAAGTCAGCTTCTAAGGTACGAGGGTAGTTATTTAAATCGTCTGTGCGATCAAACTGCATTGGGTTTACAAAAATGCTAACCACAACAATGTCAGCATGTTCACGAGCTTTCCTAACTAAAGTTAGGTGTCCTTCATGAAGGTTACCCATTGTTGGTACAAACGCAATGGTACGGTCATCTCGTTTGTATTGTTTGATTTGCTCACGAAGAGCCGCGATATCAGCAAAAGTTTGCATTAGTACTCCTAAGCGATTGTGTGAGCGTCATCAGGGAAGATTGCATTTTCTACATCTTCTTTGTATTTCGCTACTGCTTTACGCATATCGCCAGTTTCAACTAGGAAATTCTTAGAGAACTTCGGCATGTAGTTTGCTGAGATACCAAACATATCATGCATCACTAAGATTTGACCGTCAGTTACGCTACCTGCGCCAATACCAATTACTGGTACGTCACAAGCTTCTGTAATTCGTTTCGCTAAAGATGCGGGTACGCATTCTAATAGAACAATTTGAGCACCTGCATTTTGAAGAGCAAGGGCATCAGCAACCATTTTATCGGCTTGTTCATCATTGCGACCTTGAACCTTATAGCCGCCAAAAATATTGACCGATTGTGGTGTTAGTCCAAGGTGAGCACAAACTGGTACTGCACGTTCTGTTAGCATTTTAACGGTATCAACCAACCAACTTCCGCCTTCGATTTTTACCATGTTAGCGCCTTCGCGCATCAGCGTTGCCGCGTTTTCGCAAGCTTGCTCTGGTGTTGCATAGCTCATGAAAGGCATGTCAGCCATTAACAAACAGTTTGGGCTACCAGCACGCACTGAACGAGTATGATAAGCAATATCTTGAATCGTTACAGGCAGTGTGTCTGTTTTCCCTTGAAGAACCATACCTAAAGAGTCACCCACTAATAAAACTGGGATGTCTTGGCTTTCAAATAATTGGGCAAAACTAGCATCATAAGCTGTAGACGTTGCAAATTTACGACCTTCTTGTTTGCACTTGATTAAGTCGTTAATGGTTACTTTTTTCATAATGATTCCTTACTGTGTTTGACTATCTCTGCCAAACATCGAGCCCATTCTTATCTACTATTTTTAGTAGGTTAGTTAGCTCTGTCCCATCTGGGAGTTGTAAACTTGGAGCGATTTCAGCAAGCGGATAGAGCACAAACTCTCGCTCTTTCATTCCATAGTGTGGAACAGTTAAACGCTCTGAATCGATCACCTCATTGCCGAATAGGATGATATCGAGGTCCAAAGTCCTTGGACCCCAGCGCTCATCCTTACGGACACGCCCTTGCTCTAACTCAATTTTTTGTGTGCAATCAAGTAGTTCAAGAGGCGTTAATTCAGTTTGAATAGCTACCACCGCGTTTATGTAATCGGGTTGATTTTGCGGCCCCATTGGAGTGCTACTATATAGCTTAGAAGTCGCAATAAACGTTGAACGCGGTAGGTTTTTTAGTGTTTCGATGGCCAGATTTGCTTGGCTCACCGGGTCGGCTAGATTACTGCCGACCGCGATATATGCCGTGATCATTCTGCTGGCTTACTTTTCTTTTTACGGTAGGTTTTACGGCGGCGGTTACCTGAAGGTTTTCCTGGATTCGCAACATCATTTGCCATTGCCTGACGCATATTTCTACCTGCGTTTTGGAAGGTCTCCCACCATTTAGCAAGGTCGAGAGTTTCACCTTGTTCGATTTCGCCGCGCATTTCTAAGAAGTCAAAACCTGCTCGGAATTTATTTAACTCCATAAGGCGGAAAGCACGTTTGCCATTACGACGAGGTAAGCGAAGCTGAAGCTGCCATATTTCACGAATGGTTGCCGTGTGGCGACGTGGGATAGCAAGAGACTTAACTTGCTGATCTAAAATCAGGTTGCTTGCTTCCATAATTGCATCGTAGTGAGCAACGCCTAGCTCAGCGACTAATTTGTCTGCTAGCTTATTCATTGGATACCAAAGAATAGCCGCGAACATAAACGCTGGGTTAACTCGTTTGCCGTCTTCAATACGAAGGTCGGTTGAATCTAAGACTAGATCCAACATTTGCTCGGTTTCAGAGGAATAATCTTCAGTAAAGTGCTCAGCAACCGTAGGGAAAATTTGTTGGAATAAATTGTACTCACGCATTAAGTGGTACGTTTCTAAACCATGACCTGATTGCAGTAATTTCAGTGACTCTTCATACAGACGTGCGGCAGGAATATCTTTTAGAAGGTGTGCAAGGTGCTCAATTGGATCGGCTGTATCTTCTTCGATATCAAAGTCGAGTTTTGCTGCAAATCTCATTGCACGAAGCATACGTACAGGATCTTCGCGGTAACGAACTTCCGGTTCACCAATTAGACGAATTAACTTATCTTCAAGATCTTCCACGCCACCAGCATAATCGTGAATGCTGTAGTCACTGATGTTGTAGTACATCGCGTTAATCGTGAAGTCACGTCTTTCTGCATCTTCATCGACACTTCCGTAAACATTGTCACGAAGAAGCATACCTTCTTTTGATTGAGCAGAAACGTTTTTCGATGGTTCTTGATGGTGTCCACGGAAAGTGGCGACCTCAATAATATCTCGACCGAACATGATATGTGCAAGGCGAAAGCGGCGACCAATTAGGCGGCAGTTTCTAAATAGATTTTTAATTTGTTCTGGTGTTGCGTTTGTCGCAATATCAAAATCTTTTGGCTGAGTACCGAGTAAAATATCGCGTACACCACCACCGACTAAAAATGCGTCAAAACCCGCACCATTCAGCCGATAAAGCACTTTTAGTGCATTGTCACTGATCTGCTTGCGTGAAATATTGTGCTCTTGGCGAGTGTAAATATTCAGAGCTAATTCATGAAAGCTACGTTGTTCACTTGGGGTATTGTCGTTTGTATTCATTAGTTTATAGCAAAGTTGGTATCGCCAACTTTGATTTTCTCTAGTCAAAAGTGGTGTTGCAGCGCGTAATTGCGGCTAATAATAGCCTAGCGCGAGGCATTTGAGAATATGAGCGTGACCGCAAACCATTCTGAATGACGGTATTTTTGTGCTCAAAGACCATTTTAGCTGTCGTGTATTTGCTGCAAAGTGTTCGGTAGCAGGGTTAAATCCCAATTTTTGCAGCCCCATAATAGAATATCGTCTATTGGTGAGGTTGCTATGTTTTTCGGAATATTAAATCCTAAAAATTGCATTGCTGTCAGTAATGTAGGCACTGGATTATCTATATCAATAGCCGTTGCGTAGTTTTGCTTTGATAATTTCTGACCATTTTTATCTGTTGCCAGTGGCAAGTGTAAATAACTGACTTCAGGCTGCCCTAGCATCTTATATAAGCTTATTTGTCGTCCTGTTGGCTCAATTAAGTCAGCGCCTCGAACAACTTCTGTTATTCCTTGGTCAATATCATCCAGAACTACTGCAAGATTATAGGCAAAAAGACCATCACGTCTTTTGATAATAAAATCTTCTTTTGCCAATGCTGGTGGAATATCAATTTGACCATGACGCAAATCCTGGAAATTCTCAACAGGGTATTCCATAGCTAAGCGCACCGCACTCATAGAAGCGTCATTGATATTTTTATGGCGGCATGTACCAGAATAAAAGCCACCTAATTCTTTTATCTGTTTACGAGTGCATTGGCAAAAGTAGGCTTTATCGGTTAATAGCCACTGCTCAATTTGAGCTTGATACAATTCATGCCTTTGGCTTTGGTAAACGACTTCACCATCCCAAAATAGATGATAGCTTTTCAGTGTTTGTAATATTAGTTCAGCAGCCCCAGCCATTTCTCGGGGCGGGTCTAAATCTTCAATTCTAACGAACCATTGTCCACCGTTTGCTTTAGCTTGAAAGTAACTGCCTAAGGCGGCTACTAAAGATCCAAAATGCAAAGGACCTGATGGAGAAGGCGCAAAACGCCCAATATAACTCATGATTTGAACCTAATATTTCAACAAGGAAGAGGAATAAAAACGATGCCGGGATGAATTAAGGACTCGTAACCTGAATTCTGGAAACAAGAAAGGGAGCAAGCGCTCCCTTTCTTTATATTTGCTAAGGCATTAACCCTGCATTTGCTTCTCTTTAATTTCTGCAAGTGTCTTACAGTCAATACAAAGATCCGCAGTTGGGCGAGCTTCAAGACGACGGATGCCAATCTCAACACCACAAGAATCACAGAAGCCAAAATCGTCTTCTTCGATTTTATCTAGTGTCTTTTCAATTTTCTTGATCAGACGACGCTCACGGTCGCGGTTACGCAACTCTAGGCTGAACTCTTCTTCTTGTGAAGCACGGTCAACTGGATCTGGGAAGTTTGCTGCTTCGTCCTGCATGTGGTGCACAGTACGGTCAACTTCAACCCTTAACTGGTTGCGCCAAGCTTCTAAAATCTTGGTAAAGTGTTCAGTTTGCTCAGGTGACATGTACTCTTCACCTGGCTTTTCTTGATATGGTTCAACACCAGCGATGGCTAGGATGCCTAGCGCTTTTTTCTTAGATTCTGGCATACAGCATCTCCTATTTACACCTAGTCAACTGCTAAGCAGCTAATTTTTAGGCGGGTATCTATAGCAGAAAGATGTGGTGCTGGCAAACTCTTGTGCATAAACTTGTAATCAATGTGAACTATCAGTGCTTTTGCTTAGTTCCTGATAAATTTCAGTGAATGTTTAAGTTCCATCTGAGTATTGCTTAGTTCTGCTTTATAGCAAAGAACTTCAACTCCAGCGTCTTGTGCTTGTTTTAGTAATAATGAATATTTGGCGTCTATATGGTGTGCCGAAGAGACTTTTTCAATACCTGAATGTAAAACAGTGAATAAAAGTACAGCTCTGCTTCCAGATTCGACCATTTCTGTGAGTTCGCGCAGATGCTTTTGACCTCTTGTTGTCACTGTGTCTGGAAAATAACCTTGTCCCTGTAGGGTATCATCCAAAAGTGTGACGCTTTTTACTTCAACATAGCAACTCGGTTTATCTGGATCGTCTAAAAGAATATCAATACGGCTATTTTCACTGCCATATTTCACTTCGGTGCGTAATTCTTTGTACCCTGAAAGTTCAACTATAGCTCCATTTTCAATCGCTTCCACTGCTAGTTGATTGGCTCTTGCAGTATTAATACAAATCTTATGACCTTCTAAGGTTTCAGAAAGCTCCCAACTATTGGGGTATTTACGCTTTGGATTGTCAGATGTCGAGTACCAAACGGTGTCTCCTTCCGTTGCACACCCTGTCATTGCGCCTGTATTGGCACAGTGAATAGTGCGCTCGCTGCCATCAGGTAAGGTAATATCAGTGAGGAAGCGTTTATAACGTTTAATGAGTGTGGCTGGTTCTAATGGCGGTTCGAAGTGCATTTTACTTATTTCGATAGATGGGTTTTTATGTACAATATTGGCAACATTACACCATAAGGTCTTCCCATTGTCACAACTTCCTCCGCCGTCAACGCTACCTATTGAAGCTGTGATCCCAGAATTATTATCTGGTGTCCAAAATAGTACCCAACTTATTCTTAAAGCAGCGCCTGGTGCTGGGAAATCTACGTATTTTCCTTTGCAACTCGTCTTATCAAAAGCGGTGGCAGGAAAAATTATCATGTTGGAGCCAAGACGTTTAGCGGCGAGAAATATCGCTACTTACTTGGCTCAACAGTTAGGTGAAAAAGTCGGGGAGACGGTTGGCTATCGTGTTCGTGGGGAAAGCAAAACAAGCCCTTCCACTAAGCTGGAAATTGTCACTGAAGGGATCATGACACGAATGATCCAAGCCGATCCCGAACTTGCCGGTGTCGACTTAGTTATTTTCGATGAGTTCCATGAAAGAAGCATTCACGCTGATACAGCCTTAGCTTTTAGTTTGGAGATTCAAGAGGCACTACGTGATGATCTAAAAATTGTTGTCATGTCAGCAACGCTGGACCAGCAAGCCTTGCAAATCCTACTTCCTAGTGCGGTTTATGTTGAATCTCAAGGGCGTTCATTCCCCGTGTCATTTCATCATCGTCCACTCTCATCTAATGAATATGTTGAAGCCAAAATGGCGCGCCAGATAGAACAGTTAATGGCTTCGGAGTCTGGTTCATTACTGGCATTTCTACCTGGTGTGTCTGCAATTAAACAAGTAGAAAAGCAGCTGCACCATTTAGGTGAAGAGATCGATGTTTGTACGCTTTATGGACAATTGAGCTTTTCACAGCAGCAGCAAGCCATTTCGCCATCTCCCAAAGGGCGTCGAAAAGTTGTTTTAGCCACCAATATTGCCGAAACCTCTTTAACCATTGAAGGTATTCGAATGGTGGTGGATTCTGGGTTAGAAAGAGTCGCTAAGTTCAATTTAAAAACAGGTATCACTAAATTAGAGCAGGTAAGAATCTCTCAATCTTCAGCCGAACAAAGAGCTGGTCGAGCCGGGCGTATCGAAGAAGGTTTATGTGTTCGTCTTTATTCTGAAGAACAGTTGAAACAGCAACCTTTAGTTCCTGAACCTGAGATTTTACATTCTGACTTAGCACCCTTGGTTGCAGAGCTTGCCCAATGGGGAGCAAATGATGCGAGTGATTTACAGTGGTTGGATATCCCTCCTCACGCAAGTATTCAGCAAGCCTCGCAGTTATTAGAGAAACTAGGGCTGCTTGATTCAAAAGGAACGCTTACGGCTCTTGGAAAAGATGCACAAAAGCTTGGTTTAGATCCTCGTATTGCGAGCATGTTAGTAAAAGCATCTCAGAAAAATAACGCACTATTGAATGCCGCTTTAGCGATTGCCGCTTTGCTGGAAGAGCCTGAACGAAATGTCAGTGATTTGCAGCACTCCTTACATCGGTTAAAACAAGGAACTCATGCTAAAGCTAAGATTGTTTTGCAAAGAGGGCAAAGCTTAGCTCGTAAATTCCAGTGCTCTTTTGATGTAAAAGGAGTCGATGAATCGTTAATTGCATTGACTTTGTGCTTGGCTTTTCCTGACCGTTTAGCTCAGTCAAGAAAGATCGGGGATGGTAAATTTCTTCTTGCCAATGGACATGGTGCAGAGATGCGGTCTGATAATTCTTTGATAAATAGTGAATACATTGTCGCGATTGATTTGATGAGGACTTCAAACAGTGCCAGTCAGATATTCTTAGCGGCTGATGTTGATATCAATCTTTTAGAAAATACTTTTCCTGAATTGTTATCAATAGAAGAGTATGTTGACTGGGATGAAAAAAGAGGGCGTTTAATTGCAGAGATGCGTTCATGTATTGGCGATGTAGTTATTCATCGAAAAGCATTACCAGAGCCTAACTCTAGTCAAATTACCGAAGCAATGCTGACGTATATTCGGCGTAAAGGTTTAGCGTGTTTGAACTGGACTGAGTCGGCATCTCAGTTACTTGAAAGAATCCGTTGCGGTATGCTTTGGTTACCAGAGCAAGAATGGCCAGCAATGGATGAAGAACATCTACTTCGAGATATAGAAAGTTGGCTTGCACCTTACTTAGTTTCTGTTAAATCAGTTAAGGGGCTAACTAATGTTTCGGTTGAGCAAGCCTTATTTGCTCGACTTGGATGGCCGCTTAATCAAGATATTGATAATTGGCTTCCAACTAAATACACCATGCCTACTGGGTCTCAAAAAAGAATCCGATATGATGGAAAATCGGAGCCAGTGATTTCAGTGCGTATGCAAGAAGTCTTCGGCGAGCAAGACTCTCCTATGATCGCTTTAGGGCGAAAGAAAGTCGTACTAGAGCTGTTATCTCCTGCTCAGCGTCCCTTGCAAATTACTCAAGATTTAGCGGGCTTTTGGGCTGGAGCGTATAAAGAAGTGCAAAAAGAAATGAAAGGGCGATATCCCAAACATCCATGGCCAGATGACCCTGCGAACCATGTTGCGACGACAAAAACTAAACGACAGCTGAATCGATAATGATTAAAAAAATTGCTCAAATTAAACTTAGCGCTCCTAAAAAAGCACCACCTAAAAAGGCGCCAGCTAAAAAATCACCAGCCACAAAAGCGGCTAAGCCTCGTAAACCAAGAGCGGCTTCAAAAAGTAAAGGGAAAGCAAAATCCACAAAGCAAAAATCATCGAAAGGGTGGTTAAAAACATTGTGGAGCATTGGCTGGAAGTCAACTTTGGCTGTGGCAGCGGTTTTATTATTTGTCGGTATCTATTTAGGCACGATAGTTAAGCAGAAATTTGATGGGCAGTTATTTGACCTTCCCACAGTTGTGTATGCTCGCGTCCTGCATTTATCACCTGGCACTCAAGTAAGCATTGAGCAAATTCGTAATGAACTGGACGTATTGAACTACCGGAAAGTTCAAGCGCCAAGGCACCCAGGTGAGTACTCATCATCATCGACCAAAATTGAATTGATTCGTCGCCCTTTTGAGTTTGTCGATGGTCCTGAGCCTGATCGCCATATTATGTTGTTTTTTAAAGGCAATGAGTTGACTCGTATTAAGTCTCTTGAGCAAGACGCGGATATGGGGTACTTGAGAATTGAGCCTAAAATGTTGGGTATGCTTGAAAAGAGTAATGATGAACAACGTTTATTCTTAAGAAGAGAGCAGTTCCCTGAAGTGATGGTTGATGCTTTGTTGGTAACAGAAGACCGAAATTTTTATCAGCACGAAGGTGTATCACCACTGGCGATTGCCCGAGCGATGGTCGTGAACGTAAAAGCAGGAAGAACGGTTCAAGGTGGTAGTACGCTGACTCAGCAATTGGCAAAGAACCTATTTTTATCCAGTGAGCGAACCATATGGCGTAAAGTGAGAGAGGCGTATATCGCGCTGATTTTAGATTATCGTTACAGCAAAGATCAGATCTTAGAAGCTTACTTAAATGAAGTGTATGTGGGGCAAAGTGGTGGCGAAGCGATCCATGGTTTTGGTCTTGCCTCTCGTTTGTACTTTGGACAACCCGTTCAAGAACTAAGAATTGATCAAGTTGCTCTTCTTGTTGGAATGGTCAAAGGACCCTCTTATTACAATCCCGTTCGTTACCCTGAAAGAGCTAAAAAGAGGCGAGATCTCGTATTACGCTTGATGATGCAGCAAGATATTTTAACGGCTGAACAGTTTAATGAAGCCGCTAGCCGAGATCTAGACATTCAAGATAACCCTCGTATTGCTAGCCGTCAGCCTGCTTATTTCCAGCAAGTAAATAGAGAACTTAAGCAATATGTAGGTGATAAGTTTCAAGCCCAAGCTGGGCTGCGTGTGTTTACCTCTCTTGATCCTGTCTCACAAGATAAGCTTGAAAAATCGATAGCTCATAAAGTGCCTTCTTTAGCCAAAACTGCAGGCGACAAATTAGAAGCTGCTGCGATCGCTGTTGACCGAAATACCGGTGAAATCCGGGCTATGGTTGGAGGAAAGCGAACCGGATACGATGGGTTTAATCGAGCATTAAATGCTAGCCGCCCAATAGGTTCGCTAGTTAAGCCTGCTGTGTATTTAACAGCGCTCCAACAGCCAGATAAGTACACATTAGCCACCACACTTATGGACACACCTTTAAGCCTAAAAGGGAGTAAAGGAAGCGTTTGGAGCCCTAGGAACTTTGATAGGAAATTTCGAGGTGAAGTGCCAATGTATGTAGCGTTGTCAAAGTCTTACAACGTACCGACAGTACGATTAGGCATGCAACTTGGTATCAAAGAGGTGTCCAATACTTTAGAAAAACTAGGGGTTGATAAAAGTGAAATAAGACCTGTGCCTTCTATGTTTTTAGGTGCATTTTCACTAACGCCATATCAAGTGGCTCAAATGTATCAAACCTTAACCAACTCTGGCCGAAAAGCGCCATTGTCTGCCTTGCGTTCTGTAGTGGATTTTGATGGTAATGTGCTTTATCAATCTATCCCAAGAGTCTCACAAAGTGTGGATCAACAAGCTGCATGGCTGACAACTTATGCGATGAAAAAAGGTGTTTCAGAAGGGACTGGGCGCTTTTTATCAAGTAAATTCTCTTGGGCGGCGCTCGCAGGGAAAACAGGCACCAGTAATGATAGCCGTGATAGTTGGTTTGTCGGGGTCGATGGGCGTGAAGTGACCACTATTTGGTTAGGACGAGATGACAATAAACCGACTAAATTAACCGGTTCCAGTGGTGCATTACGAGTTTATGCTGATTATTTACAACAGCGCATCCCAGAAAAACTTATCTTACCGTGGCCGACAAATATTGCGACGGCGCATTTTAATAAAAGCGTGCAGGGCGGTTTAACATTTGATTGTGATGGTTCTATTACCATTCCCGTCTGGGACGAAAAAGGTGAAATAAAACAAGGCTGTGAAAGTCAGCCAAAACAGTGGCTAAAAAAGCTTTTTCAGTGGTAGAGTCGCTATAGAAAACAATGACAAGGAATGAATTTAGATGGTCGTATCCCGTTGGCTAAATAGCTATGTAGGTGTATTGAGCGCTGTATTTAGTTTTAGTGTACTAGCTGATAGTACGAATATATCTGAAAATATTGCAGCTGCAGAAAGCGCTGTGGTAGCAAAGTCAGAGTCTTTATCTCAGGATGAGAAAACACGCCCAACCGTTGCCGTGGTCTTGGCTGGTGGTGGTGCGAAAGGCGCCGCTCACATTGGTGTTCTAAAAGCACTTGAAGAGATGCAAGTTCCCGTTGATTACATAACAGGGACTAGTATGGGAGCTTATGTCGGTGGCTTATACGCTACGGGCATGAGCGCTGAAGAAATTGAAAGTTTCATCTATACGATTGACTGGAATAAAGGTTATCGAGACAGGGTTAACCGCAGTGAACGTCGTGTTAGAGACAAAGAGTATGAAGATCGTTACCAATTAACGACGGATCTTGGTTTGCGCTGGGGCGAGGTACGCGCACCAAAAGGTGTAGTACAAGGTCAAAATATGCTACGCATTCTACGTGAAACTACGGGAAACCTTTCTCAGCTTGAATCGTTTGATCAACTTGCAGTGCCGTATCGCTCTGTTGCTACTGATATTATCGAACTAGAAGAAGTTGTTATCGACAAGGGCTACTTAGTTGACGCGATGATGGCGAGTATGTCTGTACCAGGTGCATTACCTCCATACGATTTGGATGGGAAAATGCTCGTTGATGGTGGCGTGACCAATAATATGCCCGTTGATGTGGCAAGAGCCATGGGCGCTGATATTGTCATTGCTGTTGATATTAGTACGGACTACAAAGATGAAGAAGACTTTACAACGTTTTTAACGGTGGCAGATCAACTCTCAAATTACCTTGTTCGTCGAAGTACTCAAAGGCAAGCCAAAACTCTCAATGAAGAGGACGTATTTCTTCAGCCGGATGTTGGAGAAATGGAAACGACTGAATTTGATAAAATGCCGAGCGCCTATCAGGCGGGTTATGACATTGCATATCAATTTGAAGACCAGTTAAGAGCGTTGTCTGTGACGAGTGCTAAATTTCAAGGTTACATTGATCATAAACAAGCAGCACGAAAGCAGTTAAGTCATATTGATAATGTTGTGGTGGATAGTGTGACCATTAATAACAACACGCACTATACCGATAAATTACTTCAAAACCGTTTGGCTTTGGAAAGTGGTGATGTTCTGAAGACTCGTCATTTAGAGTCGAGTGTTCAAGAGTTATATGCTTTAGATCGATTTGAGCTGATTACTTATCGGTATGAAAAAGTCGGTGATGAAGACCATCTAGTTGTGGATGTGGATGAAAAATCTTGGGGACCTAATTACCTCAATTTTCGTTTCTATTTAGAAGATGACTTTGAAACAGAAAGTACCTACGCGTTAGGGATGTCTGCAAATTTCACCGATATAAATGCACATGGTGCAGAGCTTAGAACGAATATTGAGATGGGGACGGATAAGCTCATTGAGGCTGAATTGTTTTCTCCTTTCTTTTCAAAAGAAAAACTGTTTACGTCCGCCTCATATGTATACAGCAAACAAAAACGAAACCTACCAGCTTCGATTGATGCTATTGAAAAGCCTTCGCTAGAAGTCACGCAAGATTTCATCCCTTTGACCTACTTAGAGAATATCGGAGAGGTTGCTTTTGGCTATCAACCGACGTTATGGCAAGAGTTTAAATTTGGCGCTCGATACACTGACGGTAAAGTGGATTCGTCTTCACTATCCTCAATAGGTAGCATTGATTTTACTCGTACAGGGGCCTTTGCTGCTTATCGTTTAGATACACTAGACAGCTTTAGTTTACCGACAAAAGGTTACTATTTTGATTTTGAATATTTAGTATCACACGATGATACTAAATCGAATGTCGTAGGCACCCCTACCGAAAAGTCGAGTGATACTGTATATGAATTGAATGCTAAATTTTTAGCTGCACAAAGTTATAAAAGGCATACTTTAGTCGCAAAGTTAGATTACGGGATTGTTGAGAGCAAAAACGCTACTTTTCCAATTGATCCCAAAGAGCTTGGTGGCTTCTTGAATTTATCGGGTATTCCTCGAAATAGTTTAATTGGGCAGAACTTAGCTTACTCTAGTTTAGTGTACCGATATAAGTGGTTTGAAAATGATTTTGGGTTATTCCAATCCCCAGTTTATCTAGGTGCGTCGATAGAGCATGGGGGAGTTTGGTCAGACAATAACTTAAAACTGCATGAAGCCCCAATGTACACCGCAGGGTCGATATTTACCGGAGTTGATTCTCCGATTGGTCCTATTATTTTCGCATACGGTAAGACTGAAAATAATTATGATTCCATTTACTTAATTATTGGAACATCTTACAAATAATCAATTATTTGATAGCAGGTAAAACGCATAAATAGCCAAAAAAGTTAGAACTTTAGTCTTAACTTGCTATGTTGGTCAAAATGATGAGATTTTAATTTATCGTTAAATTTGCTATTGTACTGCCCACAGTTTGGCCTCTCTGGCGCTGCTGATTATTCTTTGTATATGTCAAAGATAGTTAGTTGAATTGGCAATGGAGAGCCAAGTTTCCAAGGATGTTCACTCCATCACTATTCTCAATATAGAGTAATGATAATAAATGGAGGAACCGCAATGAGAGGAAAAAGTCGTGCTTGAAGCCTACCGTAAACACGTCGCAGAGCGTGCTGCCGAAGGAGTTGTTCCTAGACCGCTAAATGCCGAGCAAGTTGCTGGCCTAGTTGAACTACTTAAAACCCCACCCCAAGGTGAAGAAGACGTTCTTCTTGATCTACTAGAAAATCGAATTCCTCCAGGTGTTGATGAAGCTGCTTATGTAAAAGCTGGTTTTTTAACTGCAATTACTAAAGGTGAAGTCGAATCTCCATTAGTAAGCCGCGCTAAAGCTGCTGAATTACTTGGTACTATGCAAGGCGGTTACAACATTGAATCACTTGTATCTCTATTAGACGATGCAGAACTTGCTCCTATTGCTGTTAAAGCGCTGTCGCATACTCTACTCATGTTTGACGCATTCTATGATGTAGAAGAGAAAGCAAAAGCGGGCAACGAATTTGCACAACAAGTTCTTCAATCTTGGGCTGACGCAGAATGGTTTACTGCAAAAGATAAAGTTGCAGAAAAAATCACAGTTAAAGTTTTTAAAGTTACTGGTGAAACGAACACCGATGACTTATCACCAGCACCTGATGCTTGGTCACGTCCAGATATTCCAGTTCACGCAAAAGCGATGCTGAAAATGGAGCGTGATGGTATCACTCCTGACGAACAGGGCAGTGTTGGTCCAATCAATCAAATTGAAGAAATGCAAAAAGACGGCATTCCACTGGCTTACGTTGGTGATGTTGTTGGTACTGGTTCTTCACGTAAATCGGCAACAAACTCAGTACTTTGGTTTATGGGTGAAGATATCCCATTCGTACCAAATAAGCGTACTGGCGGCGTTTGTCTTGGTGGTAAAATTGCTCCAATCTTCTACAACACAATGGAAGATTCAGGCGCGCTACCAATTGAACTGAATGTACAAGACATGAACATGGGGGATGTTATTGATATCTACCCGTATGAAGGTGTTGTTCACAAGAACGGTTCTGTGATTTCAAACTTTGAATTAAGCAAGGTACTTCTAGATGAAGTGCGTGCTGGTGGTCGTATTCCACTGATCATCGGTCGTGGCTTAACTGGTCGTGCTCGTGACGCTCTAGGTCTAGCTGAAACCGATCTGTTTGCTAAACCAATCGACCCATCTGCATCTGATAAAGGCTACACGCTAGCTCAGAAGATGGTTGGTAAAGCATGCGGCGTTGAAGGTGTACGTGCTGGTCAGTACTGTGAACCTAAAATGACGACAGTGGGTTCTCAAGATACTACCGGTCCTATGACTCGTGATGAGCTTAAAGATCTGGCGTGTCTTGGTTTCTCAGCAGACCTAGTGATGCAGTCTTTCTGTCACACATCTGCATACCCGAAACCAGTTGATGTAAACACTCACCATACGCTACCTGATTTCATCATGAACCGTGCGGGTGTTTCACTTCGTCCGGGCGATGGTGTTATCCACTCATGGCTAAACCGTATGCTTCTACCTGATACTGTTGGTACAGGTGGTGACTCGCATACTCGTTTCCCTCTAGGTATTTCATTCCCTGCAGGTTCTGGCTTGGTAGCATTTGCTGCGGCAACAGGCGTTATGCCTCTTGATATGCCTGAATCTATCTTGGTTCGTTTTAAAGGCGAAATGCAACCGGGTATCACGTTACGTGACCTAGTACATGCCATTCCTCTTTACGGTATTAAGCAAGGTCTACTAACGGTAGAGAAAGCAGGTAAGATCAATGAATTCTCTGGTCGTGTACTAGAAATTGAAGGTGTTGAGCACTTATCTGTTGAGCAAGCATTTGAGCTTTCTGATGCATCTGCTGAGCGTTCTGCTGCAGGTTGTACTGTTAAGCTATCTCAAGAGTCTATCGATGAGTACCTGAACTCGAATATCGTTATGCTTAAGTGGATGATTGCTGAAGGTTACGGTGATGTTCGTACTATTGAGCGTCGTATTACTGCAATGGAAGAGTGGTTAGCGAATCCAGAATTGCTATCTGCTGATTCAGACGCAGAATATGCACATGTTATCGAGATTGATCTTGCTGACATCGATCAACCTATCCTATGTGCTCCAAATGATCCAGATGATGCTCGTCTTCTTTCTGACGTTCAAGGTACTGAAATTCAAGAAGTGTTCATCGGCTCTTGTATGACGAACATCGGTCACTTCCGTGCTGCTGGTAAGATGCTTGAAGAGTTTAATGGCTCTTTGAATACTCGCCTATGGGTGGCTCCGCCAACGAAGATGGATAAAGACCAACTGACAGAAGAAGGCTACTACGGCATCTTCGGTCGTGCTGGGGTACGTATCGAAACTCCGGGCTGTTCATTATGTATGGGTAACCAAGCTCGTGTTGCTGATGCTTCGACGGTTATGTCGACATCAACGCGTAACTTCCCTAACCGCTTAGGTAATGGCGCGAACGTTTATCTGGCTTCTGCTGAGCTTTCTGCTGTTGGCGCGATTCTAGGTCGCATCCCAACGAAAGAAGAGTATTTAGAGTACGCTGAGAAGATTAATGCATCGGCTGCTGATACATACCGTTACCTGAATTTCCATAAAATGGGTCAGTACACGGAAAAAGCAGATACGGTTATCTTTCAAGAGCCTGCGTAATACCTTGGGATAGCGCTCAGGAAATTCTTCTGGGTAAATGAACTAAACGCCTTCTAATATAGAAGGCGTTTTTGTTTGTTAGCTGTTTTGGGTTTTGACTTTTAGGTCAGCGAACTCCTCGAATTAATCAAGCTCGATCTCTTACGATCTTCGCTATATACTCTCGCCTCATTTTTATCTTATGTCTGGAAGCCATTATGGAATTCGAATTTACAAGAAACACTTTGATGGGTGAATATTACGTAAAATGTAGTATGGGACACGAAATCATTGGTCGTTGGCTTCAGGAAGAAATAGGTAAAGATAAGCAGAAGCTTAATCAAGTAATGGATGCTATTGAGCGTTCTCGAACGAATATGAGTACAGAAACGGCTTTATTAGGAAAAGAAATTAGCCTGTCGATTAATGAAGATGAAGTCACCATACAAGAAAATGTACTTGGCCATGGTGAAGAAATGGAAGAAAGCAGCGAGTTTGATTTTTATAACTGTGAAAGCACCGCAAGCTGTGGCATTGATGACTTCGAACTGCTAATGACGAATTGGCTGGATTTTTTGGGTTATGCATAGCATGAGCTAAAGAGCTGTACTCGCTGTAGTATATTTTGAATATTTACAGCATTGCCCTTAAATGAGGCAACAAAAAAAACGCTTCAAGATAGTGAAGGCTCGCACCGTAATGGTGCGAGCCTTTTTGTTTCTTATTGGTTAAATAAGGGTTTATTACTTAAAAAACAATGATTTAAACTTTTGGCACGGTACTTGGATTGTTAGTAAGTAATTAACGAATTACAGAGAACATCTCAAAGGAAATGCTATGAAACTGATTAACGCAATTGTAAAGCCATTCAAGTTAGATGATGTGCGAGAAGCACTTTCTGATGTAGGTATTGAAGGCATGACTGTTTCTGAAGTGAAAGGTTTTGGTCGACAAAAAGGTCATACAGAGCTTTATCGCGGGGCTGAATATCAAGTCGATTTTCTACCAAAAGTAAAACTAGAAATCGCGACTCAAGCTGAAAATGTAGACCGCGTAGTAGAAGCGATCACTCAAGCTGCACACACTGGAAAAATTGGTGACGGTAAGATTTTTGTTTACGACCTTAGTCAGGCTGTACGTATTCGTACTGGTGAAATGGATTCGGAAGCACTTTAAAGATTATTAGGGATTGGAGATTAATATATGGATATTACAACAACAGTAACAGAGTTACGGTACGCACTAGACACTTTTTTCTTCCTCATTTCAGGTGCGCTCGTAATGTGGATGGCTGCAGGTTTTGCAATGCTTGAAGCTGGTTTAGTTCGATCTAAAAACACCACAGAAATTTTAACTAAAAACATCTGCTTATACGCGATTGCTTGTACCACTTTCTTAGTGGTTGGCTACAACATCATGTATGTCGATAACGGTGAAGGTGGGTGGTTACCATCATTTGGTACTTTAATTGGTACTCAAGGTGAAGGTGCAGATCATTCATTAGAATCAGACTTCTTCTTCCAAGTAGTATTTGTAGCAACAGCTATGTCAGTCGTATCTGGTGCGGTTGCTGAGCGCATGAAGTTATGGTCATTCTTGATTTTCTCTGTAGTACTAACAGCATTTATTTACCCAGTGGAAGGTTACTGGACTTGGGGCGGTGGTTTCTTATCAGAAGCAGGTTTCAGTGACTTCGCTGGTTCAGGTATCGTACACATGGCTGGTGCAGCTGCAGCGTTAGCTGGTGTTCTACTACTAGGCGCTCGTAAAGGAAAATATGGTAAAAAAGGTGAAATCTACCCGATTCCTGGTTCAAACATGCCACTTGCAACTTTAGGTACATTTATCCTTTGGTTTGGTTGGTTTGGTTTCAATGGTGGTTCTCAGTTAATGGTTTCAGACTTTGAGAATGCTACAGCGGTTGGTCAAATATTCCTAAATACGAACGCAGCAGCAGCAGCTGGCGCGATTGCAGCATTATTAGTATGTAAGACAACTTGGGGTAAAGCAGACCTAACTATGGTACTTAACGGCGCGTTAGCGGGTTTAGTTGCAATCACTGCAGACCCTCTTTCACCATCTCCTCTATTTGCTGTTGCTATCGGTTCTGTATCGGGTGCTCTAGTGGTATTCAGTATCGTTGCTCTAGATAAAGTGAAGGTTGATGATCCAGTAGGTGCTATTTCTGTACACGGTGTATGTGGTTTCTTCGGTCTAATGGCTGTGCCACTAAGTAACGCTGATGCAACATTTGGCGCTCAACTACTCGGTGCTGCAGTCATCTTTGCATGGGTATTCGGCGCGAGCTTAGCGGTATGGGCCGTGCTTAAAGCGACAATCGGTATTCGTGTAACAGAAGACGAAGAACTTGAAGGTATGGATATGCATGATTGTGGTGTAGGTGCTTACCCTGAGTTTGTATCAGTTAAGTAATACATATTTGAAGAGTTTATTTAAGTAAAACAAAGCCCGCTTACAAATAAGTGGGCTTTTTAATTTTGGCTAAATAACTAAGGGGAGAATGACTTATCGCTCTATAATCTGTAAAGAACGTAAAGATTTGTTACAAAATAGTGAGGGGGTACAGGGAGTTTTAGTGGGGCTTTTTTTGATGATAAGCATTGAAATTAGACTAATGATGAATATAATAACGCAACTGATAGACATTATCATTTCGATATAAAGGATTTTACTAATGAAAAAACTGCTAACTCTTTCAGCTTTAGCGTGCAGTGCATTTGCTCCAACGGCAATGGCTGCGGAAGAAGTAAACGTATACTCTTACCGCCAACCATTCTTAGTTGAACCAATGTTCAATGAATTCACTAAAGAAACTGGAATTAAAGTAAACGTTAAGTTTGCTAAAAAAGGTTTAGCAGAAAAATTAGCTCAAGAGGGCGAATACAGCCCTGCAGATGTGGTATTGACTGTTGATATCAGCCGCCTATCTGAGCTAACTGGAAAAGATTTAGTCCAAGCGGTAAACAGCGATGTTCTAGAAAAGAACATCCCAGCTCAGTACCAAGATACAGACAATGAGTGGTTTGCTCTAACGACTCGTACTCGTAGCGTTTACTCTTCACGTGACCGTGTTGGTCGTCTAGGTGAAGATTTCACTTACGCTGATCTAGCTAAACCTGAATTCAAAGGTAAAATCTGTACTCGTAGCGGTAAGCACCCATACAATGTTTCTCTAGTCTCTTCTATGATTGCTCATAAAGGCGAAGCGGAAACTAAAGAGTGGCTAGAAGGCGTAAAAGCAAATCTAGCTCGTAAGCCTCAAGGTAATGACCGTGCACAAGTTAAAGCTATCAAAGAAGGTCTATGTGACGTTTCTCTTGGTAACAGCTACTACTTAGGAAAAATGGTTAATGATAAAGAGCAAAAAGCTTGGGCTGACGCTGTTTACATCAACTTCCCTAACCAAGAAACAACGGGTACTCACGTAAATATTTCTGGTATGGCAATGGCTAAATTCTCTCCGAATAAAGAGAATGCAGTTAAACTAATGGAATTCCTATCTGGCAACACAGCACAAGGTATGTACGCAGAAGTAAACTACGAATACCCAGTAAAAGCTGATGTTAAACCTTCTGAGCTTGTGGCTTCTTGGGGTGAATTCAAAGCAGATACAATTTCTCTAGACCAAATTGCAGATCATCACGAAGCTGCAATCAAGCTTCTAGATGAAGTGAAATTTGACCTTTAATCGGAACTAGGGGTATAACTGTACCCCTATTTTTTTAAAGGGATATGAGATGTATTTGCAAACGCATTTATGTGTCATAAAGCCTTGTTGTAAATTGGGCTAATGAAAGAAAAAAACTCTCTATTAAAAACCAGTAGTGGAAGCTTTGCTTTACTGCTGGTTTTGCCGATCTTAGCGATCTTCTATACTGCCATTGGCGAAACCGATGAAGTGTTCAGTCATCTTCTTTCGACCGTCATGCCTACCTACGCCTATAACACTGTTGTGTTAGTGGTGGGTGTTATGGCTTTAACTCTTCTTTTGGGTATTCCAAGTGCGTGGCTCATGGCGATGTGTCGTCTGCCAAGTGAAAAATGGCTTCAATGGGCGCTTGTTCTTCCATTGGCAATGCCAGGTTACATTATCGGGTATATTTTTACTGACTGGTTCGACTTTGCTGGACCTATCCAGATATTCCTACGAGATATTACAGGCTGGGGTCCGGGGGAGTATTGGTTCCCTGATATTCGAACGTTAGCTGGTGCGACAGTTGTTTTAGCATTAGTTTTATATCCTTATGTTTATCTGCTTTGTCGCGCAGCATTTATGGAACAAAATGTTTCTTTACTGCAATCTGCACGGCTCTTGAAGTGTTCTCCTTGGGAAAGTTTCCGCCGAATATCCTTGCCCTTAGTGCGACCATCCATCGCAGTAGGCTTGTCTCTCGTCGCCATGGAAACGATTGGTGACTTTGGTACCGTCAGCTACTTTGCCGTTAATACGCTCACCACTGCGGTTTATGACACATGGCTAGGCTATTCTAATCTCAATGCTGCAGCTAAAATTTCGGCAATCATGCTACTAATTGTCATTTTGTTGCTGAGCGCTGAACGTTATAGCCGTCGAAAACAAAAATTATTTCAAAATCAATTTAGCAGTAATGAAGACTTTCGATATGTGTTAACTGGTTGGAAAAAGTGGCTAGCATTATTGTGGTGCTGGGGCTTGGTTGGTATCGCATTTATTCTGCCATTGATGCAACTCTGCATTTACTCATATAAATATTTTGCACAGAGCTGGACTGCTGAATTTAGAGACTATGCTTTAAATAGTTTGTATGTCTCTGTAAGCGCTGCTGTTATTGGTGTAAGCGTCGCTTTAATTGTGAACTTCTATCATCGTGTGAGTCCAAGCAAACTTAGTGCTAGCTTCATGAGGTTTTCATCATTAGGCTATGCCGTGCCAGGGACAGTGCTTGCGATCGGTGTGATGGTCTCGGTTATTTTCCTTGATCATAAAGTGAATGATATTGCGAAAGCTATGGAGTGGGGTAGACCAGGATTAATATTCTCAGGGTCTATGTTTGCTCTAATTTTTGCTCTTGTGGTGCGCTTTTCAGCAGTTGCTATTGGCAGTATTGAAAGTAGCTTGAGTAAAGTTTCTCCATCTTTAGATATGGCATCTAAAACAATGGGGTGTAATACCAATCAAATGTTATGGCGAGTTCACTTTCCGTTGATCAAACGAGGTGCATTAATTGCTGCACTTTTAGTGTTTATTGAATCAATGAAAGAACTCAATGCGGCATTGCTTTTGAGACCATTTAATTTTGAGACACTCGCAACCTATGTCTATAACTATGCATCGGATGAGCATTTAGAGTTGGCAGCAATGCCTGCTGTATTACTCGTTTTAGTTGGGTTAGTCCCTTTAGTCATCGTTAACCGTTCCCTGGAGCAGAAACACTAATGAGCTGTGCATTATCAATAAAAGATCTGACCTGTCAGTATGAGTCTCAAACAGTTCTAGAGTCGTTGTCACTTGAAGTTGAACATGGTGAGATTGTTTGCCTGCTAGGTGCAAGTGGTTGCGGTAAAACAACCCTTCTAAAAGCAATTGCAGGGTTATTACCATTAACTAGTGGGGTTATGAACCTTAACTGCCAAACGATTGATGACGGTAAGCATTGGTTGCCACCAGAGCAACGTAATATTGGCATGATTTTCCAAGACTACGCTCTTTTTCCGCACTTAACGGTATTTGAAAATGTAGCTTTTGGTCTGCGAAAAGAAAGTGAGCAATCTAAAAAAGATAAGGTTCAAGAAATGCTTGAACTTGTGCATCTTGATGGCTTTGGCGATAGGTACCCACACCAATTGTCAGGTGGTCAGCAGCAGCGTGTTGCGATTGCTCGATCACTCGCTTATAAACCTGACTTACTCTTGTTAGATGAACCATTTTCAAATATCGATACCCAGGTTCGTCATGAATTGATTTCTGAAATTCGTAAGATTTTTAAGAAGCAAGGTGTGACAGCCATTTTTGTTACTCACAGCCGTGAAGAAGCATTTGCCTTCGCGGATAAAATGGCAGTAATGAACTATGGTGTGATAGAGCAATATGGTTCGGCGTCAGAGTTGTATTACCAGCCATCAAGCAAATTTGTAGCTGACTTTCTTGGTGGTGGGAGCTACCTAAAAGCTAAACGTGTTTCAGAGCAAGAGTTTGAAACGGATTTAGGGGTAATAGAAGCAAAACCTCAGACGGAAATAAGCTTAGAAGCTCACTGTGAACTATTACTTAGACCTCAGCATATTCAGGTGACATCCGGCACTGAAAGTACTATTTCGGTTCTAGAGCAGCAGTTTATGGGTGATCATTGTCGTTACGTAATAGAAGCTAATGGACAAAAGCTATTAGCTACCTCTGCAGAGGCGTTAGAAGTGGGGCAACCTGTCGCGGTAAAAGTGGACACTCACGGTGTGCTTGCCTTTTAAATGAAAAAAGCCCGAAACCATGAACACTCTGGATATGTTATGGGCTTCGGGCAAGATTGGTTCTTCTTTGGTGCCTCAAAGGAGGACTGAGAGTTACCTACCAGTACTTAATATAGAAGTACTTAAAGTGATAGGAACTCTTTAACCTGCAGAAGAACTCGCTCGGCAGTTTCTTGGTTTTCCATTTCAGCAAAAATTCTTAAAAGTGGTTCTGTGCCTGAGAAGCGAGCAATTACCCATCCTCCATTTTTAAAGTACACTTTAGCCCCATCTTCATAGCTGACTTTTTCAATCTCATATTCAAATTCTGGCAATTGCTTTTCTACGTAAATGCGTGTGTAAAGCTGCTCTTTTTGAGAGGGCTTGAACGTACAATCGCCTTCTGCTGTATAGGCATAGCCATATTTCGAATAGATTTCATCCAGCATTTCAGAGAGTTTTTTACCTGTCACGCTGATCATTTCAACAAGTAGGCTTGATGCAAACACTCCATCTTTACCTTTGATATGACCTCGAATGGTAAGTCCACCTGAACTTTCGCCACCAAGTAGGGAGTCATCTGCTTCCATTTGGGAGCTAATATGCTTAAAGCCTACTGGTACCTCAAAGCTCTTCTCACCATGATCTGCTGCAACTTTATCTAGAAGGTGTGTGGTGGCGATATTCCGAACAACGGAACCTTTCCAGCCTTTGTATTCCAGCAAGTAGTAATATAGAAGTAGTAGTACTTCATTTGGGTGAATGAAGTTACCTTTTTCATCAATGATACCAAGGCGGTCCGCATCACCATCCGTACCAATGCCTATATCGTAACCTTCAGCCGCTACAAGGTGTTTCAGTCGATATAAAGTAGATGCATTGGGTGATGGCATTAAGCCACCAAAGTCTGGGTTTTTGCCATCGTTAATCACATCAACATCACAGCGACCATTGATCAATACTGTCTGAAGGGCATTTTTTGCTACGCCAAACATAGGGTCGATGAGCACGCGAAGGTTTGCTTTTTTTATTGCATCAATATCGATGAAGTTAATGATTGAATCGACAAATTCATTCATTGGGTTGATCACTTGAATGGTTTTATCATTCAGCGCTTGTTCAAAATCGACCCTAACTACATCTTCTTGAGTAAGGTTTGCTATCTGCTGCTCAATCTTTTCTGTGATGATCTCATCAGCATCACGTCCACCTTCGATGAAGATTTTGATACCATTGTAGTCTGCTGGGTTATGGGAAGCAGTAATGCATGCTGAATAAATGCATCCCATCTCTTTTGCTTTAAACATTACGATTGGCGTTGGAACAAACTTATCAATAAAGCTGACCGGTATTTCATTTGCTGCTAGTACTTCAGCAAACCAACAAGCGGCTTTATCAGATAAAAAACGTCGGTCATAGCCAATAACAAACCCGTTATTAGCGGCATTTTCGTTATTGATGATATTAGCAAGAGCTTGAGCAACTAAACGTACGTTATCACGAGTGAATTCTTCACCTATGAATGCGCGCCAGCCACCAGTACCAAATTTGATCATTATAAAATCCTTTTGGAAATCACTTTTAAGTAGCAGCTCCACTGGTGAAGCTGCCATACCGTGATAATTAACCTAAAACGACAATCACTTCGTTTACGCTGCCTTCTTCAAGGACAGGAACCGTGCCTTCAACCGCTTCGCCATTAACCGTAATGGTTTTAACGCCTTTGCTGACTGAATTTGGGTTTTGGACCGTGATGTTATAGGTTGCTCCTCGCCATTGACGTGATACTTCAAATTCAGGCCAATCTGTTGGAATACAAGGATCGATGGTTAAACCATCAAAGCCAGTACGAACACCTAAAATGAAGTTAGTTACGGCAAAGTAAGCCCAGCCTGATGTACCAGTTAACCAAGGGTGATTAGCTCTACCATGGTCTTGGTGATCTTTACCCATGATGAATTGCACGTAGGAGTATGGTTCTGCGTAACGTGTTTCGATCATGTCATTTTGGTTGTAAGGGTTAAGAGCATCGTAGAACTTCATTGCTCTGTCACCACGACCAAGTTTTGCTTCTGCAACCCATGCCCAAGGGTTTGGATGCGAGAAGATTGCTCCATTTTCTTTTACGCCTTGGTAAACTCGAGTCACGAAACCAATGTCGTCATTTGGTGTAGCGAATGATGGTGAATTTAGGTGTAAACCGTATTCTGAGAATAAATTCTCATCCACCGCATCCATTGCTTTTTCACCACGCTCTTGAGAAACCGCTCCAGAAAGAACAGCTAGGGTATTTGACTCTAGGTGTACTCGACCTTCTGCTTGTTGAGCAGTACCAATCTTTTCACCATTTTTCGTTAAGCCACGGATGTACCAACCACCTTCATCATCCCAAAGGTGTGATTCACAAGCTTCACGAACGTTTGCTGCCATTTCTGTGTATTTTTCTACATCAGCGGTGTTCTTACGGAACTTAGCTAGATCTAGGAACTCTTGAAGTGCCCAAAAATGCAGGAAAGACACCATAGAGGACTCGCCACCACCTAGGTTCAGACAGTCATTCCAGTCTGCTCGAAGACCTTTACAGATTCCTGTTTGACCAACATATTCTGCTGAGAAATTAAGCGCAGCTTTCATATGTTCATAGACAGTTGCTTCACCTGAATCAGCGTAAGGAATCACTTCATCGAAGAAGCTATGTTCGCCTGTCTCAACCACATATTTAATGATGGTTGGAACGATCCATAGGTGATCATCAGAACACGTATCATCAATGCCATGAATTTTGTCATCATCAGATGGTGTAGGTACAACGGTTGGTGACTTAGATGGTTCAACGTCTGCTTTTTCTGGATCAAACCAATCAGGATCAAACAGGTGTAACCCGTAGCCAGCTTTTACCTGTCCACGGAGTAAATCAACAATACGCTTACGAGTCATTTCTGGGTTTGCATGAGGGACCGAAATCGCGTCTTGCGCAGTATCACGGTAACCTAAACCTGTACGACCACCCACTTCGATGAAAGAAGCAAATCGAGACCAAACCACACAGGTTTCAGCTTGGTAAAGCGTCCATGTATTGATCATGGTATCCAAACCTTCGTTTGGCGATTTTACTTGGAATTTCTCACAGCGTTCATTCCAGTGATCTTTAATGCCTTGGAATGCTGCATCAACATTAGCAAGATCTTGGTACTTCTCACGCAAACGCTCGCCATTGCCTTTACCTATGCCTAGCACATAAGCGAAACGAACTTCTTCACCTGGCTGGATGACAAACTGTTTGTGCAGAGAACCACAGTGGTTGTAACAGGTTTGAGCACTGTTCGTACATTTGCCTTGTTCAACGGCAATTGGGTTTGCTTCATCACGGTACAAGCCTAAGAAATTATCACGCTGCCCATCGTAGCTATCAGGATCAAAAGTAGAAGCTAAGTAGTAGAAACCTTCAAAGTCATTGGTGTTGTAGTAAAGATCGTATTCAAGCACACCATTTTTGTATTCAGTTCCAGCAGAGTACAAAGACATTTGATGGTTTTGGTTATCTGATTGAATGTGGCTGAATGAAAACTCAACGAATGAGAAAGTACTAATTGTACGTGGCTTGTCAGTGTTGTTTTTAAGCACTACATCCCATACTTCAGCATCTTCACCTTTTGGAATGAATAGTGTCTTAGTTGCCGTAATGCCGCTGTATTCACACTTAAATTTGGAGTAAGACAAGCCATGTCGAACTTCGTAATTAGCTTCATCCAAACTTTTTGCTACTGGTTGCCATGATATTGACCAGTAGTCACCAGTTTCGTCATCACGAAGGTAGACATAATGCCCAGGACGGTCGAATGTACCGTTAGGGCGAAACTTAGTAACACGGTTATATTCAGGCGAGTTGTAGAATGAATAACCGCCAGCATTATGTGAAATTACAGTACAGAACTTCTCCGTTCCTAAGTAATTTGTCCATGGCGCAGGTACGTCTGGTTGAGTGATGACGTATTCGCGATTATCGTTATCGAAATAGCCGTATTTCATTGTTATATCCTTTTTAACAAACTGCACTTCTTGCAGTTGATCGTACTAATATTGATTCTATTGTGCTGTGAGGCGGTAATACCGTCTTCAGCTTTCCGTTATTTCCAAGGGTTGCGGTATTGAACTTTGAGACGGTCCAATAGAGGCAAATGCCCTTTTAATCGAGATAGGTAATTCAACCAATCTCGGTTGTTTTTATAGGTCCAACAGCCTTCGGCTAATGCTCCTAATCGTGGATGGATCATGTAATCCATACGCTCTTGATTCGTAATAATTTCACACCACAAAGCACATTGAATTCCACGAATGCGCTTTCTAATTGGATCTGTTTCTGGAATATCTGATAAAGCTTCGTAGTTATAGGCTTGCTCTAATGGGATGACAGACGCCCAGTCAACGCCTGGTTCTTCTGGAGAGTAATCTTGAGTCATGTCTAAATAAGTGTATTGACCTGGTTGCAGAACCACATCAAACCCTTGTCGTGCGCAATTCACCGCTGCTTCTTCGCTTAGCCATGAATAAATGATTGTTTCTTTACTTACTTTATTGCCATGCTGCGCTTCTTCCCAGCCAACCATTCGCTTGCCTAGTTGTTTTAACTTATCTTCGGCATAGCGGAACAAGTGACCTTGAAGATCCTTGCTATCTTGGTAACCATATTTTTGCATAACTGACTGCGCTGCTGGGCTTTCGCTCCACACGCCATGAGGCACTTCGTCAGCGCCCATATGGATAAGTTCACTAGGGAAGAGTGCTGCTACTTCCTCAATGACCGTATCAAGGAATTGGTACGTACCTGCTAGCCCCGGGTTTAGGACATTATCGGTGTAGTGCTGAATACTTTTGTATTGAGTGGTATCCGCATCTTCAACCAACATATGTGGCAGAGATTTTATGGCTGCACGACAGTGACCAGGAATATCAATTTCAGGGATAATGGTAATGCTTCGCTGCTCAGCAAAAGCAATCACATCTTTTATTTCTTCTTGAGTGTAATACCCGCCATAGGTTTCAGATAAATGCGTATATTGAGGCTCGATAGCATGTTTTATGCCACGCCATGCACCAATTTCAGTCAACTCTGGCAGTGCTTTTATTTCAATTCTCCACCCTTCGTCATCGGTTAGGTGCCAATGGAAAACATTGAATTTGTAATACGCAAGTTGGTTAATGAGACGTTTTACTTGTTCGACGGAGTGAAAATGTCTCGCACAATCGAGCATCATTCCGCGATATTTAAATCTAGGTTCATCTACAATTTTGCAGTTAGTAACTGAGAAGGTTGAATCTTGTTTAGCTTCGATTAATTGAATGAAACTTGCGACCGCATGAGTAAAGCCTGATTGGCTTCCTGATTCTATACATACACCGTCAGTGGTCACTGAAAGTTTGTATTCACCATCATCTAATATTGGATTACTTGAAAAAGTAATAGAACCAGATGCCGATTCATTAACGTGTAAACCAAAGCAATCATTGAGCTCTTGTGTCAGCCAAGTGACCGCGTTCGTTGCCAGTGTGGTTTTAACTAATAAGCCCGAGGCAGGAGTTAAGCTAAAAGAACCTGACTCTTGTGTTAAAGAATTTGGTTGTGGAATTATTGCAATTTGAGCACTTTCTACATCCTCAATAGTGCTGCACTCTCTATATGGAGAGGCGAGAACAATTGGCGATATAGTGATAGGTAATACCTGAGTCTCACCCTGTACTTGAGATTGAATAAATGCTTCGTTTAAGCCATCAGAATAGAATCTAAATGGGGCACTCTGGATACTAAATTCAAAATAGAAATGGTTGTTCGCCTTCAGTTGGGTAGTATCTGGCGTGAAAGAGCAAAAACTTCCTACTTGTTTGAGAGTGCCTTGAGAAAGGCTTTCAGGAAGAATGAAACGATCGAAAGCGAAATGCAGTGACCAGTCAGTCACATCCATATCACTTAAGTTGTGCACAGTTAAACCAAAGCGGCACGTTTGCTTTTGTTCAGATAAAACAGCTAAGTCGATGCGGTATGTCATAATCCTTCCTTGTATAGCTTGTTAATACAAGTTGTGTTCGGGTTTACCGGCAAACATCAATGCGCCTTCGATAGCGTCAAATTGAGGTTGTACGATCCATTGCTGAACAGGAGGCGATAACCAATCTAGAATGCGTTCAGCGATACTGCCCATCAGGCATACTTTTTGTGCCCCCTTTCGGTGTAAGGCGAGGATAAACATTTCAATGTCAGCGGCGGTTTGTTTGAGCATTTCAATGGCAAGTTCATCACCTTCATTTGCTAGTTGAAAAATGACAGGAGAGAACTGACCGTAGTCTTTTGGAATGGCAGTTTTAGACCAGGATACGATCTCATCAATGTTGTTATTGAAGTGATTCATAACATGTAATGAGAGCGCGGTTTTCTCACGAATACCATCTTCAGCCAGTAGTACTTGTTGGATAAGGCGTAGTCCCATCACTGCGCCACCACCTTGGTCTGATATTGGGAACTCACGCCCACCAACAACATGTTGTGTCTTACCTTGAAGATAGATTCCACAAGAACCAGTTCCACCGATCATGATTGCGCCATCGCTGCCGTTATGTGCACCAATACACGCGCCATAAGCATCCGTATTAAGAGTCATGCTTGCGAATGGGTGCTCTAGCTTCATAAAGTCAATCCATGCAGACTTTTGTTCTGCTCCAGCTAAAGCAAGACCGACATGCATATTAGAAAAATCGCTAAGTGTAAGCCCACCTTTCGTTGCTGCGTCAGTAATGGCTGACGTTAAAGATGCCATCGCGACTTCAACACCAAGTAAAATATTGGCACTGCCACTCTTTGCTTCACCAATTAATATGCCATTGTTGTCTCTGATTCGAGCTCGGCAGGAGGTACCACCGCCATCTATTCCTACATAGTAAAGAGTCATGGTTATAGCTCCTTATTTGAAATGAGATTGTTCGATGTTAGGTGGTTAAACTGACACGCAGTTGCAAGTAAGAACCAAGCCCCATGAGGGATCCATTGCTCACCCCAGCGCCAGTTTTGAAGCATGTCATCTTTTTGACCAGGAGGGTTAAATGCAATGTCTTGTTCGTCGTCGAACCCAGCAGTAATACCGTTACAAACACCGCCTTTAGCATTGAAAAAACCAAGCTTAGGCAGGTAGTCAGGGTTATTATGTCCATGACCGTCTAACATGCACATGTGGTACGGATTAAGACCTAAAATCCAATCTAAGCTGTTTTGCGCTAATTTAGATAAACGCTGTTTCAATTTTGGATCTTGGATGTGTGGTTGAGCTAGGTAAGCCATAGAGGATAATGACCCTAAACGTGCATTTTCACCTTGCCACCAATAGCCTGTTTCATTGTCTTGCGCGACAAAGAAAGCGTCTCTCTTTTCACTATTAACTGATTTGACGTATTGTCTTGGGTAGCCAAATGGATTCGTTACAGCATCGGTAATTGACACTTCAAAATGGCATGCATTTTCAATGGCATTTATAGCTTCTTGTTTGGACTCTGTATCGGTTTCGATAGAGACAAATTCGCATAAAGATATGACAGGTAGACCCGCTTCTGCAGCGTGGAAATAAGGGCGACTACCGTCTGAGTTTGCTGACCAGAAGTGATTGAAATTACGGTCTGTCATTTGACGGTTTATTAAGCGTTTAGCCCAAACTCTTGCTTCTAAAAGGTATTCTTCCTTTTCAGTTACGCGATGAAGTTCTGTGGAAGCCAGCAGTGCGCAATACTCATCAATGATGTTTTCTACACCATCATTTAAATACTGAAGGTTGTACTCTTTCAGGTGGCAGTAACCACGTTCTGCAGCGTCTAGGTATTCTAGGCTGGAGAATTCACCAGACACTTCTAAAGCCGATGCAGATGCTAAAGCTGCAATTGCAACACCAGCGCCTTGGCGAAACCCTGATTGGTAATCATCTGTTTTATGACCTTCTTGAGTCGCATATGCGCAGATATCTCTTTGTTCGATATCTTTGCTCCACTTATCAAAAACAGTCATGTAAAAGTAGCCATCTGGGCTTTGCATTCTGACTAAAAAGTCAGCACCGAAAAGTGCTTCTTCGGTTAGGCGAGTTGTGGAAAATTTCGGAAAAAGAGTGTGTTCACTTGTAAGTGTTAAACTCTTCAACATATTCCAAACAACCATTGGAATCTGCTGCGGGTTTAGATAGTTCGCGTAAGATAAATGGCTGAAATATTTACTCACATCACCGGATGCGTCATACCAACCTCCACGTACATCAACGTGAGTGTCCGAATTCAGCAGTTTGGCGTGCTGATCTTTTTTATCAAAGATCCCACCGCATCGCTGTGATTTGAAATAATGTAGAACATCAGAGAATGTCGAGTCGATAAGCAAGTTTTCACTAATAGAAAACACTTCAGAACGTAAATTATCGAAACGTAGGTAATAGCGGCCAATCTTAGAAATAGCGGTAAAATCTATGGTATAAAACTGCCCTTGATGCCAATTAGCAACCTGACCACTTTTAACCAATTCAAAAGTGTCTACAGTCACGTGGTCATCAGCACATACGAGCAATACTGAATGGCTTGATAAGCGCTCTTTTTGGGTTTGTAGAATCGCTTGTTTAAAGCCGCTAGATTCATAGCCAATATGGTTAGTGAGTAACTGCATCAATATTCTCCGACAGTCCTAGTTTCTTTTGGCTAGGTACTTTTATTTTGGATACAAATAGTTAGGGCGGTTAAGCCCTAACTGGATTTAATGTTAGCTTTCGTGCAAGTAGCAGCGTACAAAGTGGTTATCAGCTAATTGAGTGACACCTGGTAAGCGTTCTTTACATTTATCCATGACTTGAGTACAACGACCTGCGAAAGGACAACCTGCTGATTCTGGTGTCCAAAGAGGAATTTCACCTTTGTTACCTGCAAGTTTTTCATGGATCGACTTTTTAGGATCTGGCACTGCTGAAACAAGAAGTTGAGTGTATGGGTGTTGTGGATTAGCGATGACGTCATCAGTATCGCCCCATTCAACCATGTGACCGACATACATAACTGAAAGGTCTTCAGCAATGTAACGTGCCGTTGCGATGTCGTGAGTGATATAAAGCAGAGACATTTGTTTCTCAAACTTCATTTCTTCCATTAAGTTTAAAACACCAGCTCGAATCGATACATCTAGCATTGATGTCGGTTCATCCGCTAAAACAACCTCAGCTCCGACTGCAATGTTACGAGCCAAGTTGACACGTTGACGTTGACCGCCAGAAAGCTGGTGAGGGTACTTTTCTGCGGTTTCTTTTGGCGGAACAAGACCAACTTGCTCAAGAAGATCGTAAACTCGCTCTTCAAGCTCTTTCTTATTACCCGGAGTCACTTTCTTATGGATAAGCAGTGGACGAGCAATGTGGTGAAAAATATTGTGAGTTGGGTTTAGAGAGCCAAACGGGTCTTGCCAAACCATCTGCACACCTTCGCGGTAGTGCATAAGATCTTTTCTACTTGAAATATCTTGTATATCACGACCTTTGTACTCAATGGTTCCGCCTGATGGAGCGTACATTTTGGCAATCATTTTAGCCGTTGTTGATTTACCTGAGCCGGATTCACCAACTACAGCCAAACCGCGGCTTTTATACATTTTGAAAGACACGTCATTGATTGCACGCATCATAGGGGTTTGTATGGTGGTACTGCTTATTGGGAAGTCTTTTACGACATTCTTGCCTTCTACCAATAATTGACCGAATTCTTTGCTCATAATTGTCTCCAGAAATCCTTATTACTACCAAGCTTGTTCTATTGCGGCTTTATGCTCGCTAGTTGTTATATCCGCCGTTTCCAGCGGACAAGCTATCTTCTCGCTAAGCTATAGTTTGCTATGTGCTATTTCGCCGTATAAATGGCAGTTTGATAAGTGCCCTGGGTCAATAGTGCGCAATGTTGTCGGGACTTTGGTGCATGCTTCATGTACACGGTCGCAACGAGCTTGGAAGCGGCAGCCTTGTGGTATCTCTAGTAAATTTAGAGGGTTACCTGGAATGCCGGCTAGTTTGGTTTTTGGCCCCGTAAGAGGAGGGAATGAACTTCCCAGCCCTTTGGTATACGGGTGATAAGGGTTTTCTAAAATATCCTGTGAATTAGCCACTTCGATTAACTCACCTGAATACATGATGCCGATACGGTCAGAGAACTCGACCATTAGAGACAAGTCATGCGTGATGAATAGAATCGAGAAACCGAACTCTTCTTTAAGCGCGTAGATCTTTTGAAGAATCTCACGCTGAACTACAACGTCTAGTGCTGTTGTTGGTTCATCCATGATGATCAGTTTTGGGTTCAGTGCTAATGCAATGGCAATTACCAAGCGTTGACGCATACCACCAGAGAACTGGTGTGGGTAATCGGTTAATCGACTAGGGTGAATATCAACGATTTCAAGTAATTGACCAGCACGCTTTAGCGCTTGCTCACGAGTCATGCTCGTGTGGCGCATGATTACGTCACAGAACTGCTCAGCCATTGGCAATACAGGGTTTAGCGCATTCATCGCACTTTGGAAAACCATCGACATTTCGCTCCAGCGGAACGCTTGCATACGGTCATCGCTGTACTCCAGGATATTTTCACCGTTGAAAATAACCTCACCGCTTGAAATGAATGCTGGCGGCTTATGGAGGCGCATCAGAGAGAAAGCGACAGTGGATTTACCACATCCAGATTCTCCAGCTAGCCCTAGGACTTCACCAGGGGCAATATCAAAGCTAACATTGTTACAAGCTCGGACATCGCCAGCTTCAGTAATGTAGTCTACGCATAAGTTGCGGACAGAAATTAGTGGATTAGACATGATTATTTATCTCCGCTCCAAAGTGCATTTTGTGGTGGTAGTTCTGGCTCACGCTCAGACTTGTCTTGTGCCGCTAGTTTCTTCCAGCGTTTCATACCTTTGTGTGAACGTAATTGCGGGTTAGCAATTTCATCAACAGCGAAGTTAAGTAGCGCCAGTCCTGTTACAAGGAATGTCAGGGCGATACAAGGAGCCAGTAATTCCCACCATGCGCCAATCAGCATTGAAGATGATGTCTGTACGTTGTACAGCATGATGCCCCAGCTAATTGTATTCGGGTCACCAAGACCTAAGAATGAGATAGTTGCTTCCATCATGATTGCGTACATTACAGAGCCAATGAAGCTCGCACCTACAATCGAAATTAGGTTTGGAAGAATTTCCACAAAGATAATTCGGAATGATGATTCACCTAGAACTTCAGCTGCTTTAACAAATTCTTTCTCACGTAAGGCTAAGGTTTGTGAGCGGACAACACGTGCGCCCCAAGCCCAGGATGTACACCCAATTATCAATGCAATGGTTAATGGACCAGCCTCCCCGACAAATGCTGCTACTACGAATAGAAGCGGGTATTGAGGGATAACCAACATGATGTTCATTGCCGCGGTTAAGATGTCATCAACACGACCACCGAAGTAGCCAGCGGAAACTCCTATTACCGTTGCGAAGAAACAAACTGTTAGACCTGCACCAAAACCTACCGCTAGAGAAACTCGTGCACCGTAAGCCACTTGTGACCAGATATCACGACCCATACGAGAAGTGCCTAATACATGGTCTGCTTTTTTCGACATGATTAGTGTACGTCGGTCATCTGCTAGGTTTGTAGCAATCCAACCATCTGGGTTAGCTTGTGCTGATTTAACAACAAAACCTGGGTATTCATGTGGGTTGCCCGTTCGCTTATCAGGAGCGTGCTTAGTAACCAGTGGAGCTGCTAAAGCGATGAATAAAAATACGCTTAGAATCACAACACCAACTAGTGCTACAGGGTTTCCCCAAATTAGTTTGATAATACCTTTCATGATTATTTACCTCCCTTACGTAGGCGAGGGTCAAGTACAACGTAAAGCATGTCTGCTAGTAAGTTAAAGAACAGCATAAATAGCGTCATGATAAGTAACTGACCTTGTAGAACTTGGTAGTCACGAGCTGTGATTGCGTTGAAAAGAACGCTGCCTAGACCTGGGTAGTTAAAGATGATTTCGATGATAAGCTGACCACCAATTGCCATACCAAGAGACATAGATAAAGCCGTTACACTTGGTAGCATTGCGTTTCGAGCTGCGTAGTTGAATACCACTCGGTTTTCACTTAGCCCCTTACCTTTAGCCATTGTGATGTAGTCTTCAGCCAGTAAGTTGATCATGTTGTTACGCATGTTTACTAAGAAGCCACCAATTTGAACGACAGAAGCACAAAATAGAGGAAGAGCTGCGTGGTATAAGACATCTTTGATGAATTCCCAGCTTGTCCAGTCAGGTAGAGTACCTGCGGTATAAGCGTAACCAGTCGGGAACCATTTTAATCCGATTGCGAAAGTGAACATCGCAAGCATTGCGATAACAACCTGAGGAACAGCTTGAATAACAAGCATCCCTGGAGTAACAAATGTGTCGTACTTACTACCACGGCGCCAAGCAGCAAAAATACCGAGTATTGAGCCGATCGAGAATGACAAGATTACAGCTGTACCGGCTAGGAATAGAGACCAACCAAATGCTCCACCTAGAAGTGTATTAACTGAAAGCGGGTAAAATTGGATAGATGTACCAAGCTCCCAGCTTAGAATGTTTTTCATGTATGCGATGTATTGAACAAGTAATCCGCCATCTACAAAGCCAAGAAGCTCTTTCATGGCAGCGATACGCTCTGGTGTTACTTGAACTGAAGCGTTAGCAAACATCATGGTAACTGGGTCACCAGGCATTGCTCGCGGAATAATAAAGTTTAACGTCGCAGCAACTAACAGCGCGACAAAATAAAATGACAAACGTCTTAAAAAATAACCCATAACTCACACCTTACTCACCCAGATTGTTTCCCTGTTTCTGGTTTCAGGTCGTTCCTAGCGAAATTTGGAACGAAAAACCCCCTGACGACAAGCGCCATACATTCAATTAAGACTGCGGGGGATTTTTATAAGCGGCGTAAGAAGTTACGCCGCCAAGATTGAACGATTACTTATTTAACTGGTTTTAGGTCCAGTACATGAAGTAGACGCTCTGGGATACCAGCCCAAATGTTTGGACGGCCTTTTGGATTTTCTTCGTTCCACCAACCCGTAAAGCGAGTTGTGTTGTACTGGAACATGTAAGCACCAGATAGAACAGGAACTGTTACTTGATCTTCAGCGATGATACGTTGAATACCATGTGCAATTTCTAGCTGTTCGTTCTTATCAGCTGTCTTGTAGAAGCTGTTTAGAAGACCGTCTAGTTTGCTGTTTTCATAGTAGTGCATCGCGAAACGAGGCATACCATCACCAGATTGTAGTGCTGAGTTGTAAGCACTGTTCCAGTAAGTGTATGGATCAGCACCGTGGAAGTAGTTTGTGTAAGCTACGTCGTATGTACCCTCAAGCATCGCTTGGTTGTATACAGAGAAATCAGGTGTACGAGCTTTCGCTTTAATACCGATTTCATTCAATTGCTCTACTGCTAGTTGAACTGTGTTGTTGAAATCAGTCCAGCCGTTTGGCGATTGAATCATTAGCTCGAACGACTTACCAGATGGAGTGTCAACAAAGCCATCTTTGTTGACATCTTTAAAGCCAGCTTTTGCTAGAAGGTCTTTAGCACCTTCAGCATTGTACGTGTTGAAGCCTTTGTACTTGTTGTGAGTCTTTTCGTCAGACCATGCTTCGAATGCGTAACCTAGACCAGATGCGAAGTCATTCACTGTACCGCCACCGTAGAATGCGATGTCGATGATTGTTTGACGGTCAAGAGCCATAGAGAATGCACGACGGAAGTCAACATTGCTTAGCGCTTCGTTTTTAGCAGCGTCTGGGTGCTTGAAGTTAACTACGAATGCTTGAGTACCTGCTGGCGGGTACCAGTAGTGGTGTTTAGGACTTGCAGCAGCGTATGTACGATCAATGTCTGGTACGAATGAAGACGTCCAGTCCATTTCGCTGTTTACAACTTTACCAAGGAATTGGTCATTGTTAGCGATTTGAGGTACACGTAAACAGTCAACGTCTAGGTTATCAGCATCCCAGTAATTCGGGTTTTCACACTGAATGTAAAGTTGAGCTGTGAAAGTATCAATTTCAGTGAACGGACCTGAACCTACTGGGTTTTCATTAGTAAACGTTGCAGGATCTTTGATGTCTTTCCAAATATGCTTAGGTACTACAGGTACTTTAGCAATTTCGTAAGGCACATTTGAGTTTGCTTCAGTTAGACGGAAGCGAACTTGGTTATCGTTCAGTTTCTCAACGCTAGAAACCCAAGAGTTGATACCACTTTGGTCAAGCTCAGGCTTGTTTTTTACTAGGTTGAAAGAAAAAACAACATCATCAGCAGAGAATGTTTCGCCATCAGACCATTTAACACCTTTACGAATGTCGAAAGTCACGCTCATCAAGTCATCAGACATTTTGTAGTTTTCAGCTAAGCGGAAAACCGGCGTGTTACCGTGCATTTCGTTAAATACAACAAGAGGCTCATATAAGAAGTCAGTTGTTGTATGAAGGTTAGTAGCACCTAAGTACGGGTTAAAGTTACGTACGAAAGTAGTAAATTCCTTCGGGTGGATAGTCAGTTCACTGCGTTCTGCAGCGGTTGCTACTGATGCAAAACCTGTCGTAGCAGTTGCAATAATTGCTGTTGCTAGTGCTGTTTTTTTTATATTGGCAAGCATAGCTGTTCCTTACTATTTGCTTTCATTTCACTAATGGATTGAATGTTATCTAATCTAACAAGACACATTCTTTTTAAGGCCTACCTCTTAGATTTTCGCTTCCTCTTGAAGCGTTAAGAGTGGCCTGTAGGCCTTGGGCACCCTTAGAAAACACCGAATGGAGAGATTTGGCAAACTAGATTTACGTTAAAAACGTCAAAAGCACCTCTCGTCTCGTTATTCTCGTTAAAAACATTAAGTTTGGTTGAAAAGTGAGCCAAACTGCCGTGTTGATATGTGTCGCAATAAGGTGTTGGGTGAATTATATCTGTAAGTGGTTACTTACTTGTTGATCTCTGTATTTTGAGGCTTTTTTGTAATTGCAAGTATTTGTAGATCAAGGTCACTTAATGAATTTTCGTTAATTTATCTTGAAAAATTAAATCTGCCGTTCTGTCGTGACTAAGTTCGCAAACTCGAGTAATGAGTAGGGTTATTAAGCTAAATAACGGAAATTAGAGTTTTTTGATGGGTGATAAATTCATATAAATCCATGTTAATTTACCAAGTTAAATAACTGAGGTTTATTGATACATTAATAAACTTTCAGTGAAGAAAGGCACTAACTTCTATCTAAAAAAAAGCCTGCGGAACGCAGGCTTGAAATCGATTCTGGTGGTTAAAAACTTTAGCTAGTCAGTAGTTTTTGGAGCTTATCTCTAAGTGCTTCGATGTGGGTACGCTCAGGGCTTTGTTCATTACAGTGCTCTAGAATAAATTCAATTGAACTGAGCACTGTACGCCATCTAGGAGTCTTAGGCAGCGTTTCTACGCGCAAGTACTTATCTAGTGTTCTAGTTTGTAAAGTGCTTCTATCTAGATAGACTCGCCATAGTTGGCTCTTCTCCGCAAAAGCGAACTTACTTTCACCAGTTACTGATTCCCAGTAATCTAGTGAGTTAGTCATAGCTTCAACTAAGACTTCTCGCATGATGTCTTGCTTATTTTTACCTTCACCAGCGGCTTTATCCGCAATGCGAGTAAATTCTCCACCAAGCTCTTTAAGTTGCTGTAATTTATCTTTGTCCCCTTCGAATGCATAGCTAGAAAGCGCCTCTACAGCTGTCTCTAGGTTATTAATTCGAGCTGAATTAACCCCGCCTCCAACATTGAAAATATACATGGAATCTAACCCTGAGCCTTGTGGAAGCTTGAGAATATCCGTTGATATATGCTGCCTTGTATCATTTATGTATATATCGATGTCGCCACAATAGTGCGCCTGTTCCACATTTAAGTATTTCGGCGCAATAATTTCATCAGCTCTAGAGCGTTTCAGTTGTTCTTGGCTTCTTCTGAATAGTTTGGTCGCAGCTTCGTTCGCGAAACGGATGTGCTTATCATCTCGAATACAAATAATTGCCTCTGGCGCGGACTCTAGCTGTTCCAGTAACCTTCCTTGTGTTTCTAACAGGTTCGCTTCAACCAATGCTCTCTGCTTCAGCTCTTGCTGCAGCTGATCATTTTCTACTCGGCGTTGTTCAGCTTTGCTTGCGGATAAATGTGCAGTAATCCTTGCTGCAAGTTCCTGTTTATTAAATGGTTTTGATAAGTAGTCATTTGCACCAACATCAAAACCTCTTACGCGGTCTTCTGTTTGATTTAGAGCCGTGAGCATTATGATAGGCAGTTGCGCGTGATCGAATTCTTTTCTGAGAGTTTCACAAACTTGATAGCCACTCATTCCTGGCATCATGATATCGAGCAATAAAAGTTCAGGTTTTTCTTTCTTTATTAGTTCAATAGTTTCAGGGCCATCATTTGCTGTACGAACTCTGTAGCCTTCTATTTTTAAGAAGCTATCCAGAACTCTCAGGTTTACAGGCTCGTCGTCGGCAATAATTAATAACGGACCATCAGGGTTTTCATCAATGACACAGGCATCTAGCTGATGGTTTTCAATAATTTCAGGTGCTTGGAAGTGGGAAAAAGGATTAGCAGGGCTAGTTGCCGCTATTTCTTCTTCGGATGCAAGTGGAAGGGTAAAGCTAAAGGTAGTCCCTACCATGGTTTGGCTGCTTACATACAGTGAGCCACCCATTAGTTCGATAAGTTGGCGGCTAATTGATAATCCTAGACCTGCACCTTGTCTATAGCGGTTTGCATCTTGGCCAGCTTGAATGAGCGGTTCGAAAATATGGTCTAAATATTCCGCAGGAATTCCTTGCCCAGTATCGACAACTTGCACGCGAATGTTGTCATCAATAATACTGGCTGAAATGACAATCTTACCTTCAGTAGTATATTTAATGGCGTTGCCAACTAAGTTATACATCACCTGTTCAAGTCGCTGAGGATCTGATGATACAAGTGCTAGGTCATTTGGTACTTGGTTAATAATGCGAATTGGTTTATTGCCCAATAAGTGATGGGAAAGTTCTAAAACTAAGCTGGTGGCTGCTGAAAGGTCTACGGCTGATTTGTTGATGTCTAAGCTGCCATAGCGCATCTTGTGATAGTCCAGAAGATCATCGACCAAGGTGGTTAAGCGTTGTCCGCTGTTAATAATAATGTCGAGTTGGTACTTTTGACTCGCAGGGATAGGACCGTTTGCTCCTGAGATCAAAGCTTCAGCGATACCGACCATACCGTGTAATGGAGTTCTTAACTCATGAGATGTTGTGGCTAAGAATTCATCTTTAAGCTTATTGGCAAGTTGAAGGTCGTCATTCTGTTTTTGGATGACTTTTAAGTTGTCCTCAAGTTCTTGGTTTTGGCTTTTTATCAGGAGTATTTTTTCGCGAATAGAGCGCTGCATTCTTTCAAAGCTTACTGCAAGGCGTCCAATCTCATCTTTTCGCTCCATGTTGATCATTGCTTCATCCAAATCACCAGCCGATACTTTTTCTGCAGCCCAAGTTAACTTTAGAAGTGGGGAAGTAATGAAATTAGAAAGGTAGTGAGAAGCAACTACTACCAAAATAATGGCAGTAAGCATGGTGATAATAAATATTTTTTCGAGTTGATATATTCGAGAAAAAGCTTCTTTTTCAGGTAGTTCCACCACAAGAGCCCAGGTTGCATATTTAAGCTTAATTGGGGTGTATGCTGCAATAGTCGGTTCACCTAGTGCATTATTAAAAGTACCTACTGCATTTTCACCGGCTAAGGCTTTATCTACAACCTCAAGGCTTAAATTTATCGACTCTTGGCTATGAGCTAAACTACGAGGTAAGTGGTCACTACCCACTAAAAGCGAATGCATATTTGATGATTTGTTGAGGTCGGCGATAAGGTTTGTGATGCCATTGTTTGGCAGCCTAAACATTGCGTAACTGTGCAGGTAACCTTGTTGAATAATAGGCGCTCCGAGCCATGCACTTTGCTTACCATTTTCTAATTCAAAATCAGAAACAATGATAGGCGTATAGTCTTCATTCGACTTACGTTTGCTTATCACGTCTTGGTTCAATCGCGTAAATGTTTTCCCTAAATTAGAGTCTTTATATACACCGGTTGTTAAATTAGTACCGTAATTGTCATTCTTATAGACGGAGTAAGTGACGTTACCATTGATATCGACAAGTAAAATATCATCAAAATCAGAGCGTTTTAATAATTCAAGATAGGCTTGATGGTAGCGCTTATGAAGCAGACGGTAGCGTTCGCTTCCAACGTAACTGCTTGATTCAGGAAGGATTGATGTTTTTATCTGGTTGCCAGAACCTTGGATGTATCGTTGTTGTGCATTTTCTCTAGCCTCATCTATATCTAGCCCAAGCCGTTGAAATGCGTTAACTAATCCATAAAAACGTCCACCACTGGCTATGGCGAGCTCGGAGCGTACAAATCCAATGACCTGTGACTCTTGTGCTTGTAAGTAATCGGTGACTTGCTGCTGCTTAGTATCTCGCACTGAAACTAAATGAGAGGTACTTTGTTCTTGTAGGTCCGCACTGTGTGATTGAAGAAAGAAGAAGGCGATGACAGTGACAGGGGTAATACTAAGAACAAGAAATGCAAGCATTAGGGTGTTTTGAAGGCGCTTAAACTTCTGTTTTCGATAGAATCTGAACATAAATAAGGTACAACTTCCCTTTAAAGTACGGCTCACATAGCTGAGAAACAGTACAAAGAATCGAATGAATGGGTCCTAATTTAACGAAATTAACGAGTTTTTTTACTTTGACAAGTAAGTGGTATTTAAAGCGTGTGCGAAGGCGCATTTTTATAGGATATTGCAGATTATCTAAGCGTTTAGTGCAGGGAAACCCCTGCACCAAATAGAATGTGTTATTTGTTAGCGTGATATATCGCGAATTTAGTCGTCTTATTTAGCGTCGAACATTTACCGAAAGCTCGCTCAATGATTGGTGTGTATTTTAAAAAACTGTTGGCTACGATTATAAGCTCGCCTTTTTTATTTAATTGACTAGGAGCTTTTGCTAATAAGGTTTCCGTCGCGCTATAACTTGTATCTAAACCTGAATGGAATGGTGGGTTACTAATAATAAATCGATAGTCTTTAGAGGTGTCGGAATAGACATCAGAGGCGAAGACTTTCCCTTGTAGACCATTAGCTTCTAAGGTTGCTTGGCTAGAAGCAACGGCGAAAGCACTGATATCACACATCTCTAGCTCAATATCAGGGTTTCTTGAGACCATTACGGCACCTAAAACACCAGCACCACAACCAAAGTCGAGCACTTTCCCACTTAACGAAGGTAGGCTATCTAATAGTAGTTGGCTGCCTACATCAAATTCACCATGGCTAAAGACACCTGGTAAACTTTTTACTGTTAAATTTTGGTCGTCGATATTTACAGAGTAGGTTTTGAACCAATCTTGTAGATCAAACTTTGCCGGTTGTTCGAAGCATTGTCCCCAGTAAAATGAACAGCGGCGGGCTGAATCATATTTGACTACTTTTCCGTAGGGGCTAAACATCTTTTCAATGCTCTTAACGCCAGAACGGTTTTCACCGACGACGACGATCTCCGTATCTTTGCCTAATTTAGCAAAGATCATCGCTAATAAGTATTCAGCTTCAGCTTTAGCTTTTGGCCAGTAGAGTAATACTAAATTTGCTTTTGTCTCTTGCGTCAATTCAGTGCCATAGAAACGTTCAATCGAATTGCACCCATCAAGTTGACGGTAATAGCTATAGTTTGATGTAAAAACAGATACAGATTCACAATGCTTTGCCAGTTCAACCGGAAATAAATCTTCCGACTCGCCAGCTACTAGAACATGTTTGCCTTCGAAATAGGCGAGTTGGCGTTGAGCAATTTGGCTTGGAGCAATATATGCAGACATAAGGCACTCTGTTGAATGGTTAGCAAAAAATGAGGGCGGATTTTCGCATAATCCGCCCTAAGCTTGAAGTTTTAATGTTTGTTGGCTGCGCTTAGAGCACAAGCGCGCAGTAGGTCATTAGTTGTTGTCTTGTTGATCGAGAAAATCTTTAAACTCTTCATCATAAATATTAAAGAGTACTATCGTGATTGCGAAAATCAGCGGACCATAAATCAGACCAATCAAACCAAATAGCTGGATACCACCTAGCAGTGAGAAGAAAATCATCAAAGTATTCATGCCCGCGCTGCCTTGCATCAGAAGTGGGCGAAGTAAGTTATCAATCGACCCTACAATAGCAATGCAATAAACCGTTAGGAAAATAGCCCAGGTGGTTTCGCCTGTGAGGAATAGGTAAGTTGCGGCTGGGATCCAAATTAAAGCGGTGCCAACGACTGGGATAAATGAAGCAAAGCCCATCATCGTACCCCAGAATAATCCTGGGAAACCTGCAATCCACATACCTATCCCGCCAGCAAAGCCCTGCGCAATAGCTGTTAAGAACGAGCCCATTACTGCAGATTTAGAAACCTCTTCAATCTCTGTCAGTAATTTGTCTTCTTGGCTGCGTGACAGCGGTAAAATATGCCTTACGACACTGATGATCTTATCGTGGTCTCTTAATAAGAAGAATAAAACGAATAGCATCAAGAAGAAGTCCATCAGGAAGTTGGTTGCGTCACCTAAGATTTTTGCACTAATTCCAACTAACTTAGAGCCGAAGCTTGTCGCAAATTCTCCCACTTTTTGCGCGATAGCTTGAGGCTCAATATTATCAAATGGCAGATAGTTATTGATAAATGCTAAGGCTTTAACTACGAGAGGGTGTTCGAATAGAGTTTGGATGCCTCCATGTGTCACCCATTGATAAGTATTTTGGGAGAATAAAGAACCTTGCTGAACGATGGCGGCAAATACGGCAAGTAGGGGAATGACAATAATAAACGTCAGTATGATACAAGAGAGCAAAGACACGGTATTGGCTTTATTAGGGAGTTTCTTTTCAAGCCATTCATGTATAGGGAACATCAGTAAAGAAATAATAAATGCCATTATTATTGAATTTACATAAGGTTCAATAAGTAAGTAGCAGGCATAGGCTGCAGCGAGTAGAGCAACAATAATGACCCAATGGCTGGAGGTGATTTTAATTTTTTCTGACACGATGATGGTCTCTCGATTAACGTTCTATGTTTATAATGGCTGTAAAACAGATGGTTAGCAATGAGGAGTTTATATTATGGGATGTTGTAATAAGAATGAGAAGTGCGAGAGTGAAGAACAGCAGCCGCGTAAAGAGATTCCTTGGTTTCGGATGTTTTTAGGAACCATCATGCTACTTGTTTTTCTGTTCTGGGAAAGATAAGTACTTATATGAAAGCTAGCGTTCATCGCTAATGTTATAAGTATTCTTTACTCTAAGAAAGTACCAATAAAAAGAGCCGCGGAATCGCAGCTCTTTTTGTAGTTTTACGTTATTTACGTTATTTAGCTTCTGCTGCAATGATAGCAAAGCTGCGATCAGCCGCTTCTAATGTCGCATCAATTTCTTTAGAGCCATGAGCAAGAGAAGTAAAGCTTGCTTCGAATGCTGAAGGTGCAAGGTAAACACCGTGGTCTAGCATTAGATGGAAGAAGCGTTTGAATCGTTCAACATCGCACTTAGTAACATCTTCATAGCAGGTTACTGTTTCTTGGTCAGTAAAGAAGAAACCAAACATACCGCCAACTTGGTGCACTAGCATTGGAATACCATGCTTATCAGCAAGATCTTTGAAGCCATTTGCAAGTTGCTTAGTTTTTGCAGCAAGGCGCTTTTCATTACCTTCTTCACGAAGAAGTTTTAATGATGCATAGCCAGCAGCCATTGCTACAGGGTTACCTGAAAGTGTACCAGCTTGATATACAGGTCCTGTTGGTGCGATGTACTGCATCACATCTTTACGACCACCAAAAGCACCAACAGGCATTCCGCCGCCGATAACTTTACCAAGACAGGTTAAGTCAGGCTTGATGTTGTAGTAAGCTTGAGCTCCGCCTTCTGCTACGCGGAAACCAGTCATTACTTCATCAAAAATAAGTAGCGCGCCTTCTTGATCACAAATTTCACGTAGACCTTCGTGGAAGCCTTCTACTGGTGGAATACAGTTCATGTTACCAGCAACAGGTTCTACGATAATGCATGCAATTTCGCCTTTATTAGCTGCAAAAAGCTCACGAACAGAATCCAGGTTATTGAATGTTGCTGTCAGTGTTAGTTTTGCAAAGTCTGCTGGAACGCCAGGTGAACTTGGTTGACCAAGTGTTAGTGCACCTGAACCAGCTTTTACTAGCAGGCTGTCAGCGTGACCGTGGTAGCAACCTTCAAACTTAAGAATTTTATCGCGACCAGTGAACCCACGAGCTAGACGAATAGCGCTCATTGTCGCTTCAGTACCAGAGCTCACCATACGGAGCTGCTCCATTGAAGGAACCATCTCAGATACTAATTCAGCCATATTAATTTCAGTTTCAGTTGGAGCACCAAAACTTAAACCACGCTGCGCAGCATCAATAACAGCTTCACGAATCACACCGTGGTTGTGACCTAGAATCATAGGTCCCCAAGATCCAACGTAATCAATGTACGCTTTACCATCAGCATCAAAAATAAGTGGGCCATCTGCACGTTCAACGAAAATAGGAGAACCGCCAACACCGTTAAATGCACGAACTGGTGAATTAACGCCACCGGGAATGGTTTGCTGTGCTTTTTGATACAACTCTGCTGATTTGGTCATTGATATATCCTCTTTTGATTGTCGGACCAATTGGCTCGCATTGTACCTATCCATTATCTAACTAGAAATGTTTTCGCTAATATAATCACTTGAAACTGCCTTATTTGAGGTGTTACGCGTCTTATTAAAGAAATTAAATTGCCTTTAAAAGCTTAAACGGACATATCCTATGGTGAATACTTGAACGTTTCAGTCAGGTATTAGATAATCACTGTGTATTATAAAAATATTCAGCAACTATGATCTCGAACTAGATTTGTATCAGGTTGTTTTTGACACGAATGAGAGAGGTTGTCGTGAGCGAAGCAAATATTCCTTTATCTTTTTCTGATGCAGCAGCAAATCGCGTACAAACGCTGATCGCAGAAGAAGAAAATCCAGATCTAAAACTACGTGTATATATTACGGGTGGTGGTTGTAGTGGTTTCCAATATGGTTTTACTTTTGATGAGAAAGTTAACGATGGCGATACAACCATTTTGAATAGTGGCGTAACATTGGTTGTTGATCCAATGAGCTTGCAATACTTAATGGGTGGTATGGTTGATTACACAGAGGGTCTAGAAGGCGCTCGCTTTTTTGTTAACAACCCGAATGCTACGACGACATGCGGTTGTGGTGCTTCATTTAGCGTGTAGCTTTTCGCAGTAACACCAACGATAAAGTAGTACCCCAAATATCCCTAACGCCGAACTTTTGTTCGGCGTTTTTTATTGTCTATTAATTGTGATTTCTTGATTTCCTTCACTCTAGCCTTTCTACCTGCAACATTGGTTTTAAGATTAAACCTTTGTTATTCCATTAGAATGGATTTTAACGGGTATTTTCATTAATTTTGTTTGTGTTTAGTAAACGCCATATTTATTAAACTGTAGATAACATCTCAACTTTGATAAACCTTGGTCTGTTAATGTTACCTTTGTGTATCAGGAAGTTGCACCTGGTTGCGTTTATCTTTATTCGTTTGCCCTCATCGCACGCTCCAAGCAGAAAAGGATTTGTTATGCCCTCTGAGTTTTCTCGAACATTTATTCCCCACCAATTTAAGCAGCCATGGTTAGTTTCCTTAGTTCTCGTGGTGTTGCTATCCATTTGGCTGGGATTAGGTGCTGGTCATGCAGAAGAAGCATTACCAAACAAATCAATTGAAATTCCGCTGGCGAAAGTATCTTTTCAGACCTTTATGTCTTCACCTACTTACAAAACCATTGAGCTTTATGGTCGTACAGCACCTGATCGGCATGCACGATTAGGTGCGGAAATCGCAGGTAAAATCGTCAAATTAAATGTTAAAAAAGGCGATAAAGTAAAAGCCGGACAGGCCATCGCGCAGATAGATAAAGGCGATCTCGAAATTCAACTTGAACGGGCGTCAGCTTTATATAGATTGAAACAAAAAGAATTTAAAGCGGCTCAATCACTTAAGAAGAGAGGGCTGCAGGGTGAAATTGCTTACACCACGGCAGAGGCTTCATTAACAGAAGCAAAAGCGATGAAAAGTAATGCTGAACTGGCTCTAAAGAATACGAAAATCACCTCACCATTTTCAGGTGTGGTTCAAGAGTTACTGGTTGAATTAGGAGATTTTGTTGGGGTTGGTGACCCAGTCGCAGGTGTTATCGACCTTGACCCTTTGGTGATTGAAGCGGATGTTAGTGAGCGTCATATACAGCATCTTCAGGTCGATCAATCAGCTTCTGTACGCTTGCTAGGTAGAAATGAGGTAGAAGGTAGCTTACGTTATATTTCTCGTATTTCATCGACTTCAACCAATACTTTTCCAATCGAAATTGAGATCGCCAACGCACAAGGTTTTTTACCTGCTGGGGTTAGCGCGGAAGTGACTCTCAGCCTTGAAAGTCAAGATGCCATAAAAATAACCCCAGCGATGCTTGCATTAGATGAAGCAGGGAATTTAGGTGTTAAGACATTAGTTTTGAAAGAAGATAAACCTATTGTTAAGTTTGTTGAGATTCAACTTGTTAAAGCTGAGCAAGATGGTGTTTGGCTTACAGGGTTGGGTCAACAGGTTGATATTATTACTGTTGGGCAAGGCTTTGTGCGTGATGGTGACTCTGTAGTTGCTGTGGAGCAGCAATTGACTCCCGAACCTGAACAGTTAACGATGACAGATAATTAGAGGGATAACGAATGTATTCAATTATTGATGCGGCGTTGTCTCGTGCAAGAACAATGTTGTCTTTATTAGCACTTATTCTGATCGCGGGTGTGGGTACATATATAGCCATACCTAAAGAATCCAGCCCTGATATTACGATCCCCATTATTTACGTCTCTGTTGGACACCAAGGGATCTCACCAGCCGATGCGGAACGTTTACTCGTAAGACCTATTGAGCAAGAGCTAAGATCAATAGAAGGTGTGAAGGAAATGACAGCAACAGCGGCTGAAGGCCATGCTTCTGTTGTGTTGGAATTTAATGTCGGTGTCGATCTTACAAAAGCAATGGCAGATGTTCGTGATGCGGTTGATCTTGCAAAACCTAAACTGCCGGAAGATAGCGACGAACCTACCGTAAATGAAGTGACCTTAGCCTCTGAGCAACCAGTACTTTCTGTCGTTTTATATGGCACAGTGCCAGAGCGGACAATTGTTCAGATTGCCCGAGAGCTAGGCGATAAATTAGAAAGTTATAGGCAAATACTAGAGGTAGATATAGCAGGCGACAGGGACGATATTGTTGAGATTATTGTCGACCCTTTACTCATGGAAAGTTATAGCCTAGATCAGGCGGATATTTATAACCTTATCGCCTTGAATAACCGAGTAGTAGCGGCTGGCTTTGTCGATACTGGCTATGGACGATTTTCAGTAAAAGTGCCTTCTGTTTTCAATTCTTTAAAAGATGTACTTGAACTACCTATCAAAGTTGATGGCAAACAAGTCGTAACTTTTGGAGATGTTGCCACGGTTCGCCGCGCCTTTCGCGATCCTGAAAGTTTTGCTCGTTTAGATGGGAAATCGGCTGTCGTTTTAGATATAAAGAAACGCGCCGGGGAAAATATCATAGAGACAGTTGCACTCGTAAAAGCTGTAATGGCTGGTGCTCAGCAACGAGCAGAATGGCCGAATAATTTACTCGTTAAATACACATGGGATGAATCTAAAGATGTGAAGATCATGCTTAATGATCTTCAGAATAATATTTTGTCAGCAATTATCCTGGTTGTGATCGTTATTATCGCCATTTTAGGGGTTAGAACGGCATTGTTAGTTGGCATCTCGATTCCTGGGTCATTTCTTACTGGCTTATTAGTGCTTTCAGTTTTCGGCTTAACAGTGAATATCGTCGTATTGTTCTCACTGATCATGGCGGTTGGCATGCTCGTGGATGGCGCTATTGTTGTCACCGAATTTGCAGATAGGCGAATGCAAGAAGGGGAAAGTAGAAAAGAAGCTTACCGGGATGCGGCTAAGCGTATGGCATGGCCGATTACTGCATCTACAGCGACAACACTTGCAGCCTTTGCTCCTCTGCTATTTTGGCCGGATGTAACTGGCGAATTCATGAAGTATTTGCCATTAACGTTAATTGCTACATTAAGTGCATCACTCATTATGGCGCTTTTATTTGTGCCAGTATTAGGCGGTTTAATTGGAAAGCCGCAATATGTGTCGTCAGCTAACCAAGCTCGAATGGTTGTCTTACATAACGGTGACTTTTCACAAGCGAAGGGGTTAACTAAAGCGTATTACCATACGCTATCGATAGCCATCAAACATCCATTCAAGATTCTTTGTAGCGCAATCATATTATCTGTGGCGGTCGGCTTTACTTATTCTAAAGCCGGGCTTGGCGCTGAATTTTTTCCTGAAGTAGACCCGCCATTCTTTAACGTCAAAGTGCGTTCTCATGGCGATCTCTCAATTCAAGAAAAAGACACTATCATGCGTGATATTGAGCAAACTATGCTGAATCATGATGAGTTTGAAAGTGTATATACTCGAACGGGAGGGGATGACCAAATCGGTTTGATCTCAATAACCCCTGTCGATTGGCAATACCGCCGAAGCGTAAAAGAGATCATTGAAGAGTTAAAGCTACAAACCGATCTCTATGCTGGTGTCGAAATTGAATACAAGTTTCCAGATGCGGGACCACCTGTTGAAAATGATCTGGTTATTGAGTTGTCCGCTCGTACCCCTGAAGAGTTAAATCAAGCTGCAAAAGTGGTGAGAGCTTGGGCAGATGGTAACTCTGTTCTTAAAAACATCAGTGATACTTCAAGCAAAGAAGGGATCGATTGGAAAGTTGATATTCGAAGAGATGACGCGGCTCGTTTCTCTGCGGATGCCACCTTAGTCGGTAATACCGTTCAGTTTGTGACTAATGGGTTGAAAATTGGTGACTATTTACCGGATGATTCCTCAGAAGAAGTCGATATCCTTGTACGCTATCCAAATGATAAGCGAGATATCGGTCGTTTTGATCAACTAAGAGTGAAGACGCCAGCAGGTTTAGTGCCTATTACAAATTTTGCTCAAATTATCCCTGACCATAAACAAGATACGATTAAGAGGCTCGATGGTAAACGAGTCGTAAACATTATGGCGGATATGGAGGAAGGGTTTAATTTAGCGTTAGAATTACCAAAAATAGAGCAAGCATTGAATGAATTAGGGCTCCCTAGCGGCGTTGATTTTCGTATTCGTGGTCAGAATGAAGAACAAGAGAATTCTTCAGCCTTTTTACAGAGTGCCTTTTTGGTTGCACTAGCGGTAATGGCGTTAATCCTTATTACTCAGTTCAATAGTTTCTATCAAGCGTTTCTAATCTTGAGTGCTGTCTTGTTTTCTACAGTTGGTGTTTTTGTTGGTTTGCTTATATTCCAAAGACCATTTGGTATCGTGATGTCTGGGATTGGCGTGATTGCATTAGCTGGGATTGTGGTGAACAACAACATTGTACTCATCGATACTTATAATCAGTTGATTAAGCGGGGTCTAGATAAGCGAGATGCCATTTTAAGAACTGGTGTCCAGCGTTTAAGACCTGTAATGCTGACCACTGTGACAACCATCTTAGGCTTGTTGCCTATGGTTTTAGAAATGAATATCGATTTAATTAATCAAAAAATTGAGTTTGGAGCACCGAGTACGCAGTGGTGGTCACAACTCGCCACTGCTATTGCTGGTGGTTTAGCATTTGCAACTGTGCTGACGTTAGTCTTAACACCTTGCTTATTGATGTTAGGTCGAACTAAGAAGGAAGAGGTTCAATCGGATTAATTGGTTTTAATCAGTCAGCCATTACTATCAATAGTAGTTATTATCAAAGCACTTACTATTAAGAGCCGCTACCTTCAAAATAAGTGAGCAGTAAAATAAAAAATAGCGCCTGATTTCGGCGCTATTTTTATTTTAGACTTTCATTTTTATTACTCAGCTTAGAATCGTTAGGGGCTACTAGTTAGTGATTACTTTGTTGCGAGTAGTTGCCCGTAACGTTCTAATTTATCTAATCGAATCTTAGAGTTAGCAATAAAAGTGTTCTTTGTTTTGCCTTTGAGTGATTTTGATTGGGGTAACTTCACCGTTCGAGCATTTTTGTGAACCCCATTGACTAAGAATTCGTAATGTAGGTGAGGACCCGTGACTCGACCTGTTCCTCCTAAAGTACCAATGGTTTGCCCTTGTTTTACTCGCTGACCTGTTTTGACAGAGCGCTTTTTCAAGTGCAGGTACTTCGTTATGTAGGTGTTGCTGTGGCGTATGAAAACGTAGTTACCATTAAATTGGTTGTAACTCGATTTTTGAACAATACCATCGCCTGCTGCCCAAATTGGTGTACCAACCGGTGCCGCGTAATCCGTACCTCTGTGGGCTCTTATTTTACCCGTAACTGGGTGTTTTCGGTTAGGGTTGAAGTTTGATGTTACACGTCTGAAATCAACAGGAGAGCGTAAGAAAGCCTTCTTCATAGCTCGGCCTTTTTCATCGTAATAGTTACCGCTCTTATCATCTAAAACAGCAGTAAATGTATCACCTTGGTTACTGAATATAGCCGCCATAATTTTCCCGCGCCCAACGACCTCTCCTTCCACTACCTTTTCTTGGTATAGGATTTTAAAACTGTCGTTTTTTCGAATATCTAAAGCAAAATCAATATCCCAGCCAAATATTCCCGCAAGCTCCATGATTTGGTTGGCTGTTAAACCAGCATTGATGCCAGCATTCCAAAAGTTAGAAGTGATGTTGGCTTGGGCATAATTGTATTGGTAATTGACTTCCTTTTTATCCAGTTTAGATGTGAACTGATCACCTGACGCGGTAATGCGAAAGGTCTCAAAAGCATTGAGCTGGCGCTTCAGTTGAATTAGATCGTTATTTTCATCAAAACCGAATTGAAGTACGTCTCCAGGGCGAAGGTTAGACAACTGGTCTTTAATGTCTTTATCGCTGCTGACTAAGTTATGGAGTAAGCGTGGTGATAATCCAATACGCTTAAAAAGGACGGCGGTACTTTCGCCTGAACGAACCGTGTATTTTTCCCATTTGAGAACGGCAGTTGGGGCTATGTCTGTACCTATAGCAAGTGCTTCAGCATTTATGGTTAACGGGTAGAGTTTACCAACCTCAAGTCGATTCTCAGAATCTCTTAAGCTACTGGCGTCTGGTAACAAAAACAAAGCTATGAAAATTATCGCACTAAAGAATGCGATCAAAGCCCGGTGCAAAATAGGAAGGCGTGCAAAAATAGACAACATGATCCGGTTCGTTCTGTAAATTTTGAGAAAATAGGCGACAGAATAGTGTAACTGGTTTCAAAATACATCGCTATTCAAGTAAGATGTCGAACTATTATATTTTTGCCAAATCTGTGGGAGTGAACAAGAATGGCGAGTATTGAAGCAGCATTAGCCGAGATCAAACGTGGCGTAGAAGAACTGATTCCAGAAGACGAACTGATAGCTAAGTTAAAAGAAGGTCGTCCTTTACGCATTAAGTTGGGTGCCGATCCGACAGCACCAGATATCCACCTTGGTCACACCGTAATCTTTAACAAATTACGTGCGTTTCAAGAGCTAGGTCATGAAGTGACATTCCTTATTGGTGATTTCACTGCAATGGTTGGTGACCCATCAGGTAAGAATTCAACTCGTCCACCACTAAGCCGTGAAGACGTATTGAAAAATGCTGAAACTTACAAAGAGCAAGTATTCAAGATTCTAGACCCAGCGAAAACGCAAATTCGTTTCAACTCTGAATGGCTATCTGAACTTGGTGCTGAAGGCATGATTCGTCTTGCATCTAACCAAACTGTTGCTCGTATGCTTGAGCGTGATGACTTTAAAAAGCGTTACGCTGGTGGTCAACCGATCGCAATTCACGAATTTATGTACCCACTTCTACAAGGTCACGACTCTGTTGCACTAGAGAGCGACGTTGAGCTTGGCGGTACTGACCAGAAGTTTAACCTTTTAATGGGTCGTGAACTGCAAAAAGCTGCCGGTCAAAAACCACAAGCGGTACTGATGATGCCATTACTTGTTGGTCTAGACGGTGTTAAGAAGATGTCTAAGTCTGCGCACAACTACATCGGTATTAGCGAAGCTCCAAGTGAGATGTTTGGTAAGATCATGTCTATCTCTGACGATCTAATGTGGAGCTACTACGAGCTGCTGTCTTTCCGTCCTCTCGAAGAAGTAGCGGAACTGAAAGCTGGCGTTGAAGCGGGCAAAAACCCTCGTGACGTTAAAGTTCTACTGGCTAAAGAGATCATCGCTCGTTTCCACAGTGAAGCCGATGCTGAAGCGGCTGAGCAAGAGTTTGTTAACCGTTTTGCTAAGAACCAAGTGCCAGATGAAATGCCTGAATTCGAATTCGAAGCAGGTCTACCAATCGCTAACGTTCTAAAAGAAGCAGGTCTTGTAAACTCTACTTCTGATGCGATGCGTATGATCAAGCAAGGCGCGGCTAAGCTAGAAGGCGAGAAAATTGAAGACAGCAGATTTGTACCTGAAGCGGGTACGGCGGTTTACCAAGTAGGTAAGCGCAAGTTTGCTCGTATTACTATCAAGTAATATTCAATTTAAGTGTTTTTAACGAAAAGGCATCTACGGATGCCTTTTTTATTGCCTAAAAGATTATTGACCGAAAGTTGACGAAGTTTTTAAATGAGTATTGCTACACTGTGCGCGCTGTCAAATAGACAGTAATTCTGGAGATTTTTATGAACAATACCGACCATCCTCCTAGTTTGAATGGAGAAGAATAACCTGTCTCGGTATTGATCTATTGTCCTGCCGTTCAGGTAGGGTATCTTTGTTTTCACCCTTCATTCTTTTCCACACACTAGATTCTAACAAGTAGACACCACGAGTAGTTTTCAGCTCTTGGTGCGCCTAGTTATACGCTCTTGGTATGCTCGTTATATGCTTTTGTCTACTAGCTATAAGCTATTTGTTTTGATGGTCGTTACCTTTGCCAATCGGGAGATTCGCCATGACGGTAATGAACAATACTTTTTTATCTATTGAAGCTCTGTACTCAGAGCAAGACATCCAAGCTGTATCGAATGCATTTCAACAGTACGGACGTGAGCAACAAGTTAACCTTTTGAACCGAATGCCGCTTGAAGATGCGGTGCTAGTACTTGGGCAATGCTCTCTTAGTACGATTCAGACTTTACTTAGTGAGTTAGAAGAGCAGGGCTTTGAGAAGCGCTCTCGACATCTAGCTCACCAATTAGGGCTGATTTACTCAGAGGTTGAACCTCAGCAGGGCTACCTTTCTACAGGGGTGATGAGCCATGTTAGGCAGCGTATCGGCTGGATTATAGCGTTAGCACTACTTGGGATCGTATCCGGGCTTATCATTGCTCAATATGAAGATATTCTCAGCCAGTTAGTACTTTTGGCTATCTACATGCCAGTGATCGCTGCTGCTGGTGGTAATACGGGAACGCAAGCCGCGACTTTGGTCATCAGAGCTTTAGCCACTGGTGAGTTGAAGAAGCGACAATGGGCTAATGTTCTATGGAAAGAGTTTAGAGTCGCGATTTGTTTAGCACTTGCGATTTCGGTGGTGATGATAGGGCGTATTTTGATGTTTAGTGAAAGCCAATCAACAGGCGGCTATGACATCAACATGATTGCTTTAGCCATTGCTGTCGCTCTGTTTATTCAAGTTACGATATCAACGGTGCTTGGTGGTGGGTTACCGATAGTTGCACGACTATTCAAGCTTGATCCTGCCGTGTTAGTGAGTCCTGTACTTGCTTCAATTGTGGATATCTCAGGGATGTGGATCTACTTTACTGTAGTAAATACTTTTCTTGAAATAGCTTGAATCAATACGGGGTAGGTTACAACACTTCTTAGAGCTTAGAGCTTAGAGCTTAGAGCTTAGAGCTTAGAGCTTAGTGTGCAGATATTAGATATAGGGAGCGAACTTAGGTGGTTGCTCCCTATTCAATGATTATTGTTGACTGAATTTGATGACATCTTTGTAAAATGCTTTTTCAAATTGAGTAATTGGAGCAATGACAGGCGTATCAGTATTATTTTTTACAGGGTAGTAATCTCTCACAAATTGAACAAAAACACTGTTAGGTTGACCTGCTTTGTCTAAACCAAAGCCTGCCATATTATAACTCCCGTATAAAGAGCCACTTTTTGCAATGATGTTGCCTTCTATTGGTGCCTTTCTCATACTCTTTCGATAACGAAGTGTACCGCTTAGCCCTGACTTAGGCATAGACTGAAGTAAATTCAGCTCTTTTTCGTTTTCCCAAATATAGTGCAGGACTTGGGTCATACTTTCTGCTGTCATTCTATTGTTACGAGATAACCCCGAGCCATCGGTTAGCTTTGCACTTTGAAGATCAATTCCAGCCTTACTTAATAAAATTTGTTTGATTGCCTCAGTACCATTATTAAAACTACCTGCTTGGACAAAAAAAGTAGCGCCTAACGTCTTCGTTAGATTATCTGCAATTAAGTTGTCAGACTCTTTCAACATAGTATTAAGAAGCGAGGGAAGCGAAGGTGACCTGTGCTTTGATACTAATGTCATCTTGGATGAGCTAGTAGGCTTAACTGTGATTTGCCCTTTTATATCCATTTTAAGTTCAGAGACTAGATCGGAGGTTACATTTTGCACGTACAACTCGGGGTTTTGTATAGCAAACTTAAGAGGGAGAGGTTTCTTTCTCTCTATTAAGCAGCCAGACAGTTGGTATTCATTATTAGGTGTCGTTGTTAATTCTAAGCTGCATTGTGTTGCTTTTTGCCCTGAGCGGGAGACTGTTGATGTTTCAGTGTTTACAGTGATTGGGTAGTGAGCCGGAATGTAAACACGGGTATGTCCATCATCTTGAGTATATATTGATGCTTGAGCGCAATTTTCATCAAGCGTAATAGCCGATGCTGGAGCGCTGTAACACACACCTAAAATATCCCAAGGCCAGCCAACTGCTCGGTCATAGCCTGTAAAAGCGGAGTTATCTAGAAAAATGTTTCCGTCTATTTGATTGCCATACTTTTTTTTATAATCACGCAGTAATTGCTTTAAATGTTCTCGCTTTAAAGTTGGATCTCCAGAGAAAGAAATCACAACATCACTGCCGCTTTTATATAAAGAGGTTGAGTAGTGGAAGTCATTCCCTAACTCTAATTTAGCGGCGAGAGCAGTGACGAGCTTAAGGGTGCTTGCTGGAGGGTAAAACCGATCACTATTGAGTGAAATGAACTCTTCATTTGAATTTAGTGACTCTACGATCAAGCTTGAGACACTTCCTTTTGGTAGATAATTCAGAGGAGTATATGCAAAGACTGAAAAGGAAAAACTAAAAAAAATTAGAGCTGTAAGAATTCGCATAGTCAGATAAAAGTTGTGGTTAGAGTTTTCAGTATACAGATATAAAAAACGCCCGCTAGAGAGCGGGCGTTTTGATTCTCAATTAACTAATTAATCAATTAGCTAACTAGAATTAGAAGTCGTAACGTAGACCAAGAGCTAGTTCGTCTTCAGCTTGGATTGACGTTGCGCCAGTGTTTGCGCCGCCAACAGAACCGTACGTGTCACCTTTTGAGATAAGGTTGAAGTTGTACGATACGTAGCCACGGAAGTTAGGCTTGAAGAAGTAAGTTGCGTCAACTGCTAGGTTATCAGCAGATGTGTCGCCGTTAGTTTCAGCATTGTTGTATGTAGAAGAGAATACAGTTTGGCCCATAGTGTACGCAGCTGCTAGCTCGTAACCAGTGTAGTCGCCGTTGTTCTTCGCTTTTTCACCGTCAGTAAATACACCAGCGAAGTATAGGTCGCCCATTGTGTAAGAACCAGAAAGCATGTATTCGTTTTCTTCAGCTTGGTCTGCGAAGCCTGCACCTAGTTTAACGCCAGTTTCGCCGATAGCGTAGATACCAGATAGAGAGTAACCGTCTTCGCCGTTATCTACATATTCAGTTTCTGCTGTGTTCTCATAACGGTCAGCAAAACGGTAGCTTGCTTTTACGCTTAGATCTTGGAATTGACCTTTGTAAGAAAGCATGTTGTCTGTACGGTCAGCTGCCGCTAGTTTATCTGCAGCAGAGTTACCGTGGTAAGCCATGATATCTGTGAAGTCAGTGATTACGCCAAGTGCGCCATCGTTTTTACCGTAAGTTACTTCACCAAATTTACCGCCAAGACCAGCGTAAGTGTAACGGTTATCTAGATCAGAACCGTCATCGTTGTCAGCTGTAGTGAATTCACCTTCGTAGAAACCAACGCCGTATAGACCGTCTTGGATTTCAACTTTACCTAAAAAGTTAAGACGGATACGAGAGTTATCAGATGCTTTGCCATCTTTCATAGATAGACGAGCTTCAGCACGACCGCCCATTTCTAGAGAAGTACCATCTTGGTTGTAAAGTTCAGCAGCATTTGCACCAGTAGTAAGAGCAGCAGCAGATACTGCTAGAGCGATAATTGTTTTGTTCATGTTATTAATTCCTAATTACTGTCCATAAATAGTTTTATCAAGGATATGTATCCTTTTTGTATTGCCTGTATAAATCAAGCTTCATAATCAGGCTTATAACATTAAGCGAGAAACTTGCCAGTGCAATCCGTGGGTTACTTTTTACCTTAAAGTTCCCTGTTGAGTTAGTAAAACAATATAAATTGAAATTATGAACACTGTTTTATTGTGGTTGTTTTTATTTAAGTTATTGATTTTTATTGTTTTTGATTTTTCGTGCAGTGTAATTTATTTTTATTTTTTTTTGTTTTTTTATATTTTTCTTTTGTTAGTTTTAAAGATGAGACTGAAATTCTAGTTTTGAGAAGTAGGCAAATATGAGCTCGATTACGCTTTTTGAATACAAAGTGGAATAAACGTGATTTAGATATCAAGTTTGTTTACACTATCAAAATGAGTTTGTTTCTATTACCTAATCACTAAGGTTGGGTAGGTTTATTTTGTCCAAAGAAAACTTTGGCATAGAGGTAAGAAATGGAAAAGGTTCCAATGACAGTACGTGGCGCTCAGCAGCTACGTGACGAATTAGATCGCCTATTAAAGCTACGCCCTGTTATCTCAGCAGCGATTGGTGAAGCTCGTGAACTCGGTGATTTAAAAGAAAATGCTGAATATCATGCTGCTCGTGAAGAGCAAGGCATCTGTGAAGCACAGATCCGTGATATCGAATATAAGCTTTCTTTAGCTCAAATTATTGATGTTACTCAAATGGAAAATACTGGGAAAATCATTTTTGGTACGACAGTGACACTAATTGATGTAGATACTGACGAAGAAGTGAAATACCAAATTGTTTCAGAAGATGAAGCGGATATTAAAACAGGTCGTATCTCTGTTAAGTCTCCAATTGCTCGTGGTCTTATTGGTAAGATGGAAGGCGACGAAGTGCTTATTTCTACCCCAGGCGGCGAGAAAGATTTCGAAATTGATAAAGTAGAATATATCTAAGCTGATTATTTTATTGTTGATATTAAAAAGGTCGCTCACAGCGACCTTTTTTGTTTCTCATGTAGGTAATAATAGATTACTTACGTGGAATCTCGATTTTACGTGCTTCTGACTGACGGAACAGTACTAGAACTTTACCGATAGTCTGTACTTTCTCTGCTTTAGTTTCACGTACAATTGCATCGATAATCAGTTGCTTAGTCTCACGGTCTTCTGATGCAACTTTAATCTTGATCAGTTCGTGGTGGTCTAGAGCTAATTCGATTTCCGCTAGAACAGCTTCAGTAAGTCCATTTGCGCCCATTAGCACTACAGGTTTTAAACTGTGAGCTAGGCCCTTTAGATGCTGCTTTTGTTTGGTACTTAGGTTCATTACGCGGCCAATTTTCTTTAATATTAGGGTTGAAAAAACCTATTTTAACGCCATCTAATGCTGAAGACTATAATTTATTCATCATAGTATTGGGCAATCAGTATTTATTCACCGATTTAGGTATCTAATGAGTAAACAGAAACATTCGGCCAGTTCTGGTCGTTGGTTGAAGGAACACTTCGACGACAAGTATGCAAATGAAGCTAGAAAAAAAGGCTATCGTTCTCGTGCTTATTTTAAAATGGAAGAAATTCAGTCCAAAGATAAGCTGCTTGCGCCAGGTATGACAGTTGTTGATTTGGGTGCCGCTCCTGGGGGGTGGTCTCAATACGGTGCTAAGGTTATAGGGGACAGTGGTCAAATCATTGCCTGTGACTTGTTACCAATGGACCCAATTGCTGGTGTTAGCTTTCTTCAAGGTGATTTTCGTGAAGAAGCAGTATTAGATGCTTTATTAGAGCGAATTCAACCTAATATGGTTGATGTAGTTATGTCAGATATGGCACCAAATATTGCGGGTAACAACTCTGTAGATCAACCTAGAGCTATGTACTTAGTTGAATTAGCATTGGATATGTGTCGACAAGTTCTAGCTACCAATGGTAGTTTTGTTGTCAAAGTTTTCCAAGGCGAAGGGTTTGATCAATATGTTAAGGATGTCCGAGAGATATTCAAAACAGTAAAAGTCAGAAAACCCGATTCATCACGAGCACGTTCTCGTGAAGTTTTTATCGTAGCCACTGGTTACAAAGGTTAACGATTCTCTTTCAAAAGTGAGCGTTAACAATATGGCTACAGTTTACAAACTGTAGTACCCTACCTTTAATTACAATTAGTTATCGAGAGGCTGACACCTTGAGTGACATGGCAAAAAATTTAATTCTGTGGCTTGTTATTGCTGTAGTGCTTATGTCTGTATTCCAGAGCTTCGGCCCTGGAGAAAGTAACGGCAGAGCAGTAGATTACACCACATTTGTACAGGAAGTTGGCCAAGGCCAGATTCAAGACGCACAGTTCAATAACAGTGAAATTACCTTTACCCGTCGTGGTGGTGGTTCTAAGTATGTAACTTACATGCCTGTTTATGATCAAAAGCTACTTGATGACTTAATTAATCAAAATGTTCGAGTCCAGGGCACACCACCAGAAGAACAGAGCCTGCTTGGCACTATCTTCATCTCTTGGTTCCCTATGATCTTACTAATTGGTGTGTGGATTTTCTTCATGCGTCAAATGCAAGGCGGCGGCGGCGGTAAAGGCGCAATGTCGTTTGGTAAGAGTAAAGCTCGAATGATGAGCGAAGAACAAATCAAAACTATGTTTGCTGATGTTGCTGGTTGTGACGAAGCAAAAGAAGACGTGAAAGAGCTTGTTGATTACCTTCGTGACCCTAGTCGTTTCCAAAAGCTAGGTGGTAAGATCCCTACAGGTATCCTGTTGGTTGGTCCTCCTGGTACTGGTAAGACATTGCTTGCAAAAGCGATTGCTGGTGAAGCGAAAGTACCGTTCTTTACTATTTCTGGTTCTGACTTCGTTGAAATGTTTGTTGGTGTTGGTGCATCTCGTGTGCGTGACATGTTCGAACAAGCGAAGAAAGCGGCACCTTGTATTATCTTTATCGATGAAATCGATGCGGTAGGTCGTCAGCGTGGCGCTGGTGTTGGTGGTGGTCACGATGAACGTGAACAAACACTAAACCAAATGCTGGTTGAGATGGATGGCTTTGAAGGTAACGAAGGTATTATCGTTATCGCTGCGACTAACCGTCCAGACGTACTTGATCCAGCACTACTTCGTCCAGGTCGTTTTGACCGTCAAGTTGTGGTTGGTCTGCCTGATGTACGCGGTCGTGAACAGATTCTTAAAGTACACATGCGTAAAGTTCCACTGTCAGGCGATGTTGAACCATCTCTGATTGCTCGTGGTACTCCAGGTTTCTCTGGTGCAGATCTTGCGAACCTTGTTAACGAAGCGGCTCTATTCGCTGCTCGCGGAAATAAACGCAATGTATCTATGGTTGAGTTTGAACTTGCGAAAGATAAGATCATGATGGGTGCAGAGCGCCGTTCAATGGTTATGTCTGAAGAAGTGAAAGAATCAACGGCTTATCACGAAGCGGGTCACGCTATTGTTGGTCGTTTGGTACCTGAACACGATCCTGTGTACAAGGTATCAATCATCCCACGTGGTCGCGCACTTGGTGTGACTATGTACCTACCAGAGCAAGACCGCGTAAGCATGTCTCGCCAACATCTAGAGTCAATGATTTCTAGCTTGTACGGTGGTCGTCTAGCTGAAGAACTTATCTACGGTAAGGACAATGTTTCAACTGGTGCATCTAACGATATCGAACGTGCAACAGATATTGCTCGCAAGATGGTTACGCAATGGGGTTTCTCTGAAAAACTAGGCCCTCTTCTTTATGCTGAAGAAGAAGGTGAAGTTTTCCTAGGTCGCGGCATGAGCCAAGCTAAACATGTTTCTGACGATACAACTCGACTGATCGATGAAGAAATTCGTATCCTTATCGACCGCAACTACGCTCGTGCTAAGCAAATCCTAGAAGATAATATGGATTTGATGCATTCGATGAAAGATGCACTTATGAAGTATGAAACGATCGATGCAGGTCAGATTGATGATCTCATGGAGCGTAAAACTGACATTCGTGAGCCAGCTGGTTGGGGTGATCAGGAAAAAGCAGAACCTGCAAAGGAAGAAGCTAAAACTGAAGCCAAATCAGAAGAGCAAGCTAAAACTGAACCAAAAGCTGAAGAGCCTAAAGTTGAAGAAGCTAAGTCTGAATCAGATGATGCCCAAAACAAAGACTCTTAATCTTTAAGTTATAAACAAAAACCCTGAGGAGACTCAGGGTTTTTCTGTTTATAGCTCGAGTATATTTATTGCGTAAAATAACTATTACATTTGTTGAAGATAGTTCCGATGAAATTAAAATCTAACAATAAAACTCTTGTTCTTGACCGAACACATGTCATGGGGATTTTAAATGTTACCCCTGATTCCTTTTCTGATGGCGGAAAATTCAATTCATTAGATAATGCTTTACTGCAAGCTGAACAGATGATTGAAGCTGGTGTAAGTATTATTGATATTGGTGGAGAATCGACTCGCCCAGGAGCTCCTAACGTTTCCTTAGAGGAAGAACTCGCTCGTGTTATCCCTGTTATTAAAGCGATTCGAGCTAAGTTTGATGTTTGGATTTCTATTGATACCAGTAAAGCGGAAGTGATGCGCCAAGCGGTTGAAGCTGGAGCTGACTTGATCAATGATGTGCGCGCTTTGCAAGAACCAGGAGCTTTGGAAGCTGCCGCTGAGGCTAATGTACCTGTTTGCTTAATGCACATGAAAGGTCAGCCAAGAACTATGCAAGCCAATCCAAGTTATGACGATGTTTTAAAGGATATCGAAGCATTCTTGCAAGAAAGAGTGAAGTCTTGTAAAGCCGTCGGTATCTCAAAGGAACAGCTGATTCTTGATCCTGGTTTTGGTTTCGGTAAAACCATCGAACATAATTACCACCTATTAGCGCACCTTGAAAAATTTCATACACTTGAGTTGCCGATCTTAGCGGGGATGTCGAGAAAATCGATGATTTTTAAGCTTTTAGATAAAGCTCCTGCCGACTGCATGATAGCAAGCATCACTTGCGCTACAATCGCGGCAATGAAAGGTGCGCAAATTATTCGTGTTCATGATGTTGAAGAGACATTAGAAGCGATGAAGATAATTCAAGTGATGAACAATAATCATTCAATTGAAAAATAATAAAAATTAAGGAAAACCCATGTCAGATAAAAGACGTTATTTTGGTACAGATGGTGTGCGTGGAAAAGTAGGGCAATACCCTATCACTCCGGACTTTGTACTTAAACTTGGTTGGGCTGCTGGTCGTGTTCTTGCTAAACAAGGAACAAAAAAAGTTATCATAGGTAAAGATACCCGCATTTCTGGTTATATGCTTGAATCTGCTTTAGAGGCAGGTCTTGCTGCTGCTGGCCTTCAAGCAACTTTCACAGGTCCAATGCCAACCCCTGCTGTTGCTTATTTAACACAGACCTTCCGCGCAGAAGCTGGGATTGTTATCTCAGCATCTCATAACCCATATTATGATAATGGTATTAAGTTCTTCTCTTCTGAAGGCACTAAGCTGTCTGATGAAATTGAGTTAGCGATTGAGGCTGAATTAGATAAAGACATTGAATGTGTAGAATCATCAGAGCTTGGTAAAGCGGTTCGCTTAAATGATGCAGCAGGTCGTTATATTGAATTTTGTAAAAGCACATTCCCTAACCACATGAGCTTGTCTGGAATGAAAATTGTTGTGGATTGTGCTCATGGTGCGACATACCATATTGCTCCTGCAGTTTTTAGAGAGCTTGGTGCAGAAGTGATTGCCATGGGTGTTGAGCCAAATGGCACCAACATAAATCATGAAGTCGGTGCAACAGATGTACGAGCTTTACAAGCTAGAGTGCTTGAAGAGAAAGCGGCACTCGGTCTAGGTTTTGATGGTGATGGCGACCGTATCATCATGGTTGATGAGCTAGGTAACAAAGTTGATGGTGACCAAATCGCTTATATCATTGCTCGTGATGCCCTACGTCGCGGTGAACTGAAGGGTGGTGTTGTAGGTACATTAATGACTAACCTTGGTATGGAAAATGGGCTTAAGCAATTAGGGATTCCATTTGTACGTGCAGCTGTTGGTGACCGATATGTAATGGAACAGCTTTTAGCTAAAGGTTGGAAGATCGGTGCTGAGAATTCTGGTCACGTTATTTTGCTTGATAAAGTAACAACTGGTGATGCGATTGTTGCGGCATTGCAGGTATTAGCATCAGTAGTGGACAGTGAAATGTCTCTGAACGAGCTATCACAAGGTATGACGCTATATCCACAAGTTTTAGAAAACGTAAGATTTAGTGGTGACTCAAACCCATTAGAAGCAGAAGCGGTAATTCGGTCAGTTAAAGAGGTTGAACTTGTTCTTGGTGAAAAAGGTCGAGTGCTACTTCGTAAGTCTGGAACAGAGCCTCTACTACGTGTAATGGTCGAAGGTGAAGATGCAGAATTAGTTCAAAGCTCAGCGCTTAAAATTGCAGAGGCGGTAAAAGCCAGCTGTTAATCAACTTATTGTTGAACTAATCAAAACAAGCATAAGGTAGTTTTATGCTTGTTTTGTCTTTTTTTTGAGCGTTTGTTTTCTAAAGGCTTATTTTTGGCAAATTCCACTTGTCAGGTAAGTAAGCATTCGTTAGTATTGCTCGGCCTTCAGTTAGGAGGTCGCTAGCCTTGTTCTCTAAACATCGTGTAAATAGTGTTTTAGAACGGCGCTGGCTCAACAATTAGGAACATAGGTGGAAAAATGTTTACAGTTCTACTTGTGATTTACCTGTTGGCAGCGCTTGGTGTAATTGGCCTAGTGTTAATTCAACAAGGTAAAGGCGCAGATATGGGAGCTTCATTCGGTGCTGGTGCTTCAAACACTGTGTTTGGTGCTGGTGGCTCAGGGAATTTCCTAACCCGAATGACTGCAATTTTTGCAATCGTATTTTTTGTTATTAGCTTAGTACTTGGTAATATGTCTACACATAAAACTGAGTCACAGTGGATTGACCCGACTCAAGGTCAGGTAATTCAGCAAGCTAATGATGCAGTGAGTGAAGTTCCGGCGCAAGGCGACGAGATTCCACAATAATCTGAAAGATTTGATGCCGAGATGGTGAAATTGGTAGACACGCTAGCATGAGGTGCTAGTGCCTTAGGGTGTGAGGGTTCGAGTCCCTCTCTCGGCACCATGTTTACAAACTTGTAAAACATCTTGTTGGGCGTATAATGCTCACAAGTCGGACGCGGGATGGAGCAGTTTGGTAGCTCGTCGGGCTCATAACCCGAAGGTCGTCGGTTCAAATCCGGCTCCCGCAACCAATTTTCAAAGCACGCTATGTGTGAAAGTTGGTAGCAAGTTTACGTAGTGTGAACCTCACTACGAGTTAAGTATTAATCTTATTAGATAATTGCTTAACGAATCAGGGTCCAGCAACAAAAACCCCGGCTTATACGGGGTTTTTTGTTATCTAAGCATTTATAAATGCATTTAGGTAATGTTTGCTTGGAATTTAAATTGGGCTTTGAGCCCTTTTTTTGTTTCTGGAGTGGTTAAATGACTGGTTTAGAAAGACAACTTACTGAAATGCTTGAAGCTCCTGTAGCTGCGTCAGGTTATGAGTTAGTTGGATTAGAATTTATTCGTGCGGGTGAGCACTCAACGCTACGTATCTACATTGATCATGAAAATGGTATTTTTGTAGATGATTGTGCTGAAGTAAGTCATCAAGTAGGTGCAGTATTAGACGTTGAAGATCCAATTTCAGTGATTTACAACCTTGAAGTGTCTTCACCAGGTCTAGAAAGACCACTATTCAAAGCTGAGCATTACCAACAATTTATTGGTCACGAGGTAAGCATTGTTTTGAAAATGGCTGTAGCCAACCGTCGTAAATGGAAAGGTGATATCCAATCTGTTGATGGTGAGACTATTTCAATATTAGCTGAAGGGAACACAGAAGAGTTTCCACTAAGTAATATTTCGAAAGCTAACCTGATCCCTAAATTTTAGTTCTCCTCGTGAGAAAAGCTTAAGAGGCTAGATTAATGAACAAAGAAATTTTAGCGGTAGTAGAAGCTGTTTCAAATGAGAAAGCAGTTCCTCGTGAGCGTATTTTTGAAGCGCTTGAAATCGCGCTTGCAACAGCAACTAAGAAGAAAAGCGAATTTGAAATTGAAGTTCGTGTAGAAATCGATCGTAAAACGGGTAACTTTGAGACTTTCCGTCGTTGGGAAGCTGTTGAAGTTGTTGAATTCCCAACAAAAGAGATCTCTTTCGAAGCTGCACAGTACGATGATCCTGAAATCGAACTAGGTGGTTTCATTGAAGATGATATCGAGTCAGTTACATTTGACCGTATTACGACTCAAACCGCTAAGCAAGTTATTGTACAAAAAGTACGTGAAGCTGAGCGCGCTCAAATTGTTGAACAGTTCATCGATAATGAAGGTGAGTTAGTTACTGGTGTTGTTAAGAAAGTTAACCGTGACACAATTATCTTAGATCTAGGTAGCAACGCTGAAGCGGTAATCCTTCGTGATGACCAACTTCCACGTGAAAACTTCCGTCCAGGTGACCGAGTACGTGGTTTGCTTTACGCAGTTAAGCCAGAGGCTCGTGGTTTCCAGTTATTCATTACTCGCTCTAAGCCTGAAATGCTAGCTGAACTATTCCGCGTAGAAGTACCTGAAATTGGTGAAGAACTGATTGAATTAAAAGGTGCGGCTCGAGATCCTGGTTCGCGTGCTAAAATCGCAGTGAAAACCAATGATAAACGCATTGACCCTGTAGGGGCTTGTGTTGGTATGCGTGGCGCACGTGTACAAGCGGTTTCTAATGATCTTGGCGGTGAGCGTATTGATATCGTGCTTTGGGATGATAACCCGGCACAATTTGTTATCAATGCAATGGCTCCTGCAGATGTAGCTTCTATCATCGTTGATGAAGATGCGCACTCAATGGATATCGCAGTAGAAGCAGATAACCTAGCTCAAGCTATCGGTCGTAGCGGTCAAAACGTACGTCTAGCTTCTCAACTCACTGGTTGGGAACTGAATGTAATGACAGTTGCTGATCTTCAGAAGAAACACCAAGAAGAAGCGGTTGCTTCAATTGAAAACTTCATGAAGCACTTAGATATCGAAGAAGACTTCGCTCAAATGCTTGTAGAAGAAGGTTTCTCTACTTTAGAAGAAGTAGCATACGTTCCAGTAAACGAACTTCTTGAAGTCGATGGTCTAGATGAAGGCATCGTTGAAGAGCTACGTAACCGTGCGAAAGATGCTCTGACTACTCTAGCGCTTGCTAAAGAAGAAACTTTTGATGGTGTTGAGCCAGCAGAAGACTTACTTGCACTAGAAGGTCTTGAGCGTGAGATGGCTTACAAGTTAGCAGCAAAAGGTGTTGCAACACTTGAAGATTTAGCTGATCAAGGTGTTGATGAACTAGAAGGTATTGAAGATCTAACAGAAGAACGTGCAGGTGAGCTTATCATGGCTGCGCGTAACATCTGTTGGTTCGGCGACGAAGAATAACTCAGCAAGGAGAGAGCGGTATGACACAATTAACAGTTAAAGCACTGAGTGAAGAGATTGGTACGCCAGTTGACCGCTTAATTGAACAACTTGCTGATGCAGGAATGAAGAAAGCAGGATCGGATCAAGTTTCAGATGCAGAAAAGCAAAGTTTGCTTACTCACCTGAAAAAAGAACATGGTGACACTTCTGGTGAAACTGAACCGACTCGCTTAACTCTTCAACGCAAAACCCGCAGCACGTTAAGTGTTGCCGCTGGAGGCGGTAAGAGTAAGGATGTTCAAGTTGAGGTACGTAAGAAGCGTACTTACGTAAAGCGCAGCACAATCGAAGATGAAGCGAAACGAGAAGCCGAAGAAGCTGATACTCGTGAAGCGGAAGATAAAGCACAACGCGAAGCTGAAGAGCAAGCGCAACGTGTAGCTGCAGAGAAAGCACAGCGCGAAGCCGAAGAGAAAGTAAAACGTGAAGCAGACGCTAAACGTGAAGCTGAAGAAAAGGCAAAACGCGCACAAGCTGATAAGGCTAAAAAAGACATGAATTCAAAGAACGCAGACACAAACGCACAAGCGAAGAAAGAAGCTGATGAGCTAAAAGTACGTCAGGAGCAAGAAGCAACGCGTAAAGCTGAAGCTGAAGCTGCAAAACTAGTTGAAGATGCTCGTAAGCTAGCAGAAGAAAACCAAGAACGTTGGTCTGAAGAAGAGAAGAAGAAGAAAGAACAAGAAAAATCTGCGGATTACCATGTTACGACTTCTACTTACGCTCGTGAAGCAGAAGATGCAGCGGATAAAAAAGACGAGAAAGCTCCTCGTCGTCGTAAGAAGAAAGCTGCTCCAGCTACTCAACCAGGCAATAACCGTGGTGGTCGCAACCAACGTGGTCGTGGTGGTAAAGGTAAGCTTGCTAAACCAACTTCAATGCAGCAAGGTTTTGATAAATCTGCAACTGTTGCTAAGTCTGATGTTGCTATTGGCGAAACAATCGTTGTTTCTGAACTGGCTAGCAAAATGTCAGTTAAAGCAACTGAAGTAATTAAAGTTATGATGAAGATGGGCGCTATGGCGACTATCAACCAAGTGATCGACCAAGAAACAGCAGCTCTTGTTGCTGAAGAAATGGGTCACAAGGTTATTCTTCGTAAAGAAAATGAACTTGAAGAAGCAGTACTAGCGGATCGTGATAGCGATGCAATCGCTGAAGGTCGTGCTCCTGTTGTTACTATCATGGGTCACGTTGACCACGGTAAAACTTCAACACTTGATTACATTCGTAAAGCACACGTTGCTTCTGGCGAAGCTGGCGGTATCACGCAGCACATTGGTGCTTACCACGTAGATACTGATAACGGTATGATCACTTTCCTTGATACTCCTGGACACGCGGCGTTTACTGCCATGCGTGCTCGTGGTGCTCAAGCGACAGATATCGTTGTACTAGTCGTTGCAGCAGACGATGGCGTAATGCCACAAACAATCGAAGCAATCCAGCACGCGAAAGCGGCAGGCGTTCCTCTGATTGTTGCTGTGAACAAGATCGATAAAGAGGGTGCAAACCCAGACAACGTTAAGAATGAGCTAGCTCAATACGACGTTATCCCTGAAGAATGGGGCGGTGAGAACATGTTCGTTCACATCTCAGCTAAACAGGGGACAAACATCGAAGGTCTTCTAGAAGCAATCCTTCTTCAGTCTGAAGTTCTTGAACTTACAGCAGTTAAAGAAGGCATGGCGTCTGGTGTTGTTGTTGAATCTCGTCTTGATAAAGGTCGCGGTCCAGTTGCAACAGTACTAGTACAGTCTGGTACTCTAAACAAAGGCGACATCGTTCTTTGTGGTCAAGAGTACGGTCGTGTTCGTGCAATGCGCGATGAAAACGGAAAAGACATCGAAACTGCAGGTCCATCTATTCCTGTAGAAATTCTAGGTCTTTCTGGTGTTCCTTCGTCAGGCGACGAAGCGACTGTTGTACGTGATGAGCGTAAAGCACGTGAAGTAGCTAACTACCGTCAAGGTAAATTCCGTGATGTTAAACTAGCTCGTCAACAAAAAGCTAAACTAGAAAACATGTTCGCAAACATGGAAGCTGGTGAAGTTGCTGAACTTAACGTTGTACTAAAAGCAGACGTTCAAGGTTCTGTTGAAGCAATCGCTGACTCTCTACTGAAACTTTCAACTGACGAAGTTAAAGTGAACATCGTAGGTTCTGGTGTTGGTGGTATTACTGAAACTGATGCAACGCTTGCAGCAGCTTCTAACGCTATTATCCTTGGTTTCAACGTTCGTGCTGACGCAACTGCGCGTGGTACTGTTCAGAATGAAAACCTTGACCTACGTTACTACTCAATCATTTACCAACTGATCGACGAAGTGAAACAGGCGATGGGCGGTATGCTTGCTCCTGAATTCCGTCAAGAGATTATTGGTCTTGCTCAAGTTCGTGACGTATTTAAGTCTCCTAAGATCGGCGCAATCGCTGGTTGTATCGTGACTGAAGGTATCATTAAGCGTAACAACCCAATCCGCGTTCTTCGTGAAAACGTTGTTATCTACGAAGGTGAACTAGAGTCACTTCGTCGCTTTAAAGATGATGTTCAAGAAGTTAAAAATGGTTACGAGTGTGGTGTTGGCGTTAAGAACTACAACGACGTTCGCGTTGGTGACCAGATCGAAGTATTCGAAATCGTTGAGGTTCAACGTACTCTAGACTAACCAGTCTGTACGACTCGACATATTGACTAAGGTTACTAACATTACTAGTAAAGGTAATAAGTAATCGGTTGTTGAATACACCATGGGGGGCTGGTTATTACCAAGCCCCCCATCTTTCTAAGTGAGAAAAGAAAATGTCAAAAGAATTTAGCCGCACACAACGTGTGTCTCAGCAGCTACAAAAAGAGCTAGCACTTATCTTGCAACGTGAAGTCCGTGACTCACGCATTGGTATGGTTACGATCTCAGACGTAGAAGTGTCTCGTGATCTTGCATACGCAAAAGTGTTCGTGACTTTCCTATGTATCGGTGAGCAAACACCTCAATCATGTCTTGCTGCTCTTAAAGAGCACGAAGTGCCAGTCCGTATGGCTCTAGGTAAGCGTATTCGCCACCGCCTGACTCCTGAAGTTCGTTTTACATATGACGATACATTAGTTGAAGGTATGCGTATGTCTAACTTAGTAAGTGAAGTTTTGAGTGAAGACAAGCGTAAGCAGCATGAAGCTGGTCGTGATGAAGATACAGAAGTAAAAGGTGAAGAGTAATGGCTCGCCGTCGTAAAGGTCGCCCAATAAACGGGGTAATTCTGTTAGATAAACCAACTGGTATCTCATCTAATGATGCACTGCAAAAAGTAAAACGCATTTACTTTGCAGAGAAAGCTGGGCACACAGGTGCTCTGGATCCTCTTGCGACTGGCATGCTGCCAATTTGTCTTGGTGAAGCGACGAAGTTTTCTCAGTTTCTTCTAGATTCTGATAAACGCTACGTGGTGATCGCTAAGCTTGGTGAGCGTACCAATACCTCTGACTCTGATGGTGAAGTGGTAGAGACTCGTGATGTTAACGTGACTCAAGAGCAGCTTGAACAGTGTATTGCAAGCTTCAAGGGCGAAACCGACCAGATACCATCAATGTTCTCAGCATTGAAGTATCAAGGTAAGCCTTTATATGAATACGCACGTGCTGGTATCGAAGTTCCTCGTGAATCTCGTAAGATCACTGTTTACTCTATCGAGCTACTTCGTTTTGAAGGTAATGAAGTTGAGATGGAAGTACATTGTTCGAAAGGCACTTACATCCGCACAATCACCGACGATCTTGGTGAAATGTTAGGTTGTGGTGCTCACGTTACAATGCTTCGCCGTACTGGTGTTGCAAAGTACCCGTACGAGCGCATGGTGACTTTGGAGCAGTTAAACGCGATTTTAGAGCAAGCTCAGGAACAAGAGATTGCACCTAAAGAGCTACTCGATCCTCTGCTAATGCCGATGGACACTGCCGTTGAAGATTTACCAGAAGTAAACCTGAATGCAGAGCTGACTGACCTTGTTCAACATGGTATGCCAGTTCAAGTATCCGGAGCACCAGCCGAAGGCACTGTACGCATGACAAGCGGCGAAGAGAAGTTGTTTGTTGGCGTTGCTCAAATTGCTGAAGATGGTCGAGTTGCACCAAAGCGTCTGGTTGTTTTCAGAGATGAAGAGCCACAAGTTTAATGTGTAAATCTAGTTAGATATTAGCTTTTCGCATTGAAAAGTTGATAAATAAGACAGAAAGCGAACGCCTGATTTAGGTAGTTCGCTTTTTTCGTTTTTCACGGGTTCGATTGTTATTGCACCAACTCGTAAACTTCCCTATAATCCTCGGCTCGCGTAGCGGCTGAATCAGAGATTGGCTGCTACAAATATAAACTTACTCTTATCAGGAGAGATTTATGTCTCTGAATGCAGAAACTAAAGCAGCAATCGTTGCAGAATACGCACAATCTGAAGGCGACACAGGTTCACCAGAAGTACAAGTAGCACTACTTACTGCTTCTATCAACCACCTACAAGGTCACTTCAAAGCGCACAAACACGATCACCACAGCCGTCGTGGTCTACTACGTATGGTTTCTAGCCGTCGTAAGCTTCTTGATTACTTGAAAGGCAAAAACCTTGCTCGTTACCAAGACCTAATCAAGCGTCTAGGCCTACGTCGCTAATAGCGATGTCTGCAAAGACAGTTTGAAGAAAAGGAGCATTTATGCTCCTTTTTTTGTGCCTGTAAGAAAATGGCTGACCGGATGCTCAGAATATCGTCTGGCTTTTTCTGATAGGAAATATCTCTCCTAATAAAAATAGTTTATACTACGCCCGCCTATAGCGTTTTCACGTTAGGCACTCAACCTCTCAAGAGATTACAGTCACAGATGTCGGCCAATAGGTCGCGACTATTCAAAGGCGGATTTAGTCTTAATTCGGCGCGTGAACTCATGTAAAGAGTCACTATTCTGAGTCCCTTTTCACTAGTCGCGATTGGTAATATCTTGAGTCATTATTCACTTAATCTAAAGTCATGACTTTAGAGCTAAGGATATACAATGTTTGAAAAACCAGTTGTAAAATCGTTCCAGTACGGTAACCACACCGTTACTCTAGAAACGGGCGTAATTGCACGTCAAGCTACTGCTGCTGTAATGGCAACTATGGATGATACATCAGTATTCGTTTCTGTTGTTGCTAAGAAAGAAGCTGTTGCAGGTCAAGACTTCTTCCCTCTAACAGTTAACTACCAAGAGCGTACATACGCTGCGGGTAAAATCCCTGGTGGTTTCTTCAAGCGCGAAGGCCGTCCATCTGAAGGCGAAACGCTAACAGCTCGTCTGATTGACCGTCCAATTCGTCCACTTTTCCCAAGTGCGTTTAAAAACGAAGTTCAAGTTATCGCTACGGTTGTTTCTATCAACCCTGACGTAAACCCAGACATGATCACTATGATCGCAACGTCTGCTGCACTTGCTATCTCTGGTGCTCCATTCAATGGTCCTATCGGTGCTGCACGTGTTGGTCACATCGACGGTGAACTAGTTCTTAACCCATCAAATACTGAGCTTGAAAACTCTAAACTAGACCTAGTTGTGTCTGGTACAGAAGGCGCAGTACTAATGGTTGAATCTGAAGCAGATAACCTATCTGAAGAAGAAATGCTTTCAGCTGTTGTTTACGGCCACGACCAACAACAAGTTGTAATCAAAGCAATCAACGAGTTTGCTGCTGAAGTTGCAACTCCATCTTGGAACTGGGAAGCGCCAGCAGTTAACACTGAACTTAAAGCTAAAGTTGCTGAGCAAGCTGAAACTCGTCTATCTGACGCGTACCAGATCACTGAGAAAATGGCTCGTTATGAGCAAGTTGGCACAATCAAAACTGAAGCTGTAGCTGCACTTCTTGCTGAAGATGAAAACCTAGATGAGCGCGAAATCCGCGGCATGCTTGGTTCTCTAGAGAAAAACGTAGTACGTAGCCGCATCATCGCTGGCAACCCTCGTATTGATGGTCGTGAAAAAGACATGGTTCGTGCGCTAGACGTACGTACAGGTGTTCTTCCACGTACACACGGTTCTTCTCTATTCACTCGTGGTGAAACTCAAGCTCTTGTTACAGCAACGCTTGGTACACAACGTGATGCACAAATCATTGACAGCCTAATGGGTGAGAAGAAAGATAACTTCCTTCTACACTACAACTTCCCTCCATACTGTGTAGGTGAGACTGGTTTCGTTGGTTCTCCTAAGCGTCGTGAAATTGGTCACGGTAAGCTTGCTAAACGTGGTATCCAAGCAGTAATGCCTTCTGTTGACGAATTCCCATACACAGTTCGTGTTGTATCGGAAATCACAGAATCTAACGGTTCTTCTTCAATGGCTTCTGTATGTGGTACATCTCTAGCACTTATGGATGCTGGTGTTCCAATCAAAGCTTCTGTTGCGGGTATCGCAATGGGTCTTGTTAAAGAAGGCGACGATTTCGTTGTTCTTTCTGACATCCTTGGCGACGAAGATCACCTAGGTGACATGGACTTTAAAGTAGCAGGTACTAACGCTGGTATCACTGCACTTCAAATGGACATCAAGATCGAAGGTATCACTAAAGAGATCATGCAAATTGCACTTAACCAAGCGCAAGGTGCACGTAAGCACATCCTTTCTGTAATGGATGAAGCTATCTCTGGTGCTCGTGAAGATATCTCTGAGTTCGCTCCACGTATCCACATGATGAAGATCAACTCTGATAAGATCAAAGATGTTATCGGTAAAGGCGGCGCAGTTATCCGTGCTCTTTGTGAAGAAACGGGTACTACAATCGAAATCGAAGACGATGGCACAATCAAGATTGCTGCAACTGAAGGCGCAGCAGCTAAAGAAGCTATTCGTCGTATCGAAGAGATCACTGCTGAAGTTGAAGTTGGTCGTATCTACCAAGGTAAAGTTGCTCGTCTAGCTGACTTTGGTGCATTCGTAACGATTCTTCCTGGTAAAGATGGTCTAGTACACATTTCTCAAATCGCTGATAAGCGTGTTGAAAAAGTGTCTGACTACCTAACTGAAGGTCAAGAAGTACCAGTTAAGGTTCTTGAGATTGACCGTCAAGGCCGTGTACGTCTAAGCATGAAAGAAGCAGTTGAAACTCCAGCTGAAGGTGAAGCACCAGCTGCTGAGTAATCAGCCTATGATAGGTTTATCGCTTTTTGGTGATTTCTAACCTATCAATACTAAAGCATGTTATAAAGGGGAGCATATCGCTCCCCTTTTTTTATTGCGGTCTTATAGGAGTATTTATTCGTGAAATGGTTTCAAACCGCGAGCTTGTGTGTGTTACTCACGCTGACTGGTTGTGCATCAACATCTGATAAGATTACTCAGCAATGGGTTTACCCTCCAATGGCTGTGCCTCTGCAGGCTAGCGTCCAACAAGAAGTTCAAATAGCTCGGTTAACTCAGTTACTACAACGTACTGATTTAAAAAAAGAAGTTCGAGCAAAGATGCTATTTGAACGCGGTAATTATTACGATAGCGTAGGTCTACGTGATTTAGCTCGTCTTGACTTTAACCAGTCACTTTCTCTTAATCCCGCTCAACCGGATATCTTCAATTTATTGGGCGTGTACTTTACTCAAATAGGTGAATTTGATGCGGCTTATGAAGCATTTGATTCAACGTTAGAGCTTGATCCTAGTAACTCTTATGCTGAAAGAAATCGTTCAATTGCGCTTTATTATGGTGAACGATATGACTTAGCCAATGAAGAAATGTTGAAACATTACAAAGATGACCCTAGCGATCCATTCCGTGCTTTATGGCTTTATGTGATTCAAAATGAACTAACGCCTGAACAAGCGAAAAAAGATTTAGAACAACGCTACAGCGCTCGTGATGAACAATGGGGTTGGGTGCTTGTTGCTATTATGCTAGGGGATATTACTGAAGAACAAGCGTTTAAAGCTATCTTATCAGGAACCCGTGACAACACATTGCTAGCACAAAGATTAACGGAAACGTATTTCTATTTAGCCAAGCGTCACCATTTAGCTGGTGACTACGCGAATGCTATCTCACTTTATAAACTCGCGTTATCATTCAATGTTTATGAGTATGTAGAACATCGATATTCTTTCTTAGAGTTGGGACGTATTTTCGAGCAGCTTCAGGCTGAGCGTATTGCTCAAGCTAAGCTCAAGGAAATAGAGCAAGCTCAGTAATAGATAATTTTTTACAAGCATTGTTGTATATAACTAGTTTCATCGTGAACCGCTGCCTGTCAGCGGTTTTTTCTTGCCAAAATAAACTCACAGAGTATTATAGTTAGCCATGCTAACTAATTGGGTTGTTTATGTTAACGTCTAACTTAGAAAAAATAGAACGTTTTGCTGCTAAAGTTTGGCGAATTCATAGTAAAGAAGATCCTATTAACCAGTTGAGCTTTAATGAGTACGACTACTTAAAAGTGATTCAGTTGGCTCCAGAGCCGATTCGATTAACTGATTTAGCTGTGGAAATGGAAGTGACAAAGCCATCTGCCACCAATATGGTACAACGCTTAGAGCGAAAAGGGCTGGTACAGAGAAAAATGTGCACGGAAGACTCACGCGCGAAGCGAATTGAGCTGACGGAAAAAGCAATAATAGGCTTACAAGAAGAAAGCCATGTATATGGAATTATGTCTAAAGGATTAGAAAAAAAATTATCACGTGAAGAGTTAGAGCAGTTAAACCTGCTTTTGACTAAAGCGTTGAAATAAGTTTCTCTGATTTAAGTAAATAGTTAGCTATGTTAACTAAATTGCTAACGTACAAACTGCACTTAAAGAAGACTATATTCTCGGAAATAGAGATACCTTGATGAGTAATTCAATTAACCGCCAGTTCTGGCGATATACAATCCCTACAGTCGCAGCAATGCTGGTGAATGGTTTATACCAAGTTGTAGATGGCATTTTTATTGGTCGTTATGTGGGAGCTGACGGCTTAGCTGGAATTAACGTTGCTTGGCCTGTGATCGGAACTATTTTAGGGATAGGGATGATGATAGGCGTGGGTACGGGAGCTCTGGTTTCAATCAAGCAAGGTGAGCAAAAGCCTTTAGAAGCTAAGCAAACTTTAGCCACTGGTTTTTTAATGTTGCTTATACTTGCCCCTATTGTTGCGACAACATTATGGTTTTTCTCCGATGATTTCTTGGCCTTGCAAGGAGCAAGCGGAAGAGTTCTAGAGCTTGGGGTTCAATATCTCGACATCTTAATTGTTGCGAGTGTTTTTTCATTAGGGTCGATTGCGATTCCTTTCCTATTGAGAAATGACGACAGCCCTAATTTGGCAACTATCTTGATGATTGTCGGTGCGGTTATCAATATCGTGCTCGATTATATTTTTATTGCCCATTTACAGTGGGAACTTAGAGGTGCTGCGATTGCTACCGGAATTGCTCAAATGACGGTAACTCTTTTAGGTATCTTATATTTTTTCTCTAAAAGAGCCAAAGTTCGCTTAACGCTTAAGTGTTTGGTTTTACGATTGGAGTTTGTACCTACTATTCTGACTATTGGTATTTCAAGCTTCTTTATGTATGCCTATGGCTCAATGATGGTCGCTGTACATAATGCGCTATTTACCCAGTATGGTAGTTCTGTGTTAATTGGTGCTTACGCTATTATTGGCTATATTGTGACTGTTTATTATCTCACGGTAGAAGGGGTTGCGAATGGTATGCAACCATTAATGAGTTATAACTATGGAGCTAAGAACCCCGAAAACATGCGTAAGTTGCTTAATATAGCAATGGTAACGTCTGTCGTTGGTGGTTTGGTGTTTGTAATCGTATTGAATATCTTCCCTTACCAGGCGGTATCTGTATTCAATTCAAATAACACAGAATTAGTGGAAGGGGCTGTTCTAGGGTTAAGGCTACATATGTTTGCACTGTTCCTAGATGGTTTTTTGGTGGTCGCAGCTGCTTATTATCAGTCCGTGAACCGTGGCAGTAAGGCAATGTTTGTGACTATCGGCAATATGCTGATCCAACTGCCATTCTTGTACCTACTTCCTAAAGTCTGGGGGCTAACCGGTGTATGGATTGCGTACCCAATTTCAAATATTGCACTGAGTTTAGTAGTGATAGTGATGTTACTAAAAGATGTTAAGAAGCTAAACCCACCTTCAGAACAACCAGTGATGGTATAGATATTCTGATGTGAACTCTTTATAAACAGAAAAAGGTCTAGCGTTAGCTGGACCTTTTTATGATATCGAGTGGTGTAAAGCTGTACTGAATATCTAGATATTCTTAACGCTTAACCCCGCCAATTGATGCCAATAACCATTACATTGTCTATCTGAAATAGGTTGAGGTTTTAAGCCTTGCTCATTAGCTTTGAACTTTTCAACTTCAGAGAATGTATCAACACCTAATGGGCTAAGCCTAGCCACATCAACTAATTCATTCATACTCGGTAAGTCATTCACTAAATTATAGCAGTAGCCAGACTGAGTTTGAATACCGTTTAAGTTGAAGACTGATTGCCCTTCTTGGCTGTCTACTTGTAAGCCTGTTGGGTACTTAATACAGCAAGTTTCACAGTCATCTTTCGCTTTATTCTCTGCACGAGCGGTAAAGCAACGTGCTGAATACGCTAAAGGTAAATAGCCATGGCTGAATACTTCGACTTCAAACTTATTACGAATATTTAGCTCTTCGCATTGTGCCATTATATTGCTCAACCATTCGCGAGAAAGCTCAACTGGCATGCACCAGCGCGTCATTCCTTGCTTTAAGAATAGGTTTAACGTGTGAGCGTTATAAGTATTTACAGCAGGACCTACAACAAAAGGCACTTTGCTTTCACTAGCCAGTTGGATTGCAGATACATCATTTGCTTCAATAGCAAAGTCACCATTATCGATGTACTTCTTCATGATGTTCACTTCGCTTGGTGCTTCCAGCAATGCCATTGTCGATAACACGACCTGTTTACCGGTAGACGATAAATCTTTAGCGATATCAAGCCAGTGTTTAGTTTTCATTTCTCGACGTTTTGAACACACAGATTCACCCAGATAAATAATATCCGCTGAACTATTTTTTGCTTGTTCGTAAAAACTTTCAACATCTTGTTTTGGCCAAAAATATAATAGAGGCCCTAATGCGTATTTCATAGAATTCTCCATCTATTTATTATTGCCATTTACGGTGGTAAGCACCCAGGGTAGTTTGAGTACCTTCAGATACATTAGCCAATGCAGCATTCCAAGAAGGCTCCACATGATATTGTTTTGGGTTTGCTAAGTACCGGTCAATAGCTGCGCGCCATGTTCGAGTTACTTGTTCAACATACGCTGGGCTACGTTGGCGTCCTTCAATCTTCACTGAAGCAACATTTGCAGCAAAAAGCTCTGGTATCATGGATAAGGTATTCAGGCTAGTAGGCTCTTCTAATGCGTGATAGCGCTTACGTTCGCCATCAATATTCGCATCAAAACGTCCTTTACAAAGTGTAGGGTATCCTGCATTTTCACCTGCGGCATATTTATCAATTAATATCTCATTTAAACGAGATTCTAACCCTGATTCTGTTTCTTGCCAGCGTACATACTTTGCTGGTGAACAAGCGCCTACAGTGTTAGGAGACTCACCCGTCATGTATGAAGAAAGGTAACAACGACCTTCTGCCATAATACAAAGACTGCCAAATGCGAAAACTTCAAGTTCAACGTCAGAAGTGATGTTACGAGAAAGTTGTTTTACTTGATGAATTGACAGTACGCGAGGCAGCACGACTCGTTTTACATTGAAGTTTTGCTTGTAGAAATCTATCGCTGCAATGTTAGTCGCGGATGCCTGAACAGATAGGTGAAGTTCAAGATCTGGGTATTTGTTAGCTGCATACTCCAACACAGCAATATCTGCAACGATCAGCGCATCAACACCAAGTGCGGCAGCGTTATCGACTGCGTTCGTCCAGCGTTCAAACCCATTAGGATGTGCAAAAGTGTTGAGTGCAACGTGGATTTTTTTATTTCGGTCATGAACATATTGGACAGCACGGTCCAGTTTTTTTCCGGCAAAATTCAAACCAGCAAAATGGCGAGCGTTAGTATCATCTTTGAATCCGATATAAACCGCATCTGCACCACAATCAATTGCTGTTTTTAAAGCAGGTAAGTTGCCTGCTGGGCATAGGAGTTCCATTTGCTTGATACCAATAGGATAAAATTGAAGCGAGCATTTTATGAAGAATTATGAATACCATAATTGATGTGGGGCAGGTTTAGATGGATAAATCGAGTTTTACTCAATAAGGAGTAGGGAAGGGCAGGTGTTTAAATAAGAAAATCAGTTTTTATGACGGCGATTTTGTGCAAACAACTCTTCAACTTCTTCTTTTGGTTGAGGTCGATAAAAGTGAAACCCTTGTATAGAGCTGCAATTAAGATTGGAAAGAAGTGTGGCTTGCTCGCGTGTTTCAACACCTTCAGCAACAACCGTTAAATCGAGTGATTTACCTAAATTGATAATGTTTTCAATCACAGTCACTTGCTTTGGCAAAGTGTCAACATTCATGATGAATGCTCGGTCAATTTTTAGCTCATCAATAGGGAAACGAGCTAAATAAGATAATGAAGAATAG